>CAWILM010000001.1:0-11790 GCA_963836935.1 uncultured Acidimicrobiaceae bacterium
GCAGTCGCACACCATCAAGGCCTGGCATCGTGCCGGTTTCCTTAGCGGGCACAAGGCCAACGACAAGAACGAGCATCTCTTCGAGCCGCCCACCCCTGGCGATCCGCGGCTCGTTCCATATCGTGGCCGACGACTCTCCGAGAGAGAAACAACCCAACCAACCCCAGGAGGTGCAGTGTGAAGCCAAACCCTTGGCTCGAGGCGCGCGGACCGGCGTCATGATGACTCGGGCCCCGATCGATGTCATCACCTCATCGAAAGGCCCGACGAACTTCGTATCGCGGTCGCGGACGAGGAACTTGACGACCCGACCTGCATCTTCGAGCGTCGTTGCTAGGTTGCGCGCCTGTTGGGTGACCCAGCTCCCGACGGGATGGGTGCTGACACCGGCCAAAAAGACCTTGCGACGTTCGAGGTCAATGAAGAACAACGCGCAGAGCCGACGAAGCGTGATGGTGTCGACGGAGAAGAAGTCACACGCGAGACTGCCGGCAGCCTGAGCGCGGAGGAACTCGGCCCACGATGGTCCTGATCGTCGCGGTGCCGGCCCGAGACGGTGACGCCGCCAGAGATTGCACACGCTCGTCGCCGAGAGGGTGACACCGAGCTTTGCGCACTCGCCGACGATGCGCAGGTAGCCCCACCGGGGATTATCCCTGGCGAGGCGAAGTATTAGAGCGACGACGTCAGCTTCAAGCGCGTTGTGAGAAACGTCGCCATGTCGAGGATAGGTCCAGTGCCGAGCGACAAGCTCACGGTGCCAGCCCATGAGCGTCGCCGGCGTCACGAAAAAGGCCGTCCAGGCCTCACGGGCCAGCAGCCGCGCGAGCGTCGCGAGCACAGCGCGATCGGTGGGGGAGTACCGAGGACGCGCCACTTGGCGACGAAGGACGCCGAGCTGATGGCGGAGTACCGCGATCTCGACGTCTTCTCGTCCTGGCTCGGTCCGAGTCGAAACAGATTGAGCAGCTTACGAACGAACAGGAAGGTGATCGGACAACCCATTTTGATGATCGTGGCAGATGCACGGCAGTGCTGGTCAGCGGCCGAATCGCGCGCTTGCACCCTTCACCCCGTCATGGGTGACGGTTACTGAATTCGACGACGTTGTCCGTGCTGGCCTCTCCCTTGGAACGGATCATCGCGGCACCCTCGCTTATCCGCCGGAGGGCCTTGCCGAGGTTCGTCGCACCGCAGACGGAGGGCACCTGGAAGGCCCACTTGTCGATGTGATGCTCCTCATCGGCCGGCGTGATCACCTCACTCTCGTCGATGTAGTCGACGCCGAGGGCCTTAAGCACCTGTACCTCAACGAAGTGGCCGATCCGAGCCTTGGCCATGACCGGGATCGTGACCGCCATCGACTGCCTCGTCCACGCGCCGGGATACCGACCCGCGCACGACCTCGATGATCACCCCGGGAGCGACCTCGATCCTCGCGTGATCGCCCACGAACCCATCGACCCGGCCGATGATGCCCGAGGAGAGCAGCACTTTGTCCCCGACATCGATCTGTTTGCTGACCTGCAGCTGGCGCTGTCGGCGCTGGCGCTGAGGCCGGATCAGGAACATGTAGCCGACCACGAACAACAGAACGATGAAGATCAACGTGAAAGAGCTGCTGGACTTCTTTGCTGCAGCCAGAAGTGCGACCGTGAGGGGCGCCACAGTGTGGATGCTGGAAAAGGTGAGGACCTGGACAAGAAGCATGCGAGGCCTACCGCTCAAGGAATGATGCGACGCGTTACCTTACTCTCCCGAACCCGGCTCTTCCGTGCGAGCATCTTCGGTGCGTTGCCTGATTCCAACCTGCCGCCCTTCGTGTGTCCGTTGTGTAGCCGACGGTGAAGAGTTGCAAACACGACTCCGACGACTTCCATACGCTGAAGGAGAGGATTGTCCTCCGGTGATTCACACATGGAGAGTCACAATCTGCGACGCGTCGGCTGAGCACTCATAGGGTGGCTCAGCTTGCTGAGCATACATAGGTCGCGCCAACTGGCTCCTATTCATCGGGTCATGGAGCGCGATCCCATGCCCCGTTGAGCTACAGATGACCCGACCAGTTTTGAAGCACACATGAGGCGACCTGCTCCGAGTCGTACTAGAGGTCGCCTGTTTCGGGTCATACTAAACATGTCCGCGTTTTATCGTTCATGTTTTCCTAAAAGAGCTGTCCTTAGCCTCGATTAATTGCGCGATAGCAGCATGAGGCTGCCAGTATCCGCGTAAAAGGCCTCCTCAGCTGGGAGAATGGCTGTGTTCGAAGACAGTCATACAACCCAGGAGGAGGCCTCCTTGAAGGTGCATCGTAGCCGCTCGGTTCGTCGCGCCGAGGTAACCGCCGACGCCGCAATCTCGTCTCGCACGCGGGCACCGCGTTGCTGTGCGAGTTCGCCGATCGCACTGGGCTGACGCACGTGTTGTCGGAGGCGATGGCTGGCTCCGGCATCTCGTGGCACCCACGATCCGGGCGTGGTCCTCACCCATCTCGTAGTCGCCATTGCCGATGGAGCCGACTGCCTCTGCGGCATCGACGCCCTGAGAAAGCAACCCGAGCTGTTCGGAGAGGTCGCGTCGGTGACGACCGCCTGGAGGGCGGTGAAGGCCACGACCGCTCCCGAGCTACGCGCGATCAGAAAGGCCGTGGCAAAGACACGAGAGATCGTCTGGGCCGCAGCGCCGCCGGGCGACATCACGATCGACTTCGACGCCACGCTGCTCGATGTTCACTCGGAGAAGCAAGATGCCGCACCAACCTATTCCTGTTGACTGAACTAAGCGCTCAGCAAGCCCCGGCATCGCGGCTGGCTTCTTCTGAGCTGGATACGGTCCGATCTATGTCCGAAGGGTTTGGCGAAGAACGTGATCTCTCGATGTTGGTCGTGCCGCGGGTGGGTGCGGTCCGGGCGACTGAGGATCTTTGGGAGCCGGCCCGGTCCTGCTCGGCGAATCTTGGGACGGGGTTGCAGAGTATTCGGCGAAGGTTTTTAGCCGGCGGCGAGAGCATCAAGCAGCACGGGCAACGACAGCGTGGCCACGCCGATGGCGGAGTCGCCGATGCCGTAGGGGATGACCAGGGTGCCGGCGTGCACGAGGGAGCCGCAGGAGTAGACGACGTTCGGCACATAGCCGTCCTGCTCGTCGGGCGCCGGGCTGAGCAGTGGCTCGCGGAGCTGGCCGACGATCCGGGTCGGGTCTTCGAGGTCGAGAAGTATGGCGCCGATCTTGTAGGTGCGCATCGGGCCGACGCCGTGGGTGAGCACAAGCCAGCCAGCCTCAGTCTCGATCGGCGAGCCGCAGTTGCCGAGCTGGAGCACCTCCCAGGTCCGGGTGGGCACCTGGCACGCAAGCGCGTCTTCCCACCGACGCAGGTTCTCAGAAAAGACGACCGTGTTCGTCTCGCTGTCGGACCTGGATAGGGCTGCGAAGCGGCCGCCGATCCGGCGAGGGAACAAAGCGAGACCCTTGTCGTCCGCGAGGCCGACGATGGGCGAGGAGGTGAAGGCGCGGAAGTCCGTCGTCTCCAGAAGCTGCTGAGCGATGTCGACGCCGTCATAGGCCGTGTAAGTGGCGAAGTAGGAAACAGTCCGGTCCTGGTCCTCCAACCGCACGAAGCGGGCGTCTTCCATGCCGTTACGTTCGACAGCCATGGCCGGCAGGAGGACTCGCTCGGCCAGCGACGTGCCCTCTGGGAAGCGAATGTCGTAGGTCCGCTCGGCGATCCTGCGCATGAGCGAGATGATCGACCCGTCCTGTCTGTGGGTCGCCAACTTGCCCTGAAGTCGGCCCAGACCCTCCTCCAGCTCAGCCGCGGTGAATTGCGCGCCGAGCGCATCGAGCACGTAGTCGGCGCTCTCGCTATCGCTGCGGAGTCGACGAAGCTCGCTCCGGAAGACTGCGGCGTCGATCGGGACAGCTTCAATCACTCCTCTCGTCGCGAACGGTGGTGCGACATCGATGTTGACTCTGCCGCGGCCGTCGACGATTCCTGTCCGGAACTCGATGGACGACCGATGTCCCTCCCCGATCGCCCGGAGGCTCATCACGAAGCGCAAGCTGCCCGCTGGTACGCCGGTCTGGTCGGGATGGGGCACCATGCTGGGGTTGCAGAGCGCCGCGCCTTCGATTGCGTACTCGTTGGTGAACGTGGCGCCGAGCAGCAGCCGACGCGTCTCGGAGACTCGCACCGAGGATCGAGGCGTTCAGTGAGCTCGTCGGCGTGCCGCCGGAACGTGTCGATGAGGTCGCGGTGACGGTGTTCGAACCGGGCGGCGACGTCATCTAAGGACCGCTCCACCTCGTCGTCGTCCAGCGCCAGGATGCGAGCCACCACAGCTGAGGTGCGAGGCTCCTGTCGGTCGGATCCCGCTCGCCCCGGCACGAACAGCATCGTGACGACCCGGGACGGGTCAGCGACGAGGCGCTTGGGGCTGCGCCGGACGTTGTCCGTCACCACCGGGCTCACCGCGGCGCCATCACGAGCCGACGCGCATGTTGCAGCGTCGAAAGCAGGGCCAGCGTCGACTCGGTGCCCTGGTTGAGGTTGGGCCCGTTAGGTGTGAGGCCGTCGAAGCCGCCGCCCGTGTCCGGGTCCCACATGACGTGGCGTCCGTCGTTGTCTCCGAGGAACCAGACCTCTGCGGCGCCAAGACCGTCGACCCAACGCCGGTCGCCATCGACGGTCGCCGCGCGGGCGCAGGCGTCGGCGAGCGCGGCCACCTCAATGGGCTGCTGGTCGAACGCGGGCCGGATGTCGCCGGGTCCAGCGCCGCCCACGGGCGTGACGGACAGATGACAGTCCACCGTTTCGTGGTCAAGTAGCCACGCCAGGAGATCAAGGCCGTGTTGCAGCAGCATCGGTCGGTCCAGTACCGCGCCAGCGGCGATCATCGCCTCCGGCAGGACGGCGTTGGCGTAGCGGAGTCGAGCCTCCGGCCATGGCCAGGCGGCATTTGCGCAGGGCGGCGCCATAGCGTCCGCAGCATCGCTCAGCAGTGCGTGTGCCCCAAGATGGTGCGGCCTCACAGCGAGCAACTCGGCTGCTCCCAGGGCGGCGAACGCCATCGCACACGGGTAGGGCGAACGCTGCAGTACCGCGCGCTCGAACTCCGCGGTAGCGATTTCGCATAGCCAACCGTCGTCGCTGTGCGACGCCGCGGTGCCGAGGCCCCAGATGCTCCTGCCCCAGCAGTCCTCCAACGCCGGGCGCTCCTCCCAGCGACCCCGTCGGCTCAACCGGTTCCGGTAACCGCCGTCGAGGTCCTGCGCGGCGATAAGGAACCGAAGGCTGGTCCTGGCGAGGTCGCGTAGCGCCGGCGCGGCGAGGGGTTCTCGTGTGGTGACGACGAGGACCCGGGCCATGTCGTCGGTGCAGTAGCCGTGCCCTCGCCTGGGCTCGCCGTATCTGGCGTGCTCAAATGTGCCCCGATCGTCCGTCATTCGGAAGAGATGGTCGAACTTGGGCTCCACCGTGCCGGTCACACCAATGCCAGGTTTTCGCTAAGAAGGCGATTCGCCAGGTCCACGTACGCTCCCGCGACCACCGACCAACCCATGCTCGGCGCCAGTCGTGACGCTTCGGTGGCCATGCGGTCAGCGAGTCCCGGTTCGACGAGCACCCGGCGCAGGGCCGACACCAGAGCTGCCGGGTCGTCACGGTCGACGATGGTGCCCGCCCCGCTCGCCAACAACTCGATGGCGTGGGGAAAGGCCGTGGCAACCACGGGCCTTCCTGCCGCGATGGCCTCGACGAGCACGCCGGAGGTCACCTGGTCCGTGGAGTCGTAGGGCAGCACGACCACAGCGCACGACTGGATCAGTGCCGTGAGGGACGCCACATCCCGGTAGGCGGCGTCGAAGAAGACCGACCCTCCAACCCCGTTGCGCGACGCCTTTTCGATAAGGGCGTGACGGTAGGCCTCGCCGTTGGCGGCGAGCACCTTCGGATGGGTCTGGCCCGCAACGAGGTAGCGAGGTCGCGCCGGAAGGCGTTGCAACGACGGCATCGCGTCGATCACCCGCTCGATGCCTTTGCCCGGTCCGATCAGGCCGCAGGTCAGGATCGTCGGCCGAACCCCGGGTTCGTGCGGGGCGCGGCCCGTCGGGATCGCCGCCCCGTGCGGGATGGTCGTGACGATCGCCGGGTCGACGTCGAACCGGCTGCATAGCCGCGCGAGCTGCGTCCGACATAACGACCACGTGGTTCGCCATCGCAGCGACCGCTACCAGAGTGGACCGCTGGTGCGGAGTGGGGTCACTGAGAATCGTGTGGGCGATCACGATGGACGGAATCTGTAGGCCGGCGAGAACGTCAAGCACCTCGTCGCCGTCGGCTCCACCATAGAGGCCGTACTCATGCTGCACGATCGCCACGTCACACCGGTTGAGCAGTTCCGAGCTCGCTGCCACTGACCGGGGGGAGCCATTCACTAGCTCTCCGATGACCCGCTTGCTGGAAGCGCGCGATCCGTCTGCCACCCGCACGATGCTCACTTCGGCGCCGTTCGCGATCAGGCCGTCAGCAAGAAGCCTGCTGAACGTCGCCAACCCGCATGCGGTCGGGGGGTAAGTGCTGAGTATCCCGAAAGACGGGGTGCGAAAGCGCCCTCCGCCAAACGGCAGGGTCGGTGGACTTGGGACGCGCACGGAACTCCTCGATGTTGCTCGGTCGAGGCGTCGAACCTGCACGGGGCGATAACCGGTGGTCTTGAACGACCGTCCTGCCCAAGCGAAGCGACTCTCCCAAGGAGAACTACCAAGACAAGATTACCGCGTTGTCCCCGACGTCCGAGCGCGGTGCTGCCGCGGCGCGTCGACGTGACTGGAATCGGGTCGGCTACGGCCGTCTCATCGCCCGACCCGTCCAAGCTGGCCCCGAGCCTGTCGACGGGCTCCGCCTCCCGAGGGGAGGGTCAGGCAGGGTGAGCTCGCCCCGTATTGCAGCGCCGAGCAAGGCGACTAGGTCGGCAACGTGGCGGTGCGAGGGGCCCGCCGGGGACGAGGCTGAGTTGTCCTACGGGGGGACAAGCGCTCAAACTGAGCGTTCCAAGCGATCCGAGGCCACGTCACGCGGGGGCTGCTACGGGAACTCCTGAGCCACAGGAAGGACAAGAGTCTCGCTGATGGCCACCGTGAAGAGGCGGGGATCTGGCTGGCAGGGCACTTACCGAGGTCCGGACGGGCGAGAACGGACGCGGACGTTTCGCCTCAATGCCGAGGCCGAAGGATGGGTGAGCGAGCAGAACTCGGCAATGCGCCATGGCGACTGGATCGATCCGATTGCCAGCCGCCTGACCTTCGGCGAGTTCGCCCTGGCATGGCAGGCTGCTCCAGGTCCACCGCGCCACCACGGCTGCACTGGTCGACTCGCACCTTCGCCGCATATCCTGCCGGCCTTCGGCTCCAGGCCGCTCTCCGGAAGCAGGTCAAGCGAGGTCCAAGCATGGCTGTGAGGTCGCAGCGACGAGCTCGCTCCGGCGACCGTCGAGACTGCGTTCAGCCACCTGTTGACGACCTTCCGAGCCGCGGTCCGCGACCGCTTCATCGCCCGGAATCCCTGCGAAGGCGTCAAGCTCCCTCGGCGTGAGAGGCACCAGGTCGAGTCGCTCGAGACGTGAGAGTTACTCGCCCTCATTGATGCGATGCCCGGTCGGTATCGCGCGCTCGCCGTGCTGGGCGCCGACGCCGGCCTCCGCCAGGGCGAAGCGGTCGGCGTGACGCTGGGCGAGATCGACTTCCTGCGCCGCTTCCTGGCCGTCGGTTACCAGCTCGTCACGATGCCCGGCCGGGCGCCGTGCCTTGCGCCGCCAAAGACGACCGCGAGCGTCCGCACCATCCCGTTGCCCGACTTCGTAACCTCGGCGCTCGCGGAGCACCTGTCAGCTTGGCCGGCGGCCGAGACGCTCGACACCTACGGCCACCGCTGGCCCGACAGCGAGGACAGGACCCGGCGGGCGATCGATGAGGTGCTCGGATGTTCGGACCGGGCCATTTCCGTGGACATTTCGCGGACACCCGGTCCTCCCCGATAACAAACCCCCGCTCACGATGGGTGGCGGTGGCGAGACGGCTTGTAGGCAGGGTTCTGTCGTGCTCAATTGGCCGACCTGCGCAAATGCCCCGATCTGCGGTCTGCTTGTTTCACCTCTCGTCGTTTAGCGACGTTTCGCACGGTTTCTAAGTGTCGTCGTGTCACGTTCGTGTCACGGCATAGCCTCGAGGCAACCAGGAGGCAGCGAAATGCCCGAGTACGCCATGGTCGCTCACATGACCTTGTTGGGGTCCAATGCGCTCCAGGGTCACGCTCTCAGCGCGGACAGGTAGCTCCGGGCTCCTGGCACCTCGCCGAGATCGTTCGTGACGACGTGCCGAGCCCTGTTCCCGTTTGTGAGGGCCCGACTGTCAAGAATGGAACGAGACGCCCCGTTCGAGACTGGGAGACTGTGCTGCCCCAGTGCCCTGAGTGCGAAGCTCGGGCCAGAGATGCAGTGCGAGCGCAGGCCGCCAGCGAGGAGCAAGCGCCTTAGGCGCTTGCCCTCCGCAGCCGCGGGGGACGCCGCGATCCAGTGGTTCGACGCTGCAGTGGAGGACGCGTTCGGTCTCACTCCCGCTGAGCGGCTCGCACTGAAAGCGAGGGCAGCTCCTCAAGGCTGCCGGTCTCACGGACGTCCGATCGCTCGAAGATGAAACTGAGGCGTACTACTCCACAGCCGGGGACTAGGGTCGGTGACTGCTCCCTCCCCACGAACCGGCATTTCTGCTGCCGTCGTCGAGGCGACCGGGCTCTCGAAGTCCAGCGCAAGCCAGGTCCGAGCGGGGAACTTCACGCCGCACGTAGTGGCGTGGCGTGCTTCGCGGAGTTGGTCGGAGCGACGCAGCCGGCAGGGTACGCTCGATGACAGAGAGGTCGCCCATATGGCTGAGTCCCAAGGCTTGTCGTCGTTCCTACGAGCCCTCACCGGCGCCTTGCCGAGGCGATGGCCCCGGTCGGCACCCCCCTGGTCAAGACGGCGGATAAGGCCTACGTGAAGGTGAAGAGAAGATGAGCACCGACCAGCCCACTGAGGCCAGGACTGCCTACCACAAGACGGTGGACCAGGCCCAGAAGGCCTACGACGAGGTGCTGGGTCCGGCCAAAAAGGCCTACGACGAGGCGCTGGACCTGGCCGAGAAGGCCTACGACGAGGCGAGGGCCCCGGCCGAGAAGGCCTACGACGAGGTACTGGCCCCGGCCGAGAAGGCCTACGACGAGGCGGTGACCCCGGCCAAAAAGATCTACGACGAGGCGATGGCCCCGGCCCGCAAGGCCTACGACGCGGCGGTGGCCCCGGCCAGCAAGGCCTACAACGAGGCGATCGCCTGGGCCGCCAAGGCCTACGACGAGGCGATGGCCCCGGCCCAGAAGGCCTACGACGAGGCGGGGTCCGCGGCCGAGAAGACCTACGACGAGGCGATGGCCCCAGGCCCACAAGGCCTGCCGTGATCCCGTTCCGACCGTTTCGCCGGACCGAACCTCGTCATCCCACCTCGTCCTGACAGGCCGCACCCTCGGCGACCGATCCCAGCACCCCCGACCGGTCACGTCCTCACGATGCATCCGCTCGCAGAATGGGAGCAGGCCAACCCGGGGACCGTGCACGACCCGGAATGGTTCCGCAGTGATGTGCTGTCCCGGCTGGCGAGCGTGAAGCTTTCCGAGATCGTCGAGGCGGCCGGCCTGCTCGAAGGCGTCCGCATCGGACATCAGGCGTGGGAAGTGGACGCCGCATGTTTCGACATGGGCGGCATTGGCCGGGGTGCTCGGTGCCGCGGGAGTGCTGGTGGGCAACGTGGGGATACCGTTTCTATCCTGTCGCTCGTGGCGCTCCCCGATCATTGTGATCGTCTGGCGCATGCTTCCCGAGACTTAAGGCATCGGTCTCATCAGCTCGGGTCCTTCCCGAAAGATGGCGTGCTGTGATGTCCTTCCTCAGAATCTCTGCGGACACCGACCACCGTTTCAGAACAGCCGCCGCCGCTCAATGGGAAAAGAGGTGCCATCCGGCGTAGAGCCATACCGCGATAGCGACGGAGCGAAGGACCGTACGGTGGAGGTAGCGAGCCACGAGGTCTCCGGCGCTGGGCACCGGCTTCCTCGTCAGGTGGCCCAGGGCTTCGAGTGTGCTGAGCGGGGCGATCGCAGCTGAGACCTGAACAGTTACTGATGGTGAAGCTCCAGCAGAAGATCTCCAGAATCTGGCGCAGTCTCGAGGGTGGCCGCAACTACTGCACCGTCCGCAGCTACATCTCGACGATGCGAAAGAAGGGACAGGACGTCCTTCGCGGGCTGCGGCTCCTCTTCGAAGAAGACGTCTGGCTCTCGGGAGTCGTCCCTCGGAAGCATTAGCCACGAGCTCTTCGAACTGCTCGACAGACATGGCGACCATCCCCGAGATCATGCCAACACATCGTCATCGACCGGCGCGGACGACGACCTTGGGATCGGCAGCTGGTGCGGTACTCAGTTTGATTGGATCGGGCCGGACCCCTTGTCGTCACCCTTGGCTTTGGAGGTGGACGAGTCGCCCTTGTCCGGATCGCCCTCCTTCACGCCCTTCTTGAACTCGTGGGACGCGCTGCCGAGCCCGCGAGCGAGCTTGGGAAGCTGTGACCCCCCAAAGAGGAGCACGACGACGACAACTGCAATCACGATCAATCCGTCGGGACCAACGATATTGGCAAGCATCCCGATGGTCACCTGCCTTCCTTTTCCGAGGATTGCAATCAGGTTAGAGTCATCCCGACGACTCCGTGCAGCCGGGACTCACAATCTCCTATGCCGCCTGGTCGGCGACACAAACGAACGGCCACGGTGTTCCGGCGCAGGCCGACAGACGCGGCACAGGCAGCTAACGGTTCGGCGTGCCACGAAATGGGAAACCGACGGCACGGCAGCGCCTGACGACAATGCCGGGCAATCGAACGACGACTTTCAACGGTAGGCACGCCGGTGTTAGATACTGCAGTATCCAACGACTCGGGCCACGCCGGGAGGGAAGCAGGTAGCTACTATGTCAACGGCCGCAGGCAGGCGAACCATGCCGACGCACTTCGCCGCGTCCGGCGGGGTAAGCGGGAAAGCGCACGGGCCACACAACAAGCATGCCCAGCAGGTGCTCGCTCGACGAGCGGCGATCGAACGCAAGCGAAGAACGAGCAAGGCACGCTCGGGTTCGAAGCACGTCGACCAAGGCTGAGTCGGGTGGCGGCAGCCAGTAGCTAGTGGCTGCGCGGCTTACTGCTCGACGCGGGCTGTTCTTGTAGCGAAAATCCATCTTCACTTCGGTCCCAGGGTTGAAGATCCTGGTCGCTAAGCGCTGAGCGGCGGTGCGGCCACCGCGCTCGTGCCTAGGGGTGCCACAGGTAGCTGAGCGTCCTCCCACCTGTTACCGCCAATGCAGCGCCCGATTCGGAACCTGGGCGGTTCAGCCGGGAGCGCTGGAAGCGTGCATCTAAAACCGGTCAGGCGGGGTGACAGAACGCGGCCGCACGTCGGCCGAGAACCAGCTTGGTTCTGGGGCACATAGTCGGCAGGGTCGGCGTTCGTCACCGCCGCCCGCAACTACAACGGGGCTTGGGTGCTGACGAAGTAGTGGGCCCTCGGGAGCGTCCCAAGGAGGGAACGACACCTGCGGTCAAAAGACCTGCCAGCGTGGCCGGTTCTCACCCTCAACCCCGGCTCTTCGGTGCGGGTTTACCCTCGAGGGCCCACCCACAAGTTACGCCTCGTTGTTCAGCTGAAAGTGGGTT
>CAWILM010000002.1:0-93654 GCA_963836935.1 uncultured Acidimicrobiaceae bacterium
ACGCGGGCGTCCCTGGTAGGGACGGCTGTTGATCGCCATAGGGGCGAGGAACGGATGCAGCCCGACCCGGCTGCAGCCTTCGGAGACAAGGAGGGACGAGTACTCGGGCGGGCCCGCCGGCATCGGGAGCGGCCTGGTGCGCGGTGCGTGGGCGAGCGTCGGCTCTTTGGGGAAGAGATGGACGTCGCCCGCAACCCCGATGAGCTCTTCGATCTGTTCGTAGTAGGGGGAGATCTCGGCGTAGTCGAAAGGCCAGTCGGCGATGTCTGCTCCCGGGACGGGACCGAGCAGGGAGAGCTTCTTGAAGTCGATGTCCCAGAGTCTCGGCGTCTTCGCGTCCCAGTGAACCGTGCCGCCGCCGACGGTTTGGGGCAAGGACTGGACCGCCCCGGTGACCGGCTGTGCCTGCGGCGACACGCGGAACACCCGTGGTTCGGCGCTCGGGTCGGGTTGGGAAAAGGCGCGGCTCCTCTTCAGCTCGTCGTTCGAGAACACGGTGCCGGGGCGGTCGGAGCTCAGGTCCGTGAAGTAATTCGGCGCCCTTCTCGAAGATCGTGACGTCCCAGCTGGCCCGTGCAAGCACCATCGCCGCGACGGACCCGCCGGGCCCACTGCCGACAACGAGGGCGCGCCGAGCCGTCAAGGCGAGGTCCCCAGCAGCTGGAGCAGCCTGCCGCGCCGATGCCTTTGGGCACGTAGACGTCCGGCCCGTCGGAAAGGCTCACCGCAGCGTCGCTGTAGCCGCGAGGTTGGCGGTCGCCAGGCCAGGAGATTTCGTGCCAGCCGACGAGCCCCGCGTTGCCGCCGTATTTGGGGGCGGAGTACATGCCCTCGATCGCGTGCGTGAACAACAGCGTCATGAAGCCGCCCGGGTCTTGGGCGAGGATCTCGTCCATCTTCTCGCGACTGGCAGCGGTGAAGTCCCCGCCGGCCATCCTGTCGAGCGTCTTGATGCCCGCGCGGTAGCGGGCGCGAAAGCCGGCCAGGCGTAGCGTCCATCCGCTCACCTGCGCCGGGGTGAGGCCCAGGAACTTCGCCATGTCGTCGACGGGCCACCCTGACCTGTTGCTGAACGGTCCTCCGGCAAAGATCCTCGCTGGGCTGAGCCCGAGCACGCCGAGCATGGTGTCGATGTACCGAGTGACGTTGGCTTCGCGCGCTCCGGGGTGCCCCGCCTCCGACGGCTCGTCGTTCGGACCGGGGATCAGCCGGCCCGTTGCTTCCTCGACGACCCTGGCCTCGTGTGCGTCCAGGACGAGGAACGACTGGCCTTTGGCTCCGTCGGCGGTGGGAGACGACGCCGTGCTGCAAGCGGCCAGCAGCTCGGGGGGGAGCAGCACCGCGAGGCCGGCAAACCCTGCGGCTTGCAGCACCTGGCGGCGATGGAAGACTGCCATGGCCAAGAATCCTCCCATCAGCTGAGGGCAACGTCGAGCAGGGTCGGACGGTGGGTCGCGGTCGCTGGTCGCGCGCCGTAGCGCGGTCCGAGCCGCGGGTAGCGTCCCGCCCATGACCGGCGGCATCGGGCAAGAGCGCGGCGGCTGGCCCGGGCTCCGGTCCGCTCTGCGCGGTTTGGGCTCGGGAGCAGCGTCTCGATCCGATCGGCACGGCCGGCTGCTATCGGGGCTACCTGCTCGTCGAATGGCCACTGCCCTGGCCGCGTGACCTGGGGGACGATCCCGCACTCGCACCCGTTGTGGAACATGCCCGCAGTGCCGGGATGCGCCTGCAGGGACTGGTGCCTGTTCAGGAGGGCGGGGCGAGCCATGTGATCGCCTACCGCTGGCCTGAGGAGGGAGGGGCACGCTTCGCCCGGGCCGAGCTTGTCGTCGGAGGTGGCGAAGTCGTCGCGGGGGCGCTGGCGGTCCTGGACGAGCCGCCGAGTACAGCTGGGACCACCGATGTCCTTGTTGTACTCACGGCAGGCGCGACCGATGCTGCGGCTCGCTCGGGACCGCGCTCGCCCTGGAGCTGCTGGTGGATCCCCTCCAGCTCGGGGACGACGTGAGGGTGTGGAGGACGAGCCACACGGGCGGGCATCGTTTCGCGCCCACGGCGCTGGTCCTGCCGCAAGGCACCTGCTGGGCGTTCTGCGACAAGGCGGCGCTTACCAGGATCGTGCGGAGAAGCGGGCCGATGGAAGATCTCCTGCCGCGTTACCGGGGCTGCGGGGGCCTGGCCTCGCCGGCGGTACAGGCGCTCGAGCGAGCCGTTCTCTCCTGAGCTCGGGTGGCCGTTGTTCGACATGACGAGGCGGGGCGCGCGACGCGGGGAAGGCCGGACCGAGCTTGTCGTCGAGGGCCCGGGCGGGGAGCGGGTGGTCTGGGGGGCAGACGTGCGTGTCGGCCGAGAGGTGCTATCGCCGAGTTGCGGTGTCGCGATGGAGGAGTTCGTCACCAAGACCGAGCCACAGCTCGTTGTGGAGCACCTGCGTGCCGCGACTAGCACCGGCGGGCGCGAAGGTCCCGCCGCGGGTGCTCTCCCGGCGAGCCAGTGCCGGTGCTGCCTTAGGCTCACGGTCGTGCCGCCGTAGATCGCGTAAGGAGCTGAGACATGAGGCTCGCCACCGTCCGGACCGCAGACCGCACCCGCGCCGCCCGGCTCGAGGGCGATCGCTTGGTACTGCTGCGGGCCAGTGACGTCGGCTCCCTGCTCGTCTCGACAGAGCTGGGCTCGCGCCCGGATGCCATAAGGAGTATCGAGACGACCGGGGAGACGGTCATCGCGCAAGCCTCGTTCGCACCGCTCGTGCCGCATCCGGAGAAGATCTTCTGCGTCGGGCTGAACTACCGGGCCCACATCCTCGAGATGTCAAGGGCTCTGCCCTGCTATCCGACGCTGTTCGCCAAGTTCGCCTCCGGTCTCATCGGGGCGCACGACGACCTCGTCCTGCCGTCGGTGAGCAACGCCGTCGACTGGGAGGTGGAGCTCGGCGTGGTGATCGGCCGTCAGATCCGACGCGCGACGATCGAGGAGGCACGGGACGCGATCGCGGGTTTCACGGTCGTCAACGACATCTCCATGCGCGACTGGCAAGGAAGGACGACGCAGTTCTTGCAGGGCAAGGCCTTCGACGCCTCGACTCCGGTCGGTCCGGTTCTCGTCACCGGCGATGAGATTGGCGATGCCGCCGACCTCGAAGTGCGCTGCGAGGTCGATGGTGTCGTGATGCAGCGGGGCCGCACGTCCGACCTCTTGTTCGGGCCAGCCGCGATCGTGAGCTACATCAGCCAGTTCGCCACCTTGTGCCCGGGCGACCTCATCTCAACCGGGACCCCTGGGGGGGTCGGGGCCGGGCGCGACCCGCAGGTGTTCCTCCGGCCGGGCCAGGTGCTCACCACGGCGATCGAGGGGATCGGCAGCTGTGTGAACCGCTGCATTGCCGAGGCGGGCTGAGCGAGCCCGGAGACGAGCTGTGCCCCGGGAATCGGTCGAGCCGGCACAGCACCACAACTAGTAGCTGTGACGCACACTGGTAGCGTCGAGCCATGCGTCTGCGCCCCCTTCTCGTCATATTGACCGCGGCGATGGCGTTCGCAGCCGGCTGCGGCAGCTCCGCAGGGGGGCCCGGCGCCTCCAACGGCGTCCGGATGAAGTCGGGTGCGCAGATTATCGCGGCTGCAGTCACCGCGACCAAGCGGGAGAAGCTCGTTTCATTTCGAGGAATCGGCGACCTCGGGGAGCAGCGGGGTGAGCGTCGTGGCCGACGTGGGCGCCGCCGCAGGGGAGCAGCACATCACGATCCACCAGGGAAGGGAGGTCGGAAAGGTCACCGTCATGCTGGCGGGCGGCACGGCCTACTTCGAGGGCGACGCCTCCGGCTTGGAAGGCCTGACGGGAATGAGCACGAAGGTGGCGGGCGAAGTTGCCGGGAAGTGGATCTCGGTCCCTTCCACGAGCGCGAGCTTTGCCGGTCTTGCCGGTTCCTTGGCGGTCAAGTCCGCCGCCAGTCAGCTCGTCCAGCTGGCCGGCACGCTCACCAAGGGCAGGACGTCCACCAAGTTCGGACACCCGGCTGTCGCAGTCAAGGCAACGGAGAACACGAAGACCGCAAGCCTGGCACTCACGATGTACGTGAGGACGACGGGAGCGGCGCTGCCGATATCGGTCGAGGGAACCACGCAGGAGAGCGGGAGCGCCGCTCACGTGATCTCTGCGAGCTTCAGCGATTGGGGCGAGGTCCTGCACCTGACCGCACCGACCGGCGCCCTTCCCATCGCCAGCGTGCAGGCGCTCGCGGGCTGAGCATCCAGGCGGTGGGTGCTCAGCGGATTCGGAAGGGGCGCTGACTGCACAAATGGCCTCTGGACCGGGAGGGACGAGCCTCCGGTGGCAGGCCGGTCGCCGCGGGGACCTATCCAGGGCGAGCTCGAGTGTGACGTGCTGCTGTCGGACGGCCGCTCGGCCCGGCTGCGCGCCGTTCGGCCCGTCGACGGCCCGCTGCTGCGCTCCTTCGGGGCGAGGCTTTCTCGGGAAACGGTGTACTTCCGTTTCTTGGCTCCGCGCAAGGAGATCAGCGACGAGGAGATCAGGCACCTCGTAACCGTCGACTATCAGGACCGGTTGGCGCTCGTCGCCTTCGTGGACCGCGAGCTCGTCGCGGTGGCCCGCTATGACCGTCTCCCCGCCGAGGCCGAGCACGCCCTCCCCGCCTCCGCCGCGTGCACGACCGGCGGGCCCGTCCCCCAGCTTGTGGGTGAGGCCGAGATCGCATTCGTCGTCCGGGACGACCACCAGGGTCGGGGTCTCGGCACGGTGATGCTCGAGCATCTCGCCTCGGCCGCGGTGGCGCGCGGGATCGGGCGGTTTGTGGCAGACGTCCTACCAGACAACCACCGGATGCTCGGGGTCTTTCGTTCGGCGGGCTTCGACGAGCACGCGCTTCTCGATGCCGGCGTCGTAAGGGTGACGCTGGAGCTCGCGGCCCAGCCGGAGTACCTAGAGCGGGTCGAAGAACGCGAATGGACCGCAGCTGTGCGCTCGATTGAGCACATTCTTCGGCCGAGGTCCATCGCCGTCATCGGCGCGAGCCGCGAGCCGGGTTCGACGGGCCATGACATCGTTGCCAATCTCCTCGCCGGCGGGTTCACCGGCGCCGTCTACCCGGTCAATCCGCGTGCCTACCCCGTCGCCGGGCTCCGGTCGTACCCCGGTGTGTCCCATCTGCCGGGCGACATCGATCTGGCACTGCTCGCGGTGCCGGTGCACCAGCTGGCCGAGACTGTTCGCGAATGCGGTCTGAAGGGGGTTTGCGGCCTGGTCATCGTCCCTGCCGGCGAAGAGGCCCGCGAGGCCCCCGGGACGAGCGCCGATCGCGAACTGGTCGAGCTCGCTCGGAGTTTCGGCATGAGGCTCGTGGGCCCGGACTCGATGGGCGTTATCAACAATGGTCCGCAAGTCCGGATGAATGCCACTTTCGCCGAGCGGCCGCCGCCGCCGGGCCGGGTCGCGTTGTCCGCCCAGTCAGGTGGCCTCGGGATCGCTCTCCTGGGCGAGCTCACCGGCCGCGGGCTCGGTATCTCCAGCTTCGCGTCCCTCGGCAACAAGGCCGACGTCAGCGGCAACGACCTGTTGCGGTTCTGGGAGGGAGACCCGGAGACGGACGTGATCCTGCTCTACCTGGAATCGTTCGGGAATCCCCGCAAGTTCAGCCGCATCGCGAGACGGGTCGCGTACAAGACTCCCATCGTCGCGGTGAAGAGCGCTCGTACCCCCGCGGGTCTGCGGGGCGTTCATGCCCCGAGCGCAGGCGCGGTTCCCGACGAAGCCACCGACGCCCTCTTCCGCCAGGCCGGCGTGATCCGGGTCCAGACGCTGGAGGAGCTCCTCGATGTCGCCGACGTCTTGGCCAACCAGCCGCTTCCCGCCGGCCGGCGAGTGGGGATCGTCAGCAATGCCGGAGGCTGCGGGGTTCTCGCGGCGGACGCGTCGCGAGAGTCACGGCCTCGAGGTTCCTGAGCTCGCAGCCGCGACCCAAGGCCGGCTCCTCGGCGTCGTCTCTCGCGGTGCTGGGGTGGGGAACCCTGTCGAGCTGGCGGCCTCAGCCTCCGCCGAGGAGTACGGGTGCGTGCTCGAGATCGTCCTCGCCGACGACGAGATAGACGTGGTGATAGTGACCTTCACGCCGCCCGTGCTGGTTGGTGCGGATGACATTGCCGAGGCGGTGTCCAAAGCCGCCGCCAGGACCAACAAGCCGGTGCTGGCGAACTTCATCGCGACAGAGCGGACGCTCCGCGAGTTGCGGGCCGCCCCCCGCCCCGTCCCTTGGTTTGCGTATCCCGAGTCTGCGGCCCGGGCGGTCGCGCGGGTAGCAGACTATGGCCAGTGGGTAGCTCGGCCGGAAGGGACCGTCCCCGGCTTCGACGATCTGGATCCGGCCCTGGCGCGCCGCGTCGCGGAGCAGGCCCTGACCGTGACGCCGTCGGCCGAGCCCGGCACGGGGCCCGCGCCGGCGTGTGAGCCGGTGGCGGTTTCGTCGAACTCGGTTTGGCTCGACACGCTCGCGGCTTTCACCATGCTCCGAGCCTACGGGATCCCGATCCTTCCGTGCCTGCGGGTGTCGAGCGCGCCCGAGGCCGTGCAGGCCGGGACAAAGCTGGGCTACCCGGTTGCCCTGAAGCTCGACGCGCCGCAGTTCGTGCACAAGAGCGACGTCGGGGGCGTCCGGCTGAACTTGGCCTCGGGAGACGAGGTCGCCGCCGCCGCCGAGGCTTTGTTGGCGAGGTTCGGGTCCGGTGTGCCGCTCATCGTGCAGCCGATGGCTCCAGACGGTGTCGAGACCGTCGTCGGTGTCGTGGAGGACCCGTCGTTCGGGCCGCTCGTGATGTTCGGGCTGGGCGGCCAGGAGGCCGAGCTGTTCGGAGACCGCATTTGGTCGCTTGTGCCCATGACCGCAGAGGACGCCCGTGACCTCGTGAGAGGGCTCCGGTCGTCACCACTCCTGACCGGCTATCGAGGTTCGGCCCCGGTCGACCTTGAGGCACTTTCCTCTGTGCTCTTGCGCGTTGCCCGCCTGGCTGAGGACCTGCCCGAGGTCGTCGAGATGAGCCTGAACCCAGTTGTGGCGAGTCCCGGAGGTGTCGTGGCACTCGACGCACGTGTCCGCGTTGCGACGGCGCTGCCCGAGCCGCCGCTGCTGCGCCGCACGATGCGGTCGGCGTGAGCGGCAGGCTGATCTCTCGCAAGCGGCCTATTCGAGGCCTGCCACCTCGTTGATCCGCCGCATCACCTCGTCGTCGAGCCGTTCGAGCACCTCGAGCGAACGCAGGTTCTCCTGCAGCTGCTCGACGCGACTCGCGCCCATGATGACCGTTGACACCTTGGGGTTGCAGGCGCACCAGGCGATGGCGAGCTGTGCGAGCGGGCAGCCGAGGTCATCCGCGATCTCCTTGAGTGCCCGCACCTTCTCATTCTTGCGGTGGTCTTCGAAGTTGGGTCGCAGCCATTCGAAGCCAGCGAGCGTGCCGCGGGAATCCTCCGGGATCCCTTCGAGGTACTTGCCGGTGAGCAGGCCAACGGCGAGGGGACTGAATGTCGTGAGGCCTATCCCGTAGTCCTCGAGCAACCGGGCGTACTCCTTCTCGACACGCCTCCGGTGGAGGAGGTTGTACTCCGCCTGCTCCATCACGGGCTTGTACAGGTGATGACGCTCGGCGATCTCGATGGCGGCGACGATCTCGTCCGCTGCCCACTCCGAAGTGCCCCAGTAGAGGGCCTTGCCGGAGCTGATGATGTCGGACATCGCCCTGACCGTCTCTTCGATCGGTGTCTCCGGGTCGGCGCGGTGGCAGAAGATGAGATCCAAGAAGTCGAGCCCGAACCGCTCGAGCGAGGCGTCCACGGCCTGCATCAGGTACTTGCGGTTCAACGTGTAGGTCATGTTCGGGACGTCGTGGATACCCCAGAAGAACTTGCTCGAGACGACGTACTCGTGGCGCTTCCAACCGAGGGTCTTGAAGGCCCGGCCCATGATCGCCTCCGACTGACCGCCCGCGTAGCTCTCGGCGTTGTCGAAGAAGTTGACCCCTGCCTCATGCGCAGCGGCGAGACAGCGCACGGCGAGGTCGTCGTCCAACTGGTTGGCGAAGCTGATCCACGAGCCGAACGACAGCAGACTCACTTTCAGGCCGGATCGGCCAAGACGGCGGTAAGGCATTGACATATCTGGTCATCTCCAGCTCGATGGATCAGGTCCGGCAGCGGATCACACGGCTCGAAGATACCCGCGACCGATGAGTCTCGGCTGAGCCCGCTGTCTGGGCTCAGGGGGCCACTCTTAGTGGCGCTTGGCCTTTGGCACCGTCGCGAGCAGGTCGGTCAGGACCTCGGTCACGATCTTTCGCGTGCGGGGAACCGAGCAGCCCTGATTGGTTCGCAGAGCATCCCAGGAAGCCCAGCTCGCGGCGAGGTCGAGGGCATCGATCATGAGCGACCGACGCCGCGGGTCAAGGCGCGACAGCTCAGGCGCGAAGACATCCGCGACCTGGGCCCGAGCAGTCGCGTACCCCTCCGCGAGCTGTTCGACCACGAGCGAGTGCGTTTGGCTGAGATAGATCGCCACCCTCCTTACGGGCGCGATCCTCTCGTAAAACTTCGCCCGCAGACCTACGAGCACCTCGATGCGGTCGTCCAAGCCAGGCGCATCAGGTCGCGGGCCGAGGTAGATCTGTTGCACCGGCCGGATTCTCGAGGCGGCTGCCACGAACAGCGCGTCGAGGTCGGCGAAGTGACGGAACACGGTCCTTTCCGAGACCCGGGCACGGGCGGCGACCTCAGCGGCGCTCGGAAGGTGTATGGCGTTGGGCGGGCACTCCCGCACGATGTCGAGGACCGCACCAACGACCGCCTCGTAGTTGCGAGCCGCGCGCAATCGGCGTCCGTCCGCTTCCTTGTCTTCCGCCGTCCGGGCGGGCTGGCGCGCCGCTGGCGAGGCTGGCGGCGCGGACGCTCGCCGGGGAGCCTGAAGAGGACTGGGGCGCGCCCGCGATGTCGCGCGGGGGGCCGGTCCTTGGGCCGAGCGGACCGTCGCGGCCCGAGCACGGGAGGTTGTGGTGCCAGTCGAGCGGCCTGAGCGCGCTTTCGGCGTCGCTCGTGGCGCGGCGGTCACCATCTGTGACATCCGGGTGACAAATTGAACACGGGAAGCATCCTACTCAAAAGTCGGCGCCATTGGATCGTCAGTACGCCTGCCAGTTGCCGCGGCGAGAAACTCTATCCGTCGGCGAGAAGAGTGCCGTCAGTTGACTTCTCGATGGGGATGCCGGGAAGAGGCGACGCCGCCGGACCCTGGAGGACCTCCCCGGTGCCAGCCGAGAAGATCGAGCCGTGACAGGGGCATCGGAACTGGAGCGTGGGTTGGAAGAATCCCACCGTGCAGCCCATGTGAGTGCACACGGCGCTGAAGGCCACATAGGAGTCATCGGAGGGCCGGACCACGTAGGCCGGGATCCCCTGGGCGGGGTCGGTGAACTCCCGGGCGCCGCCGAGGGGCACGTCGCCGGCGAGCCCGATGGGTGTGCCCTTTGTCGAGCCGTGGCTCGGCGATCCGGCGCGCGGTGATTCGTTGCTGCTTGGCGGGAGCTGGGGCGCGCCGGATGCATGTGTTGACGCGCCGCCGAACATTCTCCCGAGTGCCGCCGCGAGGCCGGCGGTGACCACGGCGAAGCTCGCAAGCGTGACGGCGGAGGCCACTTTGCGAACGGCCGCGCGTCGGTCCAGGTCCGCCGCCGCCTGGGCGGCCCTCACGCCGGCGTCGGCTCGTTCTGCGGCATGACGTGCCTCGAGTGCCGCGTCGAGCGACCAAGCTCCGCTGCCCGCGACCACAAGCGGGGTCCAGGCGAAGAAGAAGACGATGTCCGAACCGTAGAAGTAGGGGGTGGTGTTGAAGCTGACGGAAAGGAAGAGCAGGAGCGACAGCGCCATGCCGCCCGCGGCGGCGATCCTCCCGAACAGCCCGAACACGGTGCCGAGACCGACCGCCAGCTCGGCGAAAGCGATCAGCAGGCCGGCGAGCACCGGGGCGTGCGCCGACAGCCTGATGAGTGGCCCGATCGGGCTTGTGGCGATCGAGGCGTGCAGCTGTGCCTGGATCGACCCGGGGTTCGCGGCCTGGAAGAAGAAACGGTTCGTCAGCTTCTGCAAGCCGGCGTAGGTGAAGGTCACACCCAGGAAGGCTCTCAGGATGAGCTGAGGACCCCCGGGGACGTCCCGGAGCCGCGCCGACAGACGCGCCATCGGCTCGCCCTGTCGCTTTGCGGCCGAAGGCTTCACGACTACTCGAACGTTGGCGACGGCCTGCCCGAGAGGACGATCGACTCGGCAGACTCGGGGGCGGTGGACGAAGGGATGGGTTCGTTCACCGTGGTATGCACGGTCCTGCGCAGGCGGATCTCCGGCAGCGCGAGCGACAGGAAGAAAGCGAGGGCGACGACCGGCGTCGCGATGAGAAAGACCGTGTCGATCGTGCGCACGTAGGCGACCGTGGCCGCCGCGTGGATGGTCGGGGGCAACAGCTTCAGCTGGGCGGGGCTGCCGACGATCTCGCGGGCTATCTCCGGCACGTGGGGGCGCACCGCGGCAGGAAGCGCCCTGGTCAAGTTACCGACGAGCCGGTCGTTGAGGACCACGCCCAGGAGTGCCGTGCCGAAGGCGCCTCCCATCGACCGGAAGAAGGCGGCCAGCGATGTTGCCGTCCCGAGGTCCTTGTACTCGACCCCGTTCTGGACAGCGAGGATCAGTACCTGCATGACCAGGCCCAGCCCGAACCCGGTGACCAACATGAAAGCGGAGGTCACGAGGAAGGAGGTGTGAATCGTCAAAGTGGAGAACAGCCCCATCCCGAGGGTCATGAGAGCGGTACCGACGACGGGGAAGATCTTGTAACGTCCGACGCGGGCGATGATCTGGCCGCTTCCGATCGAGGCCGTGAACAGGCCGGCCATGATGGGCAACAACATGAGACCGGAGGTGGTCGGCGACACTCCTCGCACGACCTGGAGGTAGACGGGCAGGTAGATGATCGCGCCGAACATCGCGACACCGACGATGAAGCCGGCGGCGTTGGCCACGGAGAACACTCGCCTGCGGAACAGCCTGAGCGGGACGATCGGCTCAGACGCATAGTGCTCGCGGACGAGGAACGCAGCCACGAAGACGATGCCGATCGCGACCATGCCGATGATCTGCGGTGACAGCCAGGCGTAACCCTGTGGAGAGCCTCCGAGGGTCGTGACCAACAGCAGGGCGGACACTCCGACGAGGAGGAGCACCGAGCCCATGTAGTCGATCTTGTGCCGCGTGCGCACAGTGCGGTCTCTCAGCACGATGCTCGTGACGACGAGCGCGATCGCACCGATGGGGAGGTTCACATAGAAGATCCAGCGCCAGGAGGCGTGGTCGACGAGGAAGCCCCCGACAAGCGGGCCGGCAATGCTTGCGATACCGAAAACCGCACCGAAGTATCCCTGGTAGCGACCGCGTTCCGCAGGGGACACGACATCGCCGACGATGGCCATCGCCAGCACGATCAGGCCGCCGGCGCCCAGTCCTTGCACTCCCCGAAAGGCGATCAGCTGGTCCATGTTCCGGCTGAGGCCGGCCAGGACCGAGCCGACGAGGAAGATGACGATGGCGAACTGGAAGATGCGTTTACGGCCGTAGAGGTCGGAGATCTTCCCGTAGAGAGGAGCGCTCACCGTCGAGGTGAGGAGGTAGGCCGTCACGACCCATGTGAGTCGGTTGAGGGAGTGGAAGTCGCCGACGATGGTCGGCAGCGCCGTGCTCACGATGGACTGGTCGAGCGCGGCCAGCAACATCCCGAGCATCAGTCCGGAGAAGACCACCAGGATCTGGCGGTGGCTCATGACGCCGCCGGCGCGGTCGTGGCTCGCCATCGCCTCTCCGGGCGCGCCCTGTTGGGATGGCACTGCGGGGACGTCTTTGGATCCGGCGCCGAGGGCAGTGTCAGTCGTCGTCATATTGCAGGTTCCTCCTGGGCGTTCTCGTGCTTGGCGGGTTCACAGTCCAGCAGTGCTTCGTGCGCGACGGCGGCCGTGTCGAGCATCTCCATCGTCGCGACCAACTGTGCTAGCTGGTCGTCCGAAAGTGACATGAGGAGTCCAGCCGTCTTCTTGCAGGCGCTCGCGTGCAGCTTGGTCACGAGCGACTCGCCCGAATCACTCAGCGCCAAGCGGACGACCCGTCGGTCCGCGGGGTCATCACGGCGGACCACGAGCCCCTGGCGAACGAGGCGGTCGACGACCGCCGTGGCGGCGCTTTCTCCCACTTCGAGCTCCTTCGCGAGCTCCCGCATAGTCACGGATTGGCCCCTCAGGTAGGTGAGCACGCTGAGCTGATGGCCGGTGACCGCGGGCAGTTCTTCACGCAGCTCCCGGTGCAGGAGAGCGCTGAACCGCCTTTGCAGATGCGGCTGGAGCTCGCAGTACCTGTCCACCAGCAGCTCGCGAGGCGAGTGTCCCGCTGAGGCAATGGTCCCCGAGCTGGACGGGGACGGCGTTGTCCGCTCGAGCGACATCATGAGAAGCGACCTCCGGTTGAGTTCTGCAATGTCACGTGGACTAGAACATTTCTATTGGTGAAATATTCCGGCAGGTGAAATTGTCAGCTTGCGCTTGTCCCGAGTTGAAGGTCAGCCGAGAAGAGCGCGACGAATCACCTCCGGGTCATGGCCGCCGTCGGCAACGTTCCGGCTGCTTGCCGGCAGGCAGCCGTCCTCACGCGCTGAGGTCCAGGACGATCTTGCCGAGCTTGGCTCCCGCCGCGAACCTTTCGTACGCCGCGGCCACCTCTTCGAGCCCGAACACCGCCTCGACAAGGACCCGGACACGCCGCGCGGAAAGAAGCGGAAGGACCTGGCGCTCCACGAGGCGCGCGGCGATGGCCTTTTCCTCGAGGGGACGGGCCCGCAACGTTGAGCCGAGCACGCGCCCGCGACGACTCATGAGCTGCAGGAGGTCGATCTCACCGCGAGCACCTGCTCCGACTCCGAGGATCGCGATGCGGCCCCCGATGGCAAGCGCGTCGAGGTCCGTTTTCAGATTCGGTGCCCCGACCGGCTCCAGGATCACGTCATAGGGACCGTGTGCTGCCGTGTCGGCCGGGTCGACTGCCGTCGCGCCGAGAGCCTGGACCCCGTCACGCAGGTGTGCGGCACGCACGCTCGCCAGGACCGTGGCGCCTGCCGCCAGAGCGAGCTGCACTCCTGCCACGCCTACCCCGCCCGCCGCGCCGTTCACGAGGACCCGTTCTCCAGGCCGGAGCTCGCATTGGGTGAACAGGGCGTCATGCGCGACCGTGAACGCCTCCGGGAAACCGGCTGCCTCCAGAGGGCTCATCTCGTCGGGCACGGGCAGGGCGGTTCGTTCGTGAACGGTCACCAGCTCGGCCTGCGCTCCGCCTCCGACCACGGCCATGACCCGATCGCCGACGACGAAACGTTCGGTACCAGGACCAACTGCCGTCACAACGCCCGCGAGCTCGAGGCCCGGGATGTCGGCCGGCCAACCCGGCGGTGCCGGGTACAGGCCGGCCCGTTGCAGCAAGTCGCCCCTGTTCAGACCTGCAGCCTGGACCCGGACCAGCAGTTCGCCAGTACCCGGGACAGGGTCGGGTCGTTGCGCTACGACTACTGCTCCCGCCTCGACGATTACAGCGCGCACTTCTGAAGCGTACGGCGGACGTCAGCTGGCTGGTGGCCGCTCAGCGGAAGGAGAGCTTTCGGGCGTCAGAAAGTCAGGGCCTGCCGGCGCCATAGGCACCAGGCGGTATCGGCGTGTCCATCACGTTCGTGCCCGTCTCCTCGGCCTGCACGACCATACCGTCGCCGATGTACATGACCACGTGGTAGAGCAGGTAGGCGTCGCCGTAGAAGATGAGGTCACCCGGCTGGAGGTCGCCCATCGAGACGTGCTGGATCTCGTAGTACTGCTCGGTCGCCCCGTGAGCTAGAGAGACACCGGCTTGGCTCCAAGCCCACATTGTCAGACCCGAGCAGTCGAAGCCCGCTCCCGGTGTGGCACCTCCCCACACGTAAGGGATCCCGCGCTGGCTCTGGGCGGCGTTGACGGCGATCTGACCCGTAGTGCCGCCTGCCACCGGTGGCAGCGAGGGCGAGGGTGCCGCAACCGGCGTCGGCGGCGCGACCGTCTGCTGCTGCTGTTGTTGCGCGATGGCTTCGGCCGCCCGCGCCGCGGCCGCCAACTGAGCGGCATAGGCGGCGGCCTTGGCTTGCGCAGCGGCTGCCACAGCAGCTGCGAGCTGGCCCTTCACATTCGCTTCCTCGGTGTTCAGCTTTGCGGTGATGGCCTGTGCTTGGGCCAAGTCGGTGGTGATCGCTGCCTCATTGTCCCTTGCGAGTCGCTCGGAGTTGTCGAGAGCGGTCCGATCGATCGTCAGGGCGCGCTGGTTAATCTCCACCGTCGTCTCGGACTCGTCCAAATTGCCTGACGCCGCCTGGATGTAGGCCTGCTGCATGCCGGCGGTCTGTTGGGTCCCGTTGAACACCACGGACAAACTCTGTGACTCGCCACCTGTCACGTAGGCCTCGATCGCGACCTGGCGAAGATGCGACTGGTCCTTAGCGAGTGCCTGTTCGGCGCTGCCGATTGCCTTTGTCGCGGCGGCGACCTGTTGGGCGAGCGACGCGACGCGAGCCTTGGCCTGCAGGTAGCTCTCGTCGAGGATGGTCAGCTTGACATTTGCCGCCTGGATCTGGGCGGCGATGTACTGCGCGCGCTGTTGCAGCGTGGCAACTGGGTCGGCACTCGCGGGCGCGCCCGCGAGAACAAGAGGCGTGCCGACGCCAACAAGCAGCATCGCAGAGATAAACAGCGAAACCGCCGCGCGTCGCCTGCGCCTTTCCGGCGCATCCGGCGCGACGACCAAGCCTTTTGCAGCCTCAGCGATGAGGCGCCCAGCAGCAGGTCTCACAGTGCTTGCAACCTAACCCGGTGTGCAAAGGCTTGCAAGCACGCAGTGTCTCACCTGGGGTGGAGCCCTTTCCGTCCAGAAAATGGACGTTACAGCGTCGTTACGATAGCTCTGCCTGAATTGTTACGGCTGTCCTCGTGACAACTACGGTGACGATATGACCGCTATGGGAGATTCCAAGGGTGCCGGCGATGCCGCTGTCGGGTATCGCATCGAGCACGATTCGATGGGTGAGATCCGGGTACCGCAGAGCGCGCGTTGGGGAGCACAGACACAGCGCGCCGTCGAGAACTTCCCGATCTCAGGCCAGACCGTTGAGCCCGCGCTCCTTGTGGCTCTGGCGATGATCAAAGGCGCGGCGGCGATAGTGAACGCCGAAATGGGCACCATTGGCGCTGACGTGGCGGCAGCGATCGCCGAGGCAGCCGAAGAAGTCGCAGCCGGGCGCCATTTCGACCAGTTCCCGATCGATGTGTTCCAGACGGGGTCGGGGACCTCTACCAACATGAACATGAACGAAGTCTTGGTGAATCTTGCCGGAGAACGGCTCGGGCGGGAGGTGCGCCCGAACGACGAGCCCAACGCGTCACAGTCAACTAATGACGTGTTTCCCTCGGCTATCCACTTGGCCGCGGCGAGGGGGATCGTGGGCGACCTGATCCCGGCCCTGCATCGGCTGGCCTCCAGCCTGCGCACGAAACAGGGAGAATTCGCCGGAATCGTGAAGTCTGGCCGTACCCACCTCATGGATGCGACGCCCGTCACGCTCGGCCAGGAGTTCGGCGGATTCGCAGCGGCGGTCGAGTACGGCGTGGAACGCCTGGAATCTGTGCTGGGTCGTGTGGCCGAGCTGCCGCTTGGCGGGACGGCCGTCGGGACCGGGCTGAATGCCAAGGCAGGTTTTGCGGCCAAGGTGATCGCGCGACTCGCAGACGTGACCGGGTTGCCGCTCACAGAGGCCCGCGACCACTTCGAGGCCCAAGGCTCCCGGGACGCCCTCGTCGAAGCGTCTGGTGCTCTCCGTACGATCGCAATGTCGCTCTACAAGGTCGCGAACGACCTTCGCTGGATGTCCTCGGGCCCGCGGTGCGGCCTGGGCGAGATTCACTTGCCGGACCTCCAGCCGGGCTCGTCGATCATGCCAGGGAAGGTGAACCCTGTGGTCCCTGAGGCGGTCTGTCAGGTCGTGGCCCAGGTGGTCGGCAACGACGCCGCGGTGGCCTTCGGGGGCTCGGCGGGGAACTTCGAGCTGAACGTAATGATGCCTGTGATCGGGAGCAATCTTCTCGAGTCCATCCGCCTGCTTGCCTCGGTGAGCGTTGCCCTAGCGGACAAGTGCGTGGCCGGGATCGTCGCCGACGAGGAGCGGTGCCGCTCCTACGCGCTCTCTTCCCCGTCGCTCGCCACGGCGCTCAATCCCTACATCGGCTATGAGCAGGCGGCCAAGGTCGTGAAGGCCGCCCTGGCCGGAGGAAAGGACCTGCGCAGCGTCGTACTGGAGATGGGGCTGCTCAGCGAAGAGGAAGTGGACCGGGCCCTTGACGTGCTTGCCATGACCAAGGGCGGGGTCGCCGGCTGAGCACGGCCGGGTGAGAGTTGCGGTCCTCGACGGAGGTTCCTGGCCGCCCCGCCGATAGCGTGCGTTCCGATGCACCCCATCGAGCGCCTCCGGTGGATCGCCCGGGACCGCGACGAGGCTCCCACGACGCTCGCGCTCGAGGCGGCATGGGCAATCTCCGATCTCGTGGCCGACGCGCCGGCCGCCGTCGTGACTGCTTGCCGGCGTCTCGTCGAGTCTCACGTCACCGTCGGCCCACTTTGGTGGGTGGCCGCGACGGTGCTGGCCGCCCCTGATCCGGACCAGGCGGCCAGGCGGGTAGCTGCCGAGCTCCTGTCCGATCCCACCGCCGAGTTGCTCGCGGCTGGCCTGGGCGATCGTCTCGGTGGCGACGCGACCGTCGGCGTCGGGTGTCCAGCCGAGACCGTGGTGGAGGCGTTTTCGCACCGGCCGGTGGCCATGGTCCGTGTCGTCGGGCCATCGCCCGCGCTGCGCGGACAGGTCCGCAGGTTTGCGACGACGGCGGCGAAGGCCGAGGGTTTTGCGTTCGATGAGGCGCAACAAGCTGTCGAAGGGGCGGCCGCGGTGCTCGTCGAGGCGCTCGCAGCCGGTTCTCGAGGCCTGCTTGTCGCCGCCGCGGCCGCCCCTCTCGCCGAAGCCGCCCAAGGCGCCTCTGTCCCGCTCTGGGGCGTTGCAGGTGTCGGCCGCGTGCTGCCCGACCAGTTGCTCGAAGAGGTCTTGAGGCGGGGCGGCGACGGTGTCGAGCTGATAGAAACTGCCCGCTTCGAACTAGTGGCCGGCCCGGCCGGTCTCGAAGCGCCCGTCCAGGCCTTGGCCCGGGACGCGTGCCCGCCGGCACCGGAACTGTTCGTCCGCGCGCGGTGATCGGATCCTCAGGTCTTTTCTGCCTGGGCGCCGGGTGCCTCGCCGGCGACCGCCAACCGGCTTTGCGGCGCATTGTCCTGGGCTGGACTCAGTGCCCGATGCAACCACTCGGCACCGAGGGCGGCTGCGGCGCAACAGGCAACGAAAAAGCCGAGCAGGAAGATTCCGAGACCAGCCCCGATCGCTGCTCCGGAAAGCGCCGGGCTCACCACGCTGGCCACAGTGACGCACATGGCAGAAGCGGCGAAGTAGCGCCCGCGAAGCGCCGGCGGCGCGAGGTCGTTCACGAGCGGGCCGCTCACTGGGCTCAGGAACACTTCCCCCGCGGCGAACACGACCAGGCTGGCGATGACAAGTGTCCGGGAGGCGCTCGACCCAGGTAGGAGGCCGGCGCAGGCGAGTACGACCCAGCAGGCACCGAATGCGGCCGCAACTATCTTGAGAGCCGTTGTGCGCCTTGTCCGGCTGACGATCCGCAATGCCAACGGCTGCGCCAGCACGATGAACATGGTATTGGCCGCGTACGCAGCCGCGATCGTGCCGGAACCCGCTTTGGCCACCGACGTGGCGAAGCCCACGAAGCCCGTGTTCAAAGCTCCGTAGCCGGCGAGCATGAGGATGGTCATCGTCACCAGGTACCGGCGGAACAGTGCGTCGCCGAGCACCGCCCGGTAGCCGCGCTTGGCTTGGTGGCGAGCGCTGGTCGCGAAGGCGCCGTCTTGGGTTGATGGCAACGGGCCGGCATGGCGCGTCGAACGGAACGCGCTCTTGGGCAAGAGCGCGAGCACCGGCACGACTGTCAGAGCGAAAGCCCCGTTGACGAGATAGATCGCCACAAAGGTCCCCGGCTCCCGGACGTGGACGACGAGCCCGCCGACGATCGCCCCGATGCCGAGACCGAGGTTCAAGAGCTGGAAGTTGCGCGCGAACGCCAGGCGGCTGACCTTGTCGTCACCCGCCATCACTCCGAGGAGGGCGTTCCAGGTCGGCCAACCGGCGCCCTGCCCGAGCCCGTAGACGAACAGGGCCGGTACCGCGGTCTCGACATTGTGCACGGTCGCCGAGCGCGGCGATGCCGAGGCCCTGCACGACCATGGTCACGACAACGACTTCCCTGGCGCCGACCCGGTCGACGAGGGCACCGGCCAGGGGACTCACGGGCAGTGCGAGGACCGCCACTCCCCCGATGAGAAGACCCGAGATCCCGAGAGGAATATGCCGGACCTGGTGCAGATAGATGACGAGGAACGGAAGGGTCAGCCCTCCCCCGACTGAAGACACGAAGCTTGCCCCGAGCAGGACGCGCAGCGATCCCGGGAGTCGGCTCGTAGGCATGACGCCAATCCTCGCGCGCTTGCACGAATGCCTGAAATTGGCCTTGTCGCAGGAGTAGCTTCGCTTGTATGGGATCGGTGATCGAGTTTCCGAGCAACGGTTCGACCGACGTCGGGTACCTGGCGTTGCCCGCCGGCGAAAGCGGACCGGGGGTCGTCGTGATTCAGGAGTGGTGGGGACTGGTCGACCACATCAAGGAGGTGTGCGATCGCTTCGCAGCCGAGGGCTTTGTGGCACTGGCGCCCGATCTTTACCACGGGGCGAAGGTCACCGAGCCCGATGAGGCCGCGAAGCTGATGATGGCGCTCGAGTTGGACCGGGCCGCTCGGGACATGGGCGGGGCCGTGGACGAGGTCGCGTCCCGGTCGCGCGGCAGCGGGGTCGGGGTCGTCGGGTTCTGCATGGGCGGGGGCCTGGCTCTGATGCTGGCAGCGCAGCGCCCGGACAGGGTGAGAGCTGTCGTGCCCTTCTACGGCGTGGTGCCTTGGCAGGGCGCGCAGCCCGACTATGCAGCCCTAACCGGTGCTGTTCTCGGCCACTTCGCAGGCAAGGACGAATCGGCGAGCCCCGAGGCGGCGAGGGCACTTGTGCGCACGCTGAGACAAGCGGGCAATGACGACGTGGACATTCACATCTACCCGCAAGCGGACCACGCCTTTTTCAACGACACGCGCCCTGAGGTCTATGACGCCGAGGCATCGGCGCTCGCTTGGCGACGCACGACCGAGTTTCTTCGGTCCCGCCTCGGTTGAGTCATCTATGACGCCAGGAGTCGTCGCGCGCTACCGCGCGCTCGGCTTGGCTAGGGACCGTCACGTGCCAGGCTCGTGGACTCGTACTACGGGCCGAAACAGAGCGCCGCCCGCGTTGGTGTGTCGCCGCTCATGGCGCCTGAGCGCGTTGTGGCCGAGGCACGGTCAATTCTTGCCGCCAGCGACGCCGGCGAGCCGCTCGGCGACCCGGACGCGCGTGCGACCCCAGGCCATTGGCAGCATGAGATTGTCCCGGACGCGGGACGGGATGCGTCGCAGCGCCACTATCTCCGCGCCCAGACGATCGGCTTGCTCACCACTGCGCGCAAGCTGGCAGGCGAGCCGATCACCCACGCGGACGAGGTCGAGGCCTGCTACGGCGTTCGCCCGCGGAGATTCGAACAGGAGGAGTTCCAGGCGGCGCACCGCCGCCTCGACGAGCTCGTGCCGGGCGACGGACCGCTCCTGGATCGCTACGTGTCCTGGCGTGAGGCGCGCCCGGTACCCGTCGACCGGCTCTAAGCGGCGATCGCCGCGCTCGCCGAGGACCTCCGTGACAGGACCCGGCTCATGTTCGGCCTGCCCGAGGGAGAGCGCGTCGAGTTCGAGCTTGTCAGCACCAAGCCGTGGAGCGGCTCAACCACTACCAGGCAGGGTTGCGTTCGCGGGTCGCGATAGATACCGACCTGCCCGTGTTCTCGACGTTCCCCGGTCCCCTTGTGGCCCACGAGGCTTATCCGGGTCACCACCCCGAGCACGTGCGCAAGGAGGTGGGTCTTTTCCGCCGCAACCGGTGCTGGGAGGAGTCGATCGTCGTCATCGGGACGCCGCACGACCTCCTCTCCGCAGGACTCGCCGACCTTGGTTTCGAGGTAGTGGCGGGCCTATGGCCTGACGGGGTTGTGGCCGAGCACCTGACACCGCTCGGGATCTCCTACGACCCGGAAGTGGTCGCGGCCATGAGGAGGGCGCGGGAGGCACTCGGCGGCGTGCGAGCGAATGCTGCCTTCCGCCTGTGGGAGCACGGGGCCGATCCCGACGCCGTCATCGACGAGGTGGCCCGCTATGAACTGACATCGAGGGCGAGGGCGCAGATAGGCAGGCGAATTCCTTCTCCACCCGATCTGGAGGTGCTACATCTCCTGCTATGTGGAGGGCTTGGCCCTCTGCCGGGCGTTTGTCGGAGGCGACCCGGCCCGATTCGCCCGCCTCGTCACCGAGCAGCTCACGCCGCGAGATCTGATCGACGAGACCGCGCCGGCGCGATAGGGACGCCGGCCGCGCGGTGCCCAGTACCGCGGCCCGCGGCCGGGGCGCCGTCGTACCATCGATGTCGTGTCCGCGCGTTCCCGCAATTCGCCCCGCCGGTCGTGTTTGTCCGTGCCGGGATCCAACCCGCGCTTTTTGGAGAAGGCTCCTGCCGTAAAGGCCGACATGACCCTTTTCGACCTGGAGGACTCCGTGGCGCCGGCCGAGAAGGGGTCGGCCAGGGCAAAGGTGGTCGACGCGATCCGCAACCTCGGCTGGGATGATCGCGTCCTTTGCGTCCGGGTGAACGGGTGGGCCAGCCGTTGGACCTACAGCGACGTGATCGAGGTCGTGACACAAGCGGGCGAGCGGCTCGACGAAGTCATGCTGCCCAAGACCCGGACCGCCGCCGAGGTCATCGCGCTCGATCTTCTCCTCACCCAAGTCGAGCTAAACACCGGGCTTCCGGTCGGCCACGTCGGCATCGAGGCACAGATCGAGACCGCGCGGGGCCTCAGCAACGTGGAGGAGATCTGCGCCGCCTCGCCCAGGCTCGAGGCGGTCGTCTTCGGCCCGGCGGACTTCGCCGCTTCGGTCGAGATGCCTGTGCTGACCGGCGGCGTGCAGATCGACCAGTACCCGGGCGATCACTTCCACTACGCCTACAGCAAGATTTTGATGGCCGGACGGGCGAACGGGGTTCAGGTCATCGACGGCCCGTTCCTCAAGATCCGCGATCCGGAGCAGCTTCGTGATTATTGCCACCGGGCGCACAGCCTCGGTTATGACGGAAAATGGGCGGTACATCCGGACCAGGTCCCGATCCTGAACGAAGTGTTCTCACCGACTCAAGAGCAGTTCGACCGGGCCTGGGCGATCCTGGATGCCTACGAGCAGGCGACCAGCCACGAACGCAAGGGCGCCGTGATGTTCGGCGCTGAGATGATCGACGAGGCCAGCCGCAAGATGGCGCTCAAGTTCGTCTCGCGGGGCGAACGCGCCGGCCTACGGCGTCCGGGCCAGGCCCGGTCGTAAGCGGGGGGTCCCCAACTGCCCGAAACGCCGACCCGGACCGCTCGCCGTGCCTGAGCTTCCCCAGATGCAGGCACTTGCAGAACGTCTCGATGCCGCTGTCAACGGCGCGGTCATCGCGAAGGTCGAGCTTTTAGGTTTCTCCGGGCTGAAGACGGTCCTACCGCCCGGTCAGAGCATCGAGGGCGAGAAGCTGCAAGGGGTGGGGCGGCGGGGCAAGTATCTCGTGTTGCCGCTGTCGTCCGGTCGCCGCGTCCTGATCCACCTGTCGCAGGCGGGTCGTCTGGACATTGAAGTGCCACCCAAACAAACCAAGCCAAGGGGTGGGGTCGTTCGCTTCGTTCTCGGAAACGGGACGGGCGTTCTCGTTCGTGAGCACGGCCACGAGCGCAAGGCGGGCTGGTGGGTACTGGCGCCCGGCGCCGAGGGACCTCTGGAAGGTCTCGGCCCGGAGCCGCAGGATCAGGCGTTCGAGGACCTGTTGACGACGAGCCAGGACACCCGTCATCTTCACACCTTGTTGCGGGATCAGAGTTTCGTTGCCGGCATCGGCCGCGGCTATGCGGACGACGCCCTGAACCGCGCCAAGTTGTCACCCTTCTCTTCGCTCAAGTCATTGAGCCCCGGCGACAGGGCGCGCCTTGTTGCCGGGATCCGCGCGGTTTTCTCCGAAGCGGTCGCTTCGGAGCGGCGGCGAACGGGAGGTCTTTCGGAGCCCAAGCTCGGCACCGGCTTCGCGGTTCACAATCGGGTGGGCCAACCCTGCCCTGCCTGCGGTGAGCCTCTGCTCAGGGTCTCCTATGAGTCGCACGAGGTCGTCTACTGCAAGCGCTGCCAGACCAAAGGCCGCGTTCTCGCGGATCGCCGTTTGTCGCGCCTCTTGAAGTGACCCGGCCACAGCGACGTTCCCGATGCGACCGGTGCCACTAGCGTGCTCGCAGCGCTCCAACCGGGGCGCGCGGCCGCGCCCATCTCGAACCTCAAGGAGCCCAAAGTGATAGGTGAGAAAGTCCTGCAGTTCCACGGCAAGAACGTCGACCTGGCCAGCCTTGAGTCGAAGGTCGAGGAGTACCTCAAGTCAGACGGTTTCACAGTGCAGAGCTCTCTCGCCAGTGACCACGGGACTGTGATTCAGGCGAAGAAAGGCGGGTTCCTGGCGGCGGTGATCGACGCAGACCGGGCGCTCACGCTGACGCTCTCGGGCTCGGCGGACGACTGCCTCGTTCGCATCGGCATCGGCAAGTGGCTTCAGCACCTCGCGACCCTGGCCCTCGAGACTCTGCTCCTCTCGGATCTGTTTCTCCTCGTCGACGTCGCCGAGACTGCCTGGAACCTCGAGATCGAGGACAGGCTCGTCAGTCAGATTCAGTCCTTCGTCGGCTGACCCGCGGCCGAGGGCGCGCGCACCGTTTCGCGCACGGGCTCGCGGGACTGGAGCGGGTCAGTGACGGGACCGGGAGTTCTCAGTCACCACGCGCCGGCCGATCACGGTGACGAGCGGGGGTAACACGATGGAGGCGTTCCCCGGTTCCACCTCGGTGAGCTCCTCGAGATAAGTCGCGACCGGTCCCGGCCCGGCTCCCGCGGGAGCCTCGGCCCAGGCGTCGACGAGCTCGAGGCCGACCTCGCGCACCATCCCCGGGAGCCAGGCCCCCACATCGGGGTGCCGCACCCCGGGCATCGACATCGCCCCGCCCTCGATGCGTCCCGCCGAGGTGACGGGCTCCTGGGCCAGCAGGAATCCTCCGATTCTGAGCGAGGCGACCATTCGCCGCAGGACGACAAGAGGCTCGCTGACGTGCATCAACAAGAAGCGGCAGTAGGCGAGGTCGACGCTCTCCGGCAAGGCCAGGTCCTCGCCCGCCTGGGTGATGGCGATGACCTGTGCCCCTCCGGCGGCGGCCGCGGCAGCGGCGACGTCGTCCCGGGCCCGGGGATCGCTGTCAACGGCATAGACGCGCCCTTCGCGCCCCACGAGCTCAGCGAAGGCGACCGAGACGTCACCGGCGCCGGCGCCGACGTCCACGCATCGCCAGCCGGCCTCGATACCCAGGCGTTCGAGCGCGGTCGCGAGCGGCCGCCTGTAGAGGTCGTTTCGCAGGCCGAGCTCACTCATCTGGACGACGGTACCCAAACTTCGCTGATCAGCCGGCATCGGGCCGGGCTACGGTGGCGGCGTGCGAGTGACAATGATGCTGTGCGACGCGGCGCAGGTGGCGGACGGAAAGCTCTTCATCCTCGGCGGAGGTTGGAGCCTCATCGGGCCGGAACCGATGCCGTCTGCGATCGCCATCAAAGTGGATGTGGGGTGGCACGAGGCAACACGGCCCCACCACTGGGAGCTCTTTTTGATGGACGAGGACGGGCGCCCGGTCATAGTCGAGGGCGCGGACGGTCCTCAGCCGATCGAGGTGCGGGGCGACTTCGAGGTCGGGCGGCCCGAAGGAGTGCCGGAGGGAAGCCCTATTGACGTGGCAGTCGCGGTCAACTTCAGCCCTCTCCCGCTCCCGGACAACACCCGGTTCACCTGGCGTCTCACGATCGACGGGGAGAGCGAGAACGACTGGCAGCTTGCCTTTTCCACAAGGCCCCCGCGAGAACTGCCTGCGCCATGAGCGCCGTGACAGGCCATCGGGCGAGGACGAGGGCCGAGACCCCGGAGGGATCCGGCTGGTTCGGACCTCGCTTTTTGGTCCTGTTGGCGAGCGGCACTAGCCTCCCGGAAGTCGCATCTCAGGTCCTCAGAGTCGATTGAAGGAGGCGGCCGTTGCCGAGACTGGAAGCGTCCACGGTGATCGCGGACGTCATGATCGTGATTCCGGACATCTACGGCGATAGCCGTGGCCGGTTCATCGAGACATACAGAAGGAACTGGTTCCCCCTCGGCCGCGAGATGGTGCAAGGCAACCGCTCTGACCGTCAGCAGGGCGCCGTCGTCGGCGTTCACTACCACTTCCACCAGTCCGACTACTGGTATGTGACGCGCGGTCGTGCTCGTGTCGTCCTCCACGACCTGCGGGTCGGCTCGCCGACAGACGGCGCTACCGAGATCCTCGAGATCGGCGAGCACGACGATCGCGGGTTGTTCATCCCCCCCGGCGTCGGCCACGGTTTCGCGGCCGTCACGGAGCTGACGCTCACCTATCTCGTCGACTCCTACTACAACCCCGCGGACGAGCTCGGTGTGGCCTGGGACGACCCCGACCTGAAGGCGGACTGGGGTGTGACCGACCCAGTCGTGTCCGCGCGGGACCGGTCCAACCCGCATCGTGGCGAGATCCCGGACCACCTCCGCCCGCGTTACGGCTTGAGAACCTGAGCGCGCCTGGACCGGAAGGGCGCGATGCCGTGACCTCGGCCTTGGGCTTGAATGGGAGCGTGCGCAACGAGCCGTGGAGTTGAGGAGCGTGATCGTACTCGTCATCGTCGTCCTCGCGGTGCTCGTCGTGGCCGCGATCGTCTGGGCTCGGGTCGCCTCGGCGAGGTCGGCCACGAAGTCAGTCGAGACCTACGAGCGCGCTCTCGGAGTGCTGGGGGAGGTTTCCAAGCGCACCGAGTCAACGGGGTTCCGCATCCTTCCCCACGAGGAGACCGGCCGGCCCCATGTCGGCAGGCGCACGGACGGCTCTGGAGGGGAGGCCTCCTCCGCCCGCGGTGATGTCCGCACGCCCGGCCAGGGAAAGCTGGCCTCTTCGCGGCTGCCGCCGGCAGGTGAGCCAAAGCTTCGTTTCTCGGCTCCGGGCCGGCCAGGCGCCATGCCGCCGGCGGACCGGGAGGCGGGCGAGGACCAGGAAACCGACGCACCGCCCGCCGCCGGAGCCCGTTCGGGTTCCCCCCTCACCCGCGCGCGCCCGGCCGGCGCCGCCGAGGCCCGCGCCCGCGGCAAGGCCGACCGGTCGTCAGCCGAGCGGCATCGCCAGGTCATGGTGCGTCGCGCCGCGACCGGTGCCGCGGCAGCTGTGGCCGTCGCGGCCGTTGTCGGCGCCGCGGTTTCGTTGAGCAGTGGCGGAGGGCGCCACCCGTCGGTCACGACTACGACCGTCCGTCCAGGAGGTGGAGGTCGGACCACGACCACGACCACGACGACGTTCCCGACGACGTTGCAGCCCACTTCGGTGTCTTCTTCCAGCGTTACCTTCACGGTGCCGTCGGGAAGCTACACGGTGGCCTTCCAGGCGAGCGGTGGGAGGTGCTGGGTCGGGATCGAGCGCACCAGCGCCGGCCCGTGGCTTTTTGCGGAGACGCTGAGCGCGGGCCAGTCGGCGACCTACCGAGGATCGGGCGCGCTGGTTATGACGCTCGGCGCCCCCGAGTACCTCGGCCTGACCGTGAACGGGCTGGCGGCGGAGCTTCCGCGAAGCATCTCTCAGCCTTACAACGTCGAGCTGACGCCGGCCTCGGGCTGACGCGACAGCCGAGCAGCGCGCGGCGTCAGCTCCGGAGGCTGCCCGCGGGTAGGCGGGACGGTCCCGAGTTGTTACTATGTGCGTAGGAGAAACTCCCCGGAGAGGAACGCTTGATGGCCATCACGGAGCTCGATCTCGGCAAATACCAGCTCGGCTGGAGTGACGTCGAGGACTATGTCTTCAAGCCGCGCAAGGGACTGTCGGAAGAGATCGTCCGGGAGATGTCCGCCATGAAGGGCGAGCCCGATTGGATGCTCGACTTCAGGCTGTCCTCGTTGCGCCGCTTCGAACGCAAGCCGATGGTGCGCTGGTTCGCCGAAAAGATGCCTGACCTGGACTTTGATGACATCTACTACTACATCAAGCCGACGGACGCGCAGGTCAACGACTGGGACCAGCTGCCGGAGTCGGTGAAGAACACCTGGGACAAGCTTGGCATCCCTCAGGCCGAGCGCAAATACCTGGCCGGCGTGACAGCCCAGTACGAGTCCGAGGTCGTCTATCACCGCAATCGTGAGGACCTGGCGCGCCTCGGTGTGCTCTTCACCGACATGGACACCGCGGTTCGCGAGCACCCCGACATCGTCCGCAAGTGGTTCGGCAAGATCATCCCTCCGGGCGACAACAAGTTCGCCGCCCTCAACTCGGCCGTCTGGTCGGGCGGTTCGTTCATCTACGTACCGCCCGGCGTGACAGTGGACATGCCCCTCCAGGCGTACTTCCGGATCAACGCGGAGAACATGGGCCAGTTCGAACGCACCCTGATAATCGCGGACGAGGGTGCCCAGGTGCACTACGTCGAAGGCTGCTCGGCGCCGGTCTACTCGTCGGACTCGCTCCACTCCGCGGTCGTCGAGCTCGTGGCGTTGCCCGGCAGCCGGATCACCTATACGACGATCCAGAACTGGTCCACCAACGTCTACAACCTCGTCACCAAGCGGGCCCGCGCCGAAGCCGAGGCGCACGTCGAGTGGATCGACGGGAACATCGGCTCGCGACTCACGATGAAATACCCGTCGGTGTACCTGATGGGGCCGAAGGCGTCCGGCGAGGTCCTCTCCGTGGCCTACGCGGGGGCGCACCAGATCCTCGACACGGGGGCGAAGATGTTCCACTGCGCGCCCGAGACCAGTTCCACGATCATCTCGAAGTCGATCTCGAAGGACGGCGGGCATGCCACCTACCGGGGCAAGGTCCACGTCGACGAGGGCGCCAGGCGAGCAAAGTCGTTCGTTCGTTGCGACGCGCTCATCCTGGACGAGGACTCGGTCTCCGAGACCAAGCCGTACATGGAGGTCTGCGAGCGTGATGCCGAGATCGGCCATGAGGCGACCGTCTCCAAGATCGGTGACGACCAGCTCTTCTACCTCATGAGCCGCGGCCTGAGCGAGACCCAGGCGATGGGGATGATCGTGAACGGGTTCATCGAACCGATCACCCGGACGCTGCCGATGGAGTACGCGGTCGAATGGAGCCGGCTGATCGAGCTCCAGATGGACGGCTCGGTCGGCTGAGTTCTCGGAACGGCGCGGAGCCGGTGCCCGCCGGTGTCTCGAGCGCCGTCGCGCGTTAACGTCCACCCCGATGCCGATGCGGGAGGACTGTCGCCACTATCAGAGCCGGACCTACGCAAGTGGCGAGGTCGCGAGATTCTGCGTGCTCGACATGGCGCCGGACGCGCCGTGGCGGTGTCCGGACAACTGCCCTGTCTATGAGCGGCGCCTCGCAGACGCCGGGTGGACCCACGGCAAGCTCGTCGAACCACCCCTGGAGCAGGAACCGCCGGACGTGCCTGCCGCAGACGCCGCCGACCTGCTCGAGAACGCAGAAGAGATCGTCGCCGCGGTGGCGCCCGACGCCGTCGCGGAAGCACGCAGGCTAGAGCGAAAGCAGGAACGGCGTTCAGGGTCCGGTAGTGGCTTCAGTCCCCGGGGCTGGTTCCGGCGCAAGGGCACTCCGCCCGCCCGATGACAGCCGTCCGCTAACCTCCTGCCCTGATCAAGATGCAATTACCCGCTTCGTTCACGGCTGGCGTCGCGCGGAGTCTCGGTGGCCCTGGGTGGCTCGTCGAGCGGCGACTCGAGGCGCTCGAAGAGTTCGTGGCGAGCCCGCCGCCGGTGGTCGATGAAGACATGTGGCGCTACAGCCGGATCTCCGAGCTCGACCTCGGCCAGTTCGGGCCGAGCGGGGGCGACGCCGCGGCGGGGCTGCCGCCGGCGCTGGAAGCTGACGCCTGGCCAGAGTCTGCCGCCCTCTTGGAACACGTCGGCGAGCGCTCCGGCCTTGCCCTGGTCGTCGACGGCGTTGTCGTCTCATGCGAGCTGTCAGCGCCGGCAGGCGCGACCGGGACCGTTCTCGGCAGCGTCCTCGACGATCCCAGGCATGCCCAGGCGCTCGACCAGGTGACGAGCTTGAACACGGCGTCCGGATACGAAGAGCACGAGCCGGACGTGTTCGACCACCTGGCCGACGCTTTTCTTCGCGATGCGGTGGTGCTGTCGGTCCCGGCCCGGGCCCGCATCGATCACCCGATAGTCATCGTGCACCTGCTCGGTGCGCGCCGAGCGGCCGAGGGGGGCCAGGCCGTCTTCGCGCGGACGCTCGTCGACATCGGGGAGGCGGCCGAGGCGACGGTGATCGAACTCCTCGTCTCCGGTGACGGCCCGCTGCTGGTTGTCCCGGTCGTCGACATCGCCGTCGGGGATGGGGCCGTCTTGTCCTACAACGCCATCCAAGAGGCTCGGCGGCGGTGCGTGGCAGCTCGCGCATCAGCGGATCCGCGCAGGTCGAGACGCCACGATCCGCACGTTCACGGCCTCGCTCGGTGGCGAGTACGCCCGTTTCCGCACCGAGTCGGTCCTGGCCGGCCAGGGCGGGAATGCAGAGCTGTTGGCCGCGTACCTCGGTGACGGCACCCAGACGCACGACTTCCGCACCCTGCAGGAGCACGCCGCGCCGCGCACCAAGAGCAACCTCGTCTTCAAGGGCGCCGTCGGAGGCACGGCGCGCTCGGTGTACTCGGGACTCATAAGGATGCGGCACGGGGCAAAGGGAGCCGACGCGTTCCAGACGAACAGGAATCTCGTGCTCAGCGATGGCGCCCACGCCGACTCGGTCCCCAATCTCGACATCGAGGAGAACGATGTCCGTTGCTCGCATGCCTCCGCCGTCGGTCAGATCGACCGTGAGCAGCGCTTCTATCTCGAGTCCCGGGGCGTCCCGCCGGCGGTCGCCGAGCGGCTCATCCTCCTGGGCTTCTTCGAGGACCTCTGGGCGCGCATCGCCGCGCCGGGGGTTCGTACCCATCTCGCGGCGGCTGTCGCGGCGCGCCTGGACCGTGTCACGAGTGGGAGCTGAGCCGGTGCGAGTCCGCCTTTGCCGCGACCGGCGACCTCGAGGTCGGCCAGGTCCGCCGGTTCGAGATCGAGGGAGGGGCGATCGCGCTCGTTCACTGCCGTTCCGGTTACAGGGCGCTCGTCGACGTCTGCAGCCACGAGGACTACCCGCTCTCGGAGGGCGAGGTCTTCCCCGAGGTGTGCGAGATCGAGTGCCTCCGGCACGGGAGCACTTTCTCTCTGTTGGACGGGTCGCCGCAGAGTCTGCCCGCCACCCAGTCGGTCAGGGTCGTGCCGATCGAGGTCGATTCCGGTTACGTCTTCGCGGTGATCAGTTGACTGCCGGCGTGCTCACGATCTCGGATCTTCACGCCGGGGTCGACTCCCGCCAGATCCTGCGCGGCATCGACCTCGAGGTCCGCAGCGGGGAGATCCATGCGGTCATGGGCCCGAACGGCTCGGGCAAGAGCACCCTCGCTCACGTGCTGATGGGTCGGCCCGGGTACGAGGTCACGCGCGGCAGCGTGACGCTGGACGGCGTCGAGATGCTGACTTTGCCGCCCTTCGAGAGGGCGCAGGCCGGTCTTTTCCTGACGTTCCAGTACCCGATCGAGGTGCCCGGGGTACCCCTCGCGTCGGCGCTCACCGAGGCGCTGCTTGCCGCGGGCCGAAGCACAGAAGCTGAGGCGGGGCCACTTGGCGACCGCCTCTCCGACGAGGCCGCCCAGCTCGGGATCCCTCCGGCGATACTCGCGCGTCCCTTGAACGTCGATCTCTCCGGTGGCGAGGCGAAGCGTAACGAGACGCTCCAGCTCGCGATCTTGCAGCCGCGTTTCGCCGTCTTGGACGAGCTCGACTCCGGCCTCGATGTGGATGCTCTCGGCCAAGTGGCGAGGCGTATCGAGCGTGCCACGCGCGAAGGCGATCCGCCGCTCGGCGTGATCGCGATCACCCATTACCGCCGTCTGCTTGCTGAGCTGCCCGCCCAACGCGTCCACGTGCTGTCGGAGGGCAGGATCGTCGCGAGCGGAGGACCCGAGCTCGCCGAGGAGCTGGAAAGGACCGGCTACGCGGCGTACCGGGAGGACGGCGGCGCGGCCGCGGGGGAGCTAGGAGGCGGCTCGACCTTCGGTGAGCTCGGCCTCGGCAAGATGTTCCCCGGCGGCTTGTGAGGGCACGGACCTCAGCTGTGTCGCCCGGCCGTTCAGCGCGGCGACGGCGCCAACGGCCGTTTGCCTACGGTCTGATCAGAGGTTGACCACGGGGCAGGTCAGCGTGCGCGTGATGCCCTCGATCAGCTGCACCCGACTGACGACAATCTTCCCCAGGTCGTCGACTGTCTCGGCTTCGGCCTGGATTATGACGTCGTAGGGGCCGGTCACATCCTCCGCTCGTACCACGCCCGGGATCTCCGCCACCTTCGTGGCGACCGTGGCCGCCTTGCCAACTTCCGTCTGGATCAACACGTAGGCACGAACTCCCACTGGTGACCTCCTCGTTCGATGTGGGCGCATAGTAGCGGGGACTGGGGATGGGCCGACACGTACCATGGCGCTGTGGACAGCTCCTCGCGCTGGGCTCGTGTCACCCGGCTCGTGCGCAGCGCTGTACACGACCTCTTCGACCAGTCGGAGCCCTTCGGAAGGCTCGCGTTGATCCACACCGTCTTCTCGGTGGGCACGACGCTGGTGACCATCTCGCTCGCGGGGACACTTTTCTTCACGATCTCGCCGGAAGCCGCCAAGGGCAAGGTCGTGCTCTATCTGCTGCTCACGATCACGCCGTTCGTCGTCGTCGCGCCGGCGCTCAGCCCGCTTCTCGATCGGAGCAGGTACGCCCGGCGCACGTCCATGGCGGTCGCGTCGGTCGGAAGCGCCATCCTCGTCTTGTTGATGGCCGGCGACATCAAGGGCTTCCTCCTGTTCCCCGAGGCGTTCGGCGTGCTCGTGCTCTCGAAGCTGTACCTGGTCGCCAAGGCGGCGTTGGTGCCGTCCATGACAGAGACGGAGGACGACCTCGCGAGCGCGAACGCCAAGCTTGCGGTGCTCGCCACCCTTGCAGGCTTCGTGGCTTCTCCGGTGGCGGTGGGCTTCCTGCAGCTCGGTGCACCCTGGGTGCTGCGTCTAGCGTTCGTCGTCTTCCTCCTCGGCGGCGTGGCCGCGGTGCGGCTTCCGAAGACCGCCGACACGGTCCTGACAAAACCCGCGGCGGCGGCACCCGACGGCCGGCCCATATTGGGACCGCCCGTCCCCGACGACGAGCACCGGCCCCGGGCGGGGCGCCCGCTCTACGAGCGGCCTCCCGCGTCCAACCGGGAGCGCCAGGCGCGGATCAACGTCGCTCGCGAGCGCCAGCGGCTCGGACTTCCGCTATATGTCCCCGAGGTTGTGCTGTCGCTCACAGCGATGTCGGTGATCAGGGGTTCGGTCGGTTTTCTCACCTTTTTCCTCGCTTTCGCCCTGCGTCATCTCCACGCGTCGACGTGGTGGTTCGGTTTCGTGCTCCTGGCGAGTGCCATCGGTTCCCTGCTCGGATCACTCCTCGTGCCCGTGCTGCGCAGGTATCTGTCCGAGCAGCAGCTGATCCTCTACTCGCTCGTGCTGTCCGCGCTCGTCGGGGTCGTCGTCGCGGTCCTCGGTTCACTGTGGGCGCAGGCGCTGCTCACGCTCGCGATCGGCTTTGCAACCACCGCGGCCAAGCCTTCCTTCGACTCGATCGCCCAGCGGAACGTACCCCCGGCACTGTTGGGGCGCGCCTTTGCCCGTTTCGAGACCCAGCTGCAGCTTGTCTGGGTGCTGTGCGCGCTTCTGGCCGTTGCCGTCGGCTTCTCGCTGCAGGCGGGCGACGTCCTCATAGGCGTGACATGTGCTGTCGCGGCCGGGTTCCATGTTTCGATGCGCCGCGCAGTGATCCAAAGCCGCCTCATCGAGCGTCGCGCGGGCGGCCCGCAACTGCCGGGCGCGCCGCTCGACTGAGTCGCGTCCGCGCATTCCCACAAGCTCGTCATCCGCACCGGCACGCTGTGCCGTAGTCATGTCGAGAGGCACCCCGGGACAGGCCCGGGAGTTCCAGCAGCGGTTGGTGGCGAAGCGCACGCCGCCGTCTTGCTGCGGGGTCTCTCTCGACAAGGGGGGCAACCAGATGGAGAACATCACCCGACGGACGTTTCTCAAGCGAGGTGGGACGGGGGTCGCAGCAGCGGGCATCCTTGCTGTGGTTCCGGCCCTGCCCAAGTTGGCATCGGCGTCACCGAGGCCCGCGACGGTTCACAGCGACGGTGTCGCCGCGCCCGCAGGGCGTGCTGCCACCGGTCCGCTCGTCGTGCACATCCCAGACCCACGCAGCGGTGAAGTCCACCTCATGGTCGGAACCCGCGAGGTGGTAACCCGAGACTCGGCTCTTGTCGCGCGGCTGTTGCGCGCGGCCGGTTGAGCAAAGCACCGCCGACAGGCGCATCCAGCCCGAGCACCGCCGGCAGGCGAGCTCCTACAACCCGATCCCAGACAACCAGTGAGGTGTAAGAAACGATGTCATCCCACCGAGAAGCGCCCGAGATCTCAAAGGACCCCGTTGCAGACAGCGCGGACCTCTACGCATTCGTGAGCCCGGACACCCCGAGCACGGTCACGATCATCGCTAACTATGTGCCCCTGCAGCAGCCGGCCGGAGGCCCGAACTTCTACGAGTTCGGCGACGACGTGCTCTACGAGGTCCACATCGACAACGACGGCGACGCCCTCGCCGACATCACCTACCAGTTCCGGTTCAACACCGTGCTCACCAACACCGGCGCCCACGACCTGTTCCTGTACAACACGGGCCAGATCAATCATCTGAGTGACACGACCTGGAACCGCAAACAGTTCTATTCAGTTAGCCGCGTGGACAACAAGGGCACGCACCTTCTGGCCAAGGACCTCGCCTGCCCACCGTGCAACGTCGGCAAGAACTCGATCCCCGATTACGCCCCGCTCACCGCCGAGGCGGTCCACCCACTCGGCGCGGGGAGCTACGTCTTCGCCGGTCAGCGCGCCGACGGCTTCTACGTGGACCTCGGGTCGATCTTCGACCTCGGCGACCTCCGGCCTTTCCAGCCGGATTTCCTGCTCAAGGGATCCGCCGTAGCGGGCATCAACACCCTTGCCGGCCTGAACGTCCATAGCCTCGCGATCCAGGTCCCGGTCAGAGACCTCACTCGTGACGGATCGAGGCCGACCGTCTACACCTCTCCCGCCTCGACCATCGGGGTCTGGACGACCGCAAGCCGCCAGAAGACCCTGATCCACGGCAAGGAGGCCACCCACGCCGGACCGTGGACGCAGATATCGCGCCTCGGCAACCCTCTCGTGAACGAGGTCATCATCCCGATGGGGGTGAAGGACTACTGGAACACCCAGGCCCCGGCGGGCGACGCGGCCTTCTCGGGTTACTACGACCACCCGACCCTGGCGGCGCTGCTCAACGTCTTGTACCCCGGAGCGTTCCCCAATCTCGCCGCTTACACGGGGAACTCCTCGAACACCCGCCCCGACCTCGACGCGGTCCTTTTGACCGGCGTGCCGGCCGGGCTCATCGCAGGGTTCCAGAACAACACGGGAGCCACCAAGGCGGACATGCTCCGGCTCAACGTCGCCATCAAGCCGACGGCGCCTGCGAGCGCTGCCGTCCTCGGCGTTGTCGGTGGCGACAACGCCGGTTTCCCGAATGGCCGGCGCGTGTTCGACGACGTCGTGAGCATCGAGCTCAAGGCGGTAGCCGGAGCACTGCTGGGCGATGTCGTGAAGTCGTTCAAGCCGGATGCGGCCGCGGGGGCTCTCTACGACGTCGGCGGCACCGCGTCGGAGCCGGCCAGCGTCGCGAGCCTGAGCGCCTTCGGTCTTAAGTACCTGGACTCGTTCCCGTACCTGGGTGACCCCTGGGACGGCTACGACAACCCGTCGGCGCAGAGCCTCCCGGTCGCCGGCTGACGATGGGGCGGGGCACGGTGAGCGCCGTGTCGGTGGGACAGCACGAGCACCCCGAGCCCGGCGGAGCGCCTCACGTGCATCGGGGCGAGGTTTCGGCGGCCGGGGAAGCACCCCGGCCGAGCCGCCCGAGCCGCGCCGTGATGATCGACGTGGGCACCCACCGTGGCGCGCTCGTGCTGACAGCGTCCCCTGAGTGCGAAGGCCTCGAGGTCGAGATCCACCCGGTATCGGAGCCGGCCAAGCGCACGCACGTGTGGGTGCTGGCGCGCGTGGGGCCGGAGACCACGGTTTACGCGGCTGTGTTCCCGAGTCTTCCGGCAGGCGACTACGCGGTGCTAGCCCCGGACGGCTCTACTTCGCTGGTCGTGGCGGTGCCGCCCAACAAGGTAACGAGCGCCTGCTGGGCCTGGTAGGGCGAACGGCGCTGGCGGGCGTCACCCGAGGCGCCGGCGGAGCGCCTCGGCTTGGGTGGAGATGGCCGCCGGTAGCCGGTCGCCGAACTGGGAGAAGTACTCGACGATCCCCGGCAGTTCCGCCCGCCACCCGTCGCGGTCGACGCGCAGCAGCTCGGTCATGTCCTCGGCTTTGATGTCAAGGCCTTCGGTGTCGATCGTCCCAGGCGCCGGGAGGTAGCCGATCGGCGTCTCGACGGCCTCGCCCCGGCCGGCGCAGCGCTCGAAGACCCACTCGAGCACGCGGGAATTATCCCCGAAGCCGGGCCACAAGAAGTACCCGTTCGCGGACTTGCGGAACCAGTTGACGTAGAAGATCCGGGGCAGGTTCGCCTTGTCCATCCGATCCTCGAACGACAGCCAGTGCGCCCAGTAGTCGGCCATGTTGTAGCCGCAGAACGGCAGCATGGCGAACGGGTCGCGCCTCAACTCACCGACCGCCCCCGTGGCTGCGGCGGTCGTCTCCGAGGCCAGGATTGCACCCAGGAACACGCCATGGGGCCAGTCGAAAGCCTCATGGACGAGTGGGACCACCGACGCTCGCCTGCCACCGAACAAGATGGCCGAGATGGGCACGCCCTTGGGGTCCTCCCATTCTTCGGCGATCGCAGGGTCCTGGCTCGCCGGAGCGGTGAAGCGTGAGTTCGGGTGCGCGGCAGGCTCTCCGATACCGGGCGTCCATTCGTTGCCGCGCCAATCGGTCAGGTGGGCGGGCGGATCCTCGGTGAGCCCCTCCCACCAGACGTCGCCGTCGTCGGTGAGCGCGGTGTTCGTGAAGATGCAATTGGCGGCCAGCGTCAGCACCGCATTCGGGTTGGTCCGCATGTTCGTGCCAGGTGCCACACCGAAAAAGCCGGCCTCCGGATTGATCGCCCGGAGCGTCCCATCCGGTCCGATCTTCATCCAGCAGATGTCGTCACCGACCGTCTGGACCTTCCAGCCCGGCGTCGTCGGGACCAGCATGGCGAGATTCGTCTTCCCGCAGGCCGAAGGGAAGGCCCCGGCCACGTAGCGGACCTCACCGGCGGGGGAGGTCAGCTTCAAGATCAGCATGTGCTCGGCGAGCCAGCCCTCGTCCCGCCCGAGCACCGACGCGATCCGCAGCGCGAAGCACTTCTTGCCCAACAGGGCATTGCCCCCGTAGCCGGAACCGAACGACCAGATCTCCCGCGTCTCGGGGAAATGGCTGATGTAGACCTGCGCCGGGTGACACGGCCACGGCACGTCACGCTGTCCCGGCGCGAGGGGAACCCCGACCGAGTGCAGGCACTGCACGAACTCTCCGTCCTCGCCGATCACCGCGAGCACGGCCGCGCCCATCCTCGTCATGAGCCGCATGTTCACGACCACGTACGGCGAGTCGGTGATCTCGACGCCGACGTGCGCGATCGACGAACCGAGCGGGCCCATGGAGAAAGGCACGACGTACATGGTCCGGCCTCTCATCGCTCCCCGGAACAGGCCCGTCAAGGTGGCGCGCATCTCGGCCGGGTCCACCCAATTGTTGGTGGGGCCGGCATCGGCGGGATCGCGCGGGCAGACGAACGTACGACTCTCGACTCGCGCCACGTCGGCCGGGTCAGAGCGCGCCCAGTAGCTGTTCGGGCGCTTTGCGTCGGAGAGCTTGGTGAACGTGCCCCGATCCACGAGCAGCCGGCACAGTCGGTCGTACTCCGTGGTCGAACCATCGCACCACTCGACCCGGTCGGGCTGAGTGAGCGCAGCGACGTCCTCGACCCAGTCCAGAAGTTTGCGGTTGCGAGTCTCTGCCATTGAGCGATCGTAGACGACCGTACTTTTCTGCCCCCAATTTTGCCTGGAAACGTTGCCCTGCTCGGTCAAGCGTCCCGTCTTGGAGGTAGCGTCCGCAGTTGTGTCAGGCTGCGACGGCGAACTTGCCGCGATCGAAACCATCCGGCGCGGCTTGCCGGAACCACCCGCAGGCGAGATCTGGATCGGCGATGACGCCGCGGTGGTCGCCCCGCCGGCGGGCAAACGCCTGCTGCTCGCAGCCGACGTCGTGGTCGAGGGCGTGCATTTTGACCTCGACCTTGTCGACGCGGCCGATGTGGGTTGGAAGGCGCTGGCCGTCAACGTGAGCGACATCGCGGCGATGGGCGGCAGGCCCCTACACGCGCTCGTTACGGTCGTAGGGGCCGGCGCGGACATGATCGAAGGCCTCGTCCGCGGGCTCGGCGAGGCGGCTGCGGCCTACGAGTGCGCCGTCGTGGGCGGCGACCTGTCCTCCGGTCCATGCCTCGTCGTCTCGGTTGCCATCACCGGTGCAGCCGGGGAGCGGGAGGCGGTCCTTCGTTCCAACGCTCGTCCCGGTGACGCCTTGTTCGTCACCGGGCCCCTCGGCAGCTCGGCGGCGGGGCTCAGGATCTTGCGCTCGCGTAAGAATCGTGAAGCGACCGAGCCGGCAGGTCTGGCGCCGATGACCGGGCGCGCCCTGGACGCGCTCGTCGCCGCCTACCGGCGGCCCATCGCACGCGTCGAGCGAGGGACGGGCGGCCGCCGCGAGCGGGGCGACGGCAATGATCGACGTCTCCGATGGGCTGGGGATCGATCTCGACCGTCTCGCGACGGCTTCGGGAGTCGGCGTGCTATTGGACGCGGTCCCGATCGCCGAGGGAGCGACCCAGGAAGAGGCGCTTGCCGGTGGAGAGGACTACGAGCTCGTCTTCGCCGCCCCTAACCCGGGTGAGGTCGCCGAAGCCTTTGGCGCCAGGGGGCTGCGGCGGCCGATCTGCATCGGCGCCTGCGTCTCGGACCCGGCCATGCGCCTCCTCGGGGACGAACTCCTAGAAGCCGCGGGGTATGAACACCGTCTGGGCTGGGCGCGCCTGCGCGCGAACCCTTGAGCTCAGCTGGGTGTCAGGCCGTGGGCGCGGCGAAGATCCGCCGCGGCGGCTTCACGACCCTGCCGGCCCGGATGCACGACGTGCAAACGTTCAGGTGGGTCGGCGTTCCGTTCACGAGCGCGCGGACACGCTGGATGTTTGGGTCCCAACGGCGTTTGGTGCGCCGGTGGGAGTGGGACACGTTCATCCCGAAGGCCGGGTGCTTCCCACACATCTCACATACGGCTGCCACGTCGACGCGTTCCTCGGGAGAGAGTTCCTACAAATGGACGAGGCCTGACGTTAGCATCCATTGGAATGGCGCCGTGCGAAACTGATCCGCGACCACCGGTAGCGCCATGCCGCGCTGTGAACCGGTGACCGCTCCCGGCGCCGAAGCCGATCTCGTTGCAGGTCTGACTCCCGAGCACCTCGCCATGGTGATGCGCGCCTTCTCCGAGGGCCTCGAGCTCCACCGTGGCGTCGTGAACCGGCTCAACGTGTACCCGGTCCCCGACGGCGACACCGGCACGAACATGGCCCTCACGGTCGAAAGTGTTGTCAAGGCGCTTGACGGCCTGGACCTCTCCGCGGCCGACGGGGACGCGATGGGCGCCGCGTGCCGGGCCATCGCGAGCGGGTCGCTCATGGGGGCGCGGGGCAACTCCGGGGTCATTCTCTGCCAGATCCTGCGAGGCATCTCGGGCACGTTCGCTCCCTGCCGGGTGGTCGGGACGCACGAGGCCGCGGTCGCCCTCTTAGAGGGCAGCGCAGCGGCGCGGGCAGGCGTCATGCGCCCGGTCGAAGGCACGATGCTCACCGTCGCCGCCGACGCGGCGGGAGCCGCACGCGAAGTGGAACAGGGCGGAGGGGACCTCTTGGAGATATTCGAGGCGGCGAGGCAAGCCGCCGTCTCCTCGCTTTGGCATACGCCCGACCTGTTGCCGGTGCTCGCTCAGGCAGGTGTGGTCGACGCGGGCGGGGCTGGGCTCTTGCTCTTGTACGACGCCTTCCTGCACGTGATCGACGGGCGGCCGATCGCCGATCCCCTGCCGCTGCCTCCCAAGGTCGCCGAAAAGATCGCCGGTGGCTTCGCGGCTGATCGCCCCGCACAACGCTCGGCCAGCTCCGCCGGGGCTGTCCGTGACGCCGAGTGGCAAGGATCATCCGACCACAGCGGCCCGGCGTCCCGTCCCGCGGGCGCCTCAAATGGGGACACTGCGGGTGCGAAAGGCCTGCGATACGAGGTCATGTACTTCCTCGAGGCTCCCGATGACACCCTCGGGGCGTTCAAGAGCGTCTGGGCAGGCATCGGCGACTCGATCGTCGTCGTCGGTGGCGACGGCTTGTGGAACTGCCACATTCACACCGATGACATCGGGGCGGCGGTGGAGGCGGCGCTCGACGTGGGGCGTCCGCGCGACATACGGGTCACCGATCTGGTCGACCAAGTCGAGGAGGAGTCGTGGGTGCGCCGCGCCGTCGAGCTCGACGGCGCGGCCCCGGGCACTGAGGAGCCTGTGCCGGTGACCTCGGTCGTCGCCGTTGCGACAGGCGACGGGATCCGCCGCATCTTCTATTCGCTCGGCGTCCATCACATCGTGGCCGGAGGTCAGTCGATGAACCCGTCCACCGCGCAGATCCTCGAGGTCGTCGAGTCCGTCCCGGGCGCCGAGGTGGTGATCCTCCCGAACAACAAGAACATCGTTCCCGTGGCCCAGCAGGCGTGCGAGATCTCGACCAAACCGGCCTTGGTCGTCAACACCGCCGGCATACAGGAGGGCTTTGCCGCCCTCCTCGAGTACGACCCCGAGGCCAGGGCCGTGGAGAACGCCAGGGTCATGCAGGCCGCCGCTGCCAGGGTGCGCGCCGGGGAGGTGACGCGGGCCGTTCGGGCGAGCGACTCGGTGGTGGGCCATATCGAGGCCGGGGACTGGATCGGTCTGTCGCGCAGTGGGATCGAGTCGGTCGCCGGGACGCTCGCGGAGGCCACCTGTGCCTTGCTCGCCAAGCTGCTCGATGACGGCGGCGAGATCGTGACCTTGATCGAGGGCTCAGGCGCGACCGCGGCCGATACCCGGCGGGTAACCGAGTGGCTGCACGAGAACCGGCCCGGAATCTCCCTCGAGCTGCACCACGGGGGCCAGCCGCTCTACCCCTACCTCGTCTCGGTCGAGTGAGCGGGGCGGCGGGAGGCCGCACGTTGCGGTTTCTCGGGGACAAGGGCGTGAGCGAGCTACGCAGCGTCAAGGCGCGCAAGGCAGCTGGCCTCTCCTCGATGGGCATCGAGAGCGTGCTCGACCTGCTGATGCACTACCCACGTCGTTACATCGACCGTCGGCACCAGTCCGAGATCGGTGCGCTCACCGAGGACGAGGAAGCGATGGTCACAGCGACCGTGCGCCGCGTGGCCGCCCGCCGCACCAATCGTGGCAAGACGATGGTGCAGGTCGTCGTCGAGGACCAGACGGCGCGCCTCGGGCTCGTCTTCTTCAACCAACCCTGGCGGGCGCACCAGTTGGCGGTCGGCGCGGAGGTCGTCGTCTTCGGCCGAACCGAGATCTACAGGGGTGCCCGCCAGATGACCAACCCCGTGGTGGACCTCGTCGGCGACCAGACGGGGCGTCTCGTGCCCGTCTACCCGCAGTCGGGCAAGGCCAAGATCGGCTCCACCGAGATCGCCTCGTACGTGGCCGAGGCCCTCGAGCGCACCGGGCGCCTCGCGGAGGTGCTGCCGCCACAGTTCATCGACGCGCTGGGCCTTGTCGGGCGCACGGAGGCGTTCCGAGCCATACATGCCCCCGAGAGCTTCGCGGAGAGGGACGCCGCCCGCCGCCGCCTCGCTTTCGACGAGCTGTTGAGGCTCCAGCTCATCCTCGTTATGAAGAAGCGTGCCGCCGCGACGCAAGCCCCCGGGATCCCTCACGTTGTCACACCCCCTCCGGGCCAGGCGAGCCTCGTCGAGGAGTTCCTGGGGCGGCTGCCCTTCACACTGACCGCGGCGCAGGCGCGGGCGATCCGGGAGGTCGCCGCCGATCTCGCCTCCACCCATCCGATGCACCGTCTCCTGCAAGGCGACGTCGGCGCGGGCAAGACGGTCGTGGCGCTTGCGACCCTCCTCTACGGCGTGCAGGGCGGCCACCAGGGAGCCCTGATGGTCCCGACCGAAGTGCTTGCCGAGCAGCACTACCTCGCCGCCCGTAGCTTCCTAGCCGGACTCGAGGTCAAGGACCCGACCCGCCTCGCAGGCGCGCGTCCGCTGGAGGTCGCGCTGCTCACCAACCGGACCACGGGCGGCGAGCGGGCAAGGATCCAGGCCGAGCTCGTGGCCGGGCGCCTGGACCTCGTCGTGGGCACGCACGCGTTACTGACCGACAACATCCGTTTCCGCTCCCTCGGCGTGGTGGTGATAGACGAGCAGCACCGATTCGGGGTCGAGCAGCGGGCGGCGCTCCGGGAGAAGGGCCCCGCGACCCTCACCGGCGAGGAGGAAGGCCACGCTGGGACCCCCGAGGGCGAGCAGGTCGCCCGGCACCCCGACGTGCTTGTGATGACCGCGACGCCGATACCGCGCACTGCGGCCATGACCGTCTACGGCGATCTGGACCAGACCGTCCTCGACGAGCTCCCGGTCGGACGCACCCCGGTGACCACGGCCTGGCTGAACGGGCCCGGCGAGTACTCCGCCGCCTGGGAGCGGGTGCGCAAGGAAGTCGCCGCCGGTCACCAGGCCTATGTCATCTGTCCGCTCGTGGGAGGCGGACAGCCCGATGACGAGGAGCCGGAAGCCCTGCAGGACGCGACCGAGACCGAGGACTACGAGCCCGACAGTGACTTCGGGAAGCTCCCGAATCCCGACGCTCCCCCTTGTCGGCCTCGGCCCCGGCCAGGAGGGGACGCCTAAACAACCGCCGAGGTCCGTCGTGGAGGAGTATCCGCGGCTCTCCGCCGGCGAGCTGGCCGGGTTGGCCGTCGGCTTGCTCCACGGGCAGCTTGCGTCGAAGGAGAAGGAAGCCACGATGGCTTCTTTCCGGCGCGGGGATCTGCAAGTCCTTGTTGCCACGACGGTCATAGAGGTCGGTGTCGACGTGACGAACGCGACCGTGATGGTGATAGAGGACGCCGACCGTTTCGGCATCGCCCAGCTCCATCAACTGCGAGGCAGGGTCGGGCGGGGGAGCGACAAGTCCTGGTGCTATCTCCTGGCGGAAGAGGTGACCGCCGGCGCGGCCAGGCGTCTGCGTGCTCTCGAAGACTTGAGCGACGGGTTCGAACTGGCCGAGGTCGATCTCGAGCTGCGGGGCGAGGGCACCGTCTTCGGGATCCGCCAGAAGGGGAGGAGCGACTTGCGCCTGGCGTCCCTTCGCCGGGACAAGCCTTTGGTGCGGGCGGCCCGGCAGGTGGCTGAGTCGATCATCGACGAAGACCCGGCCCTCGGTGCCCACCCGCTGCTCGCAGACGAGGTCCACCTGTTCGTGGCTGAGGAGTCCGAGGAGTTCGTCCTGAAGGGCTGATCCGGCGGGAGAGCACCGGTCGTGACTTCGAGCACCCGGAGGACCTCGCCGTTCTAGCGTTGTGGTATGCGTGTTATCGGTGGCACGGCAAGGCAGCGCCGGCTGCGTGCCCCCGACCTGCCGGGACTGAGGCCGACGAGCGATCGGGTGCGTGAGGCGATCTTCGACATCCTCGTCAGCCGCGGCGCGGTGGAAGGAGCCTCGGTGATCGACGCTTACGCGGGTTCGGGCGCCCTCGGCATCGAGGCCCTGTCGCGAGGCGCCGGTTCGGTATGTCTCGTCGATTCCGACCGTCGGGCCGTCGCGGCCATAAGGGCGAATCTCGAATCGACCGGCTTCGCCGGCTCGCCTCAGGCGCGCGTCGTGCGCGCGGACGTCTTCGAGTTCCTCGCCCGCGAAGCCGGCACGCGATATGACCTCGCCCTTGTCGACCCTCCGTACTCTTTTCGCGACTGGCCATCGCTGCTCGACTTATTGCAAGCGGACCTTGCCGTCCTGGAGTCGTCCGCGCCGGTCGCGCCCGGCGAGAGGTTCCTGGTCCGCCGCGAGTACCGCTACGGCGGTACGCTCGTCACGCTGGTCGAAGCCAGTCGGCTCGGCCGACATGATCCGAGCGCCACCGAGAAGGACACCGTGTGACCGTCGCCTTGTTCCCCGGCTCGTTCGACCCGTTCCACAACGGGCACCTCGAGGTCGCCGAGCGCGCCTCGAGGCTGTTCGGGGAGCTCGTGGTGGCCGTGGTCACGAACCCGCAAAAAGGTGAGCCCCTGTTCGACGTGGCGGAGCGCGAGGCGATGATCGCCGAGTCCCTGGCCCATATGGGCTCTGTCCGGATCGTGTCGATGTCCGTCCTGGTCGTCGAGATCGCCCTCGAGGTCGGGGCGAACGTCATCGTCAAAGGTCTCCGAGCCGTGTCCGACTTCGAGAACGAGCTGCAGATGGCCCAGATGAACCAGCACCTCTCGGGCATCGAGACGCTTTTCCTGCCGACGAGCTCGGCGCACTCGTTCGTCGCCTCGAGGCTCATCCGCGAAGTTGTTCGCTATGGCGGGGACGTGAGCGAGTTCGTCCCGCCCGCTGTTGCCCGCCGGTTGAAGGAGCTGCGACCGTGACCGACATCCACGACACCGAAGCCACCGAGCCCGGAGCCGGTAACCCCCCGGTTGCTGAACCTGGCGCAGTGGAGGACCTGGTCGAGGAGCTCATCGAGATCATCACCTCCGCGAAGTCGATGCCACTGTCGTCATCGGCCATCGTCACTCGCGACGAGGTTCTCGACCTGCTCGAAGCGATCCGCGACGAGCTTCCCGAGGAGCTCCGACGGGCCCGCCGCATGCTCAAGGACCACGAAGAGCTGCTCGCCGCCGCCAGGCGGGAGGCGGCCGACATCGTCAGCGACGGCAGGGTCCAGTCCGAGCGCATGGTCCAACGGACCGAGATCGTCCGCCAGGCCGAGCACCGGGCCGTGAGGATCATCGAAGACGCCGAGGCCGAGGCTCGCCAGATGCGCCACGAGGCCGAGGACTACGTTGACCAGAAGCTCGCCGGCTTCGAGATCGTCCTCGACCGGACTCTGAAGACGGTGCGGGCCGGCCGCGAACGGCTTGCCTCTGTGCCGCCGCCCCCGCCCAAGCCCGGCGACGAGGCGCCGGGGGAGCTCGGCGACGAGGCCTGGCTCTCTGGTGAGGGGTTCTTCGACCAGGATCTGGAGTGACGAGGACCGGGCGGGGCGGGCCTTTTGTCGTCCCGCTCGCTCTCCTGCGCCGGCATCCCGGCTCGCGGCGTCGGCTGACAGTGAGCGGCCCGATCCCTGGTCTCGACATCAGCAACTCCCGGGTGGAGCCGGGTTGCGCCGTTGATCTGGATGTAGTGCTGGAATCGGTTCTCGGTGGCGTCGTCGTGACCGGAACCGTTGCCGCCGACTGGGAGGGCGAGTGCGGGCGCTGCCTCGAGCCCGCGACCGGTCGCCTCGTCGCTCAGGTCCGAGAGGTCTACACCGACCAGGCGGACCCCGAGATTGAGTATGCGATGACCGACGACTGGCTCGATCTTGAGCCCCTCGCCCACGATGCCTGTATCCTCGAGCTGCCGCTCGCGCCGCTCTGTGGGCCCGATTGCCTCGGGCTCTGTCCCGAGTGCGGCGTGAACCGCAACTACGAGACCTGCACCTGCACCGAGAAGGCCGACCCGCGGTGGGCCGGCTTCACCGGGCTCGGTGCACTCGACGTGATACCCGAGTGGAGAAAGTGACGATGGCCGTCCCGAAGAAGAAGACCTCGAAGTCGAAGAGCCGAAGCCGCAAAGCGTCGGCCTGGACGCTGGAGGCGCCCTCGCGCAGCCTCTGCCCCCAGTGCAACCGTGCGAAGCTGCCGCACGTCGTCTGCCCCCATTGCGGGTGGTACAAGGGTCGCCAGGCGGTCGAGGTCGACTGACCGTCGTGGTGCCGACCACAGATGAGGGTGCGGCGTCGCCGTTCCCCGACCCGGTACCAGTTGCAGTTGACGCCATGGGCGGGGACCGCGCCCCGGGCGAGATCGTCGCCGGGGCGCGGCGTGCCGCCGACGAGCTGGGCATCCCCGTGGTGCTCGTCGGTCCGACCGACGGCTCGCTCGGTGACACGGGCGGGCTGGAAGTGCTGCCGGCCTCCGAGGTCATAGCGATGAACGACGACCCCGCCCAGAGTGTGCGGACCAAGAAGGACTCGAGCCTCGTACGCGCCGCCGAGGCGGTGCGCGACGGCCGGGCGTCCGCCATGGTGAGCGCCGGCAACACCGGGGCCGCCATGGCCAGTGCCCTGTTGCGCATGGGCCGGTTGCCGGGCGTCGCCCGCCCCGCGATCGCCGCGCTCATCCCGGCGGTCAGCGGGCGCCCGGCGGTTCTCGTCGACGCCGGTGCCAACGCGGACTGCCGTGCCGAGTGGCTGGTCCAGTTCGCTCAGATGGGCTCCGCCTTCATGACAAGACGGTTCGGCATCCCTGTCCCGAAGGTCGCGCTGTTGTCCATCGGGGAGGAGCCCACGAAGGGCAACCAACTCGCCAAAGAGGCCCACGCTCTGTTGGTGGCCGGAGTGGGGGTTGACTTCGTCGGAAACGTGGAAGGCCGCGACCTGCTCGATGGCAACGTCGATGTGATCGTGACCGACGGCTTCACCGGCAATGTGGCGCTCAAGTCGCTCGAAGGGGCCTTGCGGGCCCTGTTCGACATTCTCGGTCATGTGATCGCCACGTCGCCCGAGACTCGTGCCGCGGGCGGTGTGCTCGGTCCCGAACTCCACGTCTACGCCAAGCGGCTCGACCCGGAGGAAACGGGCGGCGCGATGTTGCTAGGCGTGGACGGGGTATGTGTCATAAGCCACGGGAGCTCGTCGGCGAGGGCCATCCTGAATGCTGTGCGCGTCGCCCACGAGGCCGCGGCCGGCGACATGGTCGGCTCGTTGCGCGAGGCGGTGGCAAGAACCTGAGAACTGCCTCGGCGTGAGTGCCCGAGCCGTCGGGCCGAGGGCTCGCCGACGCCCGCGCTACGTGCGAGGTCGTCCGGCAGCCTTTAACATTGTCCCCAAGCAAGACGAAGGAGCCCAGGTGGCCGAGATGACCGGTGGGATCATGAGCCGCAACGAGGTGCTCGCGCTCGTCCGATCCCAGCTCGCCGAAATCCTCGAGATCGACATGTTCGAGATCGGCGAGTCCTCTTCATTCGCCGACGACCTCAACGCGGACTCGCTCGCGCTGATCGAGCTTGTGGAAGCCCTCGAGGAGGAGCTGAGCGACCGGCTGCCGGGCTTCCGCATCGACGACGAGGACCTCGAGGACCTTCGCACGGTGCGTGATGCCGTCGACTATGTGAGCGCAAAGGTAGACGCGGCCTGAACAATCCCAAGGCCGAGCCTCAGCCGAAGAGCGGAACGCTGAGCCGGGCGCTCAGCGAGTACGCCGTCGACGGGGACCTGCTGCGCCAGGCGCTTTCCCACCGGTCCTACTGCGCCGAGTCGGGCGGGCTGCCCTCCAACGAGCGTCTCGAGCTGCTCGGCGACGCCGTACTGGGCCTTGTCGTCGCCGACCACCTTTACCGCGCCTTTCCGGACCTTTCCGAAGGGGACCTGGCGAGGCTTCGCGCCTCGGTCGTGAGCACCGAGGCGTTGGCGCCGATCGCCGCCGAGCTCGGTGTCGGTGAGGCGGTCCTGCTCGGCAAGGGAGAAGAGACCTCGGGCGGCCGAACCAAGGACTCGATCCTCGCCGACTGCCTGGAGGCGATCATCGCCGCGGTCTATCTCTCCCTCGGGCTGAAGGCTGCCACACGCTTTGTCGTCGGCCTGCTGGAGGACCCGATCGAGGCGATCGCCGAGGGTCGCCTGGGCGACCCGAAGAACTGGCTACAGGAGCTGGCGGCGCAGCTCAACTTGGATTCTCCGTCGTACGCAGTGTCCGACAGAGGCCCGGACCACGCCAAGGTCTTCTCGGCGGAGGTCACCGTCGGCGGGGAGGTGCTCGGTCGCGGCACAGGCACCTCGAAGAAGATTGCCGAGCGTGTGGCAGCCGCTGCCGCCCTCGAAGTCATCGAGTCTCGCCAGCGCGACGCCCCCGCCTCGTAGGTGCCCGAGCTTCCCGAAGTCGAGACGGTTCGCCGCGGGCTCGAGGCTACGGTCGTGGGACGGCGGATCCGCGAGGTCGAGGTGCTCGGGCGCAGGGCCGTGCGGCGCCAGTCGCCGGCCGAGCTTCCCGGCTCGTCTTGAGGGCCGCGTGGTCACCAAAGCCGGCCGACGCGGCAAGTTCCTCCTCTTGTCACTCGATGATGGCGCCGTGCTGGTCGTCCACCTCCGCATGACCGGGCAACTCCTCCACCTGCGCGGCCCGAAGCGCCCGCCGGTAGCCCCCCATACCCATGTGGTCGTGGGGCTCGGTGACGGGACCGAGCTGCGTTTCGTCGATCCGAGGACCTTCGGGGAGTGGTTCGTCTCCGACGAGATCGACGGCCGGGGCGTGCCTCGCGAGCTGGGGCATATCGGGCGTGACCCGTTGCTCGACGGGCTACCGACCGCCTACCTCGCCGCGTGCCTTGACGGCCGTCGTGCCCCGCTCAAGGCCCTGCTCACCGACCAGCGCCTCGTCGCCGGCATCGGGAGCATCTACGCGGACGAGATCTGTTTTCGGGCCAGGCTCAGGCCTGACCGCTCCGGTGGCTCGCTGACGGCTCTTGAGTTCACCTCTCTCGCCAAGGCAGTCCGCGCGGTGTTGCGCGAGGCGGTGGCCCTGCGGGGGTCGTCGTTGCGGGACCAGGGCTATCGCGACCTCGCGGGCGATTTGGGCTTCTATCAGGAACGTCACGCTGTCTACGAGAGGGCCGGTGAGCCGTGCCGGCGTTGTGCGAACCCGGTCGTCCGGATCAAGATCGGGGCGCGCGCGGCGTACTTGTGCGAAGGCTGCCAGTTCTGAGCGATTTGCCGCGCCTAGGCGCTGATGCGTTCCGCCAATCCCCGGGCTCGCACTCCGGCACGGATAACGTGATTCCAACGTGTTCCTAAAGACGCTGACTCTCAAGGGTTTCAAGTCGTTCGCCGACCCGACGACCATCGAGCTCGAGCCCGGCATCACCGTGGTCGTGGGCCCGAACGGCTCGGGCAAGTCCAACGTCGTCGACGCCGTCGCCTGGGTGCTCGGCGCCCAGGGGCCCAAAGTCGTCCGCTCGACGAAGATGGACGACGTCATCTTCGCCGGCACCTCGAGGAGGCCCGCTCTCGGGCGTGCGGAGGTCTCCCTGACGATCGACAACGCCTCGCGACGCCTGCCTGTGGATGTAGCAGAGGTCACGATCACAAGGACGCTGTTCCGCACGGGCGAGAGCGAGTATGCGCTCAACGGGGCACCGTGCCGGCTGCTCGACATACAAGAGCTTCTCTCCGACGCAGGTGTCGGCCGCCAGCAGCACGTGATCGTCAGCCAGGGGCAACTCGACTCGGTGCTCCAGGCGCGCCCGGAGGATCGGCGCATGGTGATCGAGGAGGCCGCAGGCATCCTCAAGTTCCGCCGCCGCCGCGAGAGGGCCGAGCGTCGCCTCGAGGCGAGCGAGCAGAACCTGCTCCGGTTGCAGGACCTCCAGCGAGAGGTGCGCCGCCAGCTCCGCCCGCTCGAACGTCAAGCGGAGGCGGCGCGCCGGCACGACGGGCTCGTCGCCGAGCTGCGGGCGCTCCGGCTGCACCTCGCGGGCCGTGCAGCTCAGCTCGCTGCGACAGCGTCTCGACAGAGCTGAGCGTTCCCACGCCGAGCTGCACCAACCAGGAGATCGCGGCGCGCAGCGAGCTGGCGCGACTTGACGACCTGGTCTCCTCCACGGAGTCCGCGCTCACCGAGTTGCAGGCCTTCGACGGTGCGGACCGGCTGGGCCGGGCTGAGCGACTGCTCGAGCGCGAGCGCGGCGTGGCCAAGGTAGTTACCGAGCGCCGTCGCACTGTCGCGGGGGCGCTGGCGGCTGTGACGCAGGCGGACGTCATCGCGTCCTTGGAGGCCGAGTCCTCCCGGCTCGCGGAGGACCTGTCCGCGGCCGAGACAGCTGCCAACGCGCTCGCGCCCGAGCGCGAGGGGCTCGAGAGGCTCGAGGCCGAGCTGCGCAGGGACGAGGCCGAGTTCGAGTCCGCGGCGGTCGCCGGCGATGGCGCGGAGGCGCCCGCAGCGATGCGATCCCCGGAATCGCCCGGCGCCGCCGGGCAGCTCGATTCCCGCCGCGCCCGCCAACGGTACGAGGCGGTGCTCACGCGGCAGTCAGGAGCACGGGAGGAGCTGGCGCGCCTCGCCGAGCGTCTTGGCAGTTTTGACCGCGTGCGGGAGGACCACGAGCTGCGCCTGGCCGAGCTGGCGGTCGAGCTGGAGGCCTCCAAGGTTGTCGACGAGCGTCTTCGCGTCGATCACGAGCGACTCGTCGCGGCGCAACAGACCGCCGAGGCCCGAGAACGCGAGCGCGAGGCGCGGGCACGGGTTGCGGCGGATCGCGCCCATGCCCTCGAGGCCCGGGCAGAGGCGCTGCAGGCGGCACTCGACGAGACCCGGGCGCGCGGCAGGCGTCGAACGTCTCGCCGGCCTGCCGGGCGTGCTGGGAACGCTCGCGGACGTCGTCGACATAGACGACGGTTGCGAGAGAGGTTTCGAGGCGGCGGTGGAGGATGCTCTCGGTACGGTTGTCGTCGATGGGATGAGTGCGGCGCGCGACGCCCTGCGCCGGCTCCACGATGCCGGCCTTCATGGTGGCGTGTTGCCGGCCGGCGGCATGCAGGCGCCGCCGCCGGCGCCATTGCCCACCCGGTTTGCCGACAGGGCGGAGCTGCTCCGGGACCGGGTCAGGTCACATGAGGGGGCCGTCGCAACGGTGCTCGACCAGCTTCTGGGAGGCGTCCTGTTGTGTCGCGGTGGGCTCGTCGACGCGCTCGGGCTTGCCGAGGAACTGCCCGGGAACACGATCGTGACACTCGAGGGCGACCGCCTCTCGGCGCGGGGATGGCGGATCGGAGCTGCGCGTTCGGGAGCGACACGGGCGGCGCTGGAGACCGTCCGACGCGACGCCGAGGAGGCTGTCGTGCTCGCAGGCACGGCGATGGAACAAGCCCAGGCCGCTCGCGAGGCGCTCGCCGTTGCTCGCGCCGCGACCGTCGAGGCCACGAGGCGTTTCGACAACGCCGGCGCCGCGTACACACAGGCGCAGGTTGTCCAGGCGCAGCTGACCCAGCGACTCGTGCAGCTCGAGGCCGAGCGGAGCGACGTGTCGTCGGCCCACGAGGCTGCCTTGGGACTGCTCACGGCAACCGCGGCGGAGCTTGCCCTGCGTGAGTCCGAGCTTGCCTCAGCCGAGGGAGCTGAGCTCGAGGCCCTCGCCGTCGCGGAGCAGGCCGCCCGGGCCCGCAAGGTGCTCGACGACCGTGCCCGCTCCCTTGCCAGCTTGAAGGCCGAGCGAAAGTGCGCGCCGCAGGTCTCGAAGAACGCATGACGCTGCTCGCGATGCGCCGGGACGAGGTCGAGCGGCGCCTTGTCGGCCTCGACGCAGCTCGTTCGGACGCGGCCGCCCGCAGAGAGTCGCTCGAAGCCGCCGAGCTGGCGCTCGCGAGGATCGCAGGCGAGCTGGTGCGCCTGGAGGCTCGACTTCACGGCGGTGCGCGACCGCCTGCGCACCGAGCGCGGGGAACGGGAGCTCGCGGTCGCGGGCACCATCGAACGCCTGCGTCAGCTGCGAGACGAGCGTGGCGCCGCCGAACGCGATCTCATGGGCGCCCGCGAGCTTCTGCAGCGGGTCGAGCTGGAACGCGCCGAGGCGAGGCTCCGGCTGGAGACGGCTGTGGAGGCGTTGCGACGTGAGCTCGAGTGCGAGCCGGACGATGCCGTGGCGGCGCCCTGCCCGGAGCTGCCGCCAGGCATTCCGGCCCAGGCGAGGGTGCGCGAGCTCGATCGGGAACTCCGGCTGATGGGCCCGGTGAACCCCCTCGCACTCGAGGAGCTCGCCGCAATCGAGGAACGGGACCGGTTTCTCGCCGAGCAGCTCGAGGACGTCCGCAGTGCCCGACGTGAGCTCGGACGGGTGATCCGGGCTGTCGACGAGGAGATCGTGGGTGTCTTCACACAGGCCTTCGCCGACGTCGCCCGGCACTTCGAAAGCCTTTTCACAATGTTGTTCCCCGGAGGGACAGGGCGCCTGAGCCTCGTCGATCCCGAGGACCTTTTATCGACAGGGATCGAGATCGAGGCCCGGCCGGCTGGTCGCAATGTCCGGCGACTGTCGCTTCTGTCGGGAGGCGAGCGGTCGCTTGTGGCCCTGGCGTTCCTTTTCGCCGTGTTCCGCAGCCGCCCGTCCCCGTTCTATGTCATGGACGAGGTCGAGGCGGCGCTGGACGACGTCAACCTCCACCGTTTCCTGGATCTGGTCGAGGAGTTCCGTGCCGACGCCCAGTTGATTGTCGTAAGCCATCAGAAAAGGACCATGGAGGCAGCAGACGTCCTTTACGGCGTGACCATGCAGCCTGGTGGGGCGTCGAAGGTCGTGAGCGAGCGGATGGGGAGCCCATCGGCCCCCGCGACGGCCCTCGAGTAGCGGCGGCGCTGCCATTGCGCCACCCGTGCTGAGAGGGCGCTTTCCGGGCGCTCTGGCGGCGCCCGGTAGTCTGCGCACGTCATGACCCTCGTGATCGTCCTTATCGTCGTCGCCGTCTTGCTGGTTACCTCCGGGGCGTTCGTTGTCGGCACCCGTTCGCGGCGGCGCGGCGTTCCGCTCCAGCAGGCCGGCCCTCCCCAACCGCGTGCCCCGAAGCCGTCCCCGGGGCCGCCGGTCGCGACCGCACCCGAACCGGAGACCTCTGCGGTGATCGAGGCTCCGGCAGGCCGGCCGGTGCTCAAGGACCGGCTCGGGCGCGCCCGGGGCCTCTTGGCCGGGTACTTCGATCAGGTCCGCGGCCGCAAGGGCATCGACGAGGCCACCTTCGAGGAGCTCGAGGAGGCGCTCATCCTCGCCGACGTTGGTGTCCCGACCACGACGCGGGTCCTGGCCGATCTTCGGGAGCGCCTGCGTAGCGGTGCCCTTGCCGCCACCGACCCGACGGCTCTGCTCCAGGCGCTCCAGGACGATCTCATCTCGATGTTCGAGGGCGACGTTGCCTCACTCGCGTACGCCGACGGAGACAGACCGACCGTGTGGCTCTTCGTCGGCGTGAACGGGGTCGGCAAGACGACGACAATCGGCAAGCTCGCCTTGCGGGAGACCCAGGCCGGGCGGGCAGTGGTGCTCGCGGCCGGGGACACGTTCCGGGCGGCTGCAGGCGAGCAGCTCGAGTCCTGGGCCGAACGGGCCGGCGCCCGGATCGTGAGGGGCTCCGACGGCGCGGATCCTTCCTCGGTGATCTTCGACGCTGTCCAGCACGCCGCCTCCCGAGGGGCAGGACTGGTCCTCGCCGACACCGCCGGTCGCCTTCACACCAAGGTGAACCTGATGGACGAGCTGCGCAAGGTACGACGCGTGGCGGAGCGGCCCCCGGGCCAGCTGACCGAGGTGCTTCTCGTGCTCGACGCCACCACCGGCCAGAACGGCGTCGCCCAAGCCCGCCAGTTCACCGAGGCGGTCGGCGTGACGGGCATTGTGCTCACCAAGCTTGACGGCACGGCGAAAGGGGGTGTGGTGCTCGCGATCCGGTCCGAGCTCGGGCTGCCGATCAAGCTCGTCGGGGTCGGTGAGGGCTCGGCGGACCTCGTGCCGTTCGATCCGGCCGAGTTCGTCGCGGCGTTGTTCGGCTGACGCCAACGCGTCCGTCCTCGCCATCGGTGCCGGGGCCCTGGCCCGACTAACCTGAGTTGACTCATGTTTGACACATTGACCGATCGTTTCGAGACAATCTTCACGCGCCTGCGCGGCCGCGGCCGACTTGGCGACGCCGAGGTTGGCGAAGTCCTCCGCGAAATCCGCGTGGCGCTGCTCGAGGCCGACGTCAACCTCGTCGTCGTCCGCGAGCTCATCGAGGCCATCCGCGCGCGGTGCAGTGGGGCCGAGCTTCGCCAAGTACCTCACCCCGGCCCAGCAGGTCATCAAGGTGGTCAACGAGGAGCTCACGGCCACCCTGGGCGGTGAGGCGCTGAAGATCAGCTACGCGTCGAAGCCCCCAACCGTCGTGCTGCTCGCGGGCCTGCAAGGCTCCGGCAAGACCACCGCCTCCGCCAAGCTTGCCCGCTGGTTCCGCCAGCAGGGGCGGCATCCCTATCTGATCGGTGCCGACCTGCAACGCCCTGCGGCCGTCGAGCAGCTGCGTGTGCTCGGCGCCGAGATAGGCGTCGGAGTCTTCTCCGAGCCGACCGATCCCGTTTCGGTCGCCCGTGGCGGGCTGGCCGAGGCACTGCGCCTCGGCCGGGACGTCGTCATCATCGACACCGCGGGCCGTCTCGCCATCGACAGGGAGCTGATGGACGAGGTACGGCGGGTCTCCGCGGTGGCGCGCCCGCATTACACGTTCTTCGTCGTCGACGCCATGACGGGTCAAGACGCCGTCCAGACCGCCGAGGCCTTCCATCAGGCCCTCCAGCTCGACGGCATCATCTTGACCAAGGTTGACGGTGACGCGCGCGGCGGGGCCGCCCTCTCGGTCAAGAAGGTCGTGGGTCGGCCGATCGCGTTCTTGTCGACCGGAGAGCGCCTGGCCGATTTCGAGATTTTCCACCCCGACCGGCTGGCGAGCCGCATCCTCGGGATGGGCGACGTGCTCAGCCTCATCGAGAAGGCAGAGCGCGAGTACGACGAGGAAGTCACGGGCCAGGCGCTGCAAAGGCTGCAGGCAGGCACGTTCACCCTCGACGACTTTCTCGATCAGCTCCGCCAGCTCAAGAAGATGGGCCCGCTCACAGGCCTGTTGTCGATGATGCCGGGCGTCCCGAAAGAGATGCGCGACGCTAAGGTCGACGACCGCGATGTCGGCAAGATCGAGGCGATCATCTGCTCGATGACACCGCGCGAGCGCGCCGACCCGACGCTGCTCGACGGGTCGCGCCGGCTCAGGATCGCGCACGGAAGTGGCACATCCACCACCGAGGTCAATAATCTCCTGCGGCAGTTCAAAGAGATGCAGAAGATGATGCGGGGCATGGGGCCGATGGCCAAGCTCATGGGCGGGAGCCGACCCGGCAACCCGTCCAAGTCGAGCAAGGGCACCCGCAAGAAGGTCAAGGGCGGTCGCGTTACCCCATCCTCGAAGGGCCTCGGCCCGAGCCGCTAGTTGTCTCCACCACGAAAGAAAGAAGAAACGCCGTGACCGTCAAGCTCCGCCTCATGCGCATGGGCAAGAAGAAGCAGCCCACCTACCGCGTCGTCGTGGCCGACAGCCGCTCGCCCCGGGACGGGCGGTTCATAGAGGCCGTCGGTACTTACCGCGCCCCGCATGGACCCGTCCGCCGTCGAGATCGACAACGACAAGGCGCTGGGATGGCTGGCGAAAGGCGCGCAACCGACCGACACGGTGCGCAAGCTGCTCGTGATCTCGGGAGCCTGGGAGCAGTTCGAGTCGAGTCGGCCTCCCAAAACGGCTTCCGAGCGCCGCGTCCGCCCGGGCCGCGCCAAGGCGCCCGCCACAAAGGCGCCCGCCACAAAGGCGCCGGCCAAGAAGACGGCTGCCAGCAAGGCGGCCGCCACGAAAGCCGTCGCCGGTGATTCACAAGCTGAAGCCGAAAGCTGAGTGATGCGATGACCGACACCGGAAGCAACCCGTTCGCCGAGCCTGACTTCAGTGCCTTCCGCGCCGCCGGCGGCGAAGACGCTTCAGACGAGGCCTATGGCGATGAGGACCTCGAGGATACCGAGGACGAAGACGGGTTCGACGAAGCGGAGGAGTTTGACGACGTCGATGAGGCTCCCGCGGACACCGGGTCCGTGGTTGGCCCCGACGAGGACGAGGCGACCGACGAGGACGCGGGTAACCGGGTCGAGGGCGGTACCGCACGCGCGGTGCTCGAGCACGTCGCGCGCTCGATCGTGGACGACCCGGAGGGCGTTGCCGTCGACGTAGGGGAGACGCGCAACGGCATCCGCCTTTCTCTCCGTGTCGCCCAAGGCGACATGGGGCGGATCATCGGCCGACGCGGTCGCACCGCCCAGGCGCTGCGTACCCTCGTGCGTGCGGCGGCGGCCCACGATGGCCAGGAGGCGTCGGTCGACATCGTCGACTGAGCACGAGATGGTGCCGAGGTCAGGTGGCGACGGGCACGAGCGGCCACTCCTCGAGGTGGGCCGTGTCGCGCGCCCGCACGGGCTGAGCGGCGAGGTCGTGGTCATGCTCGTAACCAACCGCACCGAGCGGCTCGCCCCTGGCACAGAGGCTCACGTGCTACCTGGCGGCCCGGTCGTCTCCACCGGGCCCGGGCGGTGCCCCCGCGCCGCCCGGGCGGCGGGAACGGACACGGCCGTCTTTGCCGCTCGGGGCCCGGACGCTCGAGGTGCGCAGCTCCCGGCCTTTTCAGGGGCGCTACCTGGTCGAGTTCGAGGGCGTTCACACCCGTGAGGCCGCCGACGAGCTCCGAGGTGCCCTGCTGGCGGCGGTCCCGGTCGAGGACCCGGAGGCACTGTTCGTCCACGACCTGGTCGGAAGCGAGGTCGTCGAGGTCGACGGGACCAGGCGCGGGACCGTGGTCGCCGTACAGGCAAACCCGGCGAGTGATCTGCTCGTGTTGCAGGACGGGAACCTCGTGCCGTTGAGATTCGTGGTCGGCCGTGAGGATCGCGTCCTCGTGGTCGATTTGCCGGCCGGGCTGTTCGAGTGACCAAGACCCACGCGCCGGCTTCCGCGGGGGCGCCTGCAGACGCGGGCGGTGAGGGCGGCGGGCCCGCGCTGCGTATCGACGTCTTCACGATCTTTCCCGAAGTCGTGGACGCCTACTGCGCGACCAGCGTTGTCGGCCGGGCCCGGCGCGACGGGCTCGTCGATCTCCGCCTGCACGACCTGCGCGCCTGCGCGACCGACCCACATCGCACGGTGGATGACGCGCCCTTCGGCGGCGGCGCGGGCATGGTGCTCGCTCCGGAACCGGTCTTCGGGGCGGTCGAGCTCGTTGACCCGCCCCGACCCCTCTACCTGCTCGCGCCCGGGGGCCGACGCTTCGACCAGTCGGTTGCCGCTGAGCTCGCGGGGATGGGGCGGACCACTGCGGGCGCCGGGGTGCCGGCCTTCTCCCTGCTCTGCGGGCGCTACGAAGGTGTGGACCAGCGGATTGCCGACCACCTCGTCGATGGGGAGCTCTCCATAGGTGACTTCGTGCTCGCCGGGGGCGAGCTGGCCGCCCTTGTCGTGGTCGAGGCGACAGCCCGTCTGATCCCGGGTGTGCTCGGCAACGCGGCCTCGGCAGACGACGAGAGCTTCACGACCGGGCTCCTCGAGTACCCGCAGTACACCCGCCCAGCGGTGTTCCGAGGCTGGGAAGTCCCTGAGGTCCTGCGCGGGGGCGATCATGGCCGCGTCGAACGGTGGCGCCGTGCCGCGGCGCTCTGGTGCACGCTGGAGCGGCGACCGGACCTCTTGGACGCCCGGGGCGGTCTTTCGAGCGACGAGGTGCGCCTCCTGCGCGAGCACGGCTATCCTCTAGGTGCCTACGGAACGGGACGAGCCGAACGGTCGGACTCGGAATCCGGTAAGCGGCAAACTGCCGGCGACCCGTCCGATCGCCTCGAGGAGCGTGACCTGTCATGAACCCCACTGATCTCGTTGACCGCGAGAGCCTTCGCGACGACATTCCCGACTTCCGTCCCGGGGACATCTTGAAGGTGCACGTCCGAGTCGTGGAAGGCAACCGGGAGCGCGTCCAGGTCTTCCAGGGTGCCGCCATCCGCCGTCAGGGCTCGGGCATCCGCGAGACATTCACGGTGCGCAAGGTGAGCTTCGGTGTCGGTGTCGAGCGCACGTTCCCGGTCCACTCGCCGATCATCGCGAAGATCGAGCGGGTCACCGAGGGCGACGTCCGCCGCGCCAAGCTGTACTACCTGCGCGATCGCGCCGGCAAGGCGGCAAAGATCAAGGAGAAGCGCGACGTCCGTTGAGACGCTGTGCGATCTCGTCGTTCGGGCTCCCGGAGTTCTGCCGTGTCGTGGCTCGCGCGCTCGCGAGACCGGTGACGTGCTAGGCAAGCGGCCATGAGCGCTGAGGAGGACCTCGACCAGTTCGAGGCCGAAGTGGAGCTCGAGCTCTACCGCGAGTACCGGGCCGTGTTCTCGATGTTCCGCTACGTCGTCGAGACCGAGCGTCGTTTTTACCTGGCCAACAGCGTCCAGGTCACACCCAAGTCGGGGCCCGGTGCCACTTATTTCGAGGTCGAGCTCGGCGACGCGTGGGTCTGGGACATGTACCGCCAGGCACGCTTTGTCTCCTCGGTGCACGTGGTCACCTACAAAGACGTGAACGTGGAGGCACTGCCAAAAGACGAGGTCTGAGGCTGCGTGCCCAGACGCCGGTCCTCGGGGGCGTCGAGTTGGGGCGGTGCGCCAGGCAGCTCGGCGTTGGGGAGACCGCTTCTTGGGCGGCTGCGGCCGGCAGTCAGTGCCCGGTCGGGTGGCGCCGGGCACGATGCTCCCAGCAGGGAGAATGCCAGTGACGCCTGCCGCCGGGGTCGGACACCGGGACTATCACGAGGTGGCCGGTCCCCGGCCGGATCTCTTGGTTGCATCCCGGGCAGATGTAGGTCTTATCGGCCTGGTAGGGCTGGATCCGGCGGATCTGCGCAATGCCGGCACCCATCGGGTCCTCGACGAAGGAATGCTCGGCGGCGGTGAGCCAGTTCGTGCCGCCGCCCGAACCGCCGGTCCGGCGGCTCGGGCGGGTGCCCGGACTTGCCTGGGCGCCGTCCCGTCGCGAGCGCCTTTCCGGTGACCTCCGTGGCATGTCACTGATTGTTGCAGGTCGGAGCGCCCCTGGCCGCTCCGCGCTCACGCGCCGGCGGGGCGCACGGCCTGTGGGTGAGGGCGGGAAGCCCGCTACAGGACGCGAGACACCTCTTGATAGTCGTCCGCCACATCCTCGGGTAGTTTGCCGCCCTCTGCGAGCCAGGTGTCGAGCTTCTCGGCGGACAGCGGTTTGCTCACGTAGTAGCCCTGTACCTGATCGCAGCCGAGCTCTTCCAGCCGCTGCAGGACGACGGCCGTCTCGACGCCTTCTGCCACGACCTGCTTGCCGAGGTTGCGCGCGAGGTCGATCGTGGAACGCACGATGACCTCCTTGTCTGCAGAGCTGTTCATATTCGTCACGAAGGACCGGTCGATCTTGATCTCGTCTATGGGTAGGCGCGTCAGGTACGTCAGAGACGAGTAGCCCGTTCCGAAGTCGTCGACCGAGAGCCGGACGCCCATCTTGGCCAAGCGTGCGAGGACGGCCTCGGTCCGGAGCGGGTCGGAGACGACGGCGCTCTCGGTGATCTCGAGCACGAGCTGGTCTGCCGGGACGCCGTTGAGCTCGAGCAGGTCGGCGACGTCAGATGGGAGGTCCGCATCGATGAGGTTGCGCATGGCCAGGTTGACGGCCACCTTCATGGGCCGCCCGCACTCGGTCCAGGACCGGCACTGGTGCAGCGCCCGGTCGAGCACGTAGTGGGTGAGCGGCTTGATCAGGCTTGTCTCTTGGACGAGGGGGATGAACTCGTCAGGCAGGACAAGGCCTCGATGAGGGTGTTGCCAGCGAATCAGGGCTTCGACGGTCGTGACGCTTTCTGTGGAGAGGGTCAGCTGGGGCTGGTAGTAGAGGACGAGCTCTTCGCGTTCCAGCGCGTCACGCAGCTCCCCGATGAGAGCGAGACGGTCCGGGGTGTGCGGATCCGCCGAGCTCTCGTAGACCGCGAAGCCCCCATTCGCGGCCTTGGCGGCGTACATGGCGACGTCGGCGTGCTGTATCAGCAGGTCCGCGTCAGCTCCGTCTCTCGGGAACGCGGCAAGCCCGATGCTGACGTCGACTCGAAGAGGCAGGTCTTGGACGATGATCGGCTTTTCGAGGCAGCTCGATACCCGTGAGACGACCGCAGCGGCGTGAGACTCCGAGGCGTTGCAGAGCAGGATGGAGAACTCGTCTCCGCCAAGCCTCGCGATCGAGTCGCTTCCTCTCGTCACTCTCGACAACCGCCACGCCACCTCCCTCAGCACCTCATCCCCCGCCGCGTGGCCAAGTGTGTCGTTGATCTCCTTGAACCGGTCGAGGTCGAGCATCAAGAGTGCGAGCTGCTGGTTGTCGCGCCGCGCCCCTGTCAGGGCGTGCTTGACCCGCTCACGAAAGAGCAGGCGATTCGGCAGGCCGGTGAGCCCGTCGTACAGGGCCTGATGGCGGAGTTGCTCCTCGGCTTCGGCGCGGGCCCGCTCAGCCGCCTTCTGCTCGGTGATGTCCCGCACGAGGAGGCATAACTTGCGCGAGACGCCTGCGGGTCCGGCGATAGGTGCGACCCTGCCCTGGAACCACCGCAGGCCCGCCGGGACCTCGAGACGGTACTCCCAGAACTGGGGGCGATCGGTCTCGAGGACCTGGCTGATGACCCGGGCCAGACTGGCACCGATCTCCTCGCCGAGCGCCTCACGGTGGGTCTTTCCGAGCAATGCGTCCCGGGGTACTGCGAGGAGAGCGTCGTTCGCGGTCCAGATCTCGAGGTAGGTGCCGTTCTCGTCGAGCTCGAACACAAGATCGTCGAGCGAGGAAAGGAGCGCCTTCAGACGAGCTTCGCTCTCGCGCAGGGCCTCGGTCGCCTGCGGGCGTTCGGCAGCTTCGCTCACAACACTTCGCCAGGACATAAGTGCACCGCTGCGTGCCCGTCCGAGCTACTGCGTGCGGTCGGGCGTGCGGATGTCACTGTATGGGTATCGGCACGTCAGGCGACGTGATTGACCCCGAAGCTTGGTCGGGCCGTCGCGGGGTGGCGTGAGTTGCTGGCCCGAAGGGCGGGGGTGCCAGCTCTCGCCGATCCGGCTGTCTTCGCGCGACTCCTACCAGACAGCCTGACTTTCGAGCAGTGTCCGGGCCCGGGCGAGCATCGGAACCACAGTTTCGAACCCGGCCGCCGCTTGTTCGGCTAGGCGTCCCGACGCGACGGGCCTGCCCTGGCGGGCAACCCGTTTCGCCCGTTCCAGCTGCGCCCGCGCGAGCCAGATCGGGTAGCCGAGACCGCGGAAGTCCGTCTCGGCGGCCATGAGGTCGGCCTCCCCTCCGACGTCGCGGTCCCTGCGCGACGGCGAGAACCGCATGGCGGCGCAGCACTGCTCGTCCGCCCTTGTGGCAGTCCGGCGCCTCTGGCCGGGAGCAAGCATCCGTATGGCGACAGTCGGGCATGGTGCTATAACCTCGGGCAATCTTGCGCGGGGCTTTCCGTGAGCTTGGGGGACGACGCAACCGAGCGGGGAGGAAGTGCAAATGAGAAACCACGAGTCATCACGCAACCGGCGGAGGTCTCGGATCGCGGTCGTCGCCGTCGCCTTCAGTGGGGTCGCGCTGTTGATCCCCGGTACCGGGACGGCGTTGGCCGCGCCAGTGAGCACCCACCACGCCACCGTCGTGATTCCGACACCGCCGAAGGACGCGGCTGTCGCGGCCCTAGTGCCAGCGAGCATCAAGGCGAAGGGATCCGTCGTGTCCGCCATGGACGCTACCTACCCGCCCGACGAGTTCGTCGCGGCAAACGGCACGACGATCATCGGCATGGACGCGGACTTCAGCGCCGCGTTCGGAGCCGTCATGGGAGTCAAGTGGGTCGATGTCGACGCCACCTTCGACACGATCATCGCCGGCTTGAAGGCGGGCAAGTTCGACGTCGGCAACTCGTCGTTCACCGTGACGACGAAGCGCGAGAAGCAAGTGAACTTCGTCACCTACTTTCAGGCCGGCGAGGGCTACTACGTCGAGAAGTCGAGCTCGCTCAAGCTCGCCGGCTCGCTCCTGGCCCTGTGCGGACGGACGGTCTCTGTCGAGACGGGCACGACCGAGCAGACCGACGCCAACAGCGCCGCGGCCCTGTGCACGAAGGCCAAGATGAAGCCCGACACCGTGTTTGCCTTTTCGACCCAGAACGAGGCCAACCTCGCCATCTCGAGCGGCCGCGCCCAGATCGGCTTCGCCGACTCGCAGGTCGCCGGGTACATCGTCGAGCAGTCGCATGGCCAGTTCAAGCTGGACGGCCCGGCCTTCGGGGTCGCCCCGTACGGCTTCGCCTTCGCGAAGACCTCGAAGCTCGACATCGCGACTCTTGCCGCGGTCAAGGTGCTCATCAAAGACGGTATCTACGCGAAGATCCTCGACAAATGGGGAATCCAGGCCGGCGCCATCACCAAGCCGGCGATCGTTTGAACGAAATCACGGCTCCCGAGCGGAGGTGAGCCGGTGACAATCGGCAGCGTTGAGGGGCACCGGCCGGAGGAGATCCGGGCGGTGCCCCTGCGCCATCCGGGGCGGTGGGTCGCGACTGGGATCCTGCTCGTGCTGGCGGCGATGCTCGTGCACGACATCGTCACGAATCCCGGCTTCGGCTGGGGAGTCGTCGGGAGTTACTTCTTCGCCACGCCGGTCGTGGACGGGGTCGAGAAGACGCTCGAGCTCACCTTCGTCGCCATGGCGGTCGGGGTCGTGCTCGGCGTGCTCTTCGCCGTGATGCGGCTGTCGCCCAACCCCATCCTCTCCGGTGCAGCCTGGCTTTACATCTGGTTCTTCCGGGGCACCCCGGTTTACGTTCAGCTTCTCTTCTGGTACGTGATCGCAGTGCTCCAGCCGACGATAAGCCTCGGGATACCGTTCGGGCCGGAGTTCGTGCACATGAGCGCCAACAGCATCGTCACGCCTTTCGTGGCAGCCCTGTTGGGCCTCGGGCTCAACGAAGGCGCCTATTACGCAGAGATCGTGCGAGCCGGGATCCTCTCGGTCGAGCACGGCCAGTTCGAGGCGGCGCAATCCCTCGGGATGCGCCGCACGCCGCTGATGCGGCGGATCGTGCTCCCCCAGGCCATGCGCGTCATCGTCCCGCCCACGGGCAACGAGACGATCTCCATGCTGAAGACGACCTCGCTCGCGGTCGTCGTCACCTATCCCGAGCTGCTCTACCAGACAGAGAACATCGCCGCGAGGACCTACGAGACCGTCCCTCTCTACATCATGGCGAGCTTCTGGTACCTGCTTATGACCACGGTGCTCACGATGGGGCAGTACTACGTGGAGCGTTATTACGCCCGCGGCACCTCCTACGCGCTCCCACCCACGCCGATCCAGCGACTCCGGCGCAACCTCACGACCTTGCGCCGCGTCCCGTTCTCTCCGAGTGGGCTGGGCGGGTCCTAGATGGCTGAGCCCATGATCCGCGCCGAGGCCGTGCACAAGCGTTACGGCCTGCTCGAGGTGTTGAAAGGGATAACCCTCGAGGTGGCGCCGCGCGAGGTGATGTGCCTTCTGGGACCGTCCGGTTCGGGCAAGTCGACGTTCCTGCGTTGCATCAACCACCTCGAGAAGATCAACTCGGGCCGGCTGTACGTCGACGGGTCGCTCGTCGGTTACGAGGAACGTGGCGGCCGCCTGCACGAGCTGCGCGAACGGGAGGTTTGCCGGCGGCGCACCGAGATCGGCATGGTGTTCCAGCGCTTCAACCTCTTCCCTCACATGACCGCGATCGAGAACGTCGTCATAGCGCCCGTGCTCGTGAAGAAGGAGGCCAAAGCCGTCGCGATCACTCGCGCCCGGGCGCTTTTGGACCGCGTCGGGTTGTCGAACAAGATCGACGCCTACCCCAACCAGCTTTCCGGCGGCCAGCAGCAGCGTGTCGCGATCGCCCGGGCGCTCGCCATGCAACCGAAGCTCATGCTCTTCGACGAGCCCACGAGCGTGCTCGACCCCGAGCTTGTAGGGGAGGTTCTCGACGTGATGCGCGCCCTTGCCGAAGAGGGGATGACGATGGTCGTCGTCACCCACGAGATCGGTTTTGCCCGCGAGGTCGGGGACACACTGGTGTTCATCGACGAAGGCGTCGTCGTCGAGGCAGGCGTGCCGCGGAGGTCATCGCCAACCCGCAGCACGAGCGCACCAGGGCATTCCTCTCCAAGGTGTTCTGAGCGCCACCAGCCAGTTGACCGCGGCGGTGCCAAGCGGTCGGGTGCCTCGGTGGTGCCGGGCGTCCGTCCGGTGACGGGCGGCTGGTCATCGATCACCAGGTCGGGTGATCGCCGGGAGAAAGCCGGAGTTGGCAAAGTGGGACAAGCTGCGCGGGCCTGCGACCGGCTCTGTCCCGTCGGCTGAGCTCGGCAAACGCGAAGTGCAGCGCGATCATCGGCTGGAGCGTTGTAATTGACAGGGAGGTCGAATGCCGGTCGACGGTGCTGACCAAGCGGAGTTCGAGCGGTGGTACCTCGCGTCACGAAAGGCACTCATCGGTGCGGCATTCCTCTACGTCGGCAACCCCGACGAGGCACTCGAGCTGACTCAGGAGACCTACGCCCGTGCGTGGCAGCACTGGGACGTCGTCTCCAGGCACGCCAACCGGGACGCATGGAACCGCCGCGTGCTCCACAACCTCGTGGTCAGCCGCTGGCGGCGTCTCGCCCTCGAAACCGCGCGGACCCCGTCCAGGACCGAGGCGTACCAGCCGGTGGACACCCACGACCTCGACCTTGCGAGGCTCGTGGCACGGCTGCCCGCGAACCAACGCCGTGCCTTTGTCCTGCACGTCGTTTTCGACCTCAGCGTCGATGACGTTGCCGCAGAGATGAAGGCACCCGCGGGGACCGTGCGTTCGTGGATTCACAGGGCCCGGACGACACTCGCCTCCCAAGTCGAAGCCGATGCCCGTCTAGTGACACGGAGGTGACAGCAATGGACGAGAGCTCGAGCGACGTCGATCAACTCTTCAAAGAAGCGGCCCGTGGTGCCGGCGGCCTCGCGCACGTGCTCGACCCCACCAAGGCGATCGAAAGGGGCACCAAGTTACGCCGGTTCGCGCGGCGGCGCAGGAATGCCCTGTCCGGACTCGTCGTCCTCGTCGCCGTCGTCGTCTTCCTGGTGCCGCTGCCGCAGTTGCACCTGTTCGGCCCCGGCGGCCCGAAGAGCACCACTAGTGGCCACCCGAACACTTCCCCGCTCGGCTCGACGGCCCCGACGACGGCCGTGACAGGCATCGGCCCGCGGGGGCGTGATACCGGCAGACTTTCAGCCGACCTCGTTCACAGCGGTCAGCCTCGACGAGTGGTGGATGCTCGGGACCGCTCGTTGTCTCACGGGTTCCGGGACCTGCGGCGCCATCGTCCGCACAACTGACGCCGGTTCCCGCTTCGCGGGCATCCCGAGCCCGCCGGTGAGCGCGAACGACGTCACGCAGGTGCGCTTCGCCAACGCTCTCGACGGGTACGCCTTCGACCCGGAGCTTTGGGAGACGACGAACGGCGGAACATCCTGGACGAGAGTTGCCACCCCGGGCCCGGTCGCCGAGCTGGAGGTGGCCGACGGGGAGGCGTACGCGCTCACCTGCCCGGCAGGGTTCGCCAAGTGCCAGGCGATGGATCTCGTCCGCGGGCCGGTCGGGTCGCGCCACTGGTCGAAGGCGTCGACGCCGGTGACCCTCGGCTACGGGGCCCAGTTCGCCGTGAGCGGCCCGGACCTGTACCTCCTGAGCGGGAACGAACCGCCGCTCGTCCTGTTGTACTCGGCCGACAAGGAGGTGAGGTTCAGTCGGCGGATTGACCCCTGTAATCCAGGTCTCGGTGGCCGCGTGACGGCTGCTGCCGACGGGAGTCCGGTGCTCTGGGCCGCCTGCCCGACGGGGACGATGGCGGAGGTGACGCTCTCCACCAACGGCGGTCGGAGCTGGCGTGTCGCGCGGGGCGGAGCTTTCCCCAACAGCGTGGGCCTGGCCGTTGCGTCAGCGTCGGACGCGCTCGTCTGGCCCGGACCGGAGACCAACGGGCCGATAGCCATACTTGACCGGACGACGAACGGAGGTAAGAGCTATTCGCCTGTTATTTCGACCTCGAGCTTCTCGACGGTCGTCTGGGCCGGGTTCAGCGACTCCGCCCGCGCCTACGCCCTGATCCAGGCAGGCAACTCGCCCGACACCACGACACACCTGTACGAGTCGAGTGACGGCGGCGCGACCTGGCACCGGGTGGCGGTGAAGGGCTGACCCGCACAGGGCGCAAAGGCTCCGGCCCGGTCACGGGCGTCGTCGCCTTGTCCGGTCGGCCCTCGTTCGAGAGCGGTTCGGTCCCGAGGCCGATCTTGCTCACCCACTTCGAACCGACCCGGCGCTCTTGCATACCGCCTCCCCGGGGACGCCACTTGGGTACAGGCGGCAAGTCGCCAGGACCCCCAGTCGGCAGGCTGTCGACGATCGGACCGTATGTCAGTAGCGTGAGCCGGCTATGGCCACCTGCCCGCGACCACGGCGCTCTGTCGGCTCGGCTCGGATGCGCCGGCGTGCCTGAGCCTTCCGGGACGGGCACACGCAGGCGACGTCTCCTGCTGGCCACCGGCCTGCTGCTGGTCTCGTTGAACCTGAGACCCTCGATGAGCGCTCTCTCACCGGTGCTCGGCGCGATACGGAAGTCCACCGGGCTCTCAGCCGCCGGCGCGGGACTGTTGACGACCCTGCCGCTGATTTGTTTCGGCCTTCTGGCTCCTGTCGCGCCCCGTCTCGTACGTCGCCGCGGGACGGGCGGGGTCCTCTTGGGCTGTCTCGGCGTGCTGTTCGCCGGCATCCTCGTCCGCTCGACGGACTATGCGGGCCTGTTTGCCGGCACGCTGCTGATCGGCATTGCGGTCGCGATCGCCAACGTGTTGATGCCGGGCATAGTCAAGCGCGACTTCCCAGGGCACGTCGGCCTCATGACCGGCCTCTACACGGCGTTGCTCAGCGCCGGAGCCGCCCTCGCGGCCGCCACAACGGCGCCGCTCGCGCGCGCTCTCGGTGGTAACTGGCGCCTGGCGACCGGTGCCTGGGCGCTCCCGGTCGTCGTGGCGATCGCCGTCATCGTGCCGCTCAGGACCCACGCCCACCCGGCGACGGAAGTCATGGTTGTAAGCGAACCGGCGAGGGCGCTGTGGACGAGCCCTGTCGCCTGGTCCGTGACGCTGTTCATGGGCATGCAGTCGCTGGAGTTCTACTCAGCCCTCGCGTGGCTGCCGACCGTCTTCCACGATCGTGGCGTCCCAGTTGTGAGCGCCGGCCTGCTGTTGGCGGTCACCAACACCGTCGCCATCGTCTCCGCGCTCGTCACGCCTTGGATCGCCCACCGCCTCGGCGACGTTCGTCTCGCGGTGCTCGGCGCCGTGGTGCTGGCGGCACTCGGGTTGACCGGGCTCCTCGTCGATCCGCACCACCTCGACGCCCTCTGGGCTGTGCTGCTCGGTGGCGGACAGGGCGCCTCGATCAGCCTGGCGCTCATGATGATGGTGCTCAGGTCCTCCAACCAGCACGAGGCGATGGCCCTCTCGGGAATGGCCCAAGGTGTCGGTTACCTGATCGCGGCAGTAGGCCCCACCTTGGTCGGGCTTCTGTACGACCTCGCGGACAGCTGGGACCTTCCGCTGGCGGTGCTGCTCGGCCTCCTCGCCCTGCAGGCCGGTGCCGGCTATCTGGCGGGCCGGGACCGGCCCGCCACCGCTGTAGTTGCGCCCGCCTCTCGCACCTGAGCGACGTCGGTCATCGCGCGGGCGACGCGGGTATGTAACGGCCGTCCACGCGGCGCGGAAGATGGAGGGGGTTCTCCGCTCGCAACACAGCCGGCAGCAAGGGGTCGGGGAAATTCTGGTAGGTGACCGGCCGGAGGAAGCGGCCGATCGCGGCGGCCCCGACGGAGGTGTGCAGGGGCGAGGTGGTTGCCGGATAGGGGCCGCCGTGATGAACGGCCCAGGTCACTGACAGAGCGGTCGGCCAGCTGTTCCAGATGATCCGCCCTGCCCGCTCCGCGAGCTGGTCGAGCAGTCCGGGCACGATCGTGTCGTCGACCTCGCCGTGAACCGTCGCGGTCAGCTGTCCCTCGAGCATGTGGGCAACCTCGACCAGCTGGGATTCCTCGTCATACTCGGCGATGAGCGAGACGGGCCCGAAACACTCCGCCAGGAGGTGCCCGGCGTCTGCGACGAGGCTCTTGACCGTCGTAAGGAGCAGGGTTGGCGTTCTCGCGCCGTCCGGCTGCTGCTCGCCCTCGACGATGACTGCAACGTCCGGACGGTGTCGCAGATCGTCGAGGGCTTCTTGATAGACCCCTTCGATCCGGTCGTTGAGAAGCCGGGCGTGGGGCTGGGCGCTGACCGTGTCGCTGATGCGGTCACGGTCGAGGACGCCTGCGGGCAGCAGCAAGACGCCTGGCTGGGTGCAGTACTGCCCGGCTCCCAAGGTGAAAGAGGCGACGTAACCGGAGAGGATCTCGTCCAAGCGAGCCGCGGCGGCTCGGACCGTCACGAAGACGGGATTCACGCTTCCGAGCTCCCCGTAGAACGGGATCGGAATCGGCCGCCCGACGGCGACGTCGAACAGCATGCGTCCTACCCGCGCCGAGCCAGTGAACGCCACGGCGGCGAGGTCCGGCTGGGTGATGAGAGCGCGGCCGGCCTCATCGCCTTCGATCAGCGTGAACGTGCCCTCCGGCGCGCCCGCGTCGTGCAGTGCCCGGGTGACGATCTCTCCGCAGCGGGCGGAGAGTTGCCTGTGACCGGGATGCACCTTGAGCACCACCGGGCAGCCGGCGGCCAGAGCCGAAGCCGAATCACCACCGGCAACACTGAAGGCGAAGGGGAAATTGCCGGCGGCGAAGACGGCGACCGGGCCGAGCGGCCGGAGAGACCGTCGCAGGTCAGGCCGTGGCCCGGGCGGCCAGAGGTCGTCTGATGTGTCGATGCACGCCTGCAGGTAGTCGCCTTCTTCGATTACCCCGGCGAGGAACCGCAGCTGGAAAGTCGTGCGGAACAGCTCCCCGCGCAGGCGTGTCTCGGTCAGGTGGCTCTCTGCGATAGCCAAGGGGACCAGCTCATCGCCCGCGATGTCCAAACGGTCGGCGACCGCACGAAGCATTCCGGCTCTCGCCACCGGATCGAGTGCCCCCCACCGGGGCGCGGCGCCCGCCGCTCGCGCGACGACACTGGCCACGTCGAGAAACTGGTTTTCGGCAGGATTGGTCTCGGTGTCAGTCACGGGGCTCCTTGAAAGGACTTTCTGGGGCAGTCCGCCCTGGCAAGACGCTGAGACGCCCGCCCGGCAAGTCGCTGGTTCGTGTCCTTAGATGGCGACTCCTCCGACGTACTCGGGCTCGGGGTCGCTTCCGGGATACAACCCGGCGAAGCTTTCGGCGTCGTCCTCGGGACGAAAGCCTATGGCGTCTCCACCCGTCGTTGACCACCAGCGGCGAGTGTTCGCTGACACGCCCCAGACAAGTCTGAAGCCCGGGCAAGAGGTTGTCAGCGATGCTTTTACCAGCCGGACGAAGTCGGCCGGCGAGAGCCACGTGGACAACATCCGATGGTTCTCGGGAGTTTCGAAGCACGAGCCGATACGCAGGCAGACGACGTCCATCGAGTACTTCACGCTGTAGAACTGGCAGAGAGCTTCGCCCGCCGCCTTGCTGGCGCCGTAGAGGCTGTCGGGCCGCGGTGCCACGTCGTCGGCGAGTGGCTGGGATCCCCGGACGTGGAAGCCGACCGCGTGATTGCTGCTTGCCACCACCACCCGCCTCAGGCCGTGCCGACGGGCCGCCTCGAGCACCTGAAATGTCCCACCCACGTTGACCTCGGAGAGGTCGGGCCACGGAGCGTCACCTGCAAAGCCTCCGAGGTGGACGATCGCGTCGGCGCCAGCGCACACGGCGTCGAGCAGGTCAGGATCGGTGACCGAACCCTGATGGATCTCGACCGGCTCACCCGCTGCCGCTTGCGGTGGGGCGACGATGTCGAGGAGGCGGGCGCTCGTGGCGACTTCGGCCAGAGATGAGCGCAGAAAGGCGCCGAGCCGCCCGGCGGCTCCGGTGATGACGAGGGTTTGCGGGGTTCTCACCGTGGGTTCGGCTCCACGATGCCCCCCTTGCGGGCCAGAAAGTCGAAGTCGCAGCCCTGGTCGGCCTGCCCGACGTGCGCGCTGTACAGGGCGCCGTAGCCACGGTCGAAGATCTGCGGCGGCGGTGTCCACGCCTGCGAGCGCCGGCGCAGCTCGTCGTCGCTGACCTCGAGCTGCAGCAGGCGCCTGGTCACGTCGAGGGTGATCAGGTCACCGTTCCGAACCAACGCCAGTGGCCCCCCGACGAAGGACTCGGGCGCCACGTGCAGGACGCAGGTGCCGTAGCTCGTCCCGCTCATGCGGGCGTCGGAGATGCGGACCATGTCCCGGACGCCTTCGCGCAGCAGCTTGTCGGGTATCGGCAGCATGCCGTACTCGGGCATGCCCGGACCGCCCTGGGGGCCGGCGTGGCGGAGCACGAGGACGGAGTCGGCGCTGACCACGAGATCGGGATCGTTGACGCGGCTTTGCATGTCCCGGTAGTCGTCGAACACGACGGCAAGCCCGGTGTGGCACAGAAGATGCGGCGACGCGGCGAGGTGCTTGATGACCGCGCCGTCCGGGGCCAGGTTGCCGCGCAGGATGGCGAGCCCACCCTGCTCCGAAAGCGGGTTCTGCCGGGGGCGGATCACGCGTTCGTCGGGGACGGCGGTTTCCTCGAGGTTCTCGCCGAGCGTCCGTCCGCTGACGGTCGGTCGCTCCAAGTGGAGGAGGTCTTTGATCTGGGCCATGAGGGCGGGCAGACCTCCGGCGTAATAGAAGTCCTCCATGAGGTACTCACCACTCGGGCGGACGTTGGCGAGCACGGGGGTGCTACGGGACAGGCGGTCGAAGTCGTCCAGACCCAGTGCCACCTCACAGCGTCCCGCCATCGCGACGAGGTGGATGACGGCGTTGGTGGAGCCGCCGAGGGCGAGCACGACGGTGACGGCGTCGAGGAATGCCCGCCTGTCGGTGATCTTGGACATCGTCAGGTTCTCGCGCACCATATTCACGACGCGCGAGCCGCTCGCGGCAGCCATCCTGTGGTGGGCCGAGTCCACAGCAGGGATGGACGACGCGCCCGGCAACGTGAGTCCCAGCGCTTCGGCGGCGGCGGTCATCGTCGAGGCCGTGCCCATCGTCATGCACTGGCCGGGGGAGCGCGCCATCGCCGCCTCGAGTGTTTCCCACTCAGCGTCTGTGATGGTCCCGGCGCGCTTTTCGTCCCAGTACCGCCACATGTCGGTGCCACTGCCCAGCGTTTCGCCGTGCCAGTGACCCGTGAGCATGGGGCCTGCCGGCACGTAGATGATCGGCCTGTCCGCGCTCGCCGCACCCATCAAGAGCGCAGGTGTGGACTTGTCGCAGCCACCCATGAGGACGGCGCCGTCGAAGGGGTAAGAGCGCAGAACCTCCTCGGTTTCCATTGCCAGCAGGTTGCGGTAGAGCATCGGCGTTGGCTTCTGGAAGGTCTCCGAAAGGGTGGCCACGGGCATCTCGATGGGGTACCCGCCGGCTTCCCAGACGCCGCGTTTGACAGCCTGGGCACGCTCGCGCAGGTGCATATGGCAGGGATTGATGTCGCTCCAGGTGTTGAGGATCCCGATGACGGGCTTGCCGGCGAGCTCCTCGGCACCGATACCGAGCTGGCGAGCCCGGGACCGGTGGCTGAAAGCCCGCAGTCCTTCGCCTTCGAACCACCGGCTGCTGCGAAACTCCACGGGCTCGCCTTTCATCCGAGCAACCCCCAAGCCTCAAGGATGCGGGTGATCTCCGCCCGCGCTTGTGTCGGTAGCAATGAGCTCGGCGGCCTGACGTCCCGGGCACATACCCCGAGCTGGCAGAGCGCCTCTTTCACGACCGAGACGTTGTTCGCGTTGGCGTTGGCCGCGCGCAGTTCCTCGAAGGGACGCACGCGCTGCCAGAGATCCGTCGCGAGCACGCGTTCTCCTGCGTCCAGAGCACGCCATAGCCGCAGCGACGTCTCCGGATCGACGTTCGCCAGCCCGGAGGTGAACCCTGTGGCACCGACGGCGAAGTATCCCGGGGCATGCAGCTCGGCCGAACCGGCCACCCACGTGAACCGCCCTGCACCGCATCGGCTGCCACAGCCGCGAAACGGGCTGGGTTCGCCACGGCGTACTTGACCCCGACCACGTTCGGGCAGAGCTCGCCGAGCCGCGCAAAGGCCGCACCGGGGATGGCCTCATTGCGCACATAGAGGACGACGCCGAGCTCGGGCACCTCGCTCGCAATGGCGCGGTGGTACTCGATCCAACCTTCGACCGAGATATAGGGGTGCACGGGCTGATGGACCATTATCAGAGCGGCGCCCCGGGAACGGGCCTCCAGGGCAACCTCGACGGCGGAGGCGACGTCGTGACCGACGCCGACCATGACCGTCGTATCAAGGTCAACCGACTCGACGGCTAGTCGCGTGCACCTCTTTTGCTTCTCCGGGAGTCAACGCGTAGAACTCACCGGTGTTGCCATTCGGGGTGACGGTGGTGATGCCGGCGTCTACGAGGCGCCGGATGATCCTCTGATAGGCCTCCCTGTCGATGTCACCGTCGGGAGCAAACGGTGTCGTGGGAACGGCCACGACACCGCGCAGAGGGTTGTGCTGCTGCTCGAAGTGCATGCTTGCTCCCGTTTCTCTTGTAGGCCGTAGCTGATCTTCGGCGGTGCCGCCATCTCAGGTTGTGCCGAGGGCTTCGACGACGCGTCGCTGGAACACCTCGATGTGGCTTCGCAGGCGAGTGGCGGCTGACTCGGCCTTCCCGGACAGCGCGTCCCTGGCGATCTTGCGGTGTTCCACCGCTTCGCCGGCCCAACTGCCGACGTGGTTCCACACGGTGACGCTGATCAAGGCATTGACGTCGGTCAGGTCGTCGAGCACCTTGACAAGGGCGAGGTTCCCGCAACCGGCGTAGAGATAACGGTGAAAGACCCTGTTTGCCAGGCTTCGCTGATACAGGTCCTCACCGCTCTCGGCGGCGACCATGTGCTCGATTGCTGTCCTGAAGCCGTCGGCGTCGAGGCCGCTGAGGATCGTGCGGCGCACTGCTTCGGGCTCCAGGAGCAGGCGGAGGTCGCAAACGGCCAAGGCCAGCGCGGTGTCCACCGTCCTGACCGAGGTGCCGTGGTGGCTGCTCGAGGTGACGAGCCCCGTCCCGCTCAGGGCCTTTAAGGCATCGCGGACCGGAGTCTTCGAAGTGCCGAGCTCGTCGGCGATCGCCTGCGCGGTGAGCGGGCTGCCGGCACCGTAGCGACCCGAGAGGATCGCAGCTTTGATCTCGCTGGCGATCGAGTCGCCCCGTGAGCCGAAGCGGGGCTGCACGCTTGCTCCGAGCGAATCCTGTACCAGCGTCTCGTACACAGCACATAATATACTCTGTACTTTCGTCGCTCCAAAGGGGGTAGCGGTGGCAAGCGGAGCTTCTTGGCAGGGTTCCCATCTCAGCCCGGGATTCGCGCCGCGGCAGCTGAGCGCCTATCTCTACCCGTGGGACGTGGTCGGCGACCCCTCCTGCGTGTCGCGACTTGTCTCCACCGGGTTCGAGCATGTGAGTCTTGCCGCCGCCTACCACAGTGTCCGGGCGGCGACGCCGCAGCATCCTCAGCACCGCTTCGTCCTCGCCGAGAGCGCGGCTTTGTACCGTCCCGTACGAGCCGACGTGTGGGCGGGACGCCGCCTCAGACCGGTCAGTGCGCCGTGGACTGGCTGTGAGGACTCCTTCGAGCGGGCAGTCCAGGCTCTCGTCGCCGGCGGGCTGCGGGTCAGCGTGTGGGTGGTGCTGAACCACAACAGCGGGTTGGGACGAAAGCACCGGGACCTTGTCGTACGCAACTGCTTCGGTGATCTTTACGAGTGGGCCCTGTGCCCTGCCAATGAGGAGGTACGCGAATACACGGCCGTGCTTGCGGCCGAGGCGGTCCGTGGCCTTCCCCTTGCGGGGATCTCGCTCGAGGCTCACGGCCAGTTGGGGTCCGAGCACGGCGGTCACCACGAGAAGACCTTCCGGGCCTACACACCGTTGGCGGAGCTGATCCTCTCGATCTGCTGCTGCGACGCCTGTCAGCGAGGTTGGCAAGCCGAAGGTGCCGATGCGGACGAGACTGTGCAGAAGCTGCGGGGGGCCTTCGAAGCCGCCCAGGACTTGGCGGACGCCGAGGAGGTGACGCCAGACGAAGTCCTCGGAGCACAGACGGCTGAACTGCTCCTCACCAGTCGACAGCGTCACACCGACGCCGTCTTGGACGGCGTTCTGACGGCCCTGGAGGAGGTCGAGCCATCCCTGCGGATCACCCTGCACGCCCAGCCGGAGCCTTGGGCGACCGGGGCTTCACCGGGGCTGACGCCAACCTCGGCGCGGCGAGCGAACGCCGTACTGGTTCCCGTCGAGGCAACGTCGCCGCACAGCCCGGACGTGATCGCCGCGGCCCGGCACTCCGTGCCGGCAGCAGTCAGCGTGGCGGCGTACGTGAATGTCCTGGTTCCCGTGGAGGCCGACGGCTTCGAGGAGCACGCAGTACGGCTCCTCAACGTGGGCGCGGACGAACTCCACCTGTACCATTTCGGCCTCGCGAACCGGAAACAGCTGCCGCGCTTCGCCCGCCTGACGTCGGGATCGTCCTGATCGCAGGGCTTGGCGAGGTGTCGGCGCCTCAAGGCGCGCTACTGGTTCGCCACGTCCAAGCGGCGCTTTGCTTCCTGGTAGAGGTCGGCGGGCAGCGGACCCTTCTCGGCGATCGCGACGTTGGCGCGGAGATGACCGATGGCAGACGTGCCGACGATCGTGCTCGACAAGGCCGGGTGGCTCAGCGTGAAGCGCAGCACGAACTCGAAGTGGCTCATCTCGCCGAGTAGGTCTTCGATCCCGGAGGCCTCCCAGCGGCGCTTCCCCTCTCCCTCGGCGAGCCCGAGCGGCGCCTGGCGCCAGTCCTTGTCCTCCGCCAGGGCGCCGCGGGCGGCGCCTCCCCGGATGAGCGTGCCCGCTCCGGCCGCGGCCGCATCTGCGATGAGCGCCTCGTGCTCGCGCTGGATTGCCGAGTAGGGGATCTGGAAGACGTCGAAGACACCGGCGGCGATGTGGTCGGGCAGGTGAGGAAGCGTGCCCGACATGCCGAGGAATCGGATCTTGCCCTCGTCCCGAAGTGCGACGAGCGTCTCGATCGTCCCGTCAGATTCCATCTGGGGACGGCTCGGCGACATGTGGACCTGCAACAGATCGAGGCGCTCGGTCCTGAGCCTGCGCAGGCTCTGCTCGAGGCCGGCCCGGATGTTGGCCGCGCTGTAGTCGTGCGGGAACGGCGGCATTGCCTCAGGGGGTGGATCCTCGAGAGGGCATCCGCACTTTGACGCGAGGAAGTACTCGTCCCGGCGAGAGGCCAGGTTCCGGCCGATCAGCTCCTCGCTGTGGCCGTAGTCGACCGAGGTGTCAATCAGGTTGATGCCCTCGTCAAGAACGGCGTTGAGGAGCCGGCCAGCCTCCTCGTCGGTGAGCGCCGGTCCCTTGGGCTGCCCACGCAACTCCATGGCCCCGTACCCAAGGACGGTCACCTCCGCTCGGGTACGTCCGAGGATGCGAGTCTCGATCGTCATGGGGAAGACGTTAGCGAGCCAACTCAGCTTCCTCCGGCACCCCCGTGAGCAAGCCCCGGTTCAGTCCGTCCGCCGGTCCAGGGACTCCGCAGCTGTGAGGAGTCTCCCGATCGCCCGCCGCCGCTTTGCCTCTCGAGGCGCCGGCCCACGGGCGAGAGACCTCGGGGCCAAGCGTTCCTCACGGTGAGAACGAGTTCGCGAAGTCCGTGAGCGCCGGCCCGGCCAGACGGTATCGGGTCCACTCGTCCGTGGCGGCGGCACCGATCGACCGGTAGAACGCGATCGCCGGTTCGTTCCAGTCGAGCACGGACCACTCCAACCGACCGCAGCCCTCGTCAAGAGCCAGACGGGCCAACGATGCGAGCAACTCCCTTCCAATGCCGAGTCCACGGTGCGCGGGCCGGACATAGAGATCCTCGAGGTAGATGCCCGGCAGTCCCGTCCACGTCGAGAAGCTCCTGTAGTAGAGCGCCATGGCGACGACGCGATCGTCGGTGGTCGCGACACGCGCAAAAGCGCTCGGCTCCGGCCCGAACAGTGCGCGTTCGAGCATCATCTCGTCGATCTCGACCTCGTCATGCGCCCGCTCGTACTCCGCGAGCTCACCTATCAACTCGACGAGGACAGGGATGTCCGCCCGAGTCGCTGCACGTATCACCTTGCCGACCGTATCCGAAACATCCTGTTAGGCACCGAGCCGGTGGGTCCGTCCTCAGGGGAGCTGCACATAGCCGTTGCGGGCCTTCCACAAGAAGTACTTCTCGAATGCGACCTTCATCGCGTGGGCCTGCGGACCGGGGATGAGCACGCCGTGCTTGCGGGGAGGCAGCATCTTGTCGGCCAGGATGATGACGCCATTGTTGCCGGCGTCCATCACGCAAACGGCCATGATGTCCTTGAACTCCTTCTCCTCCTTGGGTTCCACACCTCGGACCTGCGAAGCGATATTGGAGGCGGCGACGTGCGCCATCGTCTCGGTGGGGAACCCAGTCTTCGGGATGCCGACTGGTGTGGACGTCTGCCACGGAACCGTCACCGCGGCCGCGATGCCGACGGCGTAGATGTCGTCGTGGTCCGTGCTCTGGTACGTGGGACGGACCGAGACATAACCCCGCGCGTCCGAGAGGCCGCTGTCTTTCACGACCTGCTGGCCCAGGAAGGGAGGGATCACCATGGAGTAGCGCATGGGCACGTCCTGGCCGTCTTGCAGGTGGACGACATCGGTGTCGACGTACGCGATTGAGGCGTCGGTAATGGCCGTGATCCCCTCCATCTTGAGGAACATCCCCAGCAGCTGCTCTCCGTGGGGGAGCCCGCCGATGCCGAAGTGGCCGAGGAACGGTTCTGAAGTCACGTAGGTGAGAGGGACCTTGCCCTTGAGCTTCGCCTTTTTCAAGTGGTAGGCCGCGTTGAAGAGGAATTCGTACGCCGCGCCGAAGCAGCTGGCGCGTTGCGTTGCGGCAACCACGACCGGTCCGGGATCGTCGAGCAGTGCCTTCCAGCGTTCGCCGGCGTGGATGGCATCTTCGAGCGTTGTGATGGTGACGGCGTTACCGCCCGGTCCCAGTCCCGGCGCGACATCGAAGTCGTTTCGGTAGCCGGTCGCTATGACCAGGTAGTCGTAGGGGTAGGACTGACCCCCGGCTGAGACCGTCCGGGCGGTCGAGTCGATCGACTCGGCTGCATGGTGGACGAACTCGATGCCGTGATGCTCGAGGGTCGGCGTCACGGGGAACGACAGGTCTTGTGGGGAGCGCTTGCCGAAGGGGAGCCAGATGAGCGAGGGGTTGAAGACGAACAGATCGGATGGTGAGATCACCGTCACGTCGACGTCGCCATGCAGTTCGTGCTTTACCGCCAACGCCGCCGTGAGACCACCGAAGTTGCTACCGAGTACGAGGACCTTCTTACGCATCTTTGCTACTCCTTTGCTCTTACGATACCACTGGGGGTATAGGGACGGAGTTGGGTCCCGAACCGACTGTCCGACGACTCCCGCCTGATTCTCGACCTCGCGGGCGTCTCTGTCGGGTTCTCGCGCCGCCTGTCGAGAGACGCGACACGTCTCGCGGCGAGGTGCTCGCTCTGCTCTAGGGCCTGGGAGCGCGTCGTGCGCCGTCACCGCGCGCCACTGACTCCGCTCGGATTCGTCGGGTCACTCCGCTCGCAGCACCAGAGCTGTCGGGGTTCGTGCCGCGCTGCGCCCGGGGAGCGCGGCGACGACGTTGGCGAACAGGAGGGCGCCGATGCCGACGAGGAGCACTGACAAGCCGGGCACGGTCGGGTCAGGCACGGCGTTGAGGCTGTTGGCGAACAGCGTCCAGAGCTGACGTCCGATGACGACGCCGAGCGGGATCCCGACGACGACGCCTATGACTGCCGTAACGGTCGCCTGCCATGCGACCGCGGCTGACAGCTGTCGTTGCGTGAAGCCGAGAGCCTTCAGGAGCGCCATGTCTCGCCGGCGCCGCCGCACCGAGGCGGCGAGTGTGAGGCCGAGAGCGACGACCGCTCCTCCGGCGAGGCCCACAGCCAGGATGACCGGGGTCGAGCCGATACTGCGGTAGTTCACGATCTGCGCCGGATGCTGGACGCCGAGGACGACAACGTTGTTGCCCTGCGTCTGAGGGTCCGCGGCGAACAGCTTGTTCGCCTCGTCGGCGACATGTTGCATGTCGGCTCGTCCGGCTGCCGGACCGACCCGGTTTCGGAGCCGCACGAAGACCAGCTCGGGCCCATTGAGGTTCGGGTCCGTGCTCCCGATGGCTCGTTGGAACGCCCGCGGGAAGATCCCCTCCGAGAACAAAGCGCCCGTGCCCATCGAGGTGTGGTCGGCGACCAGGCTTTCGTACCCGACCGCGGGGAACGTTGCCGTGCCCACGATCACCAGGCGAGTCGGTGGTATGTAAAGGGGAGCGTCGGCTCGGGTCCCGTAGCTCACGAAGACGGCTTCGCCGACGTGCTTGTGGAGCACCGCGAGCGTGGCCGCGCCCATGACGATCTGGTTGTTTGCGTCCAGGCCGTGCCCCGACAGGATCGGCGGCGACACGACCTCGTCGAGTGAGCGCGCGAACAGGACGGGGACGGTCTGCCCGTCGATGTCGACGTTGTTGTAGTCGAACCCGCTCCAGGCGGCGACATCGGGGTCGTGCCCAAGGACTTTCAGGGTTTGAGGAGGGACGTTGTTGGTCGGATCGAGGGCGTAGCTCCAATTCCACCCGTACAGCGCAGAGTGCGAGATCAGCGTCTGCAGACTGCTCGCGAACGAGAGAGCCGCCACCACCAAGGCGACCGCAAGGACGGTGCCGGCCAACGCAGATCGCACCGGCACCGCCGTGCGGCCCCTGCCTGTTTCGAGGGCGAAGCGCACCCCGACCACACCAGCGACAGGCATCCCGGCCGATTGCGCGCTGCGGGCGACACTCGAACTGCCAGTCACACCCTGGCGGGTGCGCGGCACCCGGCGAGGCGACCCTCGGTAGGAAAGTGCTGCCGACGCAGGTGCGAGCACGCCGACGAGTACGGCCACACCGATTCCGAGCACCGTCCAGTCGAAGGCGAACCCCCGAGCGGGGTAGAAGGGACGCACCGGTCCCAGGGGAGAGAGCGGAGACAACCCCACCGCTACGGCCACTGCCACGACCGAACCGAGGACCGCGGCACCAAGGACGCCGATCAGCCCGTCTCCCGCGGTCATGGCTGGACTCGCTCCGAGCGCTCGCATCACCCGGCGGTCGTCTTCCACCCAACGGAGCTGTCGGGAGATGGCCTGAATCCCAAGGATCAAGCAGACCAATGCGGCGATCGCCCCGAACCCACCGAGGGCGACCGATTCCGGCTTGAGGGCCAATTCCACATTCGTGACGACCCGCGACGTCACATGGAATTCGGCGGTCGCACCTCGCGGGAGCAGGCGGACGATTGCCTGCTCGACGGCAGGAACGTCGAGGCCACCGTGTTGGAGCTGCAACGCGTAGGCCTCCGGCACGGCCGCCCCCGGCGACACAGCGACGAGCTCTCGCACCAGCGCCGGCGTCAGGAGCACAAAGCCGTAGGCACGGTCGACGTCGTCTTGGACCACGGAGTTGTTGAAGACGATGAGACCGACCAACCTGACCTCGAACCGGAGGCGGGGCGGAACGCTCGGCGTGCCGAAGCCCGGCAGCGCCGATTGCGCGTTCGTATAGAAGCCCATGGGAACGACCTGGCCGACGTGCACGCCGAGGAGGCTGGCGGTGCTCGTGGTCATGACCATTTCGTCGGCCCGTTTCGGGTCCGCGGCCCGCCCTTGCACGACGGCCGGACGGTCCTGAGCGACAAACGCGCCGTCCAGACTGCCCAGAACCGAGACTTGATCCAACGTAGAAAGACGGGGGGCGCCGTTGGCGGCAAGCGGCACGACATGCGGCACGAAAACGGTCCTGACGCGTTTCACGCCCGCGAGGTGGGCGATCTTTGCCGTCAAGGGTGCAGCTGCCTCACCGCCGTTCGGGGCGAAGACCGACACGGTCATGTCGGAGGGGTTCGTGCTCGCGAGGAAGGTGGGGTACGAGGACTGGGTGCGTCTCCCGGCTGCTATCGATGCCATGGCGATCCCGCCGATCAGCCCGATCAGCACGACCACGCTCAGATAGCCGCCCCAACGGCGGCCGAATGTGGCCCGGAACCGGTACCAAGTCACGCGAAGAACCCGGTTCATGTGAGTCAGGAGCTGCGAAGGCCTGCTGATCGGCGTGCGATACGTCAAGCCTGGGTTCTGAGAGGGCGGTTCTCAAGGTGGGTGACCGCACTCGCTTGCCTCGTAGTACCACTACCCTCGCGCGAGGGCTCGTTCGCAGCCAATGGTCGGAGTGATCCGAGCTCGACGACCTCCAGTCACGGGGGTGGGTCCCCGGGTCCCCATGCCCCCCCGTCCGCCCGTCCCCAGCTTGCCGTCAGCCGTCCATCCCTGCCGCGTGACGCAGTACATCGACGACTATGTCGAGAAGTTCCGGGTCGGCGAGGACGAGACGGGAGGCTTGCACCTCGTCGAACCAGGCGAGATCGTCGTGCTCTTCCAGTGCTCGGTTCTCCGGCTCGCCGGACCAGGCGTCGACGACGAAGACGCGAGCGTCGTAGCGAGCTCCGCTCAGCCGGGCGACTAGGCGAGCGCCGTCGGGGGAAACCACGACTCCGAGCTCCTCGAACATCTCGCGGCGAGGGCGTCGAAATCCGACTCACCTCGCTCGATGTGACCCCCGGGGGCGTCCCAGCAGTCCGGGGCCCACGTGCGCGTACTGTTCCGGTGCACGAAGAGACTTCGTCCGGACCTGACCAACAGGCCGCAAACGACGTCGTTGAACTCGGGGGCAGCCTCTTCCATCGGATCAGTGCGAGCGGGGAGCGGTCATCTTCACCCGACTTGGCGAGTACCGGCGACCAGTTCGTCTATGTCCGAAGCCGCCCTGCGCAGACATCCCTCGAGCGAATCGGTACCGGCGTACGCCTCACGCAGTGCCGCGGTCCAGCGTCGGGCGACCGCAATGTAATTCACCGCCGGCGTGACGAGCACATCCGCGACGTCCTCGACGAGTTGCCTTGCGACACCGACGAAGTCTCCCCAGACTGACGCCCGCTCCTGGAAGCTCGGGTCCTCCCAGACGCTCTTGCGGGTGGGGTTCATGTTTCCCTCGAGGGCCGACCTGAGGAGAAACGACCTTCCCGTCGCCCATTCCATGAACTCCCAGGCGGTGTTCTTGTCACCTGAGTTCGCGTTCATCACGACGGACCACGTCCACAGATTCGAGCTGCGTCGGCCACTCGGACCGAGAGGCGGCAGTGCATAGCCGACCTTGCCGCTCACTGTGGAAACCCTCGGGTCCTCGAAGTAGGCAACGTAGTGGTCGGAGTCGACTATCAGGCCGTAGCCTCCATTGGCGAAGTCGATAGCGAGCTCGTACCAACGTTGGTTCGGCCAGTCGAGCGGGCCCGCCTCCCGGAGGGCGGCGAGGATGTCACCGGTCGCGCGGAGCGCGGCCGGTGAGGCGATCGCACAGGCGCCGGCTTCGTCGAAGTCCCGTCCTCCGTATGACCACAACTGACTCGCGAATCCCGTGTAGATGGTGTGCCAGACATTCACGCCGCGCTGGCCGAAGCCGCGGCACGGCGCGGCTTTGTCGGCGATCTGCCGGGCGACGGCGAAATACCCCTCCCACGTGGTCGGCACCTCGGCGCCTGCGCGCTCCAGTACCGCGGGCAGGTAGGCGAGGTTGTACGACTCACAGTTGACCGGCAGCTCGAGAAGAGGACCCTCGCCGAGCGGGTCTCCGAACCGTCCGCGCCAGCGATTGCAACGCATGAGGGTCGTGAGGAAATCATCGGGATCGTAGCCGGCGCTGGTGCGCTCGAGGAACGGGTCGAGTGGCTCGACATGTCCGGCGCCGAGCTGCTCCCACATGAGCACCGGTCCGGACATGTAGACATCGGCCGGATCCTCGCCCTCCAGATACTGAGCCAATTCGTTTGTGAAGTAGTCGTCGTTGTCGATCAATTGCACGTCAACCCGGTGCCGTGAAGTCTCCTCGAACTCGGCGACGTGACGGGCGACACTCGCGCAGTACGCGTCCTGATCACATCCAAGAAACCTGATGTCAGCCATTGGACGCCCAGCCCCCTCGGTCTCGCGCACAGATCACGCCAGGCGGCAAGACAGGCGCGGGACCGGCTGCAGCAATCGGGTGCAGGCGGATCTTCGGCGACTCTCTCACCGAGCCAAGCTTGACGTGACCCTAGTCGTTCCTGATGGGCATTCCAATGACTTTCTTCGCCACTCAACGCGTGTGAACCGTTCTGTCTTGATCACCCTTTTGGGGCTTTTCGTCGCCATTCGAATGCCTCCTCGAGGACACGAGATCTCGATCCCGCCGTGCCGCGGCGGTCATTCGGCGAGACCGACTGCGGATGGAACTCGACACCGGGTCATGCAACCCGAGCAGCGCCACCGCGGCGAGTGTCTTCGTGGCCGCCTTGCAGTTATCGAGCTCTCCGCGACACCCTCGCACCGCGGCGCCCTTGCTGGACGCCCTAGGAGTCGCGCTTGGCGTCGAGCGTCCTACCTCGTCAAGAACCTGTCGAATTCGGGTGCAGCGCGACGGCCGGCTCAAGCGTTGTAGTGGGGAGGGAGGTCTGATGGCTGTCAAGGGGAGCGATCGAGCGGCGTGACTCAGTTTCACAGTATGCCCGACTACTGCAGGACCTCTGTTTTTCGATGCCGGCCGCCGCCGCGACCGGTTTGCGAAACGTGAAGGAAGGCCAACCAAGGAGGAACCAGCATGAAGCTGAAGCTGCGAGATTGGAGGCGACTTGCTGTCGGCGTCGCTCTCGGGTGCGGAGCGATCTTGCTCCCGACGGCCACCTTGGTCGCATCGGCAACCTCGAGCGCCCGGGCCTCGATACAGGTTTGTGGCGCCGCCAGCACTGAGGTCTGGGCAGCGGTCGAGGGCGACGGCACCGCCGGCACCATCTACTACGAACTCGAGTTCAGCAATGTCGGGCACCAGCCGTGCACATTGCACGGGTGGCCAAGTGTGTGGGGTGTCAGTGCGACTGGCGCCGAGATCGGTGAGCCGGCGTCCCACCGCGGCACGCCGACCACGGTGACGCTCGAGCCCGGGGCGACCGCACACGCAATCCTGGGTATCGTGGACACCGGCGCCTTGTGCGCAGGCCCAGGGGTCGCAACGGCAGGGCTGAGGGTCGTCCCACCCGGCCAGAGGTTTGCTGGGTCGGCAGGTGAAGCCGACTTGGTGGAGAACTTTTCGGTTCGCGTCTGTCCTCACCAGTCGTCGATGAACGTCCTCGCAATCCACTCCGGCGTGGGGATCCCCAACTACACTTTCTCCTGAGCGCACGGGCCGATAGGGCCGCGGACGACGCGACCCCAACCTTCACCCTCCGGTGGCACTCAGATCTGGTGCCGATCGCCAGGCCGAGGCGGACGGCAAGCGCGAAAAGGCATTCCAGATCTCACGAGCCGCCAATGATGACCGGGCGCCGTGGTCTTGCAGCACGGCGCCCGGTCAGCCCCACCCCAGTTCTTCAAGTCGCCTGTCACTGATGCCGAAGTGATGCCCGACCTCGTGGATTACCACTCGGCGAACCATGTCTACGACCTCCTGCGGTGTCTGGCACGCCCGGCAGATCGTGGCCATGAAGATCGTGATGCGATCCGGGGTGGTTGCCGAGTAGTGAGCCCCGCGACTCGTCAACGGTACGCCCTGGTAGAGGCCGAGCAGTCGCCCCGGCGGGCTGTGGTCATCCACCATGACGGCGACATTCTCCATGGCCGCCCCGAGTTCGGCCGGTATCCCGTCGAGAGCATTGGCCACCAACTCCTCGAATTGTTCGACGGACATGGTGACCATGCTCAAGATCATGCCAAGCCATCGACCTGTGGCGGGTCGGCCTTCGCGACCGAAGCAGGATGCTCGGGTTGACTTGGGTTCGGGGCGCGGGTCCTCTCGCGTGACCGTTCCGTTGTGCAAGTCCGGAGGCGGGCCCATCTCGAGGGATACGACCTGGGCGTGTCACCGGCTCGGAAGGAGCCAGAGCCGGTGCGCCGTTTCTCCCGTGGTTGCGCGCTTTGCCCAGGCCCGGCGATTGCCCCTGGGCGTCCTACTCGCCGAGGCTACGGAACACGAACAGGCGCCCGTCCTCGTGGGGCATCGACTCCACGAACTCCCAACCCTTCTGTGACATGTCATTGAGAAGGTTCTCGACGGCCAATCTGCCGAACTGGCCGCCATGGCTGAAGGGCTGGTTCAGAAGCTGGACGGTGAACTTGTACCGCCCGCGGACGCGAACCACAGGCTTGGCAAGTGGTTCCGTCGTCTGTCTCCGGAGCTCTTCGGCCCACCGTTTCGTGATCTCCGCCTCGTTCGCGATCACCTCGGCCTGGTGTTTGGCGATCTCCTCCGCCTGGCGCGCGAAGCTCTCTGTCATGACGACAGGATACCCGGGGAGCAACCGCCCTTGGGCTCCGGAAGCGGACCAACGATGTGTCGCTCTCGAGAGAGAACAGATGGGGCAGAAAGCCAATGGCGAGGGGCGGGCGCATGGAGACGTCCGGTGTTGCAGGCCCGGCTTCTTTCTCATAGTACGGGGCTGAGGCGAAACTCCGGGGAAGGACCGCATTGCAGCGGGTCGCGAACCTGTCAAGTAACGTGAACAGAAAGAGTGTCGTTCTTGGCTTTATTACCGGTCCGTTCGAGGTGCCCATGAGGACGAACTTTGGGTAGAACAGAAGATGAAACAGGCCTGGATCCATAGGAGGCGAATCGTCTAATGGACGCCATTACGTCTGTACCAGTTCCCTATAATGAGCCGGTGCGCGAGTATCCGCCTGGCAGCACCCAATGCGAGAGGCTGCACCGCCGGATCGCCGAACTGAAGAGTGACTGGCGCGAACTGCCCTTGACCATCGGCGGCGCGCGACGCATGGCCGGCGGCAGGCGGTTCAGCATCCTCGAGCCGCACAAACGCAGTCACGTGCTGGGGGAATCGGCGCAGGCGACCGAGGCAGACGTGGTTGCCGCGGTGCGTGCTGCTAAACAGGCAGCTTCCTCCTGGCGCGATCTCCCTTTCGACGAGCGGGCGGCTGTCTTCCTGCGCGCCGCCGACCTGTTGGCCGGTCCTTGGCGGGACACCCTGAACGCGGCGACGATACTCGGCCAGTCAAAGTCGGTCCAACAGGCGGAAATCGATTCAGCCTGCGAATTGATCGACTTCTGGCGGTTCAACGTGCACTTTGCTCGAAGCATCCTCGCCGAACAGCCCAGTTCGGCGCCCGGCGAGTGGAACCGGACCGATCACAGGCCTCTGGACGGTTTCGTGGTAGCGATCACGCCGTTCAACTTCACTGCGATTGCCGGCAATCTTCCTACTGCCCCGGCTTTGATGGGTAACACCGTGGTATGGAAGCCCGCGTCGACGCAGCTTTTCGCCGCGCACTTCCTGATGCTGCTGTGGGAGGCCGCCGGTCTGCCGCCAGGTGTCATAAACCTCATTACCGGTGGCGCGGCGGCAATGAGCGCCGTCGCGTTGACCGACCCCGAGTTTGCGGGCCTGCATTTCACGGGATCTACGTGGACATTCAATTCGATGTGGCGCATCGTCGGGGACAACCTGGACCGTTACCGCACCTACCCGCGCCTTGTCGGTGAAACGGGTGGCAAGGATTTCGTGGTCGCGCACCGCTCTGCTGACCAAGCGTCCCTGGTCACAGCGCTCGTCCGCGGAGCATTCGAGTACCAGGGCCAGAAGTGCTCGGCTGCCTCCCGCGCCTACCTGCCTCGTTCGCTCTGGGACAACGGGCTGCGCGAGGCACTGGTCGACACGACCAGGACCGTCTCCTATGGCGACGTGACCGACTTCTCCTACTTCGGCGGGGCCGTCATCGACGCTCACTCGTTCGCCGAGCACAGCGAGCTGTTCGAGCGGCTACGCCACGAGAAGCAGGTGGAGATCCTCGCAGGCGGGGTCACCGACGACCGAGAAGGGTTTTTTGTCCAGCCCACCGTCCTTCTCGGCGACGATCCCCGTCACGAGATCTTCACGACCGAGTACTTCGGCCCCATTCTGGCCGTGTTCGTCTACCCCGACGACGACTACGCGAAAGTCCTTGACCTCGTCGACACGACGAGCCCGTACGCGCTGACCGGTTCGGTGTTCGCAACGGAAAGGACGGCGATCGACGAAGCCCAGCGAGCGCTGCGTTTCGCGGCGGGCAACTTCTACGTCAACGACAAACCAACGGGTGCGGTGGTCGGCCGGCAACCCTTCGGCGGATCCCGAGGTTCCGGCACCAACGACAAGGCCGGATCGAAACTGAACCTGCTTCGCTGGACCAGCCCGAGATCGATCAAGGAGACGTTTGTGCCACCCACGAACCATGCGTACTCGCACATGGGCTGACCCACCGACATTGCTCGCGGATTCCTCCCTGAGGGCGAGTGTCGCCAGAGTCGGCAGGACGGGCACTGGGCCCGTCTGAGTGAGCAACTCTGCGGACCGTCGGTTCTATAGGAGCGGCTCTTAAGAGTCCGACACCCGGTTTGGACGACGCGGGCTCTTGGCAGGAATCGACTAGGTAGTGTCGTGTCAGCCTCATGAGCCCCTGCAGCGAGCGTGCGACATGGCTTCTGTCAGAGTGATCAGACTTGTGCTTGGTGCTTTCGTGCCGCTGCGGTGTGCTGCATAGCAATCATCCCACCGCTCGTTCTCTGGAGTCACCTGCCCGACCCGTTGGCGAGCCACTTCGGGTTCTCCGGGACTCCGAACGGGTCAATGGCGCGATCGTCCGCCTTCGCGGTGACGTGGGCCTTGGCCGTGGTCCCCTCGCTGTGCGTCACAGCGGCCGTGCTGCGTTCCAGGCATCCCGACCGCGCGGGGGGCCTCGTGGCGCTCGGCGTGCTTGTCGGGGCGGTCGGTGCAGCCGCCTCGATCGACTTGCTGGTCGCCAACTTCAACGCGCCGCGTTGGAGCGACGCCCACAATCCCGCCTTCGGTCTGGCGCTCATGCTGGGTGGCCCCCTCCTCCTGGCCATCCTCGTCTACGCCGTTGCGCGCCTTCTCACACGCTCCGCCGGGCCGCAAGGTCGTGAGCACCGGGATCCAGGTCCTGGCCGCGCCACGACTTAGTGAGAAGTCCTCTTCTCGGGACGCAACCGCGCCCAGGAGCTGATCTGTTCGCATCGAAGGCAATAGGGTGAGTTGTTCGTTCGGGCCGGGACGCTGTCGAAGGAGGACAACATGGCCGATCTCATCGTCGACGGGGATGAGCTCGTGGTGCGTCTGAGGGCGGTGGAGAAGATGGAAGCCGTTCACGGAGAGATCAGAGTGCCTCTCCGGTCCGTCCGGACCGTCGAGGTGCTCGACGACGCCATTGGAGCGGTTCACGGATTTCGTGTCGGTACGGGCATTCCTGGATCGGTTGCCCTCGGCACCTTCAGTTCCCACGACGACAAGATCTTCGCCGTCGTACATCACGACACCCCGCGCGGAGTCCGGGTGCGTCTGGAGAGTGCTCAGTTCGACGAGCTGATCGTGGGTTGCGATGACCCCGAGTCAGTCGCGGCGACCGTGGGTCAGCCACGCTGAGGAGCCGTCTCATGCTGACGATGGCCAGGTGGTATTCACCCGGCGGAGCATCCGATCGCGCAGGTGCCTGAGCTCCAGCCGCGTCCCGCCCGCACCAGCATCGGGAGGGTTCGAGATCCCCGCTACCCTCCCCGCCGCGCAATGCGAACGCCGCAGAAGCACAAGGCGGTGCTCCGAGGGCCCCCGGCTACGACTTCATTGCTGACCAACTGGCGGCGCTGGGGCGGGACGTCTAGCCGGGCAGTAGGCGCGTCCCATTTACCCACGCGGGCGCAACGTTGTGCGACGCGTCATGATCGTGGCGGGCAACGCGTCCGGCCGAGGGGTAGACGCTGATGATCCGGGGATTCTGCCTAGCCCGCAGCTCGTCAGAATCCCGGCACGGGGGTCGAGATCTTGATCTTCTTGCCGAGGCGCGTGAGGTAAACGTCACAGTGCGCAAGGGGATGCCGAGGAGCCCCTCGTTTTGTCGGCAGGTTGACAGCTTTGACCGGCAGGCGCCGCGTTCGCCGGTTCGACTCGGTGTGCAAATCAGGACTGGGCGAAAGCGCTGCCGGGCAATATCCACCGAATGGTTTGGGGGTGTGCGGAGAGTGTGGGTCGCCAACCGCTGAGGACGCCAGGCTCTGCGCGAGTTGCGGGGGCGAGGCGGGTCGCTGAGAACGCCGACGAAGTCCGCAAGACTGTCATGGCACTGTTCTGTGATCTGGTGGGCTCGACCAGTGTTGGCGAGCGGACACGCGGCACTCCGCTGTTCGTGGAGCAGCTGCGGGCAATGCTGCCGAGCCCTCCTACTCGCCGATCAAGCAGTGGAGTGGATAGAGCGCAGCGACCAACTTCCGTGGATTGCCGAGGTCCACATCGGACGGGCCGAGGTGCAGGTCGCGGCCGGGAAGCCCGAAGACGCACGGTTCTCCTTGCCGCGCGCACTAGGGCTGTGCGACGCCAGGGGCGATATCCCCGGCGGTCGCCGCGCTTGTACCCAGCTCGATACGCCGGCCGTTGGCTGAGTGGCCGAGCCCACTGACCCCGCTTCAGGCGCTATGGGGTCCACGCTGATCATTGTTGGTCGAACACGGTCTTGTGGATCGCGGTGTTCTCGGCCACGACACGACCGCTGGCGATCACACAGCGCGGCGCGGCATGCCGGGCCACCGCTTCGCGTACCGTCGCGCCTTCCAAGACGACTAGGTCAGCTCGGCATCCGGGTTCGAGTCCGTGTCCGTCGATGCCCATGACGCGCGCCGCGGTGGTCGTGACGGCATCCAGTAGCGCGTCGAGTCGCGGGCTGACGCAGGCGTTGAGCAGGTGCGCGGCGAGGAAGACGACCTCCAGCATGTTCTGTTGGCCGAACGGGTAGTACGCGTCCTCGCAGTCGTCCTGACCGAGAGCGACGGGCAGGCCCTCTGCCAGCAGCTCGAACAGAGGAAGGTGCAGGGGGCCTGTTTGCGGGTCGCTGACGAATCCCAGCCCCGCCTCGCGGGCCAGGCGGGCGAGGCGCAGCAGGGATGGGGGCCGATATTGACCAAGAGCCCGCGCGTGGTTCGCGATGCCCCGCCCGCGCAGGCCGAACTCGAGCATCGCGGTGGCGAGCATCTCGGTCGTGCGCAGGGCGGGGTCACCGGCGTCGTCCACGAGCATCGCCACTCGGCGACCGGTCGACGCGGCGAGCTCGCACATCCGGCGCACGTGCTCGCGTGCGTCAGCGTCGGTGTACTCGATCCAGGGAATGCCGCCCACGACGTCCGCTCCGAGCTCGACCGCCTCGCGCACGAGATCCTCGGCACCGGGGTCGCGCAGCAAGCCGTCCTGCGGGAATGCCACGACCTGCAGGTCGATCACGCCATAGAACTCCGCACGCAGTCGCAGAAGGGGTGTGACACCCCGCAGCCCGGCGCGGGTGTCGACGTCGGCGAAGGCCAGCACGTGCCGTAGGCCGTGTCGCAGGCCCGACAGGAGGCACCGTCGCGCCTTCGCCTCGATCGTCGCCTCGTCATAGCTGTCCTTGACTGCCGACGCGAGCTCGATCGACGCCATCGACCCGCCCATCTGCTCGCCGGTGTAGGCGGTTACGGCCGCATCCCCGAGCAGGTCGAGCGTGTACACCTTGTCCAGGTGCATGTGGGCGTTGACGAACGAGGGGATCACAAGGGCCCCATCGGCTTCGACGACCGTGCCGGCTTGCAGCGGGTTGTCCGTGACCACAACGATCCTGCCGTTCCGCGCTCCTATCCAGCGCGGACCTGCGGCCCCCCGTAGCGTCGCCTCCGCGACGACGAGATCGAACGGCTCCGTCGGCGCGTTCATCGGGCGAACCACAGTGAACGAGAGCAGACTCCGCCCCGCCGGGGAGTGAGTCTGGTCTTGAGCGGATCAGGCCCAGGACGGGACCGGTGACGTAGGAGAATCGCTGTGTCCGGCCTCAGGCACTGCCCGGCCGCCGTCCGTGCGATCTAGGTGGAGCATCCCCTCGGTTGACCGACATTGCGACTCGGTCTTCCGCGACTTTCGCCTCGGCAGGGACTCCGACGATCATGACGGGTCCGCAGGCTGTGGGCGCGGCACGGCTACGGCTGCTTCAGTCATCATGGTTGCCTTCTGGTGACCGCCCGATTGGTGCGAACGTTGCAACGCTATCTGTCGCCCGTCCGATTCGCACCGGTTACTCGAAGCTCTGTGTACCATCGCGGCGTGCCGCTGATAGGAGGTATCGCGGCGCTCGCTGGTAGCCGCGTCGCCATGTTCGGGGCGGGCATGGAAGGTCAGTGCTTCGCTCGGCGCGTCGGTCCGACGTGCGCCGAACTGGTCATCGTCGACGATATTGCTGGGGACCCGAGCGTTCTGACCGGCCCGCGCCAGGGTGGCGAGACTGCGCCGACCGGAATGGACGTGCAGCCGCCTTCGGTTCTCGAGGAGCGCCCTTTCGACTTCATCGTGCACTCGCCCGGGGTTTCGCGCTACGACGAGCGCCTTGTCGCGGCGGCCCGGCTGGGTGCGGTCGTGACGACTCCGACTGCGCTGTTCATGGAGGACTTCCGGCAAAGGCGCGTCGTCGCCGTGACCGGGTCCAAGGGCAAGACGACGACCGCCATGCTCACGGCGGCTGCCCTCGGCGCCGGCGGTCTCGACGTCGCCCTTGCCGGTAACATCGGCCGCCCTCTGACCGAGCTGTACGACGATGACGCTCATGACGTTTTCGTTCTCGAGATCTCGAGTTTCCAGGCCGCGGACGTGACTGTGTCCCCCTCGGTGGGCGTTCTCACCCTGCTGGCGCCGGACCACCTCGACTGGCATCGGAACCTCACGAACTACTACGAGGACAAGCTCAACCTGTTCGCCCACCGCGACGGCGTCCCCGTTGCCGTGAACGGATTCAGTGAAGAGGCCGTTGCGCGGAGCTCATGGATCACGGGCAGGGTCCTGTACGGCAACAGCGGTCCCGTGCGCCTCGAACAGGGCCGGGTCGTGGTGTCCGATCTCGGGCCGTTGGACCTACGGGAGTTTCGGCTGTTGGGGGAGCACAATCTGCTCAACGCCTGCGGCGCGGTCACGGCTGCCCTGCTGACTACGGGGGAATTGCCAGACCGGGAAAGGCTGGAGCGAGAGCTCTCAAGGGTGAGCGCACCTCGATCGCGGCTGCAGCCGATCGGGGACGTCGACGGTGTCAGCTACATCGACGACGCCCTCGCCAGCAACCCGGAGGGGACGGTTGCCGCGCTCGAGGACTTGCCAGGGCAGAAAGATCGCCCTGATCTCCGGCGGACACGATCGCGGACTTGACTACTCGGTGCTCGCCCGGGCGATCGAGTCGAGCTTGCCGCAGCCAGTCGTCTATTTGCTGGGTGACGCCGGCGCGGCGATCGCGAGCGCGCTCGACGACATCTCGAGCAGTGTCCAACGCCATCTAGTGCCATCGCTCGAGGTCGCGGTGGGTCTCGCGTCCTCTCGCCGGGATGTCTCGGCGGTGCTGTTCTCGCCTGCGTCGCCGACTCCTCGTGACGAAGGCTCCTACCTCGATCGCAGCCGACGCTTCCGGAGGTTCGCAGGTATCGCGGAAGACGACTCGACCCGGGTGGAAACCTCGTGACAGCACCTGGATTAGCCGGCATCGAGACGTTTCGGATCGTCGGCTTCGACCTCGATCCCGCCCGCAACGTTGCTCGCTTTGTTTACGCCTTCGACGACACCTATCGCTTCGAGGAGATTGTTGAGCTGGGCGGGTTCCCGCTCGGATCGCGTGCGGGGCCCGGCATCGAGCGAGCTCTCCGGCTGGTGCATCTCGCCGCCGGCGTCAGCTACTACAAAGCGGTGGCGCCGGGGAGGATCGCCGTCGAGACCGGGCCCCTCAGCGGCGGGGAGGTGGCGCTCGTGCGGGACCTGTACGACAAAGGGTTGCGCGAGTTCGCCGTGGCGAACAGCCGGCACGTGCCGCTCGAGTTCGAGTTAGATGTGGCACCCGAGGCGCGGTCCGGGGCCTGCGGCGACGATCCCGGGTCGAAGCTGACCGATGCCCGTGGTCATGACGCTCCTCCGGAGGGCGTCGCCGTGCCCATCGGAGGTGGCAAGGACTCGATCGTGCTGGTCGAGGCCCTGAAGGCGGCCAGCCCACCGCCTGACGCTCGCGACCTGGCTGGTCGCCGTCAACCCGCGGCCAGCCATGCAACGCACGGCGGAGGTCGCCGGCCTGCGGCTCGCATCGGTGCAACGGACCATCTCACCCAAGTTGCTCGAGCTCAATGCGGCCGGCGCGCTCAACGGTCACGTGCCGATCACAGCGATCGTGTCGCTGATTGTCGCGGCGGCGGGATACGTGTATGGCTACGACACGATCCTCATGGCGCTGGAGCGCTCTGCCGACGAGGCCACCTCGTTCGTCGGGGAGGTCGCGGTCAACCACCAGTGGAGCAAGAGCACCGAGTGCGAGCTCGGGCTGCGGTCGGTCCTCCGCGAATCGGTCTCCCCCAACATCGAGTACTCCTCGCCACTGCGCTCGTGCGGAGAGATCGAGATCGCGAGGTGGTTTGCGGAGCTTCCCGCCTACCACTCGGGTTTTCTGAGCTGCAATCAGGCTTATCGGTCAGGCACTCTCTTCGATCTCTGGTGCGGGCACTGCCCGAAATGCCGGTTCGTCTTTCTCATGCTGGCCCCGTTTCTCGCGCCCGCTCGTCTCGCGGCGATCTTCGGCGACAACCTCCTCGACGACCACCAGCAGGTCGAGGGATTCCGGGACCTTTATGCTGCGGGTCGCAAACCCTACGAGTGCGTAGGCGAGCAGCGTGAGTCGCTGCTCGCCTTCCTGCTGTTGTTGGAGCACCCGAAGTGGCGCGAGGCGGCTGTCGTGGTGGCGCTGCGGCCGGAGCTCGAGAGCAGCCGTCGGCTTGTCGCCGCGGACCTCGATGGCGACGTCCCGGCCATCGAGACTGCGGAGGCGACCCGCGAGCGAGTTGTGAGGTTCGTGTCGCAGCTGCTCACACGCGACCGCACCTAGGTGCGGTGAGCTCCCGTCCTGTCGCCGGAGTGAATCGAGCAGCGTGACTGCGCTCCGGCGCGTCGCCCGGTCACGTATGGACGGGCCGACCGGGCGGTCAGCTTTGCGGTGCGCTCGTCCGGTAGCCTGGCGTCAGGTACTCACTCATGATCCTCGATGCGATCCACTCACCGTCCGATCTCAAGACGCTCTCGCCTGGCGAGTGCGACCAACTCGCCGCTGAGATCCGTGACTTCATCGTGGAATCCGTGTCGCACACCGGTGGCCACCTGGGTTCGAACCTCGGTGTCGTCGAGCTCACCCTCGCCCTGCACCGGGTGTTCAACTCCCCGGAGGACGTTTTCCTCTTCGACACGGGGCACCAGGCCTACGTTCACAAGATCGTGACGGGCCGCCGGGACGGTTTCGTCACCCTGAAGCAGGAAGGCGGCCTCTCGGGGTACCCGTCGCGGGGGGAGTCGCCGCACGACTGGGTCGAGAACTCCCACGCCTCCACCGCGCTCAGTTATGCCCACGGGATCGCCACCGCTCTCAGTCTCCAGGCCAAGCGCGAGCCAACTGCTCGGGAGCGTCACGTCGTGGCGGTGGTCGGCGACGGGGCTCTCACAGGGGGGATGGCCTATGAGGCGCTCAACAACCTCGGCCACTCCGGAGCCAAAGTGCTGGTCGTGCTCAATGACAACGGCCGGAGTTACGCCCCGACGGTCTCGAGGCTGTCGGTCTCGTTGACCCACCTGCGGCTGGATCCACGCTACCTACAGGTCCGTGATCGGGTGCGCCACCTGGTGGAGGACCTCCCCGGCGGCGTGTCGTCGCTTGCGTTCACCTCGTTCCACGGCCTCAGTGCGGCTATCCGGGAAGTCGTCGAGCCGCGCATGTTCTTCGAGACGCTCGGTATCCGCTACACGGGACCGATCGACGGGCACGATGTCGGGGGGCTTGAGCAGGCCCTTCGCCGAGCCGCGAGTTGGCAGGGCCCCATCGTTCTGCATGTCGTGACCACCAAGGGGAAGGGGTACGCACCTGCGGAGGCCGACGAGATCGCCTGCCTCCACGACCTGAAGCCTCCGGCCGCGCCAGCCTCGCCGAGCCGCACGGGCGGACGGGCGTCGGCTCGCCCTGGCACACCGCCTGTCGTGGGTGCTCAGACGAATGGGTCGACAGACGACGACGGGCTGCCCGGGCCTGTTGACGCAGGCGAGAGCTACGCCGAGGTCTTCTCGTCGGCGCTCGTGGACCTGGCCGCGATCGACGACCGCATAGTGGCGATCACGGCGGCCATGCCCGGTCCGACCGGGCTTCTGGCCTTCCAGGACCGCTATCCCGAGCGCTTCATGGACGTCGGCATCGCCGAGCAGCACGCGCTCACGGCGGCGGCTGGGATGGCGATGGGCGGGCTCAGACCTGTCGTCGCGATCTTCTCCACCTTCCTCGGCCGGGCGGTGGACCAGTGGAACCTTGACGTCGGGCTGCACGGGCTGCCGATTGTGATCTGCGCCGGGCGGGCAGGGATCACCGGGGATGACGGGCCGAGCCATCACGGCATCTACGACCTTGTCCAAGCGCTCCAGATCCCGGGTTGCACGATCTTCTGCCCCGCCGAGACCGCCGAGGTCGCCCCGATGCTCGCCCAGGCGCTCGAGCTCGATGGTCCCTCTTTGATCCGGATCCCGAAGACCCCGTCGCCAGGCCCGCTAGCCAAGCCG
>CAWILM010000003.1:0-59219 GCA_963836935.1 uncultured Acidimicrobiaceae bacterium
GGCTTCCAGTTGAGCGAGGTTGCGATGAGATACTGATCGAGGTCCCATCCCGGCCCGGAGGAGTCGGCACGGTGGACGGGCACGATCGCGAGCTTCGGCAGGTTCGAGACGCCGGACACCTTGGCGATCACCGGACTGTCCCAGTTCGTGATCGCTCCGTCGAAGATCGCCGCAAGCGTGGGCCCGTCGAGGTGCAGGCCGTTCGGAGCGCCCGGCACGTTGTAGCTGATCGCCACACCTCCCAGCTCCACAGGCACCTGCAGGACCGTGCCCCCCTTTGCCGCGGCCAGGGCAGATGCAGACATGGGGATTTTCGAGTCGCCGAAGTCCACCGTGTTCTCCTGGATGTCCTTGATGCCGACGCTGCTGCCCGCCGGCGAATAGTTGACGGTCACTTTCGCGTGGAGCTGCTCGTAGTCGTAGAAGACTTTCTCGAAGAACGGCGCGATGGAGTTGGCTCCAGCGCCGTCGAGCGTGATGGCGCTCGTTGCCGCCGGGCTGGCGGCGGAGTTCGCCACGCTCAGCCAGCACGGTGCAATGAGGACGGCGGCGAGTGGCAAACAGGACGTGTGCGATGCGGCTTCGTTTCACTGATTTCCCCCTCGAGAGTCGATCGATTCGGTTGACGATTATTGAACGTTAATCTATGTGTTCACTAGAAATAATAGCATCAAATAAACTGCCAACTTTCGTCAGTCTCCTTTTTGGAGCGGTGCCGCGCCGGAGAGGGCGCGAAGCGAGCTAGCCGGGGGCGAGGCTTCTTGACGGCTGCAATGCCACCTGGACGGTGCTTCGATGCCGCCGCCGACGGCTTCCCGCTGGGTCGAAGTCGGCTCGCTGCAGCAGAACCAAGATTCGCTGAGCCGCGGCCTTGGTCCGGCCGACCCACTCGAACGGCTTCCGCGGCGGGGCCGGGTCATGGCCGCGCGGCGTGGCTTGGAGCGACATGTAGGCGCGGACGTGACCTTCCACTTCCTCGAACATGTCCTCTGCCGCCGCGGGTCCCGTTGCGGTGCCCGCCGCCTCCACGAGTGTCTCGAGCTCTCTTTGGAGTTCGTCGAGCCCCGGCTCGTCGGCTGTCCAGACCCAGCTCAGCTTGGCGGAGTCGTAGCGCTCGAGCCGCGACTCGACCTCCGGTGCCGACAGCAGGAGGGAGCCTTCTGGGATCAGCAGCCGGATCGTGTACTGGACCGCGTCGACGTTTGACACAAGGTCGTGGGCGACGACGAAATCGAGCATCGCGCCGAGCTCGGCCGCTTTCGTCCACGGCGTGAAGGGCAGCCACGATGGCCGGACTTCAATCCCGTGGCCCCGCAGCAAGGTCACTGCCGCGCTCTCGTCAGCGGCCGTGTGAGCTTTGTCCAAGATGCGAAGAGTCGTGTCGTCGACCGACTCGAAGGCCGACACGACAAACAGGCAGCCGGCTTTCGCCAAGCCCGTCCACAGATCCTCGTGGGCCAGGATGTGCTCGACCTTGGTCGTGCAGTCGAAGCTCAGATCCGGGAACGAGGAATGGACCGCCTGGGTGACGCGCACGGCATGGCGGGGCCCGTTGAGGAAGTCAGGGTCGGCAAAGGTCACATGCTTTGCGCCCATCGCCACGAGCTGGGACACGTCCCTCACGACAACCTCTTCGGGCACGACGCGAAGGCGCCCGTCGTACACCACGGGCAACGGGCAGTGCCTGCAGCGATGCGAGCAGCCGTGGCTCGCCTCCACGGCGCCCGCGAGCCGCTCCTCGCCGCCCAGCACGAGCCGGGCGTAACGCTCCAACGGCGGCAGCAGATCGTGTGCCGGCGTGATGAAGCCACTCCGGCCCAGGTGCACGACGACGTCGCCCGTCGCGTCCGGCGCTACCGCCCCGCTGCCCCCGTTCACCCATGCGAGCAGGGCGGGCTCGTACTCCCCGACGATCACCAGGTCAGCCACGCCCGCGGTCAAATCGCGGCTCATGGCTGCGTACAGGCCGTACAAGCAGATCGGCAGCCCCGGGCGCCGCGCGGGACGGAAGCCGCAAGAGCCACGGCCATCCGCATCGCGGTGTGCATCGGAACCGAGAAGGCGACTGCTTCGGCCCAGTCCACGAGCGCCGGGTCCCACGGTTCGACAGACACGTCGATGGCGCACACATCGTGACCGCCGGCCCGAAGGGCCGCTGCTGGGGAGGCAACGTGCACGGGTTGGTGCCCCAGCTCATAGGTGGAGACCAGAAGAACGCGCACGCTGCCACGCTATAGCCGTCGCGTTCCTGTGCCGTGCGGCGACGGCTCCGCCGAGCGATGGCCTTAACATGGGACCGCCCGCCTTCCAGTGAGGACATCTGATGAGTGACAGCGGCAACAGCGGTAGCGACGGCGTCCCGGTTCTTCGTCTGACGGCGCAGGCACTGGGCGAGACTCCTCGCTTTGAGGGACGCCGAGTCCGCCCCCGAGTCGCTGGCCCTGTGCGTGGAGATCAGTGGCACGCGCGACGACGCCTACACCTACGACATGTACTTCCAACCCACCTCGGACGCGGCGCCAGGCGACTGGATCGACTCTCTGGACGGTCTCGCCCTGATCGTGCCGGGACAGAGCGTCGAGAGGATACGTGGTTCGGTCCTGGACCTGAGCCCGGACGCGGACGGCGGTGGGGGGATGGTCATCAAGAACCCGAACCGGCCGCCTCCTGCCCGGCGGAGCCCGGCGATGACCGGGCCGCCGCCGGACCTGAGCGGCGATGTCGCACAGCGGCTCCTCCAGGTCCTGAATGAGCAGATCAACCCTGCCATAGCAGCCCACGGCGGACGCGGTGGACCTGGTGGCGGTAGAGGACGACACCGCCTACCTGCGTCTCTCGGGTGGGTGCGCCGGTTGTGGCATGGCTGCGGTGACGCTCAGCCAGGGCATCGAGGTGGCCATCCGTGAGAGCGTGCCGGAGATCGTCAACATCGTCGACGTGACCGACCACGCGTCCGGGACCAACCCCTATTACGAGGCCGCGAAGAAATAGTCAGCCGGCAGTTGGTTATTCCTGCTGGCGCGCGGCTCAGGTCTCGGCGAAACGGCGGATGTCAGCGGCGGCATAGGACTCGGCGACGGCGTCGATCCGAGCTGTGGCCTCGACGTTGCGCACCACCTCAACAAGGCGCGGCCCGGGGATGGCGCAGGTCGTCTCGTCGCCCGGTAGGCCGGTGCGGGTCCGGCTGAGCGTGCACCCGAGACTGGCTGCCACCTGGCCCTGCTCCTTGGCAAGGGCGACGACGCGACACTGCGGCTTGCCGCCGATCTGCAGTCCGACCCTTAGCTGAATCTTCACCGGGACTCGCGGGCAGCGGGCGGCCGGCCGCCAAATTTCTGCCTGCGGCACATCCCGGCTCTTGGTCCCAGATTAGGCGGATCGTGCCACGAAGGAGCATTTGCGCCAGGACCACTCAACGCGAACGGGCAGGCGACGCTCCTCATCCCCACCAGAACGACGCGGCGATGACGACGTAAAGACCCACGAGGCAGGCTCCCTCGAGCCAGGTCGACTCCCCGTCCAGCACGACGACAGCCGCGATCAAAGTCGTGAGAGCGAGAACGACGCCGAGCAAGGGTGACAGCACCAGAGTGAGCTGAGCGCCGCCTATGACCCCAGAGAGGAGCACCAGGGCTGGGATGAGCACGAGAGCGATCTGTACCGGGCTCTGCAGGATCACCGAGAGGGCGTAGTCGCTCCGGTTGCGGGCGGCGAGCTGGACCCCCACGACGTTCTCGACTGCATCTTCCGGCAATTGCGACTACGACGAGCCCTGCGAAGGTCTCTGACATATGGAGCGCCGAGAGCGTGGGGCTGAGTGCGGCGACGAACCAGTCCGACACGAACGCCGCGGCAACGCTCGAAGCGAGCAGCAACGCGACCACGAGCTGGATCGACCAGGCGCCAACCGTGCCACCAGCTTCGTCGCCCAGGTCACCGTGATGCTCGCGCCTGGTCGGCCCGTCGGTTCCAGGCTCGTCGTCCGCAGTTAGATCCTCCGGGGACGGCCGCGGTTCCCGGCGCACCGATCCGGGGGTCGAGAGGAGGAAGACAATCAGCAGCACCACCGCTGAGACGTCGGAAAGGGCGACCTCGTGATGCCTGACGGCGAGGTCGAGGTGTACGCCCAGAGTCGGGATCATGAGGACCGAGACGGCGAGCAGCAGCAGCACCACGATCGTGCGGGCGTCATCTGCGGGGAAATGCTGGGTGCCGTGCCTCAGGCCGCCGACGATGAAGGCAAGGCCCAGAATGAGGAGCACGTTGGCGATAATCGATCCGATGAGCGCGGCCTGTACGACGCCGACGAGGCCGGCGCGAAGCGCGAAGATGCCGAAGAAGAGCTCCGGAAGGTTGCCGAGAGCAGATTGGACGACACCGGTCATCCCGGAGCCGAGACGATCCCCGAGGCGGTCGACGCTCCGTCCGACGACGGCGGCAAGCACCCCGAGCGCAATGGCTGACACGACGAACGGGACGACTCGACCCACGTGCGCATAGCGGGTGCCCCCAGAAGCCGCGGTAAGAACCACTCCACTCGACAAGCAGCCAGATGTCGCCTCGGGAGAACCTCGAACGCACAGTGGCTGTCTAGCGCCAAAGCCCGGCGTAGTCGACCTCATCGCGGCCCTGGGTGTCAGCCTCAGCAGGCGGTGCCGGTCGAGCGGGACAGGAACGCGGGCTCGTGTTGAGGTAGACAGAGGCCTCATGCTGCTTGCTCTCGACGTGGGAAACACCCAGACAGTGATCGGTCTCTTCGTATCGGGACCGCGCCGCGTTCGGACCGGTCCGCCAACGGCGGCCGCTGGCCAACGGGCCATCGCCGGCACGCCACGGGTCGTCGGCAGCGGCTGCGCCGGGTGAGTTGGCGGACCTGCTGCACCATTGGCGCCTTGCGACCGTCGCTCGAACGCACCGCTGACGAGTACGCCCTCCTCGTCACCGAGCTGCTCAGGCTGGTCGGCCTCGAGTTCACCGGGACCACGGCCGGCGACGGCGTCGACGGCATCGTCGTGTCCTCTTCGGTGCCGGAGGTGACCTCGGCGATGCAGGGAGATGGCGCACGTCTGGTTCGACGTCCCGCTCGTTGTGATCGAGCCGGGGGTCCGCACCGGGATGCCGATTCTCTACGACAACCCGAAGGAGGTCGGTGCCGACCGGGTCGCCAACGCCGTCGGCGCCATCGACCTGTACGGGGGGCCGGCGATCGTCGTCGACCTGGGAACGGCGACCACCTTCGACGTGATCTCGGCCATCGGGCGAGTACCTCGGCGGCGCGATCACGCCCGGGATCGAGATCAGCATGGACGCGCTGTTCGAGCACGCCGCTGCACTGCGCCGCGTCGAGCTCGTCGAGCCTCGCAACGTGATCGGCAAGTCGACCGTCGAGTCGATCCAGTCCGGTGCGATCTACGGCTACACCGGCCTCGTCGACGGCATGTGCCGGCGTATCGAACGAGGAGCTCGGACCGTCCGCGATCATCGCCACCGGCGGGCTCGCCGGCCTCATCACGCCCTTGTCGGAGATGATCCAGCACCACGAGCCGTGGCTCACCTTGCACGGGCTTCGCCTCGTCTTCGACCGCAACGTGGCGCGCGACGGGGGTGGGAGGGAGACGTGAGGGAGATCGGGTACCGATTCGAGACGACGTCCGGGGCGGGCGACGTGGCCCGTTCGTTTGCCCACCTCGAACCGGGCGAGGAGTCCGGCGTGACGGTGGTCATCGCCGGCCGCCTCATGCGGTCCCGGCCCGCAGGGCAAGCTCGCCTTTGCCGAGCTGCGGGACTGGACGGGGGGCATCCAGCTGTTCGCGCTCGCGGCGCTCACGCCCGATTTCGAGGAGTTCTGCCGCCTGTCTCTCGGGGACTGGATCGGCGTGAGCGGCGAGGTGGTCCGTACACAGGCGGGGCGAGCTGTCCGTCAAGGTCGCGTCTTGGGAGCTCCTCGCACAGGCACGCCGCGGCTTCGGCGACAAGTGGCACGGCGTCAGCGACCCCGACATCCGCTACCGCCAGCGCGAGGTCGACCTATGGGCGAACGAGGGCGTGCGCGACATCTTCCTGCTGCGTTCCAAGGTGGTCGCTTCGATACGCCGCCGCCTCGCTGCCGCCGGCTTCGTCGAGGTCGAGACGCCGGTGCTGCACCCCGATCCTCGGCGGTGCGACGGCGCGGCCGTTCGTGACGCACTACAACGCGCTCCACACCGACGTGTATCTGCGCATCGCCACGGAGCTCTACCTGAAACGGTGCGTCGTCGGCGGGATCGAGCGCGTCTTCGAGATCGGCCGGACGTTCCGCAACGAGGGGCTTTCGCCGCGCCACAACCCGGAGTTCACGATGCTCGAGCTCTACCAGGCCTACGGCGACTACACCGACATGATGGCGATCTTCGAGGACATCGTCGCGGGCACGGCCGAGGAGCTTCTCGGCACGACGGTGCTCCCCTACCAGGGCCGCGAGATCGACCTGACGCCGCCGTGGCGGCGAGCGACGCTCGTCGAGCTCATCGCGGAGCACGCCGGCGTCGAGGTGGACCTGTCGATGGGGGTCGAGCGCCTCCGGCGCGTGGCCGTCCGGGCTCGGCGTGCCGTTCGAGCCCTGGTACGGCCCGGGCAAGCTCATCCTCGAGATCTACGAGAAGACGACCGAGGCCGAGCTCTGGGGTCCGCGTGTTCGTCTGCGACTACCCGCAGAGAGGTCTCGCCGCTGGCACGGGCGCACCGCTCCAAGCCCGGCTACGTGGAGCGTTTCGAGCCGATCATCGCCGGCCGGGAGCTCGGCAACGCTTTCAGCGAGCTCGCGATCCCGACGACCAGCGGGCGCGTTTCGAGGAGCAGGAGGCGGAGAGGGCCCTCGGTGACGACGAGGCGATGACCGTCGACTGGGACTACCTGCGGGCTCTCGAGCTCAGGCTTGCCGCCGACCGGTGGTCTCGGGCTCGGGATCGACCGGCTCGTGATGCTCTACGCGGACGTGGCGAACATCAGGGAAGTGGTGCTGTTCCCGGCGCTCCGTCCCGAGGACAGACCTCCTGACCCACAGGCGGGTCCGGTGGGATCCAAAGAACCTGAGGTCTGAGCCCGAGGTTCTCGCTCAGCTCGCGAGGACTTTCGCGGTGGAACCCTGGAGGTCGTCGACGACGTTGTAGCCGAACTCGACGAGGGCCTTCGGGATGAGACCCTCACCGAGCCGGGCCGCCGCCGCGGCAGCGGTCCTGGCGTAGTCCCGGGCGATCTCGTGGGCGGCCGAGATGGCCGGCGACGCCGCCACGAGCGCCCGTGCCTCCTCGCGTTCGACCTGGTCGAGCGGGTGCCCGAGAAGGTCGCGGAGCCTCGGGCCCACGGTGGGGTCGAGGAGAGCGCGCTGGACCGGCAGGGTGTAGATGCCTTCAGCGAGGTCCTGCCCCGGCGGCTTGCCGAGCTCGGCCTCGGTGGCGACGACGTCGAGGACGTCGTCGCGGATCTGAAAGACCATGCCGAAAGCCTCGCCGAAGCCCGACAGGTCGTCGACCTGGGACCGGTTGAGGCCGGCGGTCAGGGCACCGATGCGGCACGCCGTCGACATCAGCGCGGCAGTCTTGTTGGAGATGCAGCGCAGGTAGTCATCCTCGTCGCGCTCGATCTGGAACGCTGCTCGCACCTCGGCCACCTGCCCCTGGCAGAGCCGGGCGAGCGTCGCCGCCAGCAGTCCCGCGACTTCGGTACCGAGCTGCGAAGCGATCTCTGCCGCGCGGGCCAGCAGAAAGTCGCCCGCCACGATTGCCACGAGGTTGCCCCAGCGGGCGTTGACGCTCTCCACGCTGCGCCGGCGGGTCGCCTCGTCCATGACGTCGTCGTGATAGAGCGAGGCGAGGTGAACAAGTTCGACGGAAACCGCTCCGAGCAGGATGTCCGCCGTGACATCGTAACCTTGGAGGTAAGACGCGGTGATGGTCAGCGAGGGCCGGAGGCGCTTGCCTCCCGCTTGGATGAGGTGGCTCGCCACCTCGTTCAGAGAACGCGTCCTCCCCGAGCACAGAGTCGCGCAGGCACAGCTCAAGCCGAGCGAGATCCTCCTCGCGGATCGGGAGGGCGAAAGGGTCCAGGCTGCTCACCAAGTCCGCCACCTTACGCCAAAGGAGCACCGAACCGACAGCCGGACGCCCACCCCAGTATTCCGCCGCACTGTAATCTTGCCCTCCCAGGTGTTCAATTCAGATCTGCCGTTTGGCCCTGATGGCACCGCTAAGGGTTTGGGGGCCGCAGTCCGATGTTAAGAGGGGGAGCTAGCTTCCGAGGCGGCGGGTTTTCGCGCACCGGACCGGTAGACTTCTCGTACAGGGAAGACCACAAGGGAGTCTGAGTTGTTCGAGCGATTCACCGATCGGGCACGCAGGGTACTGGTCCTGGCTCAGGAGGAAGCACGCCTCTTGAACCACAGTTTCATCGGGACCGAGCACATCCTGCTTGGCCTCATTCACGAGGGCGAGGGAGTCGCGGCCAAGGCGCTGGAGTCCCTCGGCATCTCGCTCGAGGCCGTGCGCGAGAAAGTCGAGGAGACCATCGGACCCGCGGGGTCGGCCCCAACAGGGTCGCCGCCGTTCACGCCGCGAGCGAAGAAGGTTCTCGAGCTGTCCCTCCGCGAGGCGCTGCAACTCGGTCACAACTACATCGGCACCGAGCACATGCTGCTCGGCCTGGTGCGCGAGGGCGAGGGTGTCGCCGCCCAGGTTCTCGTCAGCCTGGGCGCCGATCTGACCCGCGTGCGCCAGCAGGTGATCCAGCTCCTCTCCGGGTACCAGGGACGTGAGGGCGCGACAACTGCGCCGGGAGCCACGAGCTCGGACAGCCCCGCCGGGTCGCCTCTGCTCGACCAGTTCGGGCGGAACCTGACCCAGCTCGCCGCGTGAGCACAAGCTCGATCCGGTCATCGGTCGTGATCGGGAGATCGAGCGGGTCATGCAGGTCCTGTCGCGGCGCACGAAGAACAACCCGGTTCTCATCGGCGAGCCTGGTGTCGGAAAGACCGCCATCGTCGAGGGCCTCTCCCAGCAGATCGTCGATGACGACGTCCCCGAGACCCTGAAGGGCAAGCAGCTCTACACCCTCGACCTGGGCGCGCTCGTTGCAGGCAGCCGCTACCGGGGCGACTTCGAGGAGCGGCTCAAGAAAGTCCTGAAGGAGATCCGCACGCGCGGGGACATCATCCTGTTCATCGACGAGCTCCACACCCTCGTCGGCGCGGGAGCGGCCGAGGGCGCCATCGACGCCGCCTCCATCCTCAAGCCGATGCTCGCGCGCGGCGAGCTCCAGACAATCGGAGCGACGACGCTCGACGAGTACCGCAAGCACCTCGAGAAAGACGCCGCACTCGAAAGGCGTTTTCAGCCGATCAAGGTCGAGGAACCGACCCTGGCCCACACGATCGAGATCTTGAGAGGACTTCGCGACAGGTACGAGAAGCATCACCAGGTGACGATCACCGACCAGGCCCTCGTTGCCGCCGCAAACCTCGCCGACCGCTACATCTCGGACCGTTTCCTCCCCGACAAGGCGATCGACCTCATCGACGAGGCGGGCTCACGTCTGCGGATCCGTCGGATGTCCACTCCACCCGAGCACCGCAAGATCGACGAGGAGCTGTCCAAGATCCGTCACGACAAGGACGCCGCCATCGGGCGGTCGAACTTCGAGGAGGCGAAGAAGCTCGCCGACAAGGAGAGCGACGCGCTCGAACGCAAGGCGGCGCTGAACGTCTCGTGGCGTTCCGCCGGCGAAGAGCTCTTCGATGTCGTCGACGAGGACGTCATTGCCGAGGTTCTCGCGAACTGGACCGGGATCCCGGTCTACAAGCTCACAGAGGAGGAGACGGCGCGTCTTCTGCGCCTCGAAGAGGACCTGCACAAGCGGGTCGTCGGCCAGGAGGACGCGATCAACGCGTTGTCACGCGCGATCCGCCGCACCCGTGCCGGCCTCAAGGACCCCAAGCGCCCGAGCGGGTCGTTCATCTTCCTCGGCCCGACCGGTGTGGGCAAGACCGAGCTCGCCAAGACTCTCGCAGAGCTGCTCTTCGGGGACGAGTCCTCGCTCATCCAGCTCGACATGAGTGAGTACATGGAGAAGCACACCGTGAGCCGGCTCGTCGGATCGCCCCCTGGCTACGTCGGTTACGAGGAGGGCGGCCAGCTCACAGAAGCCGTCCGGCGCAAGCCGTTCGCGGTCGTGCTGTTCGACGAGATCGAGAAGGCACATCCGGACATCTTCAACACGCTCCTGCAGATCCTGGAGGACGGTCGTCTCACCGATGCCCAGGGACGCACGGTCGACTTCAAGAACACGGTGTTGATCATGACCTCGAACCTCGGGACCTCGGACCTGCGCAAGCTGTCCCTCGGTTTCCAGAAGTCGAGTGAGTCGGTGACCTACGAGCGGATGAAGCAGCGTGTGCAGGAGGCGCTCAAGAACCACTTCCGGCCCGAGTTCCTGAACAGGATCGACGAGGTCATCGTGTTCCACGAGCTGACCATGGACGAGGTGGTCGAGATCGTGGAGCTTCTCATTCGCCGGGTTCGCGACCAGCTCGAGGGCCAAGGCATAGGACTGGAGCTCACCCTCGCAGCCAAGCGGTTCGTCGCCCAGAGGGGTTACGCGCCTGAGCTCGGGGCGAGACCCCTGCGCCGCTCGATCCAGCAGCTCGTAGAGGACCCGCTTTCGGAGAAGATCCTCTGGAAGGAATTCCGTGTGGGCGAGACCGTGATCGTCGACGAGGAGGACGGCGCTCTCGTGTTCCGCGATTTGGAGGACCCGCTCTCGGAGAGATCCTCTGGGAGGAATTCCGTGTGGGCGAGACGGTGATCGTCGACGAGGAGGACGGCGCTCTCGTGTTCCGGGCCATCGAGGGCTTCGAGCCCCCGGCTGTCGAGTTCGCAGGAGCCGGCGCCGACTCCTGAGCAACTCGGCCGGCAGGCGTCGCCGGATCGGAATGTGACACCCGGCTCGTAACTTCGAAACATGACGCGACCGAAGTCGATCCACCGCTGCCAGGCATGCGGGCATGGTTCGCCTCGCTGGTCCGGACGCTGTCCGGCCTGTGGCGAATGGAACACCCTCGTGGAGGAGCTCGTGGCGCCGCTCGCCACGGGTGTCCTCCCGGGCCGGGCGGCGGACTCGGCGGTCTCCTGCGGGTCGGGGATGAACGCGACCGCACTGCCCCTGGGTTCGATCAGCGCGGACGGCGCCATCGCTGCGGCGACCGGGATCGGCGAGCTGGACCGGGTTCTCGGTGGCGGTCTCGTTGCCGGCTCGGTGACGGTGCTCGGCGGCGAGCCGGGCGTCGGCAAGTCCACGCTTGTTCTGCAGGCGCTCGCGAGCCTCGCGGCCCAGGGGAGGACGTCCCTGCTCATCGCGGCGGAGGAATCCGGCGAGCAGGTGCGGCGCCGCGCCGAAAGACTCGGCGCGGCGGTCGAGGGTTGCTTCGTGCTCGCGACGACGGACCTCGACGTCGTCATGAGTGCTGCAGGCCAACTGGAGCCATCGGTCCTTGTCGTCGACTCGATCCAAGCCGTGTCCGACTCCGCGTGCGGGTCCCAGGCCGGGTCACCCAGCCAGGTGCGTGAGTGCGCCACCCGTCTCGTGCGCTACGCGAAGTCCTTCGGCGTCGCCACTTTGTTGGTGGGCCATGTCACCAAAGAGGGGGGGCTCGCAGGCCCGCGGACGCTCGAGCACATCGTCGACACCGTGCTGTCGTTCGACGGCGACCGTCACCAGTCCCTCCGCCTGCTCTCGGCCTCCAAGCACCGCTACGGGCCCACCGGCGAGCTCGGGATCTTCGAGATGACCGAGACCGGTCTCAGGGGCCTTGTGGACCCGAGCGCCCTATTGCTCGGGGACCGCCGCCGCGGCGTGCCCGGCAGCATCGCTGTGCCCGTGCTCGAGGGGCGCAGGCCGCTCATCATCGAGGTCCAAGGGCTCGTCGGGCCCCAGACTTCCGCAGTGCCGAGGAGAGTCGCACAAGGCGTGGTGGGCGGTCGGCTCGCCCTGCTGCTCGCCGTGCTGGAACGGAGGTGCCACATGGCCCTCGGCACCTCGGACGTGTTCGTTTCCACCGTTGGTGGTCTTCGTGTCAACGAGCCCGCCGCCGATCTTGGCATCGCGTTGGCCCTGGTCTCGGCGGTGACAGGGATCGCCATCGGAGAAGACGTGGTCGCCTGCGGTGAGGTGGGGCTGGCCGGTGAGCTGCGGCGGGTGCAGGCGGCCGAGCGCCGCCTCGCCGAGGCGGCGAGGCTCGGCTTCCGTCGTGCCGTCGTGCCTCAGTCCGCCCCCGATGGGCCGACGGAACTGGAGCTGCTCAGAGCAGGTACCCTCTTGGAGGCAGTCCGGCTATTGCTTGGTGTGGTTCCTGCCGCCAGATCGCGTCCTAGGACCGAGGCCGGCGACAGTCCCGAGTTGAGCGATGGCCGCGAACGTCCGTACCCTGGTGAGGACCCCACCTTCCCTCGTTTCGTGAGGAGTTCCATTGTTTGATGTCGGGGACAAGGTTGTCTATCCCCATCACGGTGCCGCCGTCGTAGAGCGGCGGGAAATGCGAGAGGCCTTCGGCGAGAAACGCGAGTACCTCGTACTCCGGCTCGCCTACGGCGATCTCACGCTGATGGTGCCGTCCGACAACACAGCAGAGGTCGGGCTTCGAGAGGTGATCAACGACGAGGAAGTGGAGGAGGTCTTCGCGGTCCTTGGCAAGAAGGAGGCGCGGATGCCTACCAACTGGTCTCGTCGCTACAAGAACCACGTCGAGAAGCTCAAGTCGGGCGACATCTACCAGGTCGCAGAAGTGGTTCGGAACCTCTCGATCCGCGACAAGGACCGAGGCCTCTCCGCAGGCGAGAAGCGGATGCTCACGCGGGCGCGACAGATCCTCGTTTCCGAGCTGACGTTCGCGATCGGCGTGAGCGAGGCCGAGGCGGAGGAGCGCCTCAACGCCGCTCTGCCCTAGCGCAGGGTGCGCAACCGGCGCGTGGGCGTCGAGGTCTGGGTGATCGTTGTCGCCGCCGGTCAAGGACGGCGATTCGGTCAACCCAAGCAGTTCGCCGCCCTCGGTGGCCGGCCTGTGATCGAGTGGAGCCTCGACGCAGCGCGCTCGGTCGCCCGTGGCGTCGTGGCCGTCGTACCGGAATCGTTTCTCGGGAACCCCGGCATCGGCAAGGGTGCCGATCGCGTGATCTCCGGGGGACCGACCCGAGCCTCCTCGGTCCGCCGAGGCCTGGCCGCCGTGCCTGAGAACGCTGACATCGTCGTCGTCCACGACGCCGCCCGGCCGCTCGCGTCCGCGGAGTTGTTCCGCGCCGTGGTCGACGCTGTCGTCGCAGGCGCCGACGGTGCCGTGCCCGGCCTCGCCGTCGTGGACACTGTCAAGCGGGTTCGGGGCGATCGCGGTCGTGGAGACCCTCGACCGCAGCGAGCTCGTGGCCGTGCAGACGCCACAAGCGTTCCGCGCCGAGGCGCTGCGGCGTGCCCACGCCGGCGCACCGGAGGCGACGGACGATGCCGGCCTGCTCGAGGCTCTCGGCCTGACCGTCGTGGTGGTCCCGGGCGAGTACCACAATCTCAAACTGACATCGCCCGACGACCTCGCGGCTGCAGAGAAGTGGAACAGTCGGTGACCCCCAAGCTGCGCGTGGGCATCGGCTTCGACCAGCATCGCTTTGCTTCCGGCGAGGACCGGGAAAGGGTGCTCGTGCTGGGAGGGGTCCGTTTTGAGGCGGAGGCGGGCCTTACTGGTCACAGCGACGCCGACGTCGTCGCACACGCCGTGGCAGACGCCATGCTCGGGGCGGCGGCGCTCGGAGACCTCGGCGCCCACTTTCCCGACACAGACCAGCGGTGGGCTGAAGCCGACAGCCTCGCGGTGCTTGCACAAGTGGCGTCGCTTGTCATGGGGGTCGGCCTGCGGCTCGCGACCGCAGACTGCACCGTGATCTGCGAGACGCCCCGGATCGGCCCTGCGCGTGGGATCATGATGGAGCGGCTCAGCGCGGCGGCGGCAGGCCCCGTGCACGTGAAGGCGACCCGACCAGAAGGGCTCGGGAGCCTGGGGCGCGTCGAGGGTATTGCCTGCCTCGCCACCGCGCTGCTCGAAGAGATCGGTTAGTGATGCCAGAAGGCGACAAGGAGAAGGCACGTCCCGCGGTCCTCGCAGCTCCAGCGGGCGTGCTGCGGGCAACCGTGGAACGGGCGCGGGTCGCGCGCGGAGCGCGGGAACCGGATGGACCTCGCCCAGGAGGGCCCCGAGCGGGCGCTGGACGTGCCGCTTTCCCAAGCTCGAGCGCATCCCGGGATCGCTTCGGCGCCGGGCGGGGCGCCGGCGGTGCCGGAGGTCGCGGCCGGCCGGCTGGTGGCGTCACCTCTTCGGGCTCGGGCTATCGCTCCTCATCCGGCGGCTATCGCTCCTCGCCCAGCACCGGCGCGGCTCGAGGAGCCGGCGCCAGTGGTTACCGAGGCTCAGGCGCCCCCTACAAGAGCTCGAGCGCGGGCGGCTCCTACCGTGGCCGCAGCCCCTCCGGTTCCGCCGGCCCGGCTCCGTCCGTGGGCTCCGATCCCAGCGGTTCGCGCGATCGGGGTGCCAGACAGGCTGTCGACAGGGACGCCGTTCCAGGTCGTAGGGCACAAGCATTCAGGTCTTCATCCCAGCGAGAGGGTGGCCGCCCTTCGTCGAGCGGTGGATGGGATCGGCCGGCGCCCCGACGTGACGGCCCTGCGGCTTCGAGGCGCGGCGGTCCCGGGATGCACCGGGAGGAGGAAGCACAAAGCGACTCGGATTCTGGGCCGCTCCCGAGCTCGATCGGCCGCGCCGCCACTACCGGTCGCAACCTCTGGCCGAGGCCACCGCGGGCGCCGAGGCCGGAACCGGCCGCAAGGGGAGAGTTCGCAGGCGGGAACCTGAAAGTCCCGGCGCCATCGGGTCGCGGATCAACCCTGTCAGGTGGCTCGAAGAGGCCGACGCCGGCCCGGAGAAGTTCAGGTGGTCCCAGCAAGCCTTTCGCCCGCGGCGGACGGGGTACCGAATCGGCCACCGGGCGTGGTTCTGCGAAGGAGCGGCGTGAACTTGGGGGTGACCAGGTCGAGGGCCGTCAGGCTGTGCGGGAACTGCTTGCCGCCCAGCGGAGGCCAGTGCACGAGGTCTGGATGATGGAGGGTACGGATCCCGCCAGCGATTCTGCGTGAGATCCAGTCGCTTGCCCGGGCAGGTCACGTCCCTGTGCGGCTTGTGAGCCAACGCCAGATCCAACAGGTCCAGGCGTCCGAAGCGCCTCAGGGCGTGATCGCTTTTGCCGAGCCCCTGACCGAGGCCGATCTTTCCGACCTGGTCGGCTTGATGCCCGCTGCCGCCACATCCCCGAACACTCGCGGGCCGCATTGCGGAGATCGAACCCGAAGGTGGCGAAACCGCCGACGCCGAGGCCGAGGAGGGAAGGCCAGAGGGCGGCGACCTGACGCCCGCTGAAAGCGGCAGCCCGGAGAAGGCGGGCCGGCGGGCCAAGGCGGGGAAGATGGCATTCCTCGTCGTGGTAGATGGTGTCACCGATCCGCAGAACCTCGGCGCTCTGTTGCGCAGTGCCGAGTGCGCGGGTGTGACCGGGGTCGTGTTGCCTCGCCACCGGAGCGCTCACGTCACCCCGACGGTCACCAAGGTTGCCGCGGGTGCCATCGAACACGTCAGCATCGCCGTGGTTCCCGGGGTGCCGGGGGCGCTCCAGGAGTTGGAGCGTCTCGGGGTCTGGACAGTCGGTCTCGATGAACGTGGGCCCGAGCCGGTGTTCAACCTCGGCCTGGGGGACCGGCCGGTCGCGCTCGTGATCGGGGCCGAGGGGCGAGGCCTGTCGCCGCTGTCGCGCGTCAACGTTGCGACGTGCTCGCGCGGATCCCTCTGCACGGTGCCATCGACTCGCTCAACGTCTCGGCCGCCGGAGCCGTCGCCATGTTCGAAGTCGCGCGCCAGCGGGCTTTATAAGTCGGCTGAACGGTCCCGGCGGCTGCTGCGGCGATAGCCGAACCCAGCTCGTTGCCTGGAAGGTTTCGGTCGTCACCCGGCGCAGACGGTTGTCGGAACCGCCTGCGAGCGGTCGTGGCTATCGAGACGACATGGGCACGTAGTCGCGACGCCGGTGCCCGACATAGAGCTGCCTCGGCCGGGCGATCTTCGTGTTGTGCTCGAGCATCTCGGTCCAGTGCGCCACCCATCCCGCCACGCGGTGGACAGCGAACAGCACCGGGAACATCTCGACCGGGAAGCCCATGGCCTGGTAGATGAGCCCGGAGTAGAAGTCGACGTTCGGGTACAGCTTGCGGGAGATGAAGTACTCGTCGGCGAGCGCGACCTCCTCGAGCCTGAGCGTGATGTCGAGGAGCGGGTTCTTGCCCGTGACTTCGAAGACTTCGTAAGCGATGTCACGGATGATCTTCGCCCGGGGGTCGTAGTTCTTGTAGACGCGATGGCCGAACCCTTGCAGGCGGCCGTGGCCCTCCTTCACGGAGCGGACGAAGTCAGGGACGTTCTCGAGGTTGCCGATATCGGTGAGCATCCGGATGACAGCCTCGTTCGCACCGCCGTGCAGGGGCCCGTAGAGGGCAGCGCAAGCTGCGGCACATGCCGAGTAAGGGTCGACCTGCGACGAGGCGACGACGCGGAGCGCAGCCGTCGAGCAGTTCTGCTCATGATCAGCATGCAAGATGAACAAAGCGTCCATAGCCCGCACGAAGATGGGGTCCGCATCGAAGCGGGACTCCGGTGTCTTGAGCACCATCGACAGGAAATTGGACGGGAAGTCGTGCGAATTGTCGGGGTAGACGAAGGGCATTCCGACGCTGTAGCGGTGTGCCGCCGCCGCGAGCGTCGGCATCTTCGCGATCAGCCGGATGATCTGCTTGTGACGCACGGCAGGATCGAAGATGTTCTTCGCGTCTGGGTAATACGTCGAAAGCGCCGCGATCGCCGAGACGAGGATCCCCATGGGGTGGGCGTCGTAGTGGAAGCCCTCGAGGAACCTCTTGCGCATGCTCTCGTGGATGAACGTGTGGTAAGTGATCTCCTGCACCCACTTCTCGGCTTCGGCGGCAGTCGGTAGTTCGCCGTTGAGCAGGAGGTATGCCACCTCGAGGTAGGTGGACTGGTTCGTCAGCTGCTCGATCGGGTAACCGCGGTACTCGAGGATCCCCTTCTCCCCGTCCACGAAGGTGATCGCGCTCTCGGCTGCAGCCGTCGTCATGAATGCCGGGTCGTAGAACCAGACGCCGGGAAGGAGCTTGCTCCACTGGTCTGCTGCTACTCCGCCGTCGACGATTGGGATCTCGATCGACTGACCGTTGCGGTTATCCGTGATCGTCACGCTCTCCACCACGACCTCCACCTCCGTTCGGCTCGGTGCCAGGCTGACGTCGTTGGAGCCCGGTCTTGCGATGACCCTTAGTTCTAGTCGCCACATCCTATGGCAGTGCCGGGAGACCCTGACTCCGGGGCAGGCCGATCGCCTTGCGCACTACGCGGTGGTGTCGTCCGAGCCGGCTGACCGAACCTGTCCGCCCCCGGGCAACTAGCATGCCGGGCGCCCCTCGAGGGCGGAGAGCCCGGAGGTGGGCCCAGACGTTCGTAAGGGGAGCCCGTTGACTGCAGAGCGATCCGCGACGGCAACACGCGGCGTTTACGCCGCGGCGCCGGGCGCGCCAAGCGGCCCGGGAAGCCGCTTGGTCAGGGGCCGGCGGCGATGACGGAACGCTCTCTCCAACGTCTCTATGAGGACCCGGCGACGACCCTCAGCTCGGGATTGGAGCGGGCCCAGATGCAAGCGACCATGCTCGCCGCGATCGCGTCGTCGTCGCCCCGGCCGCTCGTGGTCGTGGACGTGGGCTGTGGCGACGGCATGGCGACGGCTGTCGCCAAAGCCCGGTGCGATGAGACGCCGGGGACAGATGTCACTATCATCGGCCTCGACTGGTCGTGCGCCGCGCTCGATCGCGCGCGGCGACGCGGCGTCTCCGTGGCTCGTGCGGCAGTGGACGGCTTCGGCCTACCTCTGGCTCACAGCAGCGTGGACGTGGTCATCATGAGCGAGCTGATCGAACATCTGGTGGACACAGATGCTGCGCTCGCAGAAGCAGGACGTGTGCTCGTTCCCGGCGGGAGGTTGCTGTTGTCGACGCCAAATCTGGCGGCTTGGTACAACCGGGTATTGCTCGCGTTCGGCATTCAGCCCGCCTTCACCGAGGTGAGCCTGCACGCCATCTACGGGCGGCCGGGTTGCGATGTGGTCGGACACCTGCGGATCTTCACCCGCCGGGCGCTCCAGGAGATTCTCGCTGCAGCCGGATTCGTCGAAATCGACATCACGGGCGCCCCCTACCAGGACGTTCCCCGGCCATTTCGCCCGCTCGATCGCCTGCTCTGCCGCACGCCCAGCCTCTCGTCCATTCTCCTGGCTTCCGCCCGGCGGCCGATGTGAGCCTGGACGCCCACACTTCGGCAGGGATCGCCATCGCGGCAGTGTCGGCGGTGCTCACCGGCACCGGCACGGTCGTGGAGAAGGTCGCTCTCCGGCGGCTGCCCGAGATTCACGCCCGCCACTTCTGGGCGATGCTCCGAACCCTGTGCTCCTCGCAGCAGTGGCTGTGGGGTTGCGCCTGCTTGCTGGGCGGCCTCGTATGCCAGGGTCTCGCCTTGTCCCTGGCACCGATCTCGGTGGCTCAGCCCGTTTTCGCCTCCGGGATCGTCCTCCTGCTCGTGCTGTCGCACTTCGTGCTGCGTGACCGCCTGCGGCCGGTGGAGTGGTTCGCGCTCGCGACGATCGTCATCGCGCTCGTACTGCTGGGCCTGTCGATCGACACGCGTGTCGACCACGCAGGCGGCCCGGCTCGCCTGGCTTACTTCCTGTGCGCCGCGATCCCGACTTCTGTTGTCGGTCTCGTTGTCTTCGTGATAGCGGACCGGGCCCACGCCTCCGAGCGCCGGTTCCGGCACCTGCGAGGTCCGCTGTTCGGTGTGGCCGCCGGCCTTCTCTACGGCGTGGCCGGGCTCGGGCTCAAGTCGGCTGCGACCTACGTCCAGCGCTGGGGCCTCATGGGTTCGGTGCCGCACCTGATCACTTCGCCCGATCTGTACGTGCTCGCCGTCACCATGGCGACCGGCCTCGTGCTGTTCCAGACCGGTCTGCAACGTTGCTCGGCGGCGGTCGTGTCACCGGTGAACATCGTCACGTCCACCGCCTATGTGATCGCGGTGGGCACCGTGCTGTTCAACGAGCATCTGCCCACCTCCGCCGGTCCGCTCGGACTGCGGATAGCGGGCTTTGCAGGCGTTGTTGTCGGCCTTGTCACCCTTGCCGTCTCGGGCGAGAGGGACGAGAAGAGCGTGGAGGACCTGGAGAGCGCCGCCGAGGCCGCCGTCCAGGTCGTCACGTCCGACGACGGAGTCGATCAGCTCAAGTTCAGCCGGTAGACGTTCGTCTCTCGCTTCACGAAACCGGCCTTCGCGTAGAGGTGGTTTGCCGCTTCCCTCGAGGCTCGCGACGTCAAGTTGACGTGGAGGGCTCCTCGTTCGCGGGCGACCTGGACGGCTTGGGAGACCAACTCGGCGCCCACTCCGTGGCCACGGGCGGACTCGTCGACGACGACATCTTCGATGACGGCGTGCAGCCCGGTCGGGATCCTGTAGACGATGAGCGTCGTCGTGCCGACGATGGCGGCGTCGTGGGAGCCGAGCCGGGCGATCAAGAGCGTGCTCGCGGGCGAGGCCACGATCTCCTCGAGCCCGGCGCGACCGGCGACACCGCGGCCGAGGACAGTTGCGGCACCAGGCGTGCCATGACCTCCACGAGGTCGTCGGTGACTTCTGAGACACGATCCACAACGACGCCGTCGGCCTTCATGCTGGCGAGTGTATCCAGGCGCCTCAAGGGCCGGAAGTGAAGTTCGAGTCTGTCCGGACGCCCTGTGGTCGTCACCGCCGCCAGATCCGCCCTCGGGGCCAGTCGAAGAGAACCCCGACCGAGTCGCCCCGTATCGCAGCGAATGCGTGCTCGCTCCACACGCCGGCATTGGCGAGAGGGGCGGGAAGGGAGTCCTCGCCGAACCAGCCGACATCGGCGCACTCGAGGGGGTGCGCCCGCAGCGAGCCGCCCACGGGTCGGAGCTGGAAGACGAGCGAGTAGAGGGGTACCTGGGTGAAACCGAGCCGAAGGCCGTCCAGGACCATGACCAGGCGCACGGGCTCGACGGCGATGCCGGTCTCTTCGAGAACTTCCTTCACGGCGACCTCGGCGGCCGAGTAGCCCACGTCAGCCCATCCTGTCGGGTAGAGCCAGGCTCCCGAGTCCGCCCGCTGCACCAGCAGGATCTGGCCCTCGTCATTACCGACGATCGCCCCGATCGCGCACCTTGGGCGTCACGTAACCGGCGACGCCCTGACGTACGTCCTCCATCCACTCGACGACGAGCTCGTCCGCCTCGCCGTGTCGCCACCGGCTGGCCGTCGCGGGCCAGCGCCGAAGCGGCGGCGGCGCGGATGTCGCCAGCCACTTTCAGGATCTCTTCGTAGCGTTCCTGCTCGTAGAGGTTCTTGGTGAACGCGAGACCCGTCCTGGCGATGGCGGCGAGGGTCTCTCCCCACCGGACGAGGTCCCGAGTCGACGCCGGCACGTCACTCACAGCGCTTGACCCTACTGCCGCCGTCACGCCCGCCAGGGCCGCGACCGCCCAAGCGCGATCATGGGTGACATGAGCGTCAACGAGGACTGCCGGCACTACGTCATGCGGACCGTGCGCTCGGGTGAGCGCACCGAGCGCTGCCGGCTCGACGTTGCCGAAATGGTTCCTTTTGCGTGCCCGGAAGGCTGCGTGTTCTACGAGCCCCACCAGATTGCGACCGGCGGCTGGCAGGTTCGTCCTCGGGGCAACGAGGAACCACCGACGACAAGGCGCTGACGCGGGAGCCAGGCGACCTGACAGCCCCGGGGACGGTGGAGCGGTCGTTGGCTCCGCCTGTCAACCCTCCAGGACGTCGCCGAGGCGGTCGACGCTGACGCCGATCTCCTCGAGCCAGGCCACGGCTCCTTCGATCGCCGAGGGAGCACCTGCGAGCTCGCAGATGATCCAACCCTGGTGAGCCTCCACGCTCGCCCTGCGAATGTTCGGCTCGACGTCGAAACGGCGGACGAGTTGGGCCACCACCGGTTCGCGGACCAGCTCCTCGGGGAACGTGAGGCGGACGCGCTCGTTCATCGGCCGATCCCTGCCCGAGCTGCGGCCGCCGCGGAGAGGTTGCCCGAACGCAGGCCCTCGAGATCGAGGGTGACGTAGCGATAGCCCGCACCCCGTACCGCCGCGACGATCGCGTCACGGACTGCGATCGCACGATCAAGGTCCTGGAGCGGCAGTTCGATGCGGGCGAGCTCGCCGTAGTGTCGGACCCGCAGGGCGCTGAATCCGAGGCGCCGCAGAGCCGATTCCGCCTCGGCCACCTGGTCGAGGACACCCAGGCTGACCGGTGTGCCGTGCGGCACCCTCGACGCCAGGCACGCAGCTGCCGGACGGTCCCAGGTACTCAGCCCGAGAGCCTTGGACACCTCACGCACCATTGCCTTGTCCAGGCCCGCCTGGACGAGCGGGAAGGCGGCGCCGCGTTCGGCGGCCGCCTTCTGGCCGGGCCGGTGGTCGTCGAGATCGTCGAGGTTCACGCCCAGCACCACTGTTGCCTGCTCGGAGTGGGCCAGGGGCATCAGCACATCCATCAGCTCGCGTTTGCAGTGGTAGCAACGATCGAGATCATTGCGCACATAGGCAGGGTCGTCGAGCTCGTTTGTCGTTACAGCCGTCCAGCGTAAACCCCACTCGTCTGCGATCCGAGCGCAATGCGCCAGGTCCTCGGGTGCAAGAGAGGCGGAGACGGCGGTCGCGCACAGCACTCTCTCCGCTCCTAGGAGCCTGGTGGCGACGGCCGCGACCAACGCGGAGTCCGCGCCGCCCGAGAAAGCGACCACGAGCCGTCCTGCGCGGGCCAGCACGGCCTGCAGGCGGACGAGCGCCCCCTCGGTCGACCCGGCGGGATCGTGCCCGGCCACGGCGTCAGAGTATGCCGACGCCATGCAAGACTTCCGCCGGCTCTGCGACCATGCCGGTGTAGAAGGGGCCGAAGTCCGCGTAGCGGGCCGAGGCCTCGTCGAATCGCATGGAGTACACGCACTCTTTCAGGTCGTCAGGGTGGACGCCGAACAGGGTGACACCCCACTCCCAGTCGTCGAGCCCGGCGGAGCCTGTCACGAGCTGGAGCACGCGGCCACGGAATTCGCGGCCTGCAGACCCGTGTCCTCGCATCAGCTCCATGCGGTCTTCGAAGCCGAGCGCGTACCAGTTCTCGGCACCGGGGGCGCGACGCTTCGACATGGGATAAAAGCACATGGCCGGCTTGCCGTCCGGAGGAAGGATCGGGTACAGACGAGCCTGTTTCATCTCCTCGGGCACCCCGGCGGCGTACTCGGACACCTCCGTCAGCGACACATAGGAGTCGACGACGTCGAGACCCCCTGTCTGCAGCTCGGTCTGCAGCCGGCGGAGCCGTCTCAGGTCCGGAGCCAGCGCGAGAACGCAGATGTCGGCCTTGTGACCCAGTATCGTCGCGGTCACCACCTGGCAGCCGTCCTTCTCCGCCCCTTCGATCGCCGCAAGAAGGGAACGGGCGTCTGCTCCGGGCCTCGGCTTGCAGAACAGGTGCAGCACGCCCCACCCCGTCGTGGGGCAGACCGGTGGGTCGTCGGGCGTCTCGGGCTCGGAAGCTCACGGCGTGGAGTCTACGGACAGCCCGGGACGCCGGCACCGGGACGGCACGGCCCAGGCTCCGAAGCGGGCACGCGCCGAACGTCCCCCGGAACGCGCCACCAGGGACGCCTTGGGCGTCCCTGGTGGCCTTCGACTTCAACGACCCCGTGCTGTCGGGATCAGTAGTCTTCCATCCCACCGCCCGGAGGCATGGCGGCGGCCTTCTCCTCGGGCTTGTCGACGACGACCGCCTCGGTGGTGAGGAACAGGGCCGCGATCGAGGCCGCGTTCTGCAGCGCGGACCGGGTCACCTTGGCCGCGTCGATCACGCCCGCCTTGAACAGGTCTTCGTAGTCGCCGGTCTGCGCGTTCAGGCCGTGGGCGCCCTTCAGGCCCTTGACCTTCTCGACCACGACGCCGCCCTCGAGACCGGCGTTGACGGCGATCTGCTTCAACGGCTCCTCGACCGAGCGGGCCACGATCCTGGCACCGGTGGCCTCATCGCCCTCCAGCTTCTCGGCAGCTTCCAGGATGGCCTGCTGCGAACGGAGCAGCGCAACGCCTCCACCTGGGACGACGCCCTCTTCGATGGCCGCTTTGGTCGTGGACACGGCGTCCTCGATGCGGTGCTTCTTTTCCTTGAGCTCGACCTCGGTCGCGGCACCGACCTTGATGACCGCAACGCCGCCGGAGAGCTTCGCCAAGCGCTCCTGCAGCTTCTCCCGGTCGTAGTCGGAGTCGGTGTTCTCGATCTCGGTCTTGATCTGGTTGATCCGGCCCTTGATGTCGGCGTCGTCCCCCGCGCCCTCCACGACGGTCGTCTCGTCCTTGGTGACGACGATCTTGCGCGCCCGGCCCAACATGTCCAGAGCGACGTTCTCGAGCTTGAGGCCGACCTCTTCGGTGATCACCTGGGCGCCGGTCAGGATCGCGATGTCCTGGAGCATCGCCTTGCGGCGTTCCCCGAAGCCGGGAGCCTTGACGGCGGTGCTGCGGAAGGTGCCGCGGATCTTGTTCACGACAAGTGTCGCAAGCGCCTCCCCTTCGACGTCCTCGGCCAGGACCATGAGCGGCTTGCCCGTCTGCATGACCTTCTCGAGCACCGGGAGCAGATCGCGGACCGCCGAGACCTTCGAGCCCACGAGGAGGATGTACGGGTCCTCGAGAACGGCCTCCATACGGTCGGGGTCGGTGACGAAGTAGGGCGAGATGTAACCCTTGTCGAAGCGCATGCCTTCGACCAGCTCCATCTCCATACCGAAGGTCTGTGACTCCTCAACGGTGATGACGCCGTCCTTGCCGACCTTGTCGATGGCCTCGGCAATCATCGCGCCGATCTCGTCGTCGGCGGAGGAGATCGATGCCACCTGGGCGACCTGGTCCTTGGAGTCGATCTCCTTAGAAAGTTGCTTCAGGCGGCCGACGGCTGTCTCGACACCGACCTCGATGCCGCGCTTGAGCGACATCGGGTTCGCGCCCGCCGCCACGTTGCGCAGGCCTTCACGGACCATGGCGCCCGCGAGAACGGTCGCGGTGGTCGTCCCGTCTCCCGCGACGTCGTCGGTCTTCTTCGCGACTTCCTTCACGAGATCTGCTCCGACCTTCTCCCACGGGTCTTCGAGCTCGATCTCCTTGGCGATGGAGACGCCGTCGTTCGTGATGGTCGGAGCGCCCCACTTCTTCTCCAGCACGACATTGCGACCCTTTGGGCCAAGCGTGACCTTCACGGCGTCTACGAGCTGGTTCATGCCATTCTCGAGGGCCCGGCGGGCCTGCTCGTCGAAGGCGATCAACTTCGGCATTTTGGGGATGTCCTCCTTGGGCTGCACGGATCCGTAACCGTTAGCACTCTCATGGTGCGAGTGCTAATAGCAAACCACGCCGGGCGCTCTCGCGCAACTGCGCCCCTAAATACCCAGCTCGAAGACGCCTCCGGCCCGACGGCCGTCCGGGACCTTCCGGGCGCCACAACGATCGGCGCCGCTTCGCGCGCCGGGCTCAGCCGGGGTTCGTACCCGGTCCTCAGCCGCCGGCGACGGCCGGGATGATCGACAGGGTCGTGCCGGGCGGAAGAACGGTGTCGAGGCCCTGCAGGAAGCGGACATCCTCGTCCGCGACGAACAGGTTCACAAAACGCCGCAGCGTGCCCTGCTCGTCGAGCAGACGCGCCCGCAACCCCGGATGGTCGCGTTCGAGCGCCGCGATCGCTGCGCGGACGGTCAGGGCTTCCACCTGGACCTCGCCCGCGCCCGCGGTCAAGGGACGAAGCTGGGTAGGGATACGGACTGTCACGCTCATCGTCTCGCCGCCCTCAGCTTGCCGTCGGGGTCCAGCAACTCGGCGACGGCCTGGAGTGTCGGCGGGATTGTTGCCGACGGCCCGACCGCGCCGGCGAGGGCTTCCACGGTCTTGAGACCGTTGCCCGTGATGTAGATGACGACACGCTCATCGGGTCGGACAATACCGGCCGCGGCCAGCTTGACGAGCGTCGCCACCGTGACGCCCCCCGCCGTCTCGGCGAAGATGCCCTCGGTGCGCGCCAGCAGGCGGATTCCTTCGATGATCTCCCCGTCGGTGACTGCCGCCACCGCACCTCCTGTGCGGCGAACGACTTCGAGGGCATACCAGCCGTCCGCGGGGTTCCCGATGGCCAGCGACTTGGCGATCGTCGCGGGCTTGACGGGCCGCACATGGTCGGCGCCGGCGGCGAACGCGGTCGCCACAGGCGAGCAGCCCTGCGCCTGAGCACCGGAGATCCGGACCTCGCGCGCAGCCTCGACGAGGCCGAGCTCGGCGAGCTCACGGAACCCCTTGTCGATCTTGGTGAGCTGGCTCCCCGAGGCGATCGGGACCACGACATGGTCGGGGAGCTGCCAGCCGAGCTGTTCGGCGACCTCGAACGCGAGCGTCTTGGAACCTTCGGAGTAGTAGGGCCGGATGTTGACGTTGACGAAACGCCCAGGAGGCGAACTCGCTCGCCAGCTCCGCGCAAAGACGGTTCACGTCGTCGTAGCTGCCGTCGACGGCCACGAGGTGCCCGCCGAAGACTGCCGTCGTGATGAGCTTCACGGCCTCGAGATCGTGCGGCACGAACACGAACGACTCCATGCCGGCCCGGGCGGCGTGGGCGGCGACCGAATTCGCGAGATTGCCCGTCGAAGCACACGCGGCGATCTCGAACCCGAGCTCGCGGGCCTTGGTGAGCGCCACGCCGACCACCCGGTCCTTGAACGAGCCCGTGGGGTTGCGGGTGTCGTCCTTCACCCAGACCTCCCCGAGCCCGATCTCGGCGGCCAGGCGGTTTGCGAGGACGAGGGGCGTGAACCCTGTCCCGAGGTCCACGGGCGACTCGGCCGAGACGGGCAGGACTCGGCGTACCGCCACATGCTGGGTGGCCCGGCCGTGATCGTGTCTCGTGCGACTGCTCCCCGTTGGGCGTCGCGGTCGTAGGCGACCTCGAGGGGCCCGAAGCAGAACTCGCACACGTGGATGGCGGCGGCCGCGTACATGTGGGCGCACTCCCGACAGCGAAGCCCGACGACATGACCCAAGGGATCCTCCTCATCGTTCGGGCATTGGCACCTGGCACGGCCAAGCAGGCTCGCACTGGTTGTCGCGGCTTTCGTAAGGCCCGATCCCTCGGCCGCTCTTGATGATTGGCCTTCAAGTGTGGACGACGGGCCGGCGCTGCGTCAAAACCCCGGCCCGGCTTTGCGACCACGATGAGGTGGGTCGGCCGCATCGCAGGCCGTAACCTGGCTGTCGACCATGGCCGCCGCATCCGACGTCACGACGCCGATCGCTTCCTACCACTACGGGGACTTCCCGCTCGAGGACTTGAAGGCGATGAAGCAGGACAGGCGGATCTCGGTCTGCATTCCGGCTCACGACGAGGAGGCGACCGTCGGTGCCATCGTCGGGACCGTGCATCGCGATCTCGTCGAGGGTGCCGGGCTCGTCGACGAGCTCCTCGTGGTCGACGATCGGTCCGACGACGGGACCGCGCTCGCCGCGCTCGCCGCAGGCGCGCGCCTCGTGTCGGTGCCGAAGACCGGCGGAGCGACGGCCTCCGTCCTCGGCAAGGGCGAGGCCATGCGCCAGGCGCTTTCCGCCAGCGATGGCGATATCGTCGTCTTCCTCGACGGAGACGTTGAGAACTTCGGGGCGCACTTCGTCACCGGCCTGCTGGGCCCGGTGCTCGCCTCCCCGGGGACGATGCTGGTCAAAGCGTGCTACCGCCGGCCGTTCGGCGACAGCTCGACCGGTGGCGGCCGCGTCACCGAGCTGGTGGCACGGCCGCTCCTGTCCTTGCTGTTCCCCGAGCTCGCGGGCGTGGTCCAGCCGCTCGCGGGGAGGTCGCCGTCCGCCGCGAGGCCCTTTCGCACGTCGAGCTCGCCGACGGCTACGGAGTCGAGCTCGGGATGCTGATCGACATCTCCCGCCGCTTCGGTGTGACGTCCATCGCCCAGGTCGACCTCGACGTCCGGGCGCACCGTAACCGCGCCCTCCACGAGCTCGCACCCGAGGCTCGTGACGTGCTGGACATCGCCCTGCGACGGGCGGGGGTACAGCTCGCGTGAGCGGGTTCGGCCTCGTCGTCGTCTCGAACAGGGGACCCTTCACGCTCGTGAGCGGTCCCGGGACAGACCTCGAGTTCCGCCCGGCGGCGGGCGGCATGGCACCCAGCTTGAGCGGCGCCCTGGCCGAGGAATCGAGAACGTCCGGCAGCGGGGCTCTCTGGGTCGCCGCCGCCCTCACTCCCGCCGACCGGTCCCATGCCTCGGAGGGCGCCCTTTCGACCGGACAGGACTCGTTGCAGCTGCGCATGGTCGAGGTCACGGCCGAGATCGGGCGGGCGGCCTACGACGTGATCGCCAACGGCACTTTGTGGTTCTTGCATCACGGCCTGTTCGATCACGCGCGACGCCCGCGTTTCGACAGGGTCTGGCACGAGGCCTGGAAAGGGTACTGCGTGTTCAACGAATCCTTCGCGGAGACGATCGCGGAGGAGGCCGCCCCCGGCGCGACGGTGGTCGTGAACGACTATCACCTGGCGCTGGTCGGGCGCTACCTGGCCAAGCGCCGGCCCGATCTTCGCACGGCGTTCTTCTCCCACACCTCGTTCTGTCCTCCGGAGGACCTCGCCATGTTGCCGGACGGGCCCCGGCTCGGGCTGATGGAGTCCATGTCCTGCTTCGGCGCCTGTGGGTTCCACACCGCGAGATGGCGGGACGCCTTTTTGAGGTGTGCGTCGGCCGCCGGCGTCCGGCCGCCCGCGACCTTTGTGGCCCCGCTCGGCGCAGATCCAGGGAGGCTTGACGACGCGGCCGCCTCCGCGGCCTGCCGATCACGTCTCGATCGCCTCGAAGGTCACCTTGACGGCCGCACGCTTTTGTTGCGCAGCGATCGCGTCGAGCTCTCGAAGAACCTGATACGCGGTTTCCTCGCCTTCGACGAGCTGCTCGAGGCCTCCCCGCAGCTGCGGGGGCGCCTGGTCTTCCTCGCGCGCGTCTACGCGTCTCGCGAGTCCCTGCCGGAGTACCTCGCCTACCGGACCGAGGTGGAACATGTCGTGGCCCGGGTGAACGAACGCTGGGCGCAACCCGGCTACGCGCCGGCCGTCCTCGACCTGGAGGATGACTTCGCGGCGACCGTGGCCGCGCTGCGCCGTTACGACCTGTTGCTCGTCAACCCGATCCGGGACGGGCTCAACCTCGTCGCTATGGAGGGTCCAGCCGTCAATGAGCGTGACGGCGTGCTCGTGCTCTCGAGAGAGGCCGGTGCCTACGAGGAGCTTGCGGACGTCGCGATCGGCATCAACCCCTTCGACGTCACCGGGACGGCGGCCGCGATGGCGGCGGCTTTGTCCATGAGTGAGGCCGAGCGCCGGGTTCGCTCTGCCGAGCTGCGACGCCGGGCCCGATCGCGCCCTCCGGCCCACTGGCTCGCCGAGGTTCGCCGTGCGGCCCGCGTGCCCGCCTGACCGGATCCCCACCGGCCGGCGGGGGGAGGCCGGTCGCGACGGTGGCTCGCCGCGCGGTGCCCGACGGCTCGGTTGGCCGGGAGCCCTCGCGCGCGCTCAGCGCCGGGACGGGCTCGGTCTTGGCGGGCGGGCCGGCGTGGCATGCACGCGGCGCAGGCGTTCGCCGAGAGTCGATATGTGCCGTCGCAACTCGTCCGGTTCGATCACCTCGAACTCGAGGCCGAGACCGATCAGGTAGCCGGCGACCCAGTCGAGATCGTCGAAGCCCAGTTGGAGTCTGGTGTGGTCGCCCTCTCGTGCGACGACACCGGTATAGGGGGAGATCAGGCGTGCCGCGTCCGCGAGCGGCGCCTTGAGTGAGACCACGGCCTGATGCGCGTAGCGGGCGGTCGTGAGGCCTTCGGCTACCATCCGGGCGGCATCGGCCAAGGGACGGGGGACGAATGTGTGCCCGGTCACCTCGAGCCCGGCGATCCTGTCCACGCGAAAGGTCCGCCAGTCGTCCCGCTCGAGGTCGTGCGCGACGAGATACCAACGCCGGTCGGTTGCCACCAGCCGGTGCGGCTCGACCCGACGCGCGCTTCGGCGACCGTCCTGGGCGTCGTAGGAAAACGTCACCCGCTGGTGGTTGTCGCAGGCCTGGGCCAGTTGGACGAGGCATTCCATGGACACCACCTCGGTGCGTGACACCAGCGGCACGATGGCCGCCCGCAGGGCGGTCAGCTGTGCCCGCAGTCTCGGCGGGAGCAGGCGGTCGAGCTTTGCCAGGGCGGCGAGGGACCCGCGCTCGATGCCGGGAACCGCAGTCGTCGCCGAGACGCCGAGCACGACGGCGACCGCCATGGCCTCGTCGTCCTCGAAGAGCAAGGGAGGCACGTCTGTCCCGCCCCCCAGCCGGTAACCACCGCCGACGCCGGGTGTGCCCCTTATCTGGTAGCCGAGCGACCGGAGCCGGTCTACGTCGCGTCTCAAGGTGCGCGCGTCCACTCCCAGGCGTTCCGCCAGGTCAGGACCGCTCCACGCCGTCCGCCGTTGCAGGAGCCCTAAGAGCTTGAGAAGGCGGCCGGCGGAGTCGGGCACCAGAGAATATTGCCAGATTGCGGTCCGAAAATGTCCGCAATAGCGGATACGGTGCCCGGCATGACAAATCCGTCTTTACTGTGGCAACTCGCGCAGCAGCGTCAGCGAGAGATCTCCACGGCAACCCGAGCCCGGCGGCTCGGCTCTCTTCCGACGGTTCGCGCCCGGCTCGGCTGGTTGCTCGTCGGTCTCGGTGAGCGCCTTGCCCTCGATGCACACGCCCGCGAGCCGATCAGCTGGAACCGAGCGTCGACCTAGGGCTGGCGCGGTGCTCACAGTCCGCGAGCTCGCCCCCGCTCGAGCATCTTGGCGGCGCGCGCCGTCAGGAGAGGACCACCCGCGCGGCCAGTGCCTCGAGGAAGCCGACCGCGGCACTCGGCCCATCGAGGACGAGGTCGGCGGCCTCGACAAGGGCGCGGGGCACCTCGGACGCGGCCACAGCGACCTTCACCGTGCGGGTCCCGCGGGTCGCCGTGAGTTCGTCGAGGGCACGGAAGGCGGACAGGTCACTGGTGTCGTCGCCGAGGAACGCCGCCCTCTCCTGGCCTCCGCAAAGCTCGGCCACGACGGTTCCTTTGTCGATCCCCAAAGGCAGTGCCAACTCCACGCTCGCTTTGCCCGGCATCAGGACCAGCCCGTGCTCGGTGGCGATGGCTCCCGCCACGTCGGTCACCTGGGCCTTGATCGCCGCGATCTCGGCCTGCGAGGCGATCAGCGAACGCCAGTGGGCGGTGACCCCATAGCTCTTGTCCTCGATCTCGACGCCGGTGGGCAAGCTCCGGCGAAGCTGATCGCGAACGGTCCCGATCACCGGCCGCCAGTCCGCGGCCCCGGCGCGGAGCCGGACCGTCCCGTCCGCAAAGGACTCCTCGAGACCGTGGAGGCCAAAAGCCCGAAGCGGCGATCGATAACGCGGCGAGCTCGAGGCGATCGGCAAGGAACGCCGCAGGTCTGCCGGAGATGGCGGCCACGACAGCCAGTTTGTGGGCCAGGGCGTGCAGGGCCCCGAGCGCTCCGGGCAGCGCGCGGGCGGCCTGCAGGTCAAGGACTATCGGGGCGATCGTCCCGTCGAAGTCGCAACAAAGCCCGACGCGGTCCGGGACCTCGGCGAGAAGCTCGAGAGCGGAGGACTCGGTGGTCGTCAGCCTTGCGACCTCGGGGGCCCAAGGGCTGTCAACGCGGCCTACCCTCGAGCCGGGGACCACCCTCGAAGCGGTCCCGGCGACGGCGGATGAGCCGGCTCTTTACACGGTGGACCACGAGCGGGTCATAGGCGAAAGCCTCGGGCGAATCGGCCAACCGTCTCAGTGCGCCGTAGTACGCGCCCGGCGAGAGCCCCAGTCTTTCTTGGATTGCCTGGCGTTTCGACGGTGAGAATAGCCACCAGTCGCGTTCCACATCGAGCACGTTGCGTTCCCGATCCGTCAGCGTCATCTCACCCGACAATGCCAATTTCGGCCCCGCGAAGCAAGGACCCTCGCCCGAAGTGCCGCGAAGCGGCGTCTTTCGGGCAGACTTCAAGGCCGGGATGACCAACACGGTGAGCTACATCGCGGCGTTCGGCGGGGGCGTCGCGTCCTTCGTGTCACCCTGCGTGCTGCCAATCGTCCCGGGCTATCTCTCGGTCCTCACCGGGTTGGACCTCAGCGATGCGGTGCAAGGATCAGGCCACCATCTCCTGCGGATCGCCAGGGACACGGCGCTGTTCGTGGTCGGGTTCACCGTCGTGTTCGTGTTGCTGGGCGTCACTGCCACGACGGTCGGCAGCGCCGTGTTTCGCGACAAGGAGCTGTTGTTGCGGATCTCGGGGGCCCTCGTCGTGGCGATGTCGTTGTTCTTGGCAGGATCGCTTGTGCTGAAGCGACCAGGTTGGTACCGGGAGTTCAGGTTTCATCCGAAACTGGAGCACTACGGGCCGTTCGCAGCACCGATCGCAGGCGCAGCCTTCGGGTTCGGTTGGCAACCCTGCCTCGGGCCGATCCTCGCCTCGGTGAGCGCGGCCGCAGCGACGTCGGGTTCGGCCGGGCGCGGGGCGGCGCTCTTGGGTGTCTACTCGTTGGGTCTGGGGATCCCGTTTCTCGTCGTCGGTCTGGCGCTCGGCCGATTGTCGGGCACCTTCTCGTTTGTTCGCAGGCATTCTCTGTTCATCACGAGCGTGTCAGTTGTCGTGATGGGAGTGTTCGGGGCCCTTCTTTTTGCGGACAAGTTGACCGACGTGACGAGCTGGCTTGAGGCCCTCATGCGTTCGATAGGGCTCGGCCGGCTGATAACCGTCGGTTGAAGCGTCCGGTCAGGCCTTGGCGAGAGCCCTTACCACGAAGGGCAGGATGCCGCCGTGACACAGGTACCCGGCTTCGCCCGGCGTGTCCACGCGCAGCACCACTTTGAAGCTGCGTCCGTCGGCCGTGACGGTGACCTCGCGCCCGACCAGATCGACGGCGCCGGCGCCCGAGAGCCCGGTCAGCTCGATCGACTCCCGGCCGCTGAGCCCGAGTGAACCCGCGCTCTCGCCCGGTGAGAACTGCAGCGGGAGCACGCCCATGCCGATCAGGTTCGACCGGTGGATCCGCTCGAAGCTCTCGGCGATCACTGCGCGCACGCCCAACAGCGCCGGGCCCTTGGCGGCCCAGTCACGCGAGGAGCCCGTGCCGTACTCCCGGCCGGCGATCACCACGAGGGGCACGCCCTCGGCTTGGTAGCGCATGGCCGCATCGAAGATCGTCGTCTGTGCTCCGTCGGGCAGGTGCACGGTCACCCCACCCTCGGTTCCCGGCAAGAGGTGGTTGCGGATGCGGGGATTGGCGAAGGTGCCCCGGATCATGACCTCGTGGTTGCCGCGCCGGGCACCGTAGGAGTTGAACTCGCCGACGGCCACTCCGTGGCCCTGGAGCCAGAGGCCCGCCGGGCTCGACGGTCTGATCGATCCAGCCGGCGAAATGTGGTCCGTCGTGACGCTGTCCCCGAAGACTGCGAGCACGCGGGCGCCGGTGATGTCGGTGATCGGCACCGGTTGGGCCGACATCCCCTCGAGGAAAGGCGGCTTTCGCACGTAGGTCGATCGCCCGTCCCAGGCGTAGCGCCGCCCGGTCGGGATCGCGAGCGACTGCCAGTTCTCGTCCCCGGTCGTGATGTTGGCGTATTCCTGGCGGAACATCTCCGCGCCCACGGCCTGCTCGAGCACCTGCGCGACCTCCTCCGACGAGGGCCAGATGTCCTCCAGACGCACCGGGCGGCCATCGTCGGCGACGCCGAGGGTCTCGGTCGTGAGGTCGATGTTCATGGTTCCGGCCAGCGCGTACGCGACAACGAGCGGCGGCGAGGCGAGGTAGTTCATCCGCACCTCGGGATGGATTCTCCCTTCGAAGTTGCGGTTTCCCGACAGAACGGCCGTGCACGCCAGGCCTTTGGCGTTGATGGCCTCGGAGATCTCCCCGAGCAGCCGGCCCGAGTTGCCTATGCAGGTGGTGCACCCGAACCCGACCAGATCGAAGCCGAGCTTGTCGAGGTAGGGGACCAGGCCGGCCCGCTCCAGGTAGTCCATCACCACCCGCGAACCCGGCGCGAGGCTGGTCTTCACCCAGGGCCTGGAGCTCAGCCCGAGATCGATGGCCTTCTTGGCCACCAGGCCGGCGGCGATCATCACCTGGGGGTTAGAGGTATTCGTGCAACTCGTGATCGCAGCGATCACGACGTGGCCGTGTTCGAGATCGAACTCGGTCCCGTCGGGGAGCTGCACGTGCGACCTTGCGGCCCTGTTGATCGCGCCGTCGCTCGGGGACGCCGCGACCGGCGCCGGGAGCGAGCGCGAGAGCGCGTCCGCGAACATCGCCTTGGACCGGCGCAGGGGCACGCGGTCCTGAGGGCGCGACGGGCCCGCGAGACTCGGCTCGATGGACGACAGATCGAGGTCGATCCGCTCTGAGTAGGCGGGCTCTGCCGTCTCGTCGTGCCACAGGCCCTGCCGCTTCGCGTAGGCCTCCACGAGCGCGCAAAGTTCGTCGGGCCGGCCGGTGAGCTTCAGGTAGCGGAGCGTCTCGGAGTCGATGGGAAAGATCGTTGCCGTCGAGCCGTACTCCGGTGACATGTTGCCGATGCTCGCCCGGTTCTCAAGGGGCACCCTTGGCACACCCGGGCCGTAACACTCGACGAACTTGCCGACAACATTGTGTTGCCTGAGCAGCTCAGCCACCGTGAGCACGAGATCGGTGGCCGTGGTGCCTTCCCTGAGCTCACCGGTCAGGCGCAGGCCCACAACCGGTGGCACGAGCATCGAGATCGGCTGGCCAAGCATCGCCGCCTCCGCTTCAATGCCCCCGACTCCCCAGGCGAGCACGCCAAGGCCGTTCACCATCGGGGTGTGCGAGTCGGCGCCGACGACCGTGTCGGGATAGGCCGCGCCCTCGGCATCGGTGAACACGACGCTGCTCAGGTATTCCAGGTTGATCTGGTGGCAGATGCCGGCGCCAGGCGGCACGACGCGCAGGTTCGAGAAGGCCTGTTGGCCCCAGCGCAGGAACCGGTAGCGCTCGGCGTTGCGCTCGTACTCGCGCGCGGTGTTCAGCTGAAGGGCGTCGCGGCGGGCGTAGGTGTCGACGACGACGGAGTGGTCGATCACGAGGTCGACAGGGATGAGAGGGTTGATCCGGCCAGCGCTGCCGCCGAGCGCCTCGACGGCGTCGCGCATGGCGGCAAGGTCGACGATGCAGGGCACCCCGGTGAAGTCCTGCAGGAGGATCCGTGCCGGTGAGAAGGCGATCTCCCGGGCGGGAGCACCGATCTCGTGGCGGGCCACGGCCTGCACGTCCTCGGCCCTTACGCTCACACCGTCTTCGTGGCGGAGCATGTTCTCAAGGAGGAGCTTGATCGAATAGGGGATCCGTCCGAGATCAGCGACCCCCTCGAGTGCCGACAGGCGGTGGATGCGGTAGCGCTGATCCCCGACCTCAAGTGTGCCCTCGGCGCCGAAACTGTCTTGTCGAGTCATCTCTTTGTCCGCCTCCAAGGTTGCACTCTAGGGAGTGACAACGGAAGCCCCGGGATTGACCCGGTTGCGGAGCTTGCGCAGTGCCGCCACCACGGCGAGCTCCTCGTCCGGTTCGAGGACGCCTTCGAGGAGCTCGGCGAGTTGCGCGCGGTGCAGGTCAAGGGCCTTGCTCATCCGTGCCTCACCGGCCGCGGTCAGTGCGGCGAACGCCCCGCGGCGATCCTCGGGACAGACCTCGCGGCTCACCAGGCCGGCTGAAGACAAACGGTCTATGGCCCTCGTCAGACCGCTCGGAGTCAGGTCGGTCTGGGCGGCGAGATCGCTCATCCGCAGTCGGCGCCCTGGTGTGCGGGTCAGTCGGACCAGGATCTCGAACTCCTGGCCGGCCAGCTCGCACTGGTGCTCGAGGGGTGGGTCGACCACTCGGTGCAACCCGGCGGCCGTCTCGAAGACGAGCCCGACGAGAGTGATCCGGTCGACCTCGCCCGCCGGTCCGGGGATCAGCGTTTCCTCCACGCCGACATCCTAACGGGAACAACGGGAATAGTTGCGGAGGAAACTAGTTGTATGTAGTTAGTTGCGCAAGCAAATGATAACGCAAGCCCCTCCGCAGAAGGAGTCTCAAAATGACCGACACGATCACCACCCCCAGCACCAGGCACGTCAACGGCGTCACGCTGCCGACCAGGGGCACGTTCGTACTCGACCAGTCGCACACCCAGATCGGTTTTGTCGCCCGGCACCTCATGGTCTCCAAGGTCCGCGGCCGCTTCACCGACTACGAGGGCGCGATCGTCGTGGCCGACGACCCCTCCGAGTCGTCCGTCGAGGTCATCATCCAGGCGGCGAGCATCAACACCAACGACGTGAGCCGTGACAACCACGTCCGGACCAACGACTTCCTTGCCGTTGCGGAGTACCCGACGCTCACCTTCCGCAGCACGAAGGTGGAACTGAGCCCAACCGGCGCCTGGAAGGTGCACGGTGACCTGGCGGTTCGGGGCGTGACGCGCCCGATCGTCCTCGACGTCGAGTTCGAAGGTGTGATCCAGGACCCCTGGGGCAACCAGCGCCTCGGTTTCACCGCCTCGGCCGAGATCGATCGCAACGAGTTCGGGGTGAGCTTCAACGCCGCTCTCGAGACCGGCGGTTTCGTCGTCTCCCCGAAGGTCAAGCTCGAGATCGAGGCTGAGGCGGTCCGCCAGGCCTGACCTGCTTGCGGACAGTCCCGCCGGTCCGGTTTGGACCGACGGGACGCAGCCTTCACCCCGGCTGGTTGCCCCGTCCACGTATGGCAATCGAGCCTTGTCTACTCTGTAGCCAGTGACCGTTTCGGCAGTTGGATTGCAGTTGTGAGCGCCCCGGTCGATTCGGGACCGGACGTACTCGGGATCCACGCGCATCTCCTCGCGTCGATCCCCGGCGTCCTGGTGCTCTTGGACGCTCGTGGCATTGTGCGTTTCGCTTCCGGTCAGCTCGAGCACCTCGCGGGCCAGCCTGTGGACGAGCTCGTCGGATCGGACCTGAGCAGCCATCTCGAGCCGAAGGACCGGCCCCTTCTGACCTGGCTGCTGGCGGCGTCAGCGGCAAAGTCGCCTGAGCAGCTGACCGGCCCGGTGCGGCTGCCGTACGTTCATGCCGACGGGAGGCCGCGCCTTACCGAGGCCTGGGCACTCAATCGGCTGGCGGATCCGGCCCTCGCGGGTTTCGTCGTCCTGCTGCTGTTAGAGAGCGCCTACGACCATTTCGACCAGGTGCTCGCCTCGGCCCAGGCCGGTGCGGCCCTCGAGGACAACCTTGCCGGCCTGGCCGGCGCCCTGGCGCTGCCACCGGTGCTCGGCGAGTCCTATTTCGTCGTCGCCTCGCCCGACGGGCGCAGGATCAGCTGCTTCCCGCAACACCCACCGGTGCCCGCACCGCCCGCCGCCGGGCCCTGGGACCAGACGATGGGTCCCGACTCGGCCATCTTGTACACCGAGCTCGCGGGCTTGCCCGAGTCCACCAGAGCCGCCGCAAAGGGATTCCGTTCCGTCTCGTGTTTTCCGATCGTCAATCGCGGTGAGAGCACCCCATTGGCTTGCCTGGTCGTGTGGAGCCGTGATCTCGGGCCACTGGGGACCACCGAGCGCACGGCGGTGGACCGGGCGCTGATGCTCGCATCGCTCATGATGTCGCACAGCGTCGTAGGGGAACGGGCATTGGAGGAGGCCTCTCAGGACATGCTGACCGGCCTCGGCAATCGCAGGAGCTACTTCGAGGCACTCGACGCGCGGGTCGAGGCCGGGGACCGGCCGGCCGTGCTCTACATCGACATCGACGGCTTCAAGGACGTGAACGACCGGTTGGGTCGCCTTGCAGGCGACTCGGCGCTGCGCGTGATCGCCCGTCGGCTGTCGTCGGTCGTGCGGCCGACCGACGAGCTCGCTCGCATCGGGGGGGACGAGTTCGCCATCCTTTGTGCCAGCGACGTCACCGAGCCACAGGTCATCGCGATCGCCGCCCGTGTGGTCGAGCGACTCGCGGAACCGATCTCGATCGGCGACGCGCCGGCGTTGAAGGTCGGCGCGAGCATCGGGATCGTGCTCGACTTCCCGCCGGGGACGAGCTCGGATGCCCTGCTCGGCAGTGCTGACGAGGCGCTGTGCGAGGCGAAGGCGGCCGGGCGGAGCTGTTGGAGGGTCGCGGCGCCTGCGCGACAACGCGCCTGAAGTCCTGCGCCCGCGCGGAAGGGCCCCATCCCGTGGGCATATCGGGAATTGGCATCGGGCCGAAATATTCTCGCAAAACAGGACTTTCGGCCTAGGCTGCAAAAGTGACCGATCCGTACGCTGAGGTCATGTCGCTTCCGAGGGACGGCCGTCACACAGTCGGCAGTCCGATCAGGAGCGCCTGCGGGGGCCTTCCTTGAGCCGCATCTCAGTTGCGACGGCAAGCGCGTGGCAGGACAGGCGGCGGTTCCTGTTGAGCTGGTTCGCCCTGCCGCTCTCGCTGGTCGTCGCGCTCCTGCTCGGCGCGGTCATGATGCTGGCTCTCGGTGCCAACCCCATCACCGGCTACAACACGCTCATAGTCGGGGCCTTCGATGGCAGCTACGCGCTCGGTTCCACAGCGGTAAAGGCCGCCCCCCTTCTGCTCGTCGCCGTGGGGATCTGCGTCGCGTTCCGCGCCAACGTGTTCAACATCGGTGGCGAGGGCCAGCTGGCGATGGGCGGCCTGGCGAGCTCGGCGACAGCGCTCGCGCTCCCGAACCTGCCGAGCATCGAGCTCATACCGCTCGTGCTGCTCGCGGGCGCGGCCGGCGGCGCCGCCTGGGGGGCGATCCCGGGAGCGTTCAAGGCGTATTTCAACGTCAACGAGATCCTGAGCACGATCATGCTCAACCTCGTCGCCGTCCAGGTCATGAACTGGCTCCTCGCAGGGCCGATGGTCGACAAGACGCAGAACTCCACCTACGGCCTGATCCCGGAGACCAAGCTCCTGCCGCGGACGTCCTGGCTGCCGATCCTCATCCCGAACACGCAGCTCCACCTCGGCGTGCTGATCTCGGTGATCGTGGCGGGAGGCGTGTGGGTCCTCCTCTACCGCACGAGCTTCGGCTTCCGCATCCAGTCCGTCGGGCTGTCGCGCGAGGCCTCGAGGTACGCCGGGATGCCGGTAAAGCGGACGATGACACTCGCCATGACCATCAGCGGCGCGATGTGCGGCCTCGCCGGGGCGCTCCTCGTCTTCGGAAGCATCTCGCACCGCATGGTGACCGACGGAAGCCTGACCGGATTCACCGGCTCGGACGGGTTCAACGGCATCGTTGTGGCGCTGTTCGGAGCGCTCAATCCGTTGTGGACGATCATCTCGGCGTTCCTGTTCGGCGGCCTTTTGGTGGGCGGTGACGCCCTGCAGGTCGCAACGGGCGTGCCCGCCGACATGGTGACCGCCCTCGAGGGGCTCGTCGTGGTTTTCGTCGTGTCGCTCGAGTACATGCGCAGGCGCAGCCGCGCCACGTCGACTGCGCCACCACGCTCCAAGGCGCGCTCCGCCCCGTCCGACGAGCCTCTGGCGCCACTGGTCAGCGCCGACGCGCGGAGTGACCCGTGAGCCAGTTCTTCACCTACGCCATCCTCACGGCTACGGTCGCCTCGGCCCTCGGAGTGGCTGCACCATTCCTCCTCGCCGCGCTCGGCGAGACCATGGGACAACGCAGCGGCGTGATCAACCTCGGCGTCGACGGGATCATGCTCCTGTCGGCATTCTCCACCTACTACACCGCGCTCAAGACCAACAACCTGTTCTTCGCTGTCCTCGTCGGGATGGCAACCGGGGCGGTGATGGGTGTCATAACCGCGTTCATCAGCGTCACCTTGAAGGCCGAGCAGGGCATAAGTGGGATCGGCATCTACCTGTTCGGGCTCGGCTTCAGCGACCTCATGTTCATAAAGCTCGTCGGCACCCCGCTGCCGATCAACACGCTGAACCCGATCAACATCCCCCTGCTCGACCGGATACCCGCGGTCGGCGGGATGTTCTTCAAACAGACGATCCTCGTCTACGCGGCCTTCCTCCTGGTGCCGGTCGTGACCTTCGTTCTCAACCGGACGACCTTCGGCATGAAGATCCGGGCCGCGGGGGAGAACCCGGCGGCGGCGGACAGCGTGGGCGTGAACGTGGCGCGCATCCGCTGGTCCACCGTTCTCATCGGCTGCACCCTGGCCGGCCTGGCCGGGGCCGCCCTGTTGATGTACGACGGCATCTTCCAGGAGAACCTCACCCAGAGCGAGGGCTTCATCGCCGTCGCTCTCGTCTACTTCGGCGCTTGGCGCCCGACTGGTGTCATGGGTGGCTCGGTGCTGTACGGGCTCGCCATCGCGGTGGTCCTGGAATGGAAGTCGCTCGGGATCATCCCGCTCAGCGCCTCGGACCTCGCCGCGACCGCGCCCGCGGTGATCACGATCCTGGCTCTGCTCACCGTCGCGCGTCGGTTCAGGCAGCCGGCCGCGCTGGGGAGGCCTTACGAGAGAGGCGGGTGATGAAGCGGGAGCCTCGCCGCGTTTGGTTTACAATTATGTTACGCGAGGACTCACGAGGGGCAGGTGGTGATGCAACGAGGCAGGTCGAGTTGCAGCGCCGGGCAGTCCCAGCAAATCGAAACCGAGAAAAAGTAGCAGTCACTAGCAAGGGAGAGAAAGCACAATGCATATGAACCTAGCCAGAAGGAGCGCCCTGGTGCTCGCCGCGGTGGGCATCGCGCTTGGCACCGCCGCTTACGCGAGCGGCGCTTCGGCTGCCACCGCGTCACGCCCGCATTCGGTGGCGGCTGTCACGCCACTTAAGGTCGCACTCGTGGCGCCAAGCGCGACCAACGACCTCGCCTTCACCCAGTCGATGTACAGCGCACTCAAGAGTCTGAAGGCGTCGGAGAACCTGACGATCTCGGTCTCGGCGAACGAGTACGTCGTGTCCGACGCGGCGAGCATCATCCGCGAGTACGCCTCCGAGGGCTACAACCTCATCATCGCTCACGGCTCCCAGTACGGGTCCACCGTCGAGCAGCTGGCTCCCCAGTTCCCGAAGGTCTCCTTCGCTTGGGGAACCGCCGGGGCGACGTTCGGCTTGAAGAACGTCTTCGCCTACGAGGCATCCTCCAACGAGGGTGGTTACGTCCAGGGTTACATCGCCGCGTTGCTCAGCAAGTCCAAGGTCCTCGGAATTTGCGGGCCGATCGCGACCGGTGACGCCAAGCTGTACGTCGACGGTTTTGCCGCCGGCGCGGCGGCGGCCGCCAAGGCCAACAAGTTCAAGGTGACCGCACACGAGGTCTACACGGGCTCGTTCAGCGACGACAGCCTCATGGCAACTTGTGCGAAGACCTTCGTGCAAGGCGACAAGGCTGACGTGCTCACCGGCAGCTCCCAGTCCGTTGTCGGTGCGATCGGTGTCGCGAAGTCGGACCATCTCGCATGGTTCGGCACGCAGTGGAACCAGTCCACTCTCGCGCCGAAGAACGTCGTTTCCTCGCAGGTCTACAACTGGGACCCGATCTTGCAGCAGATGTTCACGGCGATCCGCGGTGGCACACTCGGCGGCGCGACGTACGTGATCGGGCTCGGCAACAACGGCGAGAAGATCCAGTTCAACTCGGGCTACAAACTCGCCCCTGCGATCAAGGCCGAAGGCCAGAAGCTGATCGGCGAGATCACCGACGGGGACATCACTGTTCCCCAGTAATACGCGACAGTATAGCCAAGAAAGGACGTCCGTGGTGACCACCCCGGCAGCGAGCCCAGTGCAGGAGTTAGTTCCGCTCCTGCACATGACGGGCATCACCAAGCGCTTCCCCGGGGTGGTCGCCAACGATCACGTCGATTTCGAGGTCCGTCAGGGCGAGATCCACACCCTTTTCGGGGAGAACGGCGCAGGCAAGAGCACGCTCATCCGCGTTCTCTACGGCTTGTACCGCCCCGACGAGGGTGCGATCCAGATGAACGGCGCGAGGGTGGCGATCACTTCGCCCGCGGACGCGATCAAGCGCGGGATAGGCATGATCCACCAGCACTTCATGCTCGTGGACACCTTGACCGTGGCGGAGAACGTCGCCCTGGGCGAGAAGTCGACGCGAGGCCCGCTGACCGACCTCGGCCGAGTGGCGGCGAGGATCCGCGAGCTCGCCGAAACCTACGGGCTCCATGTCGACCCCCAGGCCATCATCTGGCAGCTCTCCGTGGGTGAGCGCCAGCGCGTGGAGATCATCAAGGCGCTCTACCGCAACGTCTCGCTGCTGGTCCTCGACGAACCGACGGCGGTCTTGACCCCGCGTGAGGTGGACGAGCTGTTCATCGTCTTGCGGCAGATGGCGCAAGGGGGCCGGGGACTTGTGTTCATCTCGCACAAGATCCACGAGGTGCTCGACATCTCGGACCGCATAACCGTGCTGAGGGGCGGCCGCAACGTTGGCACCATCCCGGCAGCCGAAGCGTCCCGCGCACGGTTGGTGGAGCTGATGGTCGGCCGCAGCGTCGCCCTGGAGAGCCAGCCCCCGCTTGGCACAGCAAGTGACGTACGGCTTTCGGTGAAGGACCTTCGTGTCAGGGGCGACCGCGGCATCGAAGCGGTTCGCGGCCTTTCCCTGGAGGTTTCCTCCGGCGAGATCATGGGCATCGCCGGGGTCTCGGGCAACGGGCAGCGGGAGCTCGCCGAGGCTATTGCCGGACTTCGCGCACCGTTGAGCGGTTCCGTCCGACTGGACGGCACCGAACTGGCGGGAGCGACTCCGGCACACGCGCGTGCGGCCGGGCTTGCCTACGTTCCGGAAGAACGCATGCGTGACGGTCTGGTGCCCGCGTTCACGGTCGCACAGAACCTCCTGCTCGTTGACAACCGGAGCCGGAGCTTTTCCCGCCTCGGGTTCCTGCGCACCCATGCCATCCGCCACCATTGCCAGGACCTGATCTCGGCTTTTGACGTCAGGACTCCCTCGCTTGACACACCGGCCAGGAACCTCTCCGGCGGGAACATCCAAAAGCTCATCATGGCCCGCGAATTGTCGGGCAGCCCGCGCGTGCTCCTGGTCGCGCAACCGACGCGGGGCATTGACGTCGGAGCGACCCGCTACATCCACGAACGCCTCGTCGCTCAGCGCGACAACGGCACCGCGGTCCTGATCGTGTCCGAGGACCTGGACGAGATCATGACCATCTGCGACCGCGTCCTTGTGATGTACGAAGGAAAGATCATCGGCTCGGCCGACCCACGGGTCAACACCCGCGAGGAGATCGGCATGTTGCTGGCTGGCGTGTCCGGCACGCCCGTTGTCCCGACACCACCCGGTGAGCCGGCCACAACCTCCGCTTTGTCAGTTGGAGAGACGTGAAGATCGCTCCCGTCGGAGAGGCGGCGGTGCTGGCCAGCGTGACCCATCAGGGTGATCGGCCAATGCGGGAACGTCGTGGAACCGATTGAAGCTCGTCCGGGACTGGTCGACATGGGTCAGATCATCGCTCTCCTGGCGGAGAGCGGCGATGAGGGGTTTCTCACGGACTGAACCGGGCCGATACCAGCTGTGTCGGGCAAAGGAACACGAGCTTGATCGCCGGCTGTTCAAGGCTTGCAGACGATTCGCGAGGCGAGCCGGGCGGTGGCGACCAAACCGCAGTTTGACACGAAAGGGCAGCTACTAGTATCACGCTAGGCGAAAACGGCCTTTCGCCGGAATTGGTTTGATGGCCATCAAGGAGACGCCATGGCGACTGTGAACCTGGAGAAGGTGAGCAAGGTCTATCCCAACGGCCTGCCCGCAGTGTCGGATCTGGACTTGGATGTCGCCGAGGGCGAGCTGATGGTGCTGGTGGGTCCGTCGGGCTCGGGCAAGACGACGGCTCTGCGCATGGTGGCGGGCCTGGAGGACATCACCTCGGGGACACTGCGCATGGGCGGCAAGCAGGTCAACGACCTGCCCCCCAAAGACCGCAACGTCGCCATGGTGTTCCAGAACTATGCCCTGTACCCGCACATGACAGTGGCGCAGAACATCGGTTTCGCCCTCAAGCTGAGAAAGTTCCCCAAGGCCGAGATCAACGCCAAGGTCCGCGAGGCCGCCCAGCTCCTCGGCCTCACCGAGTACCTGAACTCAAAGCCCGGACAGCTGTCGGGTGGCCAGCGCCAGCGCGTCGCCATGGGGCGCGCCATCGTGCGCGAGCCCTCGGTGTTCTTGATGGACGAGCCCTTATCCAACCTGGACGCCAAGCTGCGCGTGCAGATGCGCGCCGAGATCTCCCGCATCCAAAGGCGCGTGGGCGTGGCGACGCTCTATGTCACCCACGACCAGACCGAGGCCATGACCATGGGCGACCGGGTGGCCGTTTTGCACATGGGTCGGCTCCAGCAGTGCGACTCGCCCCAGGCTCTCTACGAGCACCCGGACAACTTGTTCGTGGCGGCGTTCATCGGCTCTCCCGCCATGAACCTGTACGAGGCCGTCATCTCCTCGGACGCCACCGCAGTCAAGGTGGGGTCGCAGTCGCTCAACTTGTCGGACGCCCTCTTTGAGGCCCGCCCGGCGCTTCGCGGCTACAAGGACCGCAAGGTGGTCCTCGGCATCCGCCCCGAGCACCTGACAGACGCCGCTTTGGCACCGGCGACAGCACCGGGCACCACCCTGGGAGCCGACGTGGAGCTCATAGAGGCCCTCGGCAACGAGTTGCAGGTGCACTTCCTCATCGAGGCCACGCCGCGTCCGCTCGGAAGACGCCCAGGCCGCCGCCGAGACCCGTGAGCTCGAAGGCCTCCAGACCCTGCAGACCGGAGGGGTGAAGGCAGCCGGCGTGGCCCGGGTATCGCCCCGCAGCGAGCTCAAGGCGGGCTCGCGGGCCACCTTCGCCGTCGACACCGAGCGGCTCAACTTCTTCGACTACGAGAACGGGGCCGCCATCTGGGCCTGAGGGCCGGACGCCGGCCCTGCGACAGCCGGGGGCGCGGTCGCCTTGTCTGCGTAGTGCTGGCGGAACCGACCCCGGCCGGTCGGGAACCCTGGGTCGTGCGACGCTTGTCTCTTTGCAACCCGCTGTCGCGTCAGGAAAGGACCTGTCAAAGATGGAGTACCGCACGCTCGGTCGCAGTGGCTGCGCCGTATCGACGTTGGCGTTCGGGACGATGACCTTTGGTAGTGAGACCGACGAAGCGACCGCCTGGGCCCAGCTCGACCGGTTCGTTGCAGTCGGGGGCACTTTGGTCGATACCGCCGACGTGTACAGCGCCGGGGTGTCAGAGGAGATCATCGGGCGCTGGTTTGCCGCCCGGTCGCCAGACTGCCGTCGCCAGGTCGTGCTCGCCACCAAGGGGCGGTTCCCCATGGGAGTCGGGCCGAACGACCTCGGACTGTCGCGCCGACACCTCGCGTGCGCGCTCGAGGACTCGCTCCGTCGCTTGAGATGCGAGACGATCGACCTCTACCAGGTCCATGCCCATGATCCCCACACGCCGATCGAGGAGACCCTGCGGTTCCTCGACGACGCGATACGCGCCGGCAAGATCCATTATGTCGGCCTGTCCAATTTCACCGCCTGGCAGTTGCAGAAGGCCGTTGACGTGGCAGACGCCAGGGGCCTGTCGAGACCGGTCACGCTGCAGCCGCAATACAACCTCTTGGTGCGAGAGATCGAATGGGAGATCATCCCCGCCTGCGGCGCCGAGGGCCTTGGACTGCTGCCGTGGTCACCTCTCGGCGGTGGCTGGCTCACCGGCAAGTACCGAAGGGACGAACGCCCGACGGGTGCCACGAGGTTGGGTGAGAATCCCAACAGGGGCGTCGAGGCTTACGACCGCAGGAGCCGGGCGGAGCGCACCTGGGACGTGATCGCCGCCGTGCAGGAGATTGCAGGGGGCCGGGGCTCCTCCATGGCCCAAGTGGCGCTGGCATGGCTGATCGACCGCCCCACCGTCACCTCGGTGATCCTCGGGGCGCGCACGCTCGAGCAGCTCGAGGACAATCTCGGTGCGGCGGGCCTCCACCTCTCACCGGCGGAGGCCGAACAGCTCGACGCGGCCAGCGACCCTGGTCCCGTCGACTACCCCTATGGCCAACCAGGTGTCGAACAGCGCAGCCGGAAGATCGCCGGCGGCCGCTCGTAGGTGGGACACACTGGAGAGACTCGAAGGCAAGACGATTGATCACTGCGGGCATCGCCCGACGGCATCGTCCGACGCGGTTGTTCTCCTCGGATCGGAGGGGTGCGGGTACAACCAGGATCGGCGCCCTCGGCAGGATTCGAACCTGCGCACCCGGCTCCGGAGGCCGATGCTCTATCCCCTGAGCTACGAGGGCTCACTTGACCGCGTATTGCATGCTAGCGGGACTTCGGCCATCCTCAGACTCCAATGAGCACGGAACGACGTCTGGCCGAGGGGATCGTCGCGGCTTTCGCGAGCTTGGACATCCCAATCGATCCCCTCCAGGTCCAGCTCGTGCGTCCGGCGCGTCTCGAGCACGGTGACTGGTCCACGAATGTCGCGCTGGTGGTGGCGAAATCGGCTGGTCGAGCGCCTCGTGACATCGCCAACGACCTCGCTGCCACGCTTCAAGCCGCCTCGATCGACGACCTGGTCGCGGTCGAGGTGGCGGGGCCCGGGTTCGTGAATTTCAGACTTGCCGATTCGTGGTTGCACCGCGCCCTGACCGACGTCCTCGAAGCCGGCACGGAGAACTACGCGACTTCCGATCTCGGAGGGGGCGAGCGGGTGCAGATCGAGTTCGTGTCCGCGAACCCAACGGGCCCGCTGCACGTGGGCAACGGCTGGCTCGGTTCGTACGGCGACGCCCTCGGGCGTGTGATGAGCCGTTGTGGCTGGGACGTGAGGCGGGAGTACTACGTGAACGACACGGGGGGTCAGATCCGCCTCCTCGGCGAGAGCCTGCTCGCGCGGCGCCGCGGCGACGTCGTCCCGGAGGAGGGCTACCAGGGCGAGTACGTCTCCCAACTCGCCCAGGAATACGAGGGGCCCGAGGACGTCGTCGAGGCCGGCCGGTTCGCGAGCGAGGCGATCCTCACGAACATACGAGCGACCCTCAACCGGCTCGACATCCGTTTTGACGAGTGGTACTCGCAGGCTTCCATCGAGGAGAGCGGCCAAGTGGCCGAGACGATCGAGGTATTCCGTGCGCGGGGGCTCGTGTACGAGCAGGACGGAGCGATCTGGCTACGGTCCACCGAGGCCGGTGACACCCGGGACCGGGTTCTGATCAGGAGCAACGGGGATCTCACCTACCTTGCAGGTGATCTCGCCTATCACCGTGACAAGTTCCTCGTCCGCAAGTTCGATCGGGTGATCGACATCTTCGGCGCTGACCATCACGGCCAGGTCGCCAGCCTGAAGGCAGGTGTCGCGGCCCTCGGGGTTGGGAGCGACAGGCTGGAGATACGGCTCGGACAGCTCGTCAACTTGGTCGGCGCCCGCATGTCCAAGCGCGCCGGGAACTTCATCAAGCTCGACTCGATCATCGACGAGATGGGGGCCGACGCGACCCGGCTGCTGTCGCTCCTCAACTCGATCGACCAGGCGACGACTCTCGACCTCGACCTGATGAAGCGCCAGTCGATGGAGAACCCTGTCTTTTACGTGCAGTACGCGCACGCACGGATCGCCGCCATCGACCGCAAGCGGGCCGAGCGCGGCATCGAGCGCGTACCGATCTCGCAGGCCAATCTGGCGCTGCTGGTTCACGACCGGGAACTGGAGCTGATCCGCTGCTTGGTCGACCTGCCCCACGTCGTCGGCGAAGCGGCCAGGGAACGCGCGCCGCACAAGGTGACGAACTGGGTCCGCCTGCTCGCCGGCGAGTTCCACGGCTTCTACCACGACTGCCGCGTCCTTTCCGACGAGGTCCCGCTCGAGCTCACCCAGGCCCGGTTGTGGCTCGTCGAAGGAGTCCGGATAGGTCTCGCGATCGCGCTCAACCTGCTTGGGGTGCGCGCCCTCGAGGCGATGTGACCGGCGCCGTGTCACGCTCCGGAGCGTCTGAGCCGGAGGTGCCACCGCCGCCGTCCGAGGGACCGATCCTGTGGGACCTGCTTCCTGACACGTCAGCTGTCAACGCGGACGGTCACCTGAGCGTCGGCGGTGTCGATCTCCTGCAGCTCGCCGAGGAGATCGGGACACCGGTGTTCGTCTACGACGAGGACCACATGCGCCTTCGCTGCCGCGAGGCTGTCGCGGGTTTCGGGGGCGGCGCCGCCTACGCGACCAAGGCCTTCTTGTGCAAGGCGATGGCCGACCTCGTCATCGAGGAGCAGATGGCTCTCGACGTCTCGACCGGCGGGGAGATGGCGGTCGCGGCTCGCCGGTGGGGCCAGAGGCGACCACCTTGTGTGCCATGGCAACAACAAGTCCGCAGAGGAGCTGACGACCGCTCTGCGTACCGGCGTGTCTCGGATCGTCGTCGACTCGTTCGACGAGATCGACCGGCTGCGCGCCCTGGGGGCGGCGGGCCTCGCAGGTGGCCGTCGCGCCCGCCTTCTGCTCCGCGTCACGCCCGGCATCGAAGCGCACACCCACGAGTACGTGAAGACCGGGCAGGAGGACACGAAGTTCGGTTTCTCACTGGCCTCGGGGGCGGCGCAAGAAGCGATCGACGCGCTCAGGGCATTGCCGGGCTTCGAACTCGTCGGCGTCCACGCGGCACATAGGCAGCCAGATCTTCGAGGTCTCCGCCTTCGTAGAGGAGATCGCCGCTCTCGTGCCAGTCGTTGTGGAGTACCGGTTCTCCGAGTGCTGCATCGGCGGCGGTCTCGGCGTCGCCTACGTCGAAGGGGAGGTGGCTCCTTCCATCACCGAGTGGGCGCACGCCGTGCAGGCGGCGGCCGAGGAGGCAGGACTTCCCTCGGCTGTGCGCCTCACGGCCGAGCCGGGACGCGCCATAGTCGCCGGCGCCGCGGTGACGCTGTATCGGGTGGGCACCATCAAGCAGCTGCCCGGCTTGCGCTGTTACGTCGCCGTCGACGGTGGCATGTCCGACAACCCGCGGCCGGTGCTGTATGGCAGTGGCTATGAGGCGTTCCTGCCACGTGCGCCGCTGGCACCTCGGCCACTTGCCGCCCGGGTGGTGGGCAAGCACTGCGAGTCCGGCGACGTCGTAGTCGACGACGCCAGGCTTCCTTCCGACCTCGTCGTCGGTGACGTGCTGGCCACCCCGGTCACCGGCGCGTACGGGTTTTCCATGTCCTCCAACTACAACCGCGTGCTGCGCCCCCCCGTCGTGTTCGTGCGGGAGGGCCACTACAGGGTCGTCGTCCGGCGCGAAACAGTGGCCGACCTGCTGGCCTGTGAGGCCTGAGCCCGCCCGTCTTGTACGTTGTGCACGTGGACGAGCCTCAATCGAGAGAGAAGCGCGGCGTCGACGTCGTGCACGTCGGGCTGCTTGGTTACGGCAACGTCGGTGCCGCCTTCACCCGGCTCATCGACTCCCAATCCGAGGCGATCAAACTCCGCATAGGCCACGAGCTGCGAGTGACGCGCATCGCCGTCCGTGACGTCGCGAAGAAGAGGCCTGACTCAGTCCTCGCGGAGGCCGGTGCGCGGCTTTCCGGCGATGCCGCCTCGATCGTGGAGGACCCGTCAATTGACATCATCGTCGAGCTCATAGGCGGCATCGAGCCTGCGCGCAGCTTGATCCTCACGGCTCTTCAGGCGGGCAAGCCCGTCGTCACGGCCAACAAGGAGCTCCTCGCGAGTGTCGGGGCCGAGCTCCTGTCCGCGGCCGAAAGAGGGGGAGTGGACCTGTTCTACGAGGCCTCGGTGGCCGGTGCCATCCCTCTTGTCCGGCTCCTCAACGACTCTCTGGCTGGGGAGCGGATCGTCCGCGTCGATGGGAATCGTGAACGGCACCACGAACTACATGCTCACGTCGATGAGCGAGGAGGGGTGTGACTACGCCGTGGCCCTCGCGCAGGCACAGGAACTGGGTTACGCCGAGCCTGATCCGACAGCTGACGTCGAGGGCTTGGACGCCCGGTCCAAGGCGGCCATCCTGGCCGGCATAGCCTTCGACGCGGACGTGGTCGCGAGCGACGTCCACACCGAGGGCATCACCGCCATCGGCGCGTCCGACATCGCCTTCGCTCAGAAACTCGGCTACGTGATCAAGCTGTTGGCCGTCGCCGAGCGTGTGAACGACGGGCCCACGCCCGCAGTCGCTGTTCGTGTCCACCCGGCCATGGTTCCCCGTGAGCATCCTCTGGCGAGCGTGCGGGGGGCGTTCAACGCCGTCTTCGTGGAAGGCGAGACCGCCGGGGAGCTGATGGTCTACGGCCGCGGCGCCGGCGGGATGGCCACGGCCAGCGCCGTGCTCGGTGACGTGGTGGCGGCCGCGCACCATCGTCGCGAGGAGACGAGAGGTCGTGCGGTCCGACGCGAGCGGGTCGAGGTCCGCCCGATCTCCGGGCTCCGGACCCAGTACTACCTGACCTTGGACGTGAAGGACCAGCCCGGTGTGCTGGCGACTGTCGCCCACGTGTTCGGCGAGCACCATGTCTCGATCCGGTCCATGGAACAGATCGGGCTCGGTGACGGTGCGCGCCTGGTGTTCATCACCCATACCGCCCGTGAGGCAGATGTACAGGCAACGCTCGCGGCAATGGCGCAACTGGACGTCGTCGCTCGAGTCGGGGTCCTGTTGCGGCTGATCGGGCCGGAACGCTGACCGGGATGACTGCCTGGCGGGGAGTGATCGAGGAGTACCGGGATTTTCTCCCGGTCTCGGAGTCGACACCCGTGGTGACGCTGCTGGAGGGCGGCACACCCCTGCTCGCGGCCCCGCGGCTGTCCGATCGCGTCGGTGCCAATGTGCTGCTCAAGCTCGAGGGAGCGAACCCCACCGGCTCGTTCAAGGACCGGGGCATGACGATGGCCATATCGAAAGCCGCCGAGGAGGGCGTGAAGGCCGTCGTCTGCGCCTCGACCGGCAACACCTCCGCGTCCGCGGCGGCCTACGCGGCGCGGGCCGGGATGACCTGTTCGGTGCTCATCCCCGAGGGCCACATCGCCCTCGGCAAGCTCGCCCAGGCGCTCGTGCACGGCGCCCGGGTCCTCCAGGTGCGGGGCAACTTCGATGTCGCGCTCGAGGTCGTGAGAGAGCTGCCCGGCCGCGCGCCGGTCGTGGTCGTGAACTCGGTGAACCCGTTCCGCATCGACGGACAGAAGACGGGCGCCTTCGAGATCGTGGACCGTCTCGGCGATGCCCCTGAGGTCCACTGCATCCCGGTAGGCAACGCCGGCAACATCACCGCCTACTGGCGTGGCTATTGCGAGTACCGCAACGCCGGACGCGCAACGAGGCTGCCGAGAATGTTCGGATTCCAGGCCGCCGGGGCCGCTCCGATCGTTGCCGGTCATCCGATCGCCGAGCCCGAGACGGTGGCGACGGCGATCAGGATCGGGAACCCGGCTTCCTGGTACGGGGCGACAGCGGCGGCGTCGGAGTCCGGTGGTGGCATCTACGCCGTGACCGACGCGGAGATCCTGGACGCGTACCGGTTCCTCGCCACCGAGGAGTCTGTCTTCTGCGAAGCTGCCTCGGCAGCTTCTGTCGCGGGCCTGCTGAAGACGCCGGTGCCGAAAGGCGCCACAGTCGTGTGCGTGCTGACCGGCCACGGGCTGAAGGACCCGGACCTGGCGATCAGCCAGGTGTCGGTTCCCGCCGTGGTCGACGCCGACCTCAGGTCCGTCCTGGTGGCGCTCGGGCTCTGACCGGGCAGGTCTCGATCCCCGCGCGTTGACCGCAAAGAGTGGTCAAACAGGGTGAAATCGAGGGCGAATATCGCTCTCAGCGTTCGAATCTCTCCCTGCGTTGGGTGCGCGAGCAGGTCCGCTTGGGCTGCCTTGCGCCAGTGGACGATCGCCGACGGCGGGAACGCGCCCTCCTACGGGCGAGTCGTCGACGTCTCGTGTCCGGCATCGGCCTGTTGGTCTCAGTCGAGGTCGAAAAGGGATCGCGGTGGCACGTCCGCGTTGCCGGGGCGCGACGGGGAGAACCTCCCTGGGGCGGGAACGGTCGTCGTGCAGTCGGCACGGGCCGACGAGTCTGGAGCGGGGCGGCTCGGTACGACCGTCGTGGAGATAGGCGCCTCCTCACAGGACAATCTCGTCACCTCCTGCTATGTCGCGCACCCCTGTGCGCGCCTTCGCATGTGCCGCCGCGAAGCCCCGAGCAGCCGGCTGACGGCCGCGGCCCACCACCGGTGTTTGCCGAGGGGCGAACACCTCGCTAGTATGCGGTTGCCCTGGTTCGTCATTGCGGACGCCAGCTCGCCCTCTGGGGCGGGCGACCCGAAGGGGGCGGCGGGAATCGCAGAGGCCCTTTCCCTGTTGTTGCCTATACTGGCGTTTCCTCCCGTGCAGCCGCACTAGCCACCGTGGGCACCCACTGATTGGGCTGTGCGATCCGGCAAAGTCGATGACTTGTTCTGTTCGGGAACTCCCAACGACGAATGGCAGGCTCGGGTCGATTGCATGACCCGACCGGTCCGGGTCACCGCCCGGGAGGGTATGTCGTGAAAAAAACGGGGAGCAGCGACATCGCGGGATCCCGGAAGGTCCGGGTACCGGCCTTCGAACAAGCACCTCAAGCAACAGAGATCCAGAGAGGAAGCTGATGAGCGAAGAACAGCTCGAACGTTCGATCCTCGAGCGCAAAGCGAGCGACGAGCTTCGGGCAATTGCGACCGCCATGTCCCTCGAGCCCGTGGCGCGTTTGCGCAAGGCGGATCTGGTGAACCAGATCCTGCGTGCCGCCGGCGTCGAGGTCGAGGGCACTTCGCCCTTGCATGCGAGTGGCGCGGCATCGCTGCAGCCGCCGTTGTCCAACGGCGCCGCCGCCGACAAGGGCGAGGCAGCTGACGCTACGGGCGTCTCCGCGTCCAAGCCGACGCGAGGTCGCACCTCGAGAGCCCGAACGATCAAGCCGCGCTCGGCGGACGCGACGCCGGACCACGCCGAAGTGAACGGCAGTGGGGGCGGGCAGGCTCATGAGCCGGGCGAGAGCATCAAGGACGTGCCGTCTCAGCACTCGGCGCCCGTCAACGGGAACATTCCCGAAGGCCCGGCGGAGGGCGGGGACGCGGTCGTGGAGGGCGCGGCGGCGGTCCTGGCGGGCAGCTTCGGTCGGGGCAGCCGGCCGCCGGCTCAGGGCGGCGCGTCCGGTGGCCCGGGTGAGCCACGGTCCGGTGAGCTCACGTCGAACCCGCCCGGCGGTGCCGGTGCAGGTGCCGAGACGGCTGACCGGGTATCCGGGGAGGTTTCGACGCCGACGCGTCCGCAACGTCAAGCGCAGCACTCTCAGCCCGGGAGAGGTAATCAGGGCGGCCAGATTGGTCAGGGAGGCCAGATCGACACGGGCAACCGCCGGGGCCGCCGCCGTCGCGGACGGGACCGGGAGCGGGGCGGGCAAGAGCCGCAAGGTGGGGGTCAGGAAGTCGCGTGGCAGGGCGAGCTCGTGCCTGTGCGCGGCTTGCTCGACCTGAGGGACGAGGGCTACGGCTTCCTGCGTACGAGCGGCTACCTGCCGAGCGGCAAGGACGTCTACATCTCGGTCTCGCAGGCCCGCAGGTTCTCGTTGCGCCGCGGCGACGCCATCGAGGGTGCCTGCCGGCCGGCGGGGCCGAGTGAGAAGTACCCGGCATTGTTGCGGATTGACACGGTCTGCGGGATGACAGCCGAAGAGGCGCGGGAACGGCCGCGTTTCGAGGACCTCACCCCGCTGTTCCCCGACCAACGGATGCGCCTCGAGCTGAAGGAAGACCCGCTCAACACCACGGCGCGCATCGTCGATCTGATCTCGCCCATCGGCAAGGGGCAGCGGAGCATGATCGTGTCACCGCCGAAGGCGGGCAAGACGACGATCCTCAAGCAGATCGCCCACTCGATAGAGCAGAACGACCCGAGCGTCCATCTCATGGTCCTTCTCGTGGACGAGCGTCCCGAGGAAGCCACGGACTGGCGCCGGTCGGTGAAGGGCGAGGTCATCGCTTCGACCTTCGACCGTCCCGCCGATGAGCACACGACTGTCGCAGAGCTCGCCATCGAGAGGGCCAAGCGGCTCGTCGAGCTCGGCCGGGACGTCGTGATCATCCTGGACGGGATCACCCGTCTCGCCCGGGCCTACAACCTGGCCCAGCCGGCAACCGGGCGCATCATGTCCGGTGGAGTGGACTCCGGAGCCCTCTACCCGCCGAAGAAGTTCTTCGGCGCGGCCCGCAACATCGAGGAAGGGGGCTCGCTCACGATCCTCGCGACGGCGCTCGTGGAGACGGGCTCGAAGATGGACGAGGTGATCTTCGAGGAGTTCAAGGGCACCGGCAACATGGAGCTCCGCCTCGACCGCAAACTCGCCGAACGGCGGATCTACCCGGCGATCGACGTCAACGCCAGCTCGACCCGCCACGAGGAGCTGCTCTTCGACCGCTCCCAGCTCCAACAGGTCTGGAAGCTGCGCCGCGTGCTGAACGCTCTCGGCAGCGACGGGGGCGGTGGAGCCGGCCTCGAGCTGCTCATGGACAAGATCAAGACCACGCGATCCAATGACGAGTTCCTCGCGGAGATCGCCAAGGCGCCGATCCCGGGCGGCTGATCAACACAGGCGCCGCCTTGGCGGAGCTCGCCGCCGCCCGGCTTACAATGGAGACATCATGAAGACAGACATTCATCCCGCCTACACGACCGCGTCGGTGCGTTGCTCGTGCGGGAACACCTTCACCACGCGATCGACTAAGTCCGACCTGCACGTCGAGCTGTGCAACGAATGCCACCCCTTCTACACAGGCAAGCAGAAGCTCGTGGACACCGGTGGGCCGCGTGGAGCGCTTCGAGCGCCGCTACGGCCAGCGCAAGACCAAGCGCTGAGCCGGCTTCACTTGCCCCACCCGCGCCCGCAGTCGCGCCGGCCGGGGTATTCGACACGGAACACGGGGTAGCGCTCCGCAACCTCCCCGATCTCGTCCAGGGACGCGTCCGCTCCGACACCGAAGAACGAGCCCACCTCCCTGGCGACGGCCTTTGTGCCGGCACGCCTGCCCCAGCGCAGCAGGTAGGCACGAATGACTGCAGCCCGCTCAGGAAGCGGTAACTCGACGAAGCCTCGGGGGCATGACGTTGCCTGCGCCCGATCACGACCCGGCCTTTCGCGGCGCGGGCGTTGCGGACCCATGCGGACTCGCCGGCCAGAGCCACCAGGTGCTGTTCGCTGTCGCGGACGACCCGCACGAGGACGGTCCGCCGGATCACCCCTGACACTCGATCCGGGACCTCGAGAACGACCACGTCCCTCGGGCCGAGGCCAGGGTCGTGGACCAAGGCCCCCCGAAGATGGCCTGGGCGTGTCCGCCCGGGCTTTGCGGCTGCGACGGCACCTCTTGTGTCGAGCCCGCAGGCCCGGCGCGCCGGGGCGGTCGGACCGGCATGCGCGACCCGGTCTCAGTCCGCCGGAGGCGGGGGGTCAATTCCTGCGCAATCTCGGCGGCCCAGGCATCGACGTCGTCCCAGTCCCGGAAGTCGCCCTCGGGGAGCCCCGCCCGGGCGGCTGGGAGCTTGCGGATGGCCCGCTCGGCGAAGCCGAGCGTGGCGGGGTCCAGCGCTCCGAAGAAGACGTGGTGGCCGTGGGCCCCGACGACTCCCGCGAGCCCGGGGATCTCCTTCGGCACCGTGGCGGCACGGAGGTCCCGCCCCTTGGCGTCGATGGCCTCGTGGCCGAGCGGCCCACTGCTGAACAGCCAGACCGGGACGCGCTTTAGCACGGCGCTGTTGCACTTGACGAAGGCCAGCGCCTCGCCCATCCAGGGAAAGGCGTAGGCGGCGCTGCCGATGACGAAGGCGTCGTAGCCCTCGAGGCCCGACGCCTCCTGCACCGGTCGCGCGCTTCGGCCGGGCGTCCCTCGTTGGTGAGCTTGGCCGCGGTCCGTTCCGTGATCCCCCGGGCGGCAAATCTGCTTGCTGGCGTACACAACGAGCACCGGCATGGCGAACCTCCGCTTTCATCGTGCGATCCGTCCGGGGTCTGCTCGTGCACGAGATCCCGGCGTGGAGGCTACGGCGTTCTCGAACCCCGTGGCGGTTCTTCCAGAGGCCTCCCGGCCTGACGGGGCCGTTGGGCGGGCCCGCCCATGTTGACTAGTGCCGCGTCAACTGACGTCGGCGATGTTCGCCAACATCGGCTGATCCTCGAACACCACTTCGACGTTCGCTTCCTCGCCAAGCAGGCCGTCTTCTCGGGGGCGGGCCACGGCAGGCCGAGGACTCTGGCAGCTCCTGCTGATCCCCCGCCGGGACGACGCGAGTCCCGCCCGCCGAGACGAGCATCGCCCCACAGCCGTCGGCGCTGGGCCGCCGTGGCGCGGAGCGAGATCCGAGCCGAAGAGGGGGGACTTCTCGATTCGGCGGGACTCCGGGGATGACCGTATTTATCACGAGCGGGTGTGACAGCCTTTCGAGCGTGGAGACGCTGGCTGCCGCGGCACTTAGCGTGAGTCCGCGCTCGATCGCCTTGAGGCGCTTGAGGCTGAGTACTCCACAGGTCCTCGCCCGCCTCTCAGACCCAACTCTCTCGAAGGACCGCAATGAGCTGCGGGTGCTGTCGCGCCGCCACAAGGAGCCTCGAGATCGTCGTGTGCAAGATGCACGAACTCCGCGTTGCCGCTGAGGAGGACGTCGCCATTGCGCGAGCTGGCGGCCAACGCCGTCGGCGCCGAAACGCGGAGCCTGGCCGTGACGAGCAGGCCGCCGCCGAGGAAGGGTCGTGGTCCTGCCAGGCGCAGCTGCGCGACCCTTCGATGCCCCGTGACCCCCACGACGGGCGCAACGTCATCATCGAGATCCGCGAGGCCGAAGGCGGCAGAGGTAGGCGACGCGTTCGCCAAGCGACCCTCTTCGACACGTACCAGCGTTACACCGACCGGCGCGGCGGGGCGCGCAGAGGTGATGGACCTCCGGGAGTCCGAGCCTCGGGGGTGTGCAAGGGGTCACCTTCCTCGTCAAGGGCGAGGACGCCTGGCAGCGGCTACACCAGGAGGCAGGTACCCACCGTGTGCAGCGCATCCCGGTCACCGAGTCCCAGGGACGTGTCCACACGTCCTCCGCCACGGTGAACGTGCTTCCCGAGGCCGATGAGGTGGAAGTCGAGATCGAGCCCGGGGATATCCGTGTCGACGTCTACCGCTCGACTGGCCTGGGTGGCCAATCGGTCAACACCACGGACTCGGCCGTCCGGATCACCCATCTTCCGAGCGGCCTTGTCGTGTCCATGCAGGACGAGAAGAGCCAGATCCAAAACCGCGCGGCGGCGCTGAAGGTGTTGCGGGCGCGCCTTTTACCGGCTCGAGCTGCAGCGCAACGCCGCCGCTCTCGCCGAGGAGCGCCGCGTGGAAGTGGGCGGTGGCGGGCGTTCCGAGAAGATCCGCACCTACAACTTCAAGGACAACCGGGTGACAGATCACCGGATCGGGCTCACCTTGAAAAAGCTCGACCGCATCCTGATGGGCGATCTCGACCGCTGTCGACGGCTCTGTCGGACGAGCGGGAGCCGTCAGCTGCTCGAGGGATGACGGGGTGGGCCGAAGTGGCGGGCGTCACGTGGCGGCAGTTGCGCAGCGAGACGGCCGAGGCGATGGGCGACCGTGTTCAGACGCGGTGGTCGCTCGAAGAGGCCAGTGGCCTTTCGGGCCCGCGCCTGTTGCGCGAGCTCGACAAGGGAGGCGCCACCCGGGGCCGCCGCCCGGCCTGAGTCGCTCGTGGCTCGCCGGCTCTCCGGCGGCCGCTCCAGCACGCGTTGGGCCACTGGGGGGTCTTCCGGCCACTCGACGTCGTCGTCGACCCGGCGCTTTGACCCCGCTGTCCGGAGACCGAGGTCGTCGTCTCCGTTGCCGCTGTCCGCGGTCGACCGCCGCCGTGCCCCACAGCCCGGCCGGACGCTCGCATGCCCGCCGCGCAGGTGCAGCCCGCTGGCGTGGACTTGCTCGCCGTCGATCTCGGCACAGGCTCGGGTGTCATAGCGCTCTCGCTCGCCGTGGAGCGGGACGCCGCTGCTGATCGATCGGGACCGACCGGGATGCGGCCGCTCTGGAGGTCGCGGCTACCAACCTGGCTCGGATACCGGTCGTGGCGGCGGCGCGGGTGAGTTATGCCAGGGCGACTGGTACCACGCCCTGCCGGTCGATCTTGCCGGTCGAATGACCACTTCATCGTCGCCAACCCGCCCTATCTCGCCGAGCAGGAATGGACCGGTCTTTCGATCCGCAGGGCGCGGCTCTTCGACCTGTTCGGGGCAAGCTCCGTAGCCGGCCCGAGCGGGCTCGAGGCGATCGAGACGATCGTGGCCGGTGCTCGACCGTGGCTGACTCGCTCGTGGCGCCCTGGTTGTCGAGATCGCCCGCCCTCGACCAGGCGGGGAGGGCGCTCGCCCTGACGCGCGAGGCAGGCTTTTCGAGGGCGAGCGTCGCGCCCGACCCGTCGGGGCGGTCGCTGGTCGTGGCCGAACGACGCCTCGGCGAAGCTTGACGAGATCGAGGCAGCGCTGGCGGCCGGGGAGGTCGTGGCGGTCCGACCGACACGGTCTACGGGCTGGCAGTCGACCCCCGCCTGCCGGGTGCGGTCGACAGGGCGTTCGCGCGCAAGCAGAGGCCGGAGCTATTTCGAGCTCCCGGTGCTGATCGTGGACCCGACCGGGTTCGTGGACCTGGCGGAGGCGACGCCGCCGGCGTTGCGCCTGATTTCGCGTTATTGGCCCCGGACCGCTCACGGTCGTCCTGCCTCGACGCGCCGGCGTCGCCTTCGACCTCGGCGGCGACCCGGCGACGATCGGGCTCCGCTGCCCTGCGTACTCGTCGTCGCGGAGAAGCCGCCCCGCCAAGGACGGGCCCGCTCGCGGTGACTAGCGTGAACCGGCCCACGGGGAGGTCCCCTGCACTCCGCCGGCGAGGTCCGCGAGCACTTCGGGGCCGGTGTTAGGGTGGTGCTCGACGGCGGCAGGTGTGACGGGTCGCCGTCGACGGTGATCTCGCTCGCCGGTGCCGACGTGAAATGCCTGCGGGAGGGCGTGTTGCCCTTCGCGGAGATCACCGTGGTGGCCGCTAGCTCTGCAGCCTCCGGCTGACCGGGCTGGGAACTTCGGCTGACGAAGGCCGAAAGTTCGCTAGCGCGGCGAAGCGGCGGCAGCCAGCTGAGCGCCCGTCCCCCGATCGAGTCCGGCGTTACCCGAGGCGACGATGACCCCTTTCGAGATGCCGCCGCGCGGTCCGCGGCACCTGGGTCTCGTCCATGCAGTGCGTCGTGAGAAGGACTGTGCGTCCCTCCCCGGTGAGCTGCGGACTATGTCCCACGCCTCGGGCGGACGTTCGGGTCGAAGCCGGTCGTGGGTTCGTCCAAGAAGAGCAGTTCCTCGGGTCCCCGATGAGGGCGAGACCAAGGTCCAAGCGGCGTTGCAGGACGCCCGACAGGGTCCGGACCCGGGCGCCCGACTTCTCGCCGAGCCCGACGAGGTCGATCATGGCGTCCGGATTGCGCAGATGCGGGCAGTACGCTCGCCCTCCGCCGAGCACTTCGGCGAACGGTCAGGAACTGCTCCACGGCGGTTTCCTGCAGGACGATCCCCACGAGTCTCGAGCATTCGCCGTCGGTCATGGCGGGGATCGTGGCCGAGCACCGCAACCTTGCCGGCGCTTGCGGTCTGGTAGCCCTCCAGGATCGCGACGATCGTCGTCTTGCCTGCACTGTTGGGCCCGAGCAGGGCGAGGGCTTCGCCCCTTTGCACGCTGAGATCCACGCCACCGACAGCCTGGACCGCACCAAGTTCTTGCGGAACCCTGGATCCGTGACCCGCGAATTCCGTCCCGACAACCTAGCGAAAGCGCCTGCCGAGGGCGCGCGATTGCC
>CAWILM010000004.1:0-9867 GCA_963836935.1 uncultured Acidimicrobiaceae bacterium
CTCCTCGAGAAGAGCGCCAAGCTCGGTGGGCGGGTACGTCGGTTGTCGCGCACATTCCCTTTCTTCGACGACGACGGTTTCAACGACGGTCTCGAGTTCACATCTCAGATAGAGAGCGAGATGAGGGCTCACGTGTGCGTGGATGTGCGCATGGAGACAGCGCTCGTCAGGCTCGAGGGTGAATTCCCCAACTTCCGGGCTGTCTTGAGCGATCAGACGAGCGAGTCGGTGAGCGCCGTCGTCATTGCCACGGGGTTCGAGCCGTTCGATCCCTCGGACCTCGAGGAGTACGGGTACAGCCGCTATCCGAACGTGGTGACGGGACCGGAGCTGGAGTGGATCCTCAACCCACGCGGGCCGACAGGCGGAGAGATCAGGCGTCCTTCAGACGGCAAGACGGTCGACCGGATGGCGATCGTCTTCTGTGTCGGCTCCCGCAACCGGCGGATAGGGGCGCGGTTCTGCTCCCGCATCTGCTGCTCCTACAGCACAAAGCAGGCCTTGACCGTGGTCGATCGCAACCCGGGGGCCGAGGTCACGTGTTTCTACATGGACGTGCGCACCTACGACCGCGGCTTCGAAGAGATGTACTCGCTGGCCCAGGAGCGGGGGATCCGCTATGTCCGCGGCCGCGTGTCGGGCTGCAAGGAACTTCCCAACGGCGACCTAATCGTCCGCGCCGAGAACACCCTCATCCAGAAGATCTTTTCGGACCGCTTCGACCTGGTCTCGTTGTCGACCGGCATGCGGCCGTGCCTTGATGTGGACACCCTGACCGACGTGCTCCAGATCGGGCGGGCACCGGACGGGTTCTTCGCCAGCCGCGAGTGGTTCCGGTACCCGCACGACTCGACAAGGGAGGGCATTCTTGTCGTGGTCTGCGCGGGCAGGAGTCAAGCCCATCCGCAACTGCATCATCGACGGCAGCGCGGCCGTCGCGCGGATTGCTGGCCTGCTCCGCCGGGAAGAGGCGATGGCGGCACCTTCAGGCAAGAGCTGACAGGATGACGGGAAGGGACCGCCCCGGGAAGAGGTAGGCGTCCGTGCGCTACGGCTTCGTGATCGACAACCGCAGGTGCATCGGTTGCCACGCTTGCTCGGTGGCGTGCAAGGCCAAGAACCAGGTACCCCTCGGCGTTTTCCGGACCTGGGTGCGATGCGTCGACAAGGGCCAGTTCCCCAACACGCGCCGCCATTTCCAGGTGACGCGTTGCAATCACTGCGACCGACCACCGTGCGTCGCCATCTGTCTGTGGCCGCGATGTACAGGCGCAGCGACGGGATAGTGGATTTCGACCCCTCTCCGACACGCATTCTGACGTCGTGTTCGCCAAGGTCGTCGTGCAGGCTGAGCGCGACCGGGCCGGATCTTGGGGCTCACGTCCATTCCCACCTGGATGGTCTTCCGGGAGCGAGCCCTTCGGCAAACGAGACCGGCTGCACTGCCGGCAGAGTCGCGGCAAGACCTCATCGGTCAGGTGAGGGCATTGGACATCGACGAGGTGCGCCGCCAAGTCGCGGCGGCGCACAGCCTGGTCGTCGCATCTCGGGCGTCTGCCCTTGGTGCGCCACAAGAGAACCGAGCCGTCGGCTGCGGTGCCGGCGGTGGGACTGCTTGCCCTGCGGGACATGTTCACGAATGTCGACAAGCTCACGGTCCTCCCGTAATTTCAGTCACATGAAACCGAGCTGTCGCCTATGACAAAGCAACCGCTCAACCGGTCCTGGCACGAGCAGCACCGCCTGGGGACCAAGGCGTCGTTGGACGATCGTGTCCTATGGCACGTGGAACACGCCCAGGTGTGCGGATGTCGGGAGATCCCTCCCAAGGTGCGCGAAGAGATCGAACGCCGCGGGCCGTCTGTCGACTGAACGCGCCAGAGCTGCCACTGGCCGGACGCGCGCGGCGCCGAATGGTCAGGGGGATGTTTGCTGGAACCGGGTGATCGTGTTCTCGTAGCTGGCGAAGGCAGTCATGTCGCAGCCGAGGTCTCGCCCGGTCGTGAGCACGGCGTTGTAAGCCGTCGCGATCTCTCTCGGGTCCTTCAGGGCGTGCAGCAGGCAGCGACGGTGGTACTCACTGTGAACCACCGACAGCCCGTAGGCCTTGCGAGTCAGCCAGGTTCGCATTCGTGACGTGAGTCCAGCGGGTTCGTGCAGGAGGACTCGCGTCTCCTGGTAATCGCCGACCGCAACGCCCCGGGCCGCACAGACCCGGAGCGCCTCACGGATCGTCGCCATCATTCGTTGCAAACCGGGACGATCGCTCACAATGGCCCTGGCTGTGCCCGCTTCGACCAGGGCCGGCCACATCGCGGCGTTGAGCGCGTACCGAAGCCAATGCCAATGCAAGATGTCGTGCTCGTGTCTTGGCGCCAGTCCCGCGTCCGAGAAGATCCTCCTCACCTGCGCGGCCCGCGGCTCGGCGCAGGGACGGACAGCTCCGAGGGGAAGGGCGGGCTTGACAGCGGCCTTCAGCCTGTTGCCGGACAGGGCTCCGCCGGCGATGGCGTCGGCGAGAACGTAATTACCCTTCGGGAGCGCCTCATCGCGCGGTTCGAGCCCGGCCCAGTTCGTCGTGAAGATGACCGCGGTGACGTGCTCAGGCATTCCGGCAAGATCTTTGAGTACACGCTCCAGCTGATAGAGCCGAACAGGAACCAGGACCATCTCGGCGTCGCCAGGAAACGCTTCGACGAGGCTGAAGTCGTAGCTTCGCCGGCCCCGGCGCGGATGACCCTTGCGCAGGTCCCACAAGTCGACCTCCACTGACTTCGGCTTTGTGTGGGTGGCCGATCGCCGGACGAGGTGGTCGACACTCCAGCCCTGCTCGTGCAGGAGCGAGGCGTAGATGGTCCCGATGACACCGGTGCCAACGACCGCGGCCTTGGGCACCGCCGGGCTCAGTCGATCGTCGCTGGCTTCTCCGGAGCCGGCTCGAGGCGTTCGTACTCGGGCGCCCAGATGAACGCGTCGACTGCCGCCTCCAGATCGGCGTCTGTTGTCTGCGGGGCCACGCCGCCGTCCCGACCCTCCTTCGCGACCGCGATGGCGATCGCTCGGGATATGGACCGCAGGTCGGTGAGACGCGGATATATCGCACCCTGCTCCAGCCGTTCCGGCGGGACCATGTCCGCCAGCGTGGTGGCAGCCACGAGGAACATTCGGTCCGTGACCTCCCAGGCCTGGCCTGCCACCGCGCCGAGGCCGACGCCAGGGAACACGAAGACATTGTTCGCCTGTCCAATGACGTGAGTGCGCCCACCGAGCTCGACAGGGTCGAATGGGCTGCCTGTCGCCACGACCGCCCTGCCGTCGCTCCAGGCGAGAACGTCGGATGGAGTGGCCTCGGAGTTCGCGGTCGGGTTGGAAAGAGGCAGCACTATCGGGTTCGGCGTCCGCGCGGCCATCTCCCGGATCGCGGTCTCGGAGAAGACACCCGGCTTGCCGCTGGTGCCGATCAGGATCGTGGGCGCGACGTGGCGGATGACCGTCTCGAGGGCGTAGCGGTCGCTCGGTTCGAGACCGAGGCTCTTGAGCTCGTCACTGGTCAAAGCGAAGGGCCGCTTGTCGTCCTGCACGCCGTCGCGGCCCTCGAAGAGCAGGCCCTGCGAGTCGAGCATCGTCACCGCGTGACGGATCTCGTCCTCGGTGGCGCCCTCTACCCGAATGATGGCCTGCACGAGCCGGGCGATGCCGATACCGGCAGCCCCTGACCCGAGGAGCACGAGGCGCTGGCCCGAGAGCTTCTCGCCCCTGTGCTTGAGGGCCGCGAGAATGCCGGCACACACCACCGAGGCTGTTCCCTGGATGTCGTCGTTGAAACACGGGAGCCGGTGGCGGTAGTGGTCGAGCTGGCGGATGGCGTTGTGCTGCTTGAAGTCCTCCCACTGCAGCAAGGCATGGGGGAACACCAACTTGACCGCGCTGACGAAGGCCTCGATGAAGGCTTCGTACGCTTCGCCTCTCAGGCGGCGCTTCGGATAACCCTGGTAGAGCGGGTCGTGCAGCAGCTCTTCATTGTCGGTCCCGCAGTCGAGTGAGATCGGCAGCGTGAGCTGTGGGTGGATGCCGGCGCCGGCCACGTAGAGCGCGAGCTTGCCGATCGGGATGCCCATGCCGCCCGCTCCCTGGTCGCCGAGGCCGAGGATGCGCTCGTTGTCGGTGACAACGATCAGCCGGACGCCGGGTTGACCGGTGTTGCGGAGCATCTCCGGCATGCGGTCGATGTCATCCGGGGTGATCCACACGCCACGGGTGCGCCGTACGACATGGCTGTACTCGCGACAGGCACGTCCGACCGTCGGCGTGTAGATGATCGGGGCGAGCCTTCGAGGTGCTCGACGAGCAACCGGTAGAAAAGCGTCTCGTTGCGGTTCTGCAGCGCGGCGAGGCCGATGTACTGCTCGAGTTCGTCACCCTTGCGGCGGAGATGCTCGAGCTCGAGGGCGACCTGCTCCTCGATCGGCATGGTTCGCCAGGGCAGAAGGCCCCGAAGTCCGAACGCCGCCCGTTCGTCGTCGGTGAAGGCGGTGTCCTTGTTGATGGCAGCACAGTCGAGCAACTCACGACCGCGCGCCGTCACCGCCTCAACCGGCAGGTCACCTCGGCCGAACCGACCCGCGCTCAACACTCTTATGCTCCCTTCGTTCGCCTGCGTTCACATAACCCGATTCTTCCTTGTGCCGTAAGGGCCGAACGTCACATTCACGCAAGTTGCCAGCGCAAACGCGCAAGACGATAAGTTGAGGACTGACCGCGAATCGTCGCGATTTGGGAGGCGCTGCAGAGCATGGGGCTCGAGTCGGAGAGTGGGGACCCGTCAGCGGAGCTGCTGGCGGAGCTCAGCGAGGCCGCGGCTCGCCTCGACAGGGCGGACCCGGCGGAGATAATCGACTGGGCCGTGAAGCGGTTCCACGGGAACGTCGCGGTGGCGGCCTCGTTCCAGGATGCCGTGCTTGTCGACCTGGCGGTCGGCGTCGACCCTTCCATCGAGGTGATCTTCCTCGACACCGAGTACCACTTCCCCGAGACGCTCGCGTATGTGGCGCGCCTTCGCGGTCGCTACAACCTCAACCTCGTCGTCACGCATCCTGAGGTGGCACTTGACGAGTTCCCGTGCGGTTCGAGCCGCTGCTGTGAGCTTCGCAAGGTGGCGCCGCTTGCCAAGGCGCTCAACGGCCGCGACGCGTGGATCACGGGCCTGAAGCGGGTCGACACACCCGAGCGGGCCGAGGCACCGGTTGTCGCCTGGGACCCGAGCCGCAACATGGTGAAGGTGAACCCGGTTGCCGCCTGGGACGATGACGACATCGACGCGTACGTCCTTGCCCATGACCTGCCTCGTCACCCGCTCAACTACGTCGGCTACGTCTCAATCGGGTGCGCCCCGACAACCGTGCCCGTGCCGAAAGGTCATCACCCTCGTGAAGGCCGCTGGGCGGGCACTGGGAAGACCGAATGCGGGCTGCACCTGTGAGTCGAAGGTGGCGCCGAGTGCCGCAGGTCCGACGCGCCGTGGGGCTCGTCCCCGTGGTACGCGGCAGGGCTCGGACATTCGCCTAGTTCGGTCTGCAGCTCCGCGAAGCACCCGGCGTAGGCGTCCGAGGCGGCCCCGTCACGACGCAGCACGCCGGGCCGGATAACTGTCACGCCGGCAGCCGAGATGGGAAGCACGTTGCCGATGCTCTCCCCGGGCCGGTCGAGGATTGACTGGATCGGGAAAGCCGTGACCATCGCTCGCGCGAGCTCGCCCAGGACGTCCGAAAGCCTCTGCTCGCCCGACCTGCTCCTCCCGTCCCGCGATTACACAAACAGGGCGGCAGCAGGGCCCGGGCGGATACGGCAGAAACGACTGGGACTCGGACACCATCCGCGATGGCGCTCGCGACGCAGGCCAAAGGGCGTATTGGCGCCAAGACGGCTGCGCTTCAAGGAATGCTGCCGAACGAGGTCACTGGAAGTGACGGTCACTCTCGGTGCTGGAATGTGCTCGTCCGCGCGCTCTGCGCGGTCGGGTCACCTTTTTGCTGTAACTTTCGGTGAGCAGCATCGAAAGACGGGAGCGCGCTCGAACGCAGGACTTCCGCTTGCCATAGGACTCGGAGGCGATCATGCGAGGAATCAGCGAACCCGGAGTGCCACGGCCCCCTACCAAGAGGCTGAGGATCTCGGTGTTCGCAGCCGCCTTGGCCTTACCCGCCCTCGTGGTGACTCCCTCGGGCGCAATCGGAGCGGCTTCTCGGCTTTCGGCGCTGCCCGGCGCGCCGCAGCGGCCGTTGACGGCGGCGCTGGCCTCGGAGCTGGCGAAGAACGTGGATCGCCCTGTCATCGTGATGATGAAGGACCAGCTCGCGCCGGCGCACCTCGGCACTCGTGCGGCGAGGCTGCGCGCGGAGGCAACCACCGCCTACCAGGCCCCGCTCATGAGCGAGCTTCGCGAGGTGCGCGCCACTCACATCAGGAGCTACCGGCTGGTTGACTCCTTCGCCGCCACCGTGTCGGCAGGCGAGGCGGCGTGGCTCAAAGCCGACCCGGCCGTCGCCGAAGTCGTCCCGGACGTGACCATCACCGACGCAGAGCCGTCGTCGGGTCCCACGGTGGCTGGGTCTTCGCAGTCGCCGAAGTCTGGGCCGCCCGGGCCGGGAGCGCTCACGGCGAACGTGATCCCCGGCGCCTGTGCCTCGAACGGTGAGGCGCAGCTCGATCCGGAGGGGTTGGCGCTGACGAACACCGACTCGACCGATCCCAACGCCGAGACCGCGCGCTCGCTCGGCATCACCGGCGCGGGCGTGAAGGTCGCCTGGATCGCCGACGGCGTCGATACGCAGAACGTCAACTTCATCCTGTCCAACGGCACCTCGGTTTTCGACTCCGTCAATGGAGGTGACTACCAGGATTTCAGCGGTGACGGGCCCGGCCTGGCCACCAACGGCGGCGAGGCGTTCATCGACTCGAACACGATCGCCGGCCAGGGTAGCTACGTCTACGATGTGGAGTACTTCGGCGCCCAGTCTTACCCAGCGCCGTGCACCATTCGGATCGAGGGAGTGGCCCCCGGAGCGAGCCTTGTCGGCCTCGACGTGTTCGGCCTGGACGAGGAGACCACCGAGTCGAACTTCCTGCAGGCCATCGACTACGCCGTCGAGACGGATCACGTCAACGTGCTCAACGAGTCGTTCGGCTCCAACAGCTTCCCTGATGTCACGGCGCTGGACGCGACCAAGCAGTTCAATGACGCCGCGGTCGCGGCCGGGGTCGTCGTCACTGTGGCCAGCGGCGACGCGGGCCCGACAAACACGGTCGGCTCGCCCGCGACGGACCCAGCGGTCATCTCGGTCGGCGCGTCGACCGACTTCCGCTTCTACGCCCAGACCAACTACGCCGCCGCCCGCTACTTCGCGACGACGGGCTGGCTGGACGACAACATCAGCTCTCTCAGCTCGGGTGGCTACGACGAGACCGGCGAAACGGTCGACCTGGTCGCCCCCGGCGACTTGGACTTCGCCTCCTGCGACGCCAGCTCGGCCTACTCGGACTGTACGAACCTCGTGGGCGAGCCCTCGGACATCGAGGAGAGCGGCGGCACGAGCGAGTCGTCACCATTCGTGGCAGGTGCGGCGGCGCTCGTCATCCAGGCGTACGAGCACACCCATGGCGGGGCCCCGCCGACACCGGCGCTGGTCAAGCAGATTCTGCTGAGCACAGCCACCGATCTCGGTGCTCCTGCCACCGAACAGGGCGCGGGCCTGCTCAACAGCTACGCGGCGGTCGAGATGGCCGAGTCGATCGCAACGCCGGCCGGCTCGCCGAGCCCGGTCGGAGAGACCTTGTTGACCTCGACCAACCAGTTGAACGCGGTCGCCAACCCGGGTACCGCCGAGTCCTGGCCTGTGACGGTCACCAACACCGGCACTAACACCCAGTTAGTTCAGGTGTCCGGCCGAACCTTCGGCCCGAACGAGGACGTGCAGTCCGGCAGCGTCACGCTGAACGACGGCGCGAGCCCGCAGTTCGTCAACTACGCGGGCGTCGAGAACAACTACGCCGTCATACATTTCACGGTGCTTCCGGGTCAGGAGCGCCTTGCCGCTTCGATCGCGTACCCGGCCAGCCCGGTCGACCCGAGCAACCCGAATGCGGAGAACGCACGTGTGAGGCTGATCCTCATCGACCCGCTGGGCCGGCTCGCCGCGCACAGCCTGCCCCAAGGAGTGGGCAACTACGGCGATGCGGACGTCACCTATCCGGTCGCGGGCACCTGGACCGGAGTCATCTTCGGTGACGTGGCAGCCCAGAGTGGGACCAACGGGACCGTCCCGTGGCAGGTGTCGACCCAGCAGTTCGCCCCGTTCGGTTCGGTCATGCCCTCGCAGCTCGTGCTGAGACCGGGCCAGAGTCAGACGTTCTGGTTGAGCGCCACCACCCCGTGGTCGCCTGGAGACGCCTCGGGCTCGATCGTGCTGAGCGCGGCCTTCGGCGGGCCGAGCACGTCGATACCGGTCACGCTTCGCAGCCTGGTGCAGGTGAGCAACGGCCGCGGTTTCTTCAGCGGCGTACTGAACCGTGGCTCCTTCGGTGGAGTGCCGACCGGTGGCTCCTTCGGCGGAGTGGTGACCGGTGGCAACGGCCGGGCACCAGGTGAAGGTCAGGAGGACTACTACCAGTTCACCGTCGGCCAGTCGGTAAACAGCATCGCCGCCGGTGTGTCGCTCACCAACGACCCAGCCGATGCCGTGGGCGCCTACCTGGTCAGCCCCGACGGCGACACCCTCGGCTACGGGCAGAACAGCAACAGTGTGAACGGCACGTCGGGGACATCGCTCACGGCCTACACCTTGAACCCTGTCCCGGGAACCTGGACCCTGATCGTGGACTTTGCCGAGCCGGTCGTGGGAGACGAGATCTCACAGCCGTTCACCGGCACCATCCAGTTCAACGCAGTGCACGTCGTGGCCCCCGGGCTTCCCGAGGGTGCCCGGTACAAGCTGGCGGCGGGCAAGCCGGTGACCGTCCCGGTCAGGCTCACCAACAAGGGCGCGGCGCCGGAGGAGTTCTTCGTCGACCCGCGGCTCGACACCACGGTCGCCACCGCGCTCGCCCCGCAGACGCCGAACACCGTGTCGCTGCCGATGACCGGCTCTTTCCCGACCTGGTTGGTCCCAACGGAGACCTCGAGCATCTCGGTTTCGCAGACTTCGAACCCGGCCGCCATGTTCGACTTCAGCCCGTACCCGGGTGATCCCGACCTGGTCAGTGCCAACAGCGGCTCCGGGCCGCTTTGTGCCGAGAGCGAGTCGGCCTCTTACAGCCCGTCCGGCGGCACAGTCACGGCGGGCATATGGAGCGCCGGGCCCGCCGCATGCGGACCCTACCCGCCTCGCCCGACGGGTGGCAACGCCACGATCACCATGACGGCCGAGGCCAAGGCGTTCGACCCCACGATGACGTCCAGTGGGGGTGACCTCTGGCAAGTTGCCGTCGATCCTTCCCTGCTCAGCGCCTTCTCACCAGTGACAGTCGAACCGGGCGGTACCGCCGTCATAGACGTGACCATCAATCCGCCGACGGGGTCCAACGGCACAACGGTGAACGGCACGCTCTACGTCGACGACTACTCCGGTGGGGTTCCGCCGTACGGGCAGCTTTCCGGGGACGAGCTGGCGGCGATCCCGTACTCCTACACGATCGGTGGCGGCCATGAGATCGGTCACCGCTGAACGACCAGGGACGCTCGCGCCTGCGGGGCACCGGTGAGGTATTCCGCAGGCGCCAGCCGGAGCAGGCGGTCGGTTCAAGCCGGGGTCCCGGCCGAGCCCGGTCCGGGAACAGGAGCCAAGCGTGCTTGGCCGGGCCGCAACGTCGCAC
>CAWILM010000005.1:0-22496 GCA_963836935.1 uncultured Acidimicrobiaceae bacterium
TCGGCTAGCGTCAGACTGAGTGCTACAGCTTGACCAGAATGACGAAAGCCCGGGCCACGGGATGTCGGGCGACGGTCCAGGAGCGATCACTACCTGTTCGGCTTCGTGCGGACGAGACTCGTGACGGAGAACACGCTCCGCCAGGGCTTTGCCCCTGAGCTGGAACCGGACGCCGCGTGGCGGCCTTCCCGAGCCGGCGCACCGAAGGCAGCCGGCGACCTCTCGTGGCTCGCGGCCCGGAACCGGTGGCGTCGGTGACGACGGCGCCGATCTTCTCCGGCGTCGGGGTCGCCCTTTTGACGATCTTCGACTCGTCCGGAGCCGTCGACGCAGGCGCCACCGCTCAGCTGGCCGCTCGTCTCGGGGAGCACGGGATCCGCGCCGTGCTGGTCGCCGGAAGCACCGGGGAGGCCGCATCTCTCGCCCCCGAGGAGAGGGCCAGGCTGGTCGGTGCCGTGCGGGCGGCCTTGCCAAGCCAGGTCGTGGTGTTGGCCGGTTCGGGAGCGCCTTCTGCGCTCCAGGCCGTTCACCTGACCAAGGTCGTGCTGGACGCCGGGGCCGACGCGGTGCTCGCGCTCTCGCCCCAGCAAAGCTCCGACGCCCGCCGGTACTACGACCTCGTGACCGAGGCGGCAGCCGGGGCACCTGTGCTCGCGTACCACTTCCCGGCCTTGTCGGCGCCGGGCCTGCCGGTCGCGGCGCTCGGCGAGCTGACGGTGCAGGGGCTGAAGGACTCGAGCGGGGACGTCCACCGGCTTTATGAAGAGCTCGAGGTGTTCACGGGATGGCTGTACAGCGGTTCCGCGAATCTCGTCTTACTGGCGGGAGCGCTGCACTGCGCCGGCGTCATCCTGGCAATCGCAAACCTGCACCCGGAGTTGTCCGTCCGGGCATTCGAGGGCGACGCCAACGCCCAACGCCAGCTCGTCGTGGCCGTGGACCAGGCGGCGGATCCTTGGCCACACCGCTTGAAGCAGGCAGTCTCCGCTCGGTTCGGCACCTCGGTGACAGCTCGCATGGGATGAGCGGTCGAACCACCCCGCCGGCGACGACGAGGCGCGGTGGACGTGCGCACGCCGGTGAGGATGGGGAACGAACGAAGCCGGCCGGCGCGCACGTACACTCGGCCTCGAGATAAACCGCCTTTCAAGCCCGGGGGAGAGCCGCGGAGGTTCGCCAGTGCGGGCGGCTTGCATCCCAGCCCTGTTTTCCAGGTGGCGCAGTCTTCCGAAAAGTGGGGGGAACGGGTGGCATTGTCGCAGCCGAGGGTTTCGGCTGAACAAGCGGTGCAGTCAGGGCTGCGATCGGGTTTCTGCCGCCAGGGTGTCGGTTACAAGTGGATCGCGCTCTCGAACACCACTCTCGGGATGCTGATGGCGACGATCAACTCGTCCATCACCTTGATCGCGCTGCCGGACATCTTCCGCGGGATCGGCGTCGACCCGCTCGCTCCGCGAGACGTGGGATACCTCCTCTGGATGCTGATGGGCTTCCTCGTGGTGACGGCGGTGCTCGTCGTCGCGTTCGGCCGTATCGGCGACATTTTCGGCCGGGTCCGGATGTACGAACTGGGCTTTGCCGTGTTCAGCCTGGGCTCGGTCCTGTTGTCCGTCGACTGGATGACCGGCGCGGCCGGGGCGTCCTATCTGATCGGCATGCGGGTCGTGCAGGGTCTCGGGGCGGCGATGCTGATGGCGAACTCGGCGGCGATCCTGACCGACGCGTTCCCTACGAACCAGCGCGGCCTGGCGCTCGGGATCAACAACGTCGCCGCCATCTCAGGGTCGTTCATCGGGCTCGTCCTAGGGGGCCTGCTCGGTCCGCTCGACTGGCGGCTCGTCTTCCTGGTCTCGGTTCCCTTCGGTGCCGGCGGCACGATCTGGGCCTACCTAAGGCTCGAGGAACGGGGCGTCCGGCGAGCTGCGCGGATCGACTGGTGGGGCACGGTGACCTTTGCCGTCGGCTTGATCTCGCTGCTCGTCGGGATCACCTACGGGATCCAGCCCTACGGCCACGACACGATGGGCTGGGCCAACCCGGTCGTCATCGCCGAGCTCGCCGGGGGTGTGGCAGTCCTCGCCGTTTTCTGCGTCATCGAGACCGTCGTCGCCCAGCCGATGTTCCATCTCCCGTTGTTCAAGATCAAGGCCTTCGCGGCGGGCAACGTCGCCAGCCTGCTCGCGTCCCTCGGCCGGGGCGGCCTCATGTTCATCCTCATCGTCTGGCTGCAGGGGATCTGGCTGCCGCTGCACGGCTACAGCTTCTCCTCCACGCCGTTGTGGGCGGGCATCTACATGGTGCCGTTGACGGCCGGCTTCCTCGTGTCCGGGCCGATCTCCGGTTTCCTCTCCGACCGGTTGGGACCGAGGCCGTTCGCTTCTGCCGGCATGGTGTTGTCGGCGGCTAGTTTCTTCGTCCTCGAGGTGCTGCCGGTGGACTTCTCCTACGGGTGGTTCGCCCTCTTGCTGTTCGCCCTGGGCATCTCGATGGGCCTGTTCGCGTCGCCGAACCGTGCCCAGGTCATGAACAGCCTGCCCGCGGACCAGCGTGGAGTCGGGAGTGGGATGGCGGCCACATTCCAGAACTCCGCCATGGTGCTGTCCATAGGGGTGTTCTTCAGCCTCATGATCCTGGGCCTTGCCGCCTCCCTTCCGGCCCACCTGGACGCGGGCCTGAGATCCGCAGGCGTCCCGGCGGTCGACGCCACCCGTATCGCCCACCTACCGCCGGTGGGGCTGTTGTTCGCGGCCTTTCTCGGGGACAACCCGATGCGCGTGCTCCTCGGCCCGACGATCCATCAGATCTCGGCGGCTCATGCGCAGCTGCTGTCGGGCCGGGGCTTCTTCCCGGCGTTGATCGCGGCGCCGTTCGAGACCGGCTTGCGCCGCGCCTTCGACTTTGCCGGGGGCGTCTGCCTGGTCGCCGCTCTGGCCTCCTTGCTAAGCGGCGAGCGCTACGTGCACCCCGAGCCGATGGCGACGGCGCCCGGCGCCGATTCCGACGCCATCGCGGCCCGCCCGCCGTCCGGGCAGGCGACAGAGGCCGTACCGGTGGCGCTAGACGCCGAGGGGTCCTGGTCGCTGGAGCACTCCGCCAGGGCCTAGTGTTTCTCGGTGGCCGAGGTTCGCCAGTTCCTGATCCGTACCTTCGGGTGCCAGATGAACGAGCACGACTCCGAGCGCATCGCGGCCGTCCTCACCGCGGACGGCATGACCCGCACGGAGGACCTCGAAGAGGCGGACGTAGTGGTGCTTAACACCTGCTGCATCCGCCAGAACGCCGACGACAAGCTGTACGGGAACCTCGGGCAGCTGAAGTCCGTCCAGCAACGCCGCCCCGGTCTCCAGATCGCCGTCGGGGGTTGCCTCGCCCAGAAGGACCGCGAGCTGGTGTTGGAGCGTGCGCCCCACGTCGACGCGGTCTTCGGCACCCATAACGTCGCCCGGGTCGCCCAGCTTCTCAGCCTGGCGCGCGCGAGCGGGAAACCGGTCCTCGAGGTGCCGGATGCTCCGGGCGACGAGGAGACCGACTTCCCGACGGCGATGGCAGTTCGCCATGATCAGCCCTACGCAGCCTGGGTGACCATTCAGGTCGGGTGCGACAACTCGTGCGCCTTTTGCATCGTCCCGTCGGTGCGGGGGCCGGAGGTCAGTCGTCCCTTCGGCGAGCTCGTCGCGGAGATCGGAACGCTCGCTTCGCGCGGGACCGTCGAGGTCACCCTGCTCGGCCAGAACGTGAACTCCTACGGTCGCGACCTGACGACCAAGTGGAGGGGCAACCAGGGCGACAAGGCGGATCTGGCCTGGATCGCCGGTGAACGCTGGGCGGGAGAAGGTGCATCGAGGGCGCGGCCTTTGTTCGCCGACCTGCTCCGGGCGGTCGGGTCGGTGCCCGGCATCCGGCGCCTCAGGTTCACGAGCCCGCACCCGAAGGACCTCCGGCCCGAGACCATCGCCGCCATGGCCGAGACGCCGGCGGTGTGCGAGCAGCTCCATCTGCCCGTCCAGTCGGGCAGCGACCGTGTGCTGCGGGCGATGCGGCGGGGCTACACGGTCGAGCGCTATCTGTCGCTGCTTGAGCAGGCCAGGGCCGCCATCTCGGATCTCGCTGTGACCACCGACATCATCGTCGGGTTTCCGGGCGAGACCGAGGAAGACTTCGCGCGCACGCTCGAGGTTGCTTCGCTGGCCGAGTACGACAGCGCCTACACCTTTATCTTCTCGCCGAGGCCGGGCACGCGGGCGGCCGCGATGACAGAGCTCTACGTGCCGCCCCCAGTCGTGGCCGAACGTTTCGAGCGGCTCAAGGTCGTGATCGAGCGCTCCGCTCTCGCCCGCAACCTGAGCCGTGTCGGCCTGATCGAGCAAGCCGTCGTCGATGGCCCTTCCAAGAAGGACCCGGCGGTGCTTTCCGGGCGTACACGCCAGGGCAAGCTCGTGCACTTCGCCCCTCTGAAGGGCGTCGGGGTCGCCCCGGGGAGCTTCGTGAACGTGCGCGTCGAGCGCGCCGCGCCGCACCATCTTGCCGGCTCCCTGGTTTCGGCCGAACCGGGCCTCGGGCGCCGGGCCGGCCGGCGGATACCGGTGGTCGCCGGCTGAAGCTCCCCCCGGAACCGTGCCGGCAAGGTGCCGACCGGGAGCAACAGGGGCGGCAGCGTACAATGGGCGGTCGTGAGCGTGTTCGGAAAGGTACTTCGCGCGGGCGAAAGCAAGAAGGTCCGCAGCCTCGCTGCCATCGTGCCCTCCATAAACGCGCTGGAGCCCGAGACCCAAGCCATGTCGGACGCGGAGCTTGCCGCCAAGACGATCGAGTTCAAAGAGCGCCTCGACAAGGGCGAGGACATGAACGACCTCCTGGTGGAGGCTTACGCCGTCGTGCGGGAGGCGGCGGTGCGCACCATCGGCCAGCGCCATTTCGACGTCCAGCTCATGGGCGGGATGGCGCTTCACTTCGGGTGGATCGCCGAGATGAAGACCGGTGAGGGCAAGACTCTGGTCTCGACGCTTCCGGTGTACCTGAACGTGCTCGGCGGCCGCGGCGTCCACATCATCACCGTCAACGACTACCTGGCCCGGCGCGACGCCGAGTGGATGGGCCAGATCTACCGGTTCCTCGGACTCACGGTGGGTCTGGTAATTCCCGAGGTCGACGACTTCGCGGCCAAGGCGGCGGCGTACCGCGTGGACGTCACCTACGGAACCAACACCGAGATGGGCTTCGACTACCTGCGCGACAACATGGCGTCGCAACGCGAGCACATGGTGCAGCGTGAGCACGTCTACGGCATCGTCGACGAGGTCGACTCGATCCTGATCGACGAGGCCCGGACACCGCTCATCATCTCCGGGCCCTCGCACGAGTCGACGAAGCTCTACTACCAATTCGCCAGCATCGTGCGGACTTTGCGGCGCGACGTCGATTACGAGGTCGACGAGGAGAAGCGCACGGCCGTGCCGACCGAGGCCGGCATCGCAAAAGTCGAGCGGCAGCTCGCCGTCGACAACCTCTACGACTCGGTCGCCGTCAACTACGTCCATCAGCTCGAGAAGGCCCTCCAGGCCAAGGAGCTCTACCACCGGGACAAGGACTACCTGGTGACCGACGGCGAGGTGAAGATCGTCGACGAGTTCACGGGCCGGATCATGGAGGGGCGGCGCTGGTCCGACGGCCTGCACCAGGCGGTCGAGGCCAAAGAGCGCGTCCGCATCCAGGAGGAGAACCACACCTGGGCGACGATCACCCTCCAGAACTACTTCCGCATGTACGAGAAGCTCGCCGGGATGACCGGTACCGCCGAGACCGAGGCGGCCGAGTTCGCGTCCACCTATCAGCTGCACGTCGTGCCCATCCCGACGCACCGTCCCATGATCCGGACCGACTTCCCCGACCTGATCTTCAAGGCGGAGCACACCAAGTTCGAGGCCGTCGTCGAAGACCTGAAGGAACGCTACGACAGGGGCCAGCCGGTCCTGGTCGGCACGGCCTCGGTGGCGAAGTCCGAGGAGCTGTCCCTGCTCTTGGACAAGCAGGGCATCGCGCACCACGTGCTCAACGCCAAGCACCACGCCCAGGAGGCCGAGATCGTCGCCCAGGCGGGGCGCCTGCACGCGATCACGGTCGCCACGAACATGGCTGGACGTGGCGTCGACATCGTGCTCGGGGGCAACCCCGAAGGCCTCGCCCGGAACGAGGTCCGCGCCCAGGGGCTCGACCTCGACTCGAACGAGGGGCAGGAGCGCTACCAGTCGCTCCTGGGCAAGTTCAAGCAGCAGTGCGCTGCCGAAGCGGACGAGGTCCGGGCACTCGGAGGCCTTTACGTCCTCGGGAGCGAGCGCCACGAGAGCCGGCGCATCGACAACCAGCTCCGGGGCCGGTCGGGGCGGCAAGGCGACCCTGGCGAGAGCCGGTTCTACCTCTCGCTCGAGGACGAGTTGATGAGGTTGTTCGCCACGGGCGCCGTCAGCTGGGTCATGGACCGTGCCCTCCCCGAGGACGTTCCGATCGAAGCCCGCATGGTCACCAAGGCGATCGAGCGGGCCCAGCACACCGTCGAGGGCCGGAATGCCGAGACCCGCAAGGAGCTGCTCAAGTACGACGAGGTTCGCAACGAGCAGCGCAAGGTCATCTACGCCCGTCGGCTCCAGATCATCGACGGCGAGGACTTGAAGCCCCACACCGAGGCGCTGCTCACCGCGACGGTGGAGCGGGTCGTCGCGAACCACTGCCCGAACGACTTCCCCGAGGAATGGGACCTCGAGGGACTCCTCGTGGAGCTGGCGCAGTACTACCCGACGAGGTTCACCGTCGACGACCTCGAGGCGGCGATCAACGTGGCCCAGCTCACCGAGAGCATCCTCACCGAGGCCCTCGAGTTCTACGACGAGCGGGAACAGACTTTCCCCGGCGGGGCCGAGACGGCGCGGCGAAATCGAGCGCAGCGTCCTCATCCAGATCATGGACCAGCGCTGGCGCGAGCACCTCGTGGAGATGGACTACCTGAACGAGGGCATCCATCTCCGCGGCATCGCGCAGACCGACCCGCTGGTCGCCTGGCAACGCGAGGGATTCGAGATGTTCGGCAAGCTCATGGACTCGATCGACGATGACTACCTGCGCTATGTCATGCACGTCCAGGTCGTCGCGGCGCCGGCGGAGGACCCCGATTACGCGCAGGCGGCGTTCGTGGCGGCGGACGACCCGGCCGCCGGGCTCGGCGAGCTTGCCCCGGTCCCGGCCGGCAACGCTGTGGGCGCCCCGGCGCAGGCGGCGGGGCTTGCGGCCCAGCCGCCGCCAGCACCTGCTCGTCCGGCCGAGTCGCCTTCGGCCGCCCCTGCGAGAGCCGGCCAGCCGGGCCTTCCGGCATCACGCGGCGCGCCGAACCGGGGTGACAATGCCGGCGGCGGCGCGGGCCAGCGGCGGCCGCCCACGGGCCCGATATCGCCGACCGGGGCGCGGATCGTGAGCGGGCCACCGCCCAAGGTCGGGCGCAACGAGCCGTGCTGGTGTGGCAGCGGCCGCAAGTTCAAGGTCTGCCACGGCGCGAGCTGAGGGATCGTGATGCGAACATCCGACGCCGGCCCTGTTGGTGCGCGTCCCGATCTCGGCGAGGTGCTGGCGTCGCTGCGCTGTCCGCCTCGACGCGGCGAAGGTCTACCTGCGACTCGACGACCGCTCGCAACGACTCGGGGAGCTCGAGCAGGCCATCGCGGAGCCGGACCTGTGGTCGGACGCCGACAAGGCCCGGAAGGTGACCTCGGACTACGGCCGCGTCCGGGACGACGTCGAGGGGCTGCGTGCCCTTGACACCCAGCTCGCCGACGCCGAGGCACTGCACCGCATGGCCCTGGAGGAGGGCGGGAGCGAGCTCGCAGACCTCGAGGACGAGCTCACCGACGTTGCCACGGCGGTCGCCAAGGCACTCGACGAACTCGAGCTGCGCAGCCTGTTCTCAGGTGAGCACGACGAGAGGGACGCCGTCGCGGAGATCCACGCCGGCGCTGGCGGAACCGACGCTCAGGACTGGGCCGAGATGATGTTGCGCATGTACCTGCGCTGGGCCGAGCGCCGCGGGTTCGAAGTCGAGGTCGACGAGGTCTCCGAAGGAGGAGAGGCCGGCATCTTGTCGGCGACCTTCATTGTGCGCGGGCGCTACGCCTACGGGCTGCTGGCGGCTGAGCGGGGCGTCCACCGTCTCGTCAGGATGTCGCCTTTCGACTCCCAGCACCGGCGCCAGACGAGCTTTGCGTCGCTCGACGTGGCGCCGTTCCTGGAGGACATCTCCGACGAGATCGAGATCGACGAGAAGGACCTGCGCATCGACACGTACCACTCCTCGGGAGCCGGTGGCCAGCACGTGAACGTGACGGACTCGGCCGTGCGGATCACACACCTGCCGACCGGAATCGTCACATCCTGCCAGAACGAGCGCAGTCAGTACCAGAACAAGGCCAAGGCCCTGCAGATCCTCGGCGCCAAACTCGCCGAGCGCCAGCGCGAAGAGCGCCGCAAGCAGCTGGAGACTCTCTCGGGGCCCTTGAGCGACGTCGCCTGGGGGAGCCAGATCCGCTCTTATGTGCTGGCCCCCTACCAGCTCGTCAAGGACCTGCGCAGCGGCTACGAGACGGGCAACGTCGAAGTCGTGCTGGACGGCGATCTTGACGAGTTCATGATCGCGTTCTTGAGATTTCGCAGGGAACATGCGGGTTCCTGAGGGCGAGATGACCGGTTCCCGCCTCTTGAGGCGCCTGGCTGGTAGCCTGCCGACGGGGGATTTCGTGCCGGAGCACGGGGGAGAAGGACACCGATGATCCGCTTCGAGAACGTCACGAAGTCCTACAAAGGCTCCGTCGTCGCTCTGCGGGACGTCTCGCTCGAGATCTTGAAGGGCGAGTTCGTCTTCCTCGTCGGGGCGTCGGGATCGGGCAAGACGACGATGCTCAAGCTCCTGTTGCGCGAGGAGCTTGCCGACTGCGGCGAGATCTGGGTGGCCGGCAAGGAGATCGGGCAGCTGTCGAACTGGAGAGTGCCGTACCTGCGCCGGAATCTCGGTTGCGTGTTCCAGGACTTCCGGCTGCTGCCGAACAAGACTGTTTTCGAGAACGTCGCCTTTGCCCTCGAGGTCATCGGTCGGCCGCGCAACGTGATTGCCACGCAGGTGCCGCAGGTGCTGGAGCTGGTCGGGCTCGGCCAGAAGGGCGACCGGATGCCGCACGAGCTGTCCGGAGGCGAGCAGCAGCGCGTCGCCATCGCGCGCGCCTTCGTGAACCGGCCGCTGATCATCCTCGCGGACGAGCCCACCGGCAACCTCGACCCCACAACGAGCCAGGGCATCATGTCGCTGCTCGATCGGATCAACCGGACCGGGACGACCGTCGTGATGGCGACCCACGATGCGGGGATCGTCGACACGATGCGCCGGCGTGTGATCGAGATCGATCACGGCGCTGTCATCCGCGACCAGGCGCGCGGGATCTACGGCCTGGACCCGACGGTGTCGAGCACGCGGGGAGTCCCGGTCGTGGCAGTTTCGGCCATACGGGCGGGCTCCGCGGACCTGGATCCGGACGATCCGGGCGAGGCGGTCACGAGTCGCCAAGAAGCCGTCCGGGCGCGCAGGGGGCGCCGCTAATGCCCATCTCGGCTGGTTACATCGCTCGCGAGACCGCCACCAACCTGTGGCGGAACCGGTTGATGGCCATTGCGGCGATCCTCACCGTCGCCGTTTCCCTCTCCCTCGTCGGCACGGCCCTTCTGATGCGCCAAGCGGTGAACAACGAGCTCGTGCAGCTGAACCAGAACGTGGACCTGCAGGTGTTCGTGCAGCCGAGCGCCTCGGCGGCCGAGGTGGCGGCGCTGCGTTCCACGATCAGCCAGACGCCCCAGATCCGCAAGATCGTCTACCTCGACCACGAGCAGTCCTACAAGCTGGCCTGCCGGATCAGCGGCCCGACCGTCTGCGGCGTGCTGAACGTGCAGACGACACCCCCGGTGTTCCAGTGCACCCTGACCAACCCCGGAGGCGCGGCCGCGGTCGCAAGCCTTCTCCAGCACGTCCCGGGTGTCTTCCAGATCACCTATCCGTCTCAGGCCGCGCACACCTTGACCGCGGTGAGCAACGTCTTGCAGACGGTCCTCCTCGTGATCGCGCTCGTCCTGTTGATCTCCGCCTTGGTGCTGATCCTGAACGCCATCCGCATGGCGATCTTCTCCCGCAGGCGCGAGGTCGGTGTCATGCGCCTCGTCGGGGCGACAAGCTGGTTCATCCGCCTGCCGTTCATGGTGGAGGGCCTTGTGCAAGGGCTGATCGGCGCGATCGTGGCCGCCGGCATCGTGCTGCTCGGCGATCTCGGCATTCGAACGCTGATAAGGCACTTTCGGGAGTTCTCCTCGGCCATCGTGCCCGGCCACGACGTGATCATCACCGAGATCCTTGTCGTGGTCCTGGGCGCGCTGATCGGTGCTGTCGGCTCGGCCGTCGCCGTGAGACGCTTCCTCGACGTCTGACAAGCTCCCGGAGGCTTCACGCGAAAAAGGGCCAGCAGCCGCCTGCGGTGGGACCGTGACGCCTTGACCAAGGTGCTCTCGTCGCGACGTCCCAAACCGGCCGGCATCCCCCAGCTCGCAAAGGGGGCGGCCCGTCTTCCTCCCGCGACGGGCCTGCCACTACGCTCTCAGCGACACGGGCCGGCATTGAAGAGAGACCTGTAAATGCACGAAGGGCACAGAGCGGCACGCGCGGCGTCCTACCCGCGGGGCCGTACGCCGGGACGCGGCCTGCACTTCGCCGTAGGCGTCGCGGCGTGCCTGGCCGGCCTGGCGGGATCGGTCACTCTCGCCGCCTCGGCGGCGGCAGGGCCCGGCACGACGGGACCGTCCCAGCTCCTCGGCCGGTTCGTGCGGGTCGGCTCCGCGCCCCGAGTGCCCGGCGGAGCTGCCTTTCTCGGCCCGGCACCGGGATCGGAGCAGGTCGAGCTCGACGTGGCGCTGCGGCCCCGCGACCCGGCCGCACTGGCAAGATTCGCCCGCGCGGTCTCAACCCCGGGTTCTCGGGAGTTCCACCGGTATCTCGGCCCGGGCACCTTTGGGTCGAGGTTTGGTGCCACGGCGGCGACCGTGCGCGTGACGACCAGGGCGCTGCGCAGGCTCGGCCTCACAGTCGGCCCACTCGCCGGGAACCGTCTGCTGATCAAGGCCACCGCTACGGTCACGACCGCCGAGCGCGCCTTCGCCACGAAGATCGCGCGCTATCGCCTCGCGTCCGGGGCGGTCGGGTACGCGAACCTGTCCGCGCCGCGGATCCCGAGGGTTCTCGCCGGCGGCATCCAGGCGGTTGTGGGCCTGAGTGACTGGGCGTCGTCTTACCCCGTGGGCCTCGCGCGCCCCGGTCCGCTCGCTCACGTGCGGGCGCGCACCTCGCCTGAGACGAGCCCAGCCGGCGGCGGCGCCCCCCAGCCCTGCGCGGCAGCGGCCGCCGCCGCTTCGGCTTCCGGTGCCTACACCGCCGACCAGCTCGCGTCCGCGTACGGCTTCACCGGTCTCTATGCGGCCGGCGACTTCGGGGCCGGCGAGACGATCGCAATCGTGGAGTTCGAGCCGTTCAGTGAGTCCGACGTCCAGGCCTACGACGAGTGCTACCTCCCGGATCAGGCCGCCGCCATGGCGTCGGCGCGGCACGTCCTCTACGTCGACGGCGCGGATGACGCGGTCCCGAGCGACGTCGAGTCGACGCTCGATGTCGAGGACGTGAGCAGCTTCGCCCCCCGCGCGACAATCGACGTGTACGAGGGGCCCAACAACGACACCGGCCAGCTCGACGTCTACAGCGCCATCATCGCCCAGGACCACGCCCAGGTGATGACGACGTCGTGGGGCAGCTGCGAGCCCCAAGACGGCGGGCCCTGGGTGGCTCCAGTCGAGGCCAACCTGTTCGAGGAGGCCGCGGCCCAGGGTCAAACCGTCCTGGCCGCGTCCGGCGACAACGGCTCGACCGACTGTGGGCCCCCGAGCGGTACCCAGGCTCCCGTCGCCAGCGTCGACGACCCCGGCAGCCAGCCCTATGTGACAAGCGTCGGCGGCACGTCGTTGAGTGCGCTCGGCCCGCCACCGATCGAAAGCGTCTGGAACGACGCCGAAGGGGCCAGTGGCGGGGGCATCTCGTCCAACTGGGCGATGCCCGCTTACCAGTCGGGCGCTCCGGCGTCGCTCGGGGTGATCAAGTCGTACTCCTCCCCCCAACCGTGCGGCGCGCCGACCGGTTACTGCCGCGAGGTCCCCGACGTCTCGGCCGACGCCGACCCGAACAAAGGTCTCGTCATCAACTGGGGCTCCTGGGGCGGTTGGACCTCGGTGGGGGGAACCAGCCTGGCGGCGCCACTGTGGGCGGCGCTCGTCGCGCTCACAGACGCCTGGCCGACCTGCAGCGCGCACCCGGTCGGGTTCCTGAACCCGGCGTTGTACGCGATCGCCGGGTCCGGCGGGTACGCGCGCGCCCTCAACGATGTCACGAGCGGGGACAACCACCTGTCGTCGATTGCCAACTGGTGGCGCTACCCGGCTACGGTCGGGTATGACCTCGCGTCAGGCCTCGGGACACCTGACGCCGCCAACGCCTCCGGCGGGGGACTGGTTGCCCGCTTGTGCGCGCTGCCCGAGAGCGGGGGAGTGCAGTACGCCTCTCCGACCAAGTCCTCGATCACGGCCTCGGAGCACACCGTCGACGCCGTCAGCACGGCTTTGTCCACGGTCACGATCACGTTGCGTACCAGGTTCGGCCTACCCGTCGCCTCCAAGCGGGTGTGGCTCGTCGCCACGACGAACCCCCCGGCCGTGATGAGAACGAAGATCTGGCCAAGGCCCGGCATCACCAACCTGAAGGGAGTGACGATCTTCGAAGTGAGCGATACCACGATTCAGAAGGTCATCTACCGCGCGACGGACCTCACCGACGGCGTTCTGCTATACCCGTCTGTCACCGTGGACTACGTGAAACCGTGAGGGGCGTGATCCTCGCCGGCGGCACGGGCAGCCGGCTTCATCCTCTTACCCGGATCACCAACAAGCACCTGCTGCCGATCGGTGACCGGCCCATGATCAGCTACGGGATCGAGGCGCTCGTGAAGGCCGGGGTGACCGAGATCATGGTCGTGACCGGCGGCACGCACGCAGGCGAGTTCTTGCGGCTCTTGTCGAACGGCCAGGAATTCGGCGTGGAGCGCCTTCTCTACGCCTACCAGGAGCGGGCGGGAGGAATCGCGGAGGCTCTCGGGCTGGCGGCACAGTTCGTCGGCGACGAGGCGGCTGTCGTGATGTTGGCCGACAACATCTTCGGCCGATCGTTCGTGTCTTCGGTGCGGCGCTTCGGAGAACACCCGGAAGGGGCCCGCCTGCTGCTGGCCGAGGTCAAGGACCCGGCTCACCTGCGCCATCTCGGCGTGCCCGAGCTGGACGAGTCGGGGAGGATCGTGCGGATCGTCGAGAAGCCTGATGACCCTCCGAGCACCTATTGCGTGACGGGGGTCTACCTCTACGACGCCGGGGTCTTCGACGTGATCCGCACGCTGCGGCCATCGGGGCGCGGTGAGCTCGAGATCACCGACGTGAACAACCACTACGTCGCTTTGGGCCTTATCGACTACGACGTGCAGGAAGGCTTCTGGGGTGACGCGGGCGAGTCCATCGACGCGTACTACGCCGTGAACGACCACGTCCGTCGTTACGGCGCCAACTTGGACTGAGCCCCACGGAGCCGCCGAGCCCGGTTCGGTCGCGACGGCGGCCCGCTCCGGGCGGCTTGGCTCGTTCTCAGGATGGGCGCGACGGCGCGAACGCCGCCGACAAGGCGCCGGCGAGTTCAGCGTGGGTATGGACGAAGCCGGCCTCGGTCAGCTTCTTCGGCAGCACCCTTTGGCTCGCCAGCAGTAGCTCATCGGCGGCCCCGCGCCCGAGGGCCAGCCGCAGGATCGGGGCTGGCACGGCGAGCCTGCTCCGGCGCCCGAGCGTGTGAGCGATGGCGTCGGTCAGCTCGCGGTTGCGCACGGGGCTGGGGGCCGTCGCGTTGACCGGCCCGGAGAACTGAGTGTCGTCGAGCGCCCGCAGGATCACCGCGATCTCGTCGTCGAGAGAGACCCAGCTCGTCCACTGGCTGCCGTCGCCGAGCCGCGCGCCGAGCCCGAGCCGGAAGAGGGGGACCTCGGCACGAAGGATCCCCCCGTTTGCGCTGCCAGTGCCCCCGAGCACGATGCCTGTGCGGATGGTGACCACCCGGATCCCGCCGCGACCGCGGGCGTCGTGCTCTCCTCCCAGGAGCGGCACATGTCGGCCAGCACGCCGGTGCCTTGGGGACTCGTCTCGTCGAGCACCTCGTCCCCGCGGTCGCCGTAGAAGCCGACAGCAGAACCGGAGACGAGCACCTCGGGCGGTCGGCCCAGCGAGGCGAGCGACCGGGCAAGCAGGTTGCCGACGGCGATGCGGCTCGAACGAATCTCCTCCAGGTGCTTCGCGCTCCACCGCGTCGTGATCGGAGCGCCGGCCAGGTGCACGGCGGCGTCGATTCCTTCGAGGCTCCCGCCGGGAACCCGCGATGTGTCGATGTCCCAGCGGGACAGGTCGATGCCCAGCTCACCGGGCGCGGGGGGACGGCGGACGAACGGGTACACCTCATCACCTCGCCGACGAAGCGCCCGGACGAGGGCGCTTCCGATGAAGCCGCTGGCGCCGGTCACGACGATCCTCACGTAAGGGCTCTCCTCTACCAAGGCGTTTCGGGCTCGGTCACCGCCGCAACGGTCCTTGCGAAGGGGTGGTCAGGCTGTGAACGGGCCACCGAGGCTGTCGATCGGTCCATAGGGCTCGCCCGCGTCGAGGTAGCACTCCTCGTGGAAGTGGTCGACCCGGTTCCACGCCCCTTCGAGGTAGACGTTCGCGATCACCTGGCGTGGATGCGTTCGCGCCGCGAACTTGATCTGTTTGCCGCAGCGCACGCAGCGCACGTCGTTGCCCGGCTCCACTCCGCGCACCACAGCTCGCGTCGTGCTCACCGGAGCACTCCGACGGCCGTCCCGGTTGTTGGCACAACCGGTGCCGGTACATCGATCCTCACGCCCACACGCTAGTGCCGAGACGCCCCTGATTCTGCTGGCCGCGCGTATCACCGTCACCGGCCGGGGGCAGATGGCGGGCTGAGAGTGGTTCGGGGTGCTTGACTACACGGACATGCCCATTGAGCACATCGTCGTCGACGGATCCAACATCGCCACCGAGGGCCGCTCCCTGCCGAGCCTGAAACAGCTGGAAGAAGCCGTTGCCGAGCTCCGGCGAGACCACCCGAACGCCGAGATCACAGTCATCGTCGACGCCACCTTCGCGCACAGGATCGACCCCTCCGAGCTGCGGCGCTTCGAGCAGGCCGCGTCGCGCGGCGAGTACGTCCATCCACCCGCCGGGGCAATCGGGCGCGGAGACGCGTTCTTGCTGCGTGTTGCCGAGAAAGTCGACGCGACAGTGCTGTCGAACGACTCGTTCCAGGAGTTCCACGGTGAGCATCCCTGGTTGTTCGAACGAGGCCGCCTTCTCGGCGGCACACCGGTTCCGGGCATCGGGTGGATCTTCAGCCCCCGCCAACCTGTTCGCGGGCCCCGGAGCCACCAAGCCGTGCGGGAGACGGTGCGGGCCAAAAAGCGCGTGACCAAGGCCATCGCCGTGGCGACGAAGGAGGTGGTCGAACCCGCCGGTCGGCCGTCCGGCATGGCGCCCTCCCCAGGACGCTCGAGGAGCCGCAAGAGCGACGGTGTGCCCGAGCCCGTGATGGCAAAGGACGGGTCGCGCGCCGCAGGCAAACCCACCCCCCTTGCGGTGAACGACCCTCTGGCCTTCATACGCTTCATTGCCGCGCATCCGCTCGGCGAACAGGTCGAAGGTGAGGTCGAGGGTTACACCTCCCATGGTGCGGTTGTGAGGGTCGGAGAGATGCGCTGCTATGTCCCGCTCGCCAACCTGGGCGATCCGGCTCCACGCAGCGCCCGGGAGGTCCTAAAGCGCCACCAACGCGGAATGTTCGTGCTGACGGCCCTGGACCCGCAACGGCGTGGTGCCGAGCTCGCGCTGCCGGGGATCGCCTACGTGTCCGGTCACCCTCGCGAGGAGACCGTGGCGGCGGAGGTCCGTCTCGCTCAACCGCCGCGCAAGCGCGCAGATGTCCTGGGCTCTCAGGCTTCGAAGCCGGTGGAGAAGGTGTCGACGGTACCGAAGCCGGCGAAGAGGGCGGTGACGGCGAAAGTGGCGGCACCGGAGAAAGCGGCAGCAAAGGCCATGCCGCCGGCAAAGGCCACGCCGCCGGCAAAGGCAGGGAGGCCGGCCAAGGTGACCTTGGCGGCGAAGGTGGCAGCAAAGACGACCTCGTCAGAGCCAAGGCCGGCGAGGAAGGTGGCAGCGGCGAAAGTGGCCGCCAAGAACCAAGCCGTAGCGAAGCGGGCTGCACCCAAGGTCCCGGTTGCACCTCCACGTCGGAAGATGGCTGCAGTGGCGCAGGTACCGGTGGCCAAGAAGCCGCCTGCCGCGAAGAAGCCATCAACCGCGAAGATTGCGCCAACACGAAGGGCCGAGTCCAAACCTCCGGCGACGCAGAGCGCATCACGCGCCGCCAAGCCATCCGGTGCGCGCCAATCAGTGCGCCTGACTGCGGGCGCGCCGACAAGATCACCCGAGCGGGCGCCTGCCGGTCCCGAGCCGCGGGCACGGAGGTCCCCCCGGACGACGGCGAACGCGAGCCGCACGGAATCGGAGACCGCCGACCGTAGTCGCCGGGGAACGCGCTGAGCATCGTGTCATCGCGGCAAACCACACGTCTCGGCTCGACCGCCCGGTAGCGTGGCGGTGTGGCGAAGGTCTCTATCGAACGACTCATCCCTCACAGGGCGCCTTTTCTGCTCGTGTCGGAGATCGTTGAGCTGGTCCCCGCCACCTCGGCGCACGGCCGCTGGCACCTCACCGGGGAGGAGGAGTTCTTCGCAGGCCACTTCCCCGGGAACCCGGTTCTGCCGGGCGTCTTGATGGTGGAGTCCCTGGCCCAGTTAGCAGCAGCGGCGGTGCTCGCCGACGAGCGCTACAAGGACCGGCTTCCGTTGTTCGGGGGCATCGACCAGGCGCGCTTCAGGCGCCAGGTCCGTCCAGGCGACACCTTGGACCTGAACGTCTCGATCGGGCACTTGTCGGCGCGTTCGGGGCGAGGGCACGGGGTCGCGAGCGTCGACGGTCATGTCGCCTGCGAGGCCGAGCTGTTGTTCGTGTTGGCACCGCGAACGGACTGAGGCGGGCAAATCGATGCGGATCGCCACTTGGAACGTGAACTCGATGCGGGCCCGGCTTGAGCGCGTCGAGGACTGGCTGGCCAAGGTCGAGCCGGACGTGTGCTGTTTCCAGGAGACGAAGCTGACCGACGAAGCCTTCCCCGCCGATCGGTTCGAGAAACTGGGCTACGAGGTCGCCCATCACGGTGACGGCCGTTGGAACGGCGTAGCCATAGCCTCCCGGGTCGGTCTCACGGATGCCGAGCACGGGTTCGCCGGGGGCGCCGAGACAGGCGAACCCGTCGAGTGCCGCTTGATCAGCGCCACTTGCGGCGGGATACGGGTGAAGAGCGTCTATGTCCCGAACGGCCGTGCTGTCGAGAGCGAGCACTTCCAGGCCAAGCTCGCCTTCTTGCACGCGTTACGGCGACACCTCGACGAAAGCGGTGAGCCGAGCGACCCGGTCGTGCTCTGTGGAGACTTCAACGTGGCCCCCGACGACATCGACGTCTTCGATCCGGCGTTCTTCGTGGGTTCCACTCACGTGACCCGACAGGAGCGGGAGGCGTTGGCGGAGGTGCTCGATTTCGGGCTGACCGACGTCTTCCGCGCCTGCTATCCCACCACGCCCCACCTGTTCACGTGGTGGGACTATCGCGCCGGCGATTTCCATTCTGGTCGCGGGATGCGGATCGATCTCGTGCTGATGACCCAGCCGTTGGCAAATAGGGTGACGTTCGTTCTCGTCGACCGCAACGCCCGGAAGGGCAAACAGCCGTCCGACCACGCACCGGTCGTGGTGGAGGTCCGTTACCCTGCGACTCCGGCACTTGACGGGCCTCATCACGAGTGTAGTATTTCCCACTGAGAGTGGTCGGAGCAGTACCCAAAGAGCCGGCTGAAGGGGAAGACTTCAGGTGAGCGTGTCAGAGGCCGATTACCCAACGGGCGGGCCTATGCGGGGGCGAGAGAGATGAACGGAACAGTGCATCTACGAGCAGCTGGGCTCCTTTGCTGTGGAATTGGCCTCCGCCAGGGCGGCTGCTCGATAGTCGCCCCCTGGGGCGAGTAGCCACTGCTCATGTCCCGGCCCGCGACGACCGATAAGAGATATGTGGTGCAGCATCGCCGAAATGCCCGCGGGCTGAGCGCGCGCGGCCGCCTCTTGCCGCGTCGCCTCGATGACCCCCTGACTGCCGGCTCAAATCCGGCCCGCCCACGGCGGGACAACGGCTCGTCGCTGATCGAAGTCATTGTGGCCGTCGCGATCCTCGCGATCATCAGCCTCCCGGTTGCCCGCTTCATCGTCCAGACCGGCTTCTCAGCGAGCCAGTCCCGCATTCGCGTCGAGGCGACGAACGTCGCCGAGAGCGAGATCGAGAGCCTGCAGAACCTGGCGTCGTTCGGGAACATCCTGTCCGGCCAGCAGACACTCGCACCGGTCACAATCGCAGAGAACGGCGGGACAAAGTACCAAGTCTTCAATGTCACCGCGAACTATTCGCTCCAGACCGACAGCGGCGACACCGGGAATTCGGTCTGCACGCTGGCTTCAGGGGATGCTCTGCCTCCCGAGATCTGGAACGTGACCGTCACTGTCACCTGGAAGAACTCCTCCGGGGTGGTTCAGGGCTCGGTGACCGAGGGGACCTTCCTCGCTCCCGAGGCAGGTGGGTCCATCCCGGCGACATCGGGCGAGCTGGCAGTGCCCGTCGTGGACGTCAACGGGAATGCCTATACGGCGTCCGTGGTGCCGATCAGCGTCGTGGGCACCTGGGCGGGCTCCGGCACGCAGCCCTCGATCCCGTTGGGCGAGATGGTCACCGCGAGCGGCAACACGGGCACCACCGGCTGCGCGGTCTTCCCGAACCTCGATCCCGCCACGGGTTGGCAGTACACGGTCTGCATCGGGACCACGAGCACGTGCCCGGTCCCGGCCGCGACCGCCAACACGAGTGTCGTGACATCGCAGGAGCTGCCCGGAATTGTCAATGGCTCATTGGCCACCACGCCGGCGTTCTCCGAGGGCCCCATCAACTTGTCGTTCGGGACGGCCACCGTGGCGAGCCCGATCAGCGTCGATCCCGGGGTCAGTGTCGCGGTCTCCTACGTAACCCAGTGCGCCGGTCCTGCGAGTACGACTGGCACCTGTTTGAACCTCGTGGGCGGTACCGTCCCCGCGGCGGCGCCGGACATGCCCATCACCGTGGAATCTGCCCACCTCACAGGGGCGAACAACACGTTCCCCTTCGACACCTACGCGGCACCGCAGCAGATCACCTCGGTAATGCTATATCCCGGGAGCGACTACGAGTGCTGGGCCGGCGACACACCCGACAGCGCTCCGACCTACACGATCAGCGGCACCCCCATCTACGCGGGTGTCACCCCTACCTCGTGCAACACCACCGTGTCGTCGCCGTCGGCGGCGTTGCCCGTCTACCCGGTCGTGATCAAAGGGACCTACACCGGTTTGGTCGCGACGCCGACCGCCACCGAGTACCTCGGGCCGAACGAGACGATCGTGCTCAATCCCCTCACGGGAGGCTCAGGGAGCAAGAGCTACACGGGGCTTCCCCTGGGGGAGTACGAGCTGGGCTACAAGACGACGGCGGGCTCCGGCTTTCTCACCCCCCCGGAATGGATCTGGGTGACTCCGTCGGGCGTGTACTATTCCACGTCGGCGCAGACATCGGGGCCGACCGGAACGCTGGCGGGCCCTGGTAACGCGATCTCGGTGACGCTATGAAGCCCGGAGCTCGCTCCCGCGCGGTCTCGCCGCTCGCGCGAAGCCACGGGCGCGCCGAGAGAATCCGCCAGGGTGGCGATGCCGGCTTCACCCTCATCGAGCTCATCGTGACGATGGCCATCATGCTCGTGATCATGGCGGTCATGTCGGCGTTCATGGTGGGCTTCCAACAGCAGAACGAGAACGTCGGGGCGACGGTGAACGGGGCACGCCAAGCCCAGATTGCCGGTACCGCCCTGATCCAGTACTTGCGGGCCACGGTGCAAATCGCGGGCAGCCCTCCCATCAACGGCACTTGCCGGAGTCCTACGACGCTGAACACCACACCGGTCCTGGCCAACGCGGGCACCAACAGCCTGGGCGTCGTGGCCGACGTAGGTACCCCCGCCGCCGCCGAGACGCCGACCCTGACGCCCGTCTACGTGACCTACACGCCGGGCACTCGTCCCCTCCCCTACGGCACTGGCACGCTGAGCGTGCAATTCGGGTACAACGGCGGTACAGGCTGCACGGTGCGCGTCGTCAAGACCTTCTACATGCTTGCTCCGAGCACGCCAATCTTCACCTACTACGCGTACACGTCGGCGCCGTACACCTCACCGCCCAACACGACGAACCTGCAAGGCACGATTGCGCCGATCCCGTCAGGCTCGTTGTCCGCTTGCTTGTCGAGCATCGTTGCCATCGGGATCGATGCGACCTTCTTCGCAGGCCCCAGGGCTGTGCCGACCCGCGGCTACGCGGCAGACGTCGCGACCACGTTGAACACCATCGTGTATCTACACAACACCATCGCGTACGGACTGCCGGCCACGACGACGACCACGGTCGTGACCGGGACCACACTTGCGAACCAGTGTTGAGGTTTAGGCAACCATGATCCGACAAGACAAGATACCCGGGGGTGGCATCGGCGGCCGGACGCGCCACGCCCTGGTCGTGCGGCAGTCGTTGGCGCGAGGCGACGGCGGCCAGGCCCTGGTCCTGTCGTTGATAGTGATCCTGCTCATCTCGCTCCTGGTGCCCGTCGTCCTGGCCAACGTGTTGAGCGAGAACACCAACTCAGCGCATGGAACCGACTTCGAGTCTGCACTGGCTGCAGCCGAGGCGGGAGTCCAGCAGTACAGGAACTTCCTGGACATCGACTCTAACTACTGGCGCTACAGCGCGAGCAGCCTGCCCCCGGGCGGAGACCCTGCGATGGTTCAGGGAGGCTGGCAGCAGATCGCGAACACGCAACCGAAGGAATGGTTCCACTATCTGCCAAACATCCACTTCCTCCCGACTGGCAGTGGGCCGAACACACCTGCCGTGCTGCTCACGGTGACGGGTCGGGCGGGAGCGCCGCACAACTACTCCTACCGCACTATCCAGGTCACCTTCGAGACCACCGGTCTTCTCACCGATGCGTACTTCTCGCAGTACGAGACGCTTGACCCCCAACAGGACACCGCGCAAGCAACCGTCACGACCGGCCCGGTCGGGAATCAATCGGTCACCACGCTCACGCCGTACGCCGTGAGCTTGCCGGCTCCTGTGCCAGCGACCAACGGCACGACGCAGAATCTCTGGGGGGCGCTGTGCCAGTACGACGACTGGCAGTCCAACAAGTTCATCGACTCCCTTGGCACGCCGGTCTCCTCGGGCGGTTCGGGAGGAACCGCCATCGGAAACCCTTACAAGGGTGGCAACTACAACAGCACTTACCCTTACTACGGACCGTGGCGGGGGAACGAACCGGACAGCGGTCAAAACCAGAACCAGTTCACCTACAGCACTGGTAGTGGCAGCACTTTCTGGCAAGTCGTCGTGACAGACCCTTGTGGGCCTGTTTACAATTTCGTAGCGGCGAGAGCTTCGAAGGGCCGGTTTACACCGACGACCAGCTCTGGATCTGCAACCCACGCGGGAACAACGGCAGCGGCCCGACTTTCAGTGACGGCATCGAGGTCGGCGACATGCCTGCCGAGGGATTCCCTTACGCGTACACGCAGTGGCCGGCTGAGCCCGGGAGCACTGCTCCCGGGTGGATCGATGACGGCGGCTTGAACTGGGACGGTAGTTGCGGCGGCTATGGCGGCAACAGCAATGGCCAGAGTTTCGGCACGGCTGGAGTCCGAGGTGTGCCACAGGTGTCACCTCAGAACGTGGATACTGTCCTGCTGCAGCAGGCCAAGATCAACGGCTGCGTTTACACGGGCCCGACCATGATCGAGTTCGTCCCCGGAGGGACCTACAACGTCTGGAGCCCCAGTCGCCGACCACCAAGGCGAGCCCGGTACAAAGGGCAAGGCCGATGCTGAAAAACTCGACGGGCTTCGGCCGGCGGCTTCGTTCAGAACCTCGCTATACCCTCGGGCGGGCTTCTCATGTACGTGACCAATCTTCCTTCCTCGGCCACTCCCCCGCGGTTGCGCCGTATATCGCAGCAGGTGTCCTTCCCACCCAGGCAACCTGCCTGAACC
>CAWILM010000006.1:0-17123 GCA_963836935.1 uncultured Acidimicrobiaceae bacterium
GGCCAACGCCATCGAGACCGCCAGGCTGGCACTGCTCTCCGGACTCCCGGACCCCTACGACCTCGCCGGCCGCCGGGTCATGTTCCACTGGTTCTCCGAAGGCTCGGGCATCTTCTTGTCGGAACGGCTGCACAACTACCGCGGCCGTGACCACACCCACGACATCGACGATTTCGCCGACCCCGATTTCCCCGGTGCCAGGAAGGCCGCCAAGGTCGCCGGCCTACCGTATTTCCGTGCCGGCAAGGTCGAGCTCGGTGGGACCCAGCTGCCGCTCGACGAGGCAAGCAGCTACCAGGAGGTCCTGCGCCTGCTCGCACCGCAGAAGCCCTTCGGGGCGGACTTCAAGAGGCTGATGCGCTCGAGCCTGCTGCGAGACCGGCTCTGCGGCATCGAACTGATCGGCGAGGACCTCCCGTATACGACCAACCGCGTCGATCTCGACCCCGCTGTCCGCGACTGGCGGGGGATCCCGGTGGCACGCGTCACTTACGGTCCGGGTCCTTCGGAGATCGCCGCCCAGGCCTTCTACATGCCCTGGCTTGTCAAGTTGCTGAAGGCGGCCGGTGCCGACGTGGCGATCTCGATCCCAGAGCTCCCCCTCCTCCCGGTTCCCCATCGCGCAGGACCAGGTGCCCGCGACCGAACACGTGATGGGGGGCATGCCGATGGGGGAAGACCCCAGGACCAGCGTCACGGACCCGCATGGAACGCCACCATCACCTCGACAACGTCTTCGTGGCGGACGGCGCGGCCTTTCCGACCTCGGGAGGCCACAACCCGACCCTCACGATCATGGCGACGGCGCTGCGTCAAGCGACGACCTGGGCCGCGAGCATCTGAGCCCGGGCAGCCAGGTGGAGGGATCGACGACTTGCCCCGAAGGCTCACAGCGCCGGGCACGCCAGGGGCCGTCGAGAACGGCCGGGCCTAAACTGAGGCTGACAGGTCTCTTGGAGGAGCGGCAATGGATCACACGATCTCGAGTTGGGTCGCGGACCCGATCGCGATCTGGCGCATGCCGACGCCCTTGAGGCACGAGAGTCGGAGCGCGTGAGCACGGACGGGCTGCTGGCGACTGATGACGCGCTGAGCCAGGACCTGCGGGGACCCGACGCAGCAGACCTCGCCGCCGCCGCCCTGGCGATGGCGTGCCGGTTCGCCTCAGGCGCCACGCTCTGGTCCGCGGCGCCCTCGTGGCCCTGGCATGCCCGTCATGTGGCCTCAGAGCTCGCTCGGCCCGAGGAAGACGGCAGGCGACCCCTTCCCGCCACCACCGTGCCGGACGGCCCCTTGTCGGAGAGTCTGAGGCCACTCGCGCTGCGGGCGACATACTGCTCGTCATCTCGGGATCCGTCGAGCCTTCGCTCGCGGGGATCAGGCAACGGGCCCAGGCATGGGGTCTGCTCACCGTGTGGATCGGAGCGGGCCCCAGGCCCGCGCCGGGCTCGGCCGATTACGTCTTGTGGACCGACGGTGACGAGACGGCCGCCGCGTACGGGGGTCGCGTTCCGCGCTTGTCATCGACCTCGTCTCCGAGTTGACGCTGAGCTGCCTCGAGCATCCTCGCCTTCTCGCGTCGGGGCCCGCCGTGTGCACAGACGAGGTCTGCATCACGTGCTCGGACGAGGGTCGCCTCGGCGAGGTCGTGGCGATCGGGGCGGACGGGCGCGCCGAGGTCCGTACCCCGGACGGTCTCGAGGCGGTGGACACGACCCTGATCGAAACTGCCCGTCCAGGTGACCTCGTGCTGATCCACGCCGGCCTGGCGGTGGCGCTCGTCGACAGGTCGCCCAGATGAGCCGGGAGAACTACGGTTCTCCCCAGCAACCGGTCGAGAGTGGCGAGGAGGATCGCCGGGCGCTGCTGAGCGACTTGGCCGCAAGGGCCGACGCGGAAGCTCGAGAGGCTGGCCGCCTGCGCCGCGCCAGCCTCGATAGCTCTCGGCAGTGAGCTCGAGCGGGCGGCACAGGCGATCGCGCAACGCCTCCGTGCCGGTGCCTGCGTGTACACCTTCGGCCGCGGCGGGAGCTCGATTGACGCCGCTTGTGGGGCGGCGTTGTTCAGCCGGTCCCGAGGCGCCTCGGCGCCTGCCAGGAGTCTCGTCGCCGACCGGGCTGGGATGACCGCGCCCTGCCAGGACACCGGCCACGAGCTCGAACTTCTCCCGGCAACTGGCGGCTTTGGCGCGCGCCGGCGACATTGCGATCGGTTACTCGACAGATCCGGACGCGGACGATGTCAGGGGCGCCTTCGAAGAGGCCGGACAACACGGCCTCTTGACCGTCGGCTTCACCGGATGCGGGCGCGGCCAGATGGCGGCACGCGACGTGCCCGACCACTGCTTCGCCGTGCCCTCGGGTAACCCGCACCGGATCCGGGAAGTCGTGACGGCACTCAGTTATGACCTCTGGGCGAGGGTGGAACACCTCCTGACACCGGACGGCGAGCATCAAGCCTTGAGCCGGCAGCAGACCGCCGCTGACCACGGACGACTCGTAGCAGAGGAGGCAAGGTGAGCGAGGAGGGCGAAGGCGAAGGCAACTCAGGGACCACAGCGTCGCCACCGACGACAGCGGGTGAGGGTCCGAGCGGGGGCGAAGCCGCCGTGCTCGAGCGCATCGAGGCCTTCCGGCGGCGGCGGCCCCGGTTCCGGGATGACTTCGTCACCTTGGCGCACGGGGCCGGCGGCAAGGCATCGGCAGCGTTGATCGACGCCGTGTTCCTGGACGCTTTCGGGGGTCTCGAGAGGCCGCCGCTGACCGATGCCGCCCTCATCGCGCCGGGTCACGGTGAGACGCTGGCGTTCAGCACCGATTCGTTCGTCGTGAAGCCGCTGCGTTTCCCCGGCGGATCAATTGGTCACCTCGCGGTCCACGGGACGGTCAATGACCTCGCCGTGATGGGAGCGCGGCCCCGCTGGCTCTCGGCGGCGTTCGTCATCGAGGAGGGCTTCGCGATAAACGAGCTTCGCCGGGTCGTCGCCGACATGTCCGAGGCCGCCGCGGCCGCCGGCGTGACGATCGTGACCGGGGACACGAAGGTGGTCGGCCGAGGCGCCGCCGACGGGCTGTATGTGACCACGGCCGGCATCGGCGTGGTTCCTCCGGGACGCCGCGTCGGAGCCGATCTCGTCACGCGCGGCGATCGCGTTCTCATCTCCGGCACGATTGCCGACCACGGAATGGCGGTGATGCTGGCGAGAGGCGACCTGGCCCTCGAGGCAGAGCTCAAGTCCGACACCGCCCCGCTAAACGAGCTCGTCGAGGTGTTGTTCGCTGCCGCCCCATCGACCCGCTGGATGCGGGACCCGACCCGCGGCGGTGTCGGGACCGTGTGCAACGAGCTTGCCCACGACACCGGCCTCGCTGTCGTGCTGGACGAATCTGCGCTCCCGATCGATCCCGCCGTCGGCGGGGCCTGTGACCTGCTCGGGATCGATCCCCTCTATGTTGCCAACGAAGGCAAGCTCCTGGCCGTCGTCGCCGCCAAGGAGGCCGACGCGGCCGTCGAGGCGTTGCGCAGCCATCCGCTCGGTGCCCGCGCCATGGTGATCGGCGACATCCGCGCCGAGCCACACGGCATCGTCGTGCTGCGCACATCGTTCGGGGGAACCCGGATCGTCGACATGCTGGTCGGCGACCCGTTGCCGCGGATCTGCTAGCGCCTGGTGAGCAAGTTGCCTCGGCTCACCGAGCGCCGGCGCGTGAGGGTCACAGGGACGGTGCAAGGCGTCGGCTTTCGGCCTTTCGTGTTCCGCCACGCCGTGTCCCTCGGCCTTGTCGGCGTCGTGCTGAACGACTCCTCGGGTGTCCTGATCGAGGTCGAGGGCAGGTCAGTAGACGTGGCGGAGCTCTGCCGGCTGTTGCGGGAAGACCCGCCACCGCTCGCCCGGGTCACGTCGGTCGAGTGGGCCACGCTGCCCCCAGACGGGAGCTTCGACAGTTTCCGCATCGTCGAGAGCAGCGCGGATCGGGTCCCGAACGTGGCCGTCAGCGTCGACAGCGCCACCTGCGACGACTGCCTGTCCGAGGTGGACGACCCTCACGACCGCCGGCACCGCTATCCCTTCACCAACTGCACGAACTGCGGGCCGCGCTACACGATCGTGCTCTCGGTCCCCTATGACCGGCCCGCCACGACCATGGCCGGCTTCAAGATGTGCGCCGAGTGCCAGGCGGAGTACGACGACCCGGCGAACAGGAGATTCCACGCGCAGCCGAACGCCTGTGCCACCTGCGGACCTCAGATCTCCTTCCACGACCCGGGTGGCCGTCTTCTGGCCGAAGCGGGCGCGGCGCTCGACGCGGTGGCGGAGACGCTCTGCGCAGGTCGGATCGCCGCGGTGAAGGGCATCGGGGGCTATCACCTGGCCTGTGACGCGACCAGTCACGAGGCGGTGGCAGAACTGCGACGCCGCAAAGCAAGAGACGACAAGCCGTTCGCCCTCATGGTGGCGGACCTCGAGGTGGCGAGGTCCCTGTGCGTGCTCGACCCCGACGCCGAGTCCGCCCTCTGCTCGGTGGCGCGCCCCATCGTGCTGGCCCGCAGAAGACCGGGTGCCGCGGTCGCGCAGGGCGTAGCGCCGGGAATGTCCGACCTGGGGCTGATGCTCCCCTACACGCCCTTGCACCACCTTCTCATGGCCAAGGTCGCACGACCGCTCGTACTGAGCAGCGGCAACCAATCCGACGACCCGATCGCGCAAACGAACGAGGACGCGTTCGCCCGCCTCGGACCGATGGTCGACGGCGTGCTGGCGCACGATCGCCGGATTCACATCCGCTGCGACGATTCGGTCGTGCGGGCGTCAGGACGCCGCCTGCAAATGGTGCGGCGGTCCCGCGGCTATGCGCCCGAAGCCATGCCTCTGCCACGCGAGGCGGCCCGCCAAGTGCTTGGCGTGGGCGCCGAGCTCAAGAGCACCGTCTCGGTGGCCAAGGAGTCATTCGTCGTGTGCAGCCAGCACATCGGCGACCTGGAGCACCTCGCCACCTATCAGGCCTTCCTGCAAGCAACTGTCCACCTGTGCCGGTTGTTCGGGATCGAACCGGAGGTCGTCGCCCATGATCTGCACCCCGAGTACCTCTCCACCAAGTACGCCCTCGACCTCGACCTCGAGCCGTGGCCCGTGCAGCACCACCACGCCCACATCGCCTCGTGCCTGGCCGAGCACGGGCACACCGGCACGGTGCTCGGTATCGCCTTCGACGGCCTCGGCTACGGCACGGACGGGACGATGTGGGGAGGCGAGTTCCTCATCGCCGACTTCAACGGCTTCGAACGGGTCGGACACCTGCTGCCCGTCCCGATGCCGGGTGGTGCGGCCGCCGTTCGCGAGCCGTGGCGAATGGCGCTCGCCTGGACGGCACAAGCCGTGGGCCCGGACGCCGCCGCCCGGCTCGGCGCCGGGCTCGATCCCCGCTGGGGCCAGGTCCTGCCTCTCGCTGCCGGTGACGGAGGTCAGCGCCGGTCGACCGTCACCACCAGTGTCGGCCGCCTCTTCGACGCCGTCGCCGCAGTGTTAGGCCTGCGCGCACGGGTCACCTACGAGGGCCAGGCCGCGATCGAGCTTGAAGCCCTTGCGCGCTCGGTATCCCGGGCGTCGGCGCGGACGTACCCGAGCGAGATCGTCGAGGCCGCCAGCCCCTACGGCCTCGACGTGCTCGATCCGTCCCCTTTGATCGCCACGGTGCTGAAGGAGGTGGAGCAGGGGACCGACCGGGCCATGATCGCAGCCGGGTTCCACGAGGGTCTCGGGCGCGCCACCGCCACCTTGGCGGCACGCCTCACCCGCAGGCACGGCCTCGATACGGTCGCCCTGAGTGGGGGCGTGTTCCAGAACGTGCGCTTCAGCGACATCGTCGAGGACGCTCTTATCGCCGAGGGGCTCACCGTTCTCACGCACGAATCGTTGCCACCCAACGACGGCGGCATAAGCGTCGGGCAAGCGGCGATCGCCGCCCTCGGCACGCGTCCTTAGGGTACGGTCCCGGCTGCGGTACTAACGGGGCCGCCCATGGTGACGGCGACCTGCCTGTGAAGGCGACCGAAGTTGTAGTAGGCCGCACACGCCCCCTCGGAGGAGACCATGCAGGTGCCGATGGGGATCTCGGGAGTGCACGCGGTGCCGAACACCTTGCACTCCCACGGCTTGATGGCACCCTTCAGCACCTCGCCACACTGACAGGCCTTCGGGTCCGGGACACGCACGCCCGGCACGTCGAAAAGAAGCTCCGCGTCCCACCTGGCGAACTGCGGGCGCAGCTTGAGGCCGCTCTCGGGGATGAAGCCCAGGCCGCGCCACTCGAATTGCGGCCGGACCTCGAAGACCTCGTTCATGATGGCAAGCGCCCGGGGATTGCCGGCTTCGCTCACACAGCGCGTGTACTGGTTCTCCACACAACAGCGGGCCTCGTTGAACTGAGTCAGAAGCATCGCGATCGCCTCGAGGATGTCGAGCGGCTCGAAACCAGCCGTCACGAAGGGCTTGCCGTACTCGGCCGCGACGAACCGGTACAGGAGCTGGCCGACAACCGTCGAGACGTGACCGGGCCCGATGAACCCGTCGAGGCGGAGGTCGGGGGACTCGAGGATGGCCCTGAGCGGGGGGACGATCGTCACGTGGTTCGAGAAGATGCTGAAGTTCATGACCGCGTCCTTCCTCGCCTTCAGCACAGTTGCCGCGGTCGAAGGAGCCGTGGTCTCAAAGCCCACGGCGAAGAACACGACGGGCCGCTCGGGGTTCTCGGCGGCGGTCCGCAGGGCATCGAGCGGCGAGTAGACGACCCGGACGTCGGCTCCCCGCGCCTTGGCGCCGAGCAGACTGCCCCTCGAGCCGGGCACGCGCATCATGTCGCCGAAGGAGGTGAAGATGACCCTGGGCGCCTCCGCCACCGCGATGGCGTCGTCGATGCGACCCATCGGGATCACGCACACGGGGCACCCGGGACCGTGCACCAGCTCGACCGACGTCGGGAGAAGATGCTCGATCCCGTGACGGTAGATCGTGTGCGTATGGCCGCCGCAGACCTCCATGAACTTGTAATGCCCATCTCCCGCGAGTTCGGTGATACGGGACACGAGGGCGCGCGCCGCCGCGGGGTCCCGGTACTCATCGACGAATCGCATGACGTTCCTCCCTCGCCTGCACGCGAGGCCCCGGAATCCCTGAAGCCGCCGCAACTGCGGTGGCTTCAGCCGCACCCGCCCCCCTTGCCACTACGCGATCTGCGATTCGACGACCGCTTGCGCCTCGTCGGTATAGGCCTGACCCATCAGCTGGAGACTCGCTGAGAGCTCGTTGCGCCTCGGCCTCGTCGATCTTCGCCATGGCAAAGCCGACGTGGATGAGAACCCAGTCGCCCGGCGCCAGGTTCTCGTCCTCCAGCAGTTCGACGTTGATGTTGCGCCGCACGCCGGCGACGTCAACTTTCGCCAAGTGGGTGTTCGAGTCGAGAAGTTCGACAACCTCACCGGGGATCCCGAGACACACCGCTGTTCCTCCTCCAAACCCAACACTCGACGAACTCGAGGATGAGATCGCTCCCGCCCCTTCTGTAACGAGACTACCGGGCCGGGCGAGGGCGAAGAGCCGCCTACCGGGGTCAGCGGGAGCGTGGGGCGGAGCTGTGAACGCCACCGCTGATCACGCACCGGGACCATCCGGACACTATCCGTCAACATTCCAGTTGCGGTGCGGGTACGATCTGAGCACATAGTCGCCTGAGTAACGCGTTGGGGGCAACGTGAGCTTTGACCGTGAAGTTCGAACCGGGCGGGCCGTAGGTGCGGGTCATCGGCCAACCGGGCCCGTGGTCAGCCTCGTGATCATCGTCGGTGCCGCCTTGCTCCTCACCTCAGCGGCCATCCATCTGCACCTTTGGGCCAATGGCTACAGATATAAAGCGACCATCGGACCGCTGTTCTTCGCCCAGGGTTGCGTCGGCATCCTGCTCTCGGTGCTGATCGCGCTCATCAGGCGAATCTTCGTCGCTGTGCTCGGGGCTGTTTTCGACGCCGCGACTATCGCTGCCCTGCTCGTGTCGGTCCATGTCGGGCTGTTCGGCTACCACACCGCCATGAGCGCGCCTTGGGCGAAGACGTCGGTCGTCATCGAAGCGGCGTCGGCCGTCGTGCTCCTCGTGGGAGGAGCTGTTTCCGTGTGGGTCGAAAGGGCTCGCATCAGGCGCTGGCGATCGATCAAGTCAACGGCGACCTGAGCCTGTCAGGTATTGCCGCTTATCCGTTGCGGCGTCACGAACACGGCCGTCCGCCCTTCAGCTTGCATTACCCGGTCGAACTCGTCCCAATCCTGGTGAGTGCCACCGGCGGCGGCGTAAACACGCCGGAGCAGCCTCGCGAGCGGAGCAGCACCAAAGTCCTCGAAGCGGTCCTCCGGCCCCACGAGCCGGACCGGGCCTTCCACAGCGACCCAGTCCGCGCCATGGCGGAACACGGCTGCTGCCCGGCCGCTTTCGCGCAGGTACTGAAGCTTGCGGGCACCCCCGGCCGCGACAAAGCCGACGCAGGCCTCCCCTGTGTCGGGGAAGTCGAGGACGCCGGCCCTCACGACAGATGCGTGGATCGTCCCGTCGGACCGGGTCGTGGTAACTACGGCCAGGGAGTCTTTCCTGGCGAGGCTCCGGACGTCGTCTAGGTCGTTGGGCATCGCTCCTCCTCTATCGCTTCGTGCATGATGCCCCAGCGTCGGCGCCGGCGTCGGCCCGTTTGCGCCGCGGGCCCTCACCCACAGGCCGCCGGGCGAGTGGGCTCGTCGCAAGCCGCTAGCGTCCCGCGACATGACAAGCACGTGGACTGCTCCACCAGTCGAGCGGACCGAACCCACTGGCAGCGCCGGCGAGCGTGAAGCTCTCGAGCAGTGGTTGGACTTCCATCGCGGGACGCTCCTCATGAAATGTGCCGGCCTCAGCTCTGACCAGCTGAAAACACGGGCCGTCCCGCCGTCGGGACTGTCGTTGCTCGGACTGGTCCGTCACATGGTCGAGGTCGAGCGTTGGTGGTTCCGCATGCACGCCGGCAACGAGCAGATCGGCTTCGAGTACTGCACCGACGAGACCGACAGCTCCGACTTCGACGATCTCGAGGAGGCCGATGCGGCAGCCGACCTCGAGACTTTGCGGCGAGAGGTTGGCTCCGCACGCGCCGCGGTGCGCCACAAGGACCTCGATGACGTCGTGCCGAGCCGCGGCCATCACCCGGAGCGAGTGCGCAACGTACGGTGGATCTACCTCCACATGATCGAGGAGTACGCGCGACACAACGGACACGCCGACCTGATCCGCGAGCGCATAGACGGCGCGGTCGGACACTGATAGGTCATGCTGGCGACCGCCTGTAGGAAGTCAACTGAGCGTCGGTCGAGAATGTCTCGCAAATCCTTGTTGCGACGCACCGGACTGTCCGCTCTGGTCGCCTCCGGCGTTATGACGTTGGTGACGATGGCTCCGCCGGTGGCGCCGGCATCGGCGGGCGCCGCCCACGCCCAGGCCGGCAAAGGCCTCGTCGGGGTGATCGTGGAACCCTCCAAGCTCGGCTTCACGACCGGGATGACGCCCGTCTACAACTTCGTGGTGTCGGCGAAGAAGTCGGTTGACATGACCATGTACGAGCTTGTCGACCCGACGGTGGTGCGCGCTCTCGTCGCAGACGAGAAGCGCCACGTGAACGTGCGCGTGATCCTCGACACAAACCGCGAGGCGAGCCGTAACGGGGCCGCTTTCCGAGCCCTCACCGCAGGCGGCGTCAGGGTTGTCTGGGCCGACACCAGTTACGAGGCGACGCATCAAAAGACCATCACGGTCGACGCTTCCGAGTCGCTGATACTGTCGGCAAACCTCACCGCCGCGTACTACGCCACGACCCGTGACTTCGGCGTCTTCGACACCGACCCCAAGGATGTCGCGGCCATCGAGGCCGTCTTCGACGCGGACTTCGCGCACGAGCCCGTCAAACCTTCCGACGGTTCCGAGCTTGTCTGGAGCCCAGGCTCACAGGCCCAGATGCTCTCTGTGATCGACGGTGCCCACCACACCCTGTCGCTCGAGAACGAGGAGATGGGCGACGCGACGATCACCGACGCCATCGTGGCCGCGGCAAAGCGCGGAGTGAAGGTCGAGGTCACCATGACCAGGGACAGCTCCTACGACGCCGACTGGAGCGCGATCGTCAGTGCCGGGGGGCACGTGCACCTCTACAACGAGGGCTACTCGGACCTGTACATCCATGCGAAGACAACCATCGCCGATGCTGGTTTCTCCGATCAGAGGATCTACGTCGGCAGCATTAACTTCTCGCGCCTCGATGGACGACAACCGCGAGCTCGGTGTCATCACGACTGACGCGAAGATCCTCAACGACATCAAGGTGGTGGTGACAGGGGACTATTCCGACTGCACCGCGGCCACGGACTGCAGCAACTACGACTGACCCGCGTCGGCCCGCGATGGGTGGGTGTCTATTCGAAGCCATGGGAGCGACATGATGACACCGGAAAGGTGGCAGGGACCCCTCCGACGCTTGAGTCCCGGACGCGGCGCTGACCGACCGGATCGCCGCGATGGCCGGGCACGTTTCCTGCCCTTTGCCTCGACCCATGACCCTGTGACAACGGAGGGACGATCGATCGGGGTGCCGCCCGACCAGGGTGACACCGTCGTCGACGCCCTGATTGCCAACGGCCAGCAGATCCCCGACCGCCCCGCGATGCGACATTGCGCCGCCGAGCGCCCCACCGAGGGGGAGTGGAAAGCAGTCACCTGGGCCGAGTACCTGCTGGCGGCCCGTGAGATCGCCGCGGGCCTCGCCGAGCTCGGAGTCGGCCGCGGCGGGCGGGTCGCGATCCTGTCGGCCAACCGGGTGGAATGGCATCTCGCGGACCTGGGGACCCTTCTGAACGGAGCCGTGACGGTGCCCGTTTACCCGACGAGCTGCACCGTCTCAGGTCGCCTACATCCTCGGGCACGCCCAGGTCGAAGTGTGCTTGGTCGACACCCGCGCCCAGCTGGGCAAGCTCATCGGGATTCGCGACCAGTTGCCCGCGCTCAAACGGGCGATCATCGCTGACGGCGCCAGGCGCGCGGGTGACTCCTTCGTCGTCAGCTTTGACGCGCTCCGGGGCGCCGGCGCGGACCGGCTCAGGCGTGTTCCCAGTTCTCTCGACGCGCTGTCCCCTCGGGTCCGGCCCGGGGACCTTGCGACGATCGTGTTCACGAGCGGCACCAGTGGCCCTCCGCGAGGGGCAATGCTCACTCACGCGAACATCATGTGGGTGCTGCGTAACGTCACGCCCGTCTATGACATCGGCGAGCGCGACCGACTCCTTTCGTTCCTACCTCTCAGCCACATAGCCGAGCGCATGATGAGCGACTTCCTGCCGATAGCCGTGGGCGGTGAGACCTGGTTCGCCCGCAACATCGCCACCGTCGCCGAGGACCTCCCGGCGTGTCGGCCAACCGTGTTCCTGGCGGTGCCCCGGATCTGGGAGAAGCTCCGTGAAACAGTGGAGAGCCGAGTGCGGGCCCAAGCACCACCGGTTCGTGCTGTCGTGCAGCGCTATATCGCCCTCGGCCTGTGCAAGGTCGCCCACGAACAGGAAGGCTCGGCCGCCAACGGATCCGCGCTCGTCCTGTATCGAGCCCTGGACCTGACGGCGGGCGCGGCTCTACGCCAGATGCTCGGCCTCGACAGGGCCCGCGTCCTGATCACGACCGCGGCACCCGCTCATCCCGAGCTCATCAGCTGGTTCCACGCCGTCGGCCTGCCTCTCCTCCAGTTGTACGGACAGACGGAGGGTTGCGGCCCGACAGCCGCCAACCGAACCTCTCGCGTCCGGATCGGCACCGTGGGCACTGCTCTTCCGGGAACGAGCGTCAGGATCGCTGACGACGACGAGATCCTCGTGAAGGGCGGCAACGTGTGCCTGGGCTACTTGAACGACCCCGCCGCGACAGCCGAGCTCATCGACTCCGACGGCTGGATGCACACCGGCGACACGGGAACTTTCGGCGCGGACGGGTCCTTGCGCATCCTCGGTCGGAAGAAGGACATCATCATCACGGCGGCCGGCGAGAACATCGCGCCGGAGCCGATAGAGGTCGACCTCACGAACCACCCGCTCATCTCCGAGGCGGTCGTGGTAGGAGAAGGACGGCGATACCTGGCCGCCCTTGTCACCCTCGACCCCGATGCGCTCACGCGCTGGGCGCGACGACACAACAAGCTCGGCGATCTCGAAGCTCTCACAGCCGACCCCGACCTGCTCGCCGAGATCCAAGCGGCCATCGATCAGGTAAACACCGAGCGGTCGTGTGCGGAGGCAATCCGCAAGTTCCGCGTCCTGGCCCACGTGCTGACGGCCGAGGACGGGGAGCTGACCCCGACGATGAAGGTCAAACGAGGCATCGTGTACGAGCACCATGCGGACGTGATCGCCGAGCTGTACTCCGGCGGGTGAACATCGCGTCACCGGCCGGGTCACTATCGTCTCGCGCGATGCTGAACCGCAAGACGCCGCCGACGCGTGGCCGCGCCCGGACCGGGCGTCTCTTGGTGCTGGGCGTCGTCGCCACGCTGCTCCCCGTATTGGCGGCGCGCGCCACCTGCCCGGCGGCCGCCGGGCAGGTGATCACCAGGCGCAGCGAAGCGCTGCTCGCGCGATCTGTTTCAACTTGGTCCGTGCAGGCGCCACGAAACCTGCAAGACGTCGCGGGCGCGCCGATCCCCTTCGGGGCGGCGCAGTATTTCGGCACGGTCGCACTGAAGGACTCGAGCCTCCGGAATGGCCGCCATGGCCGCCAGCCAGAACGGACGCGGCTACTTGCTCGTGACCGGCGGCGGCGGCGTGTTCGGTTTCGGTGACGCCAGGTTTCACGGCACGGTCGCCGCCTGGCACAAGGCTCATGTGGTCGCGATCGCCGAGACCGGCAACGGAGGCGGCTACTGGCTGGCGTGCGCGAGTGGCCAGGTCTTCAGCTTCGGTGACGCTAGGTTCCACGGCTCGCCGGGCGGCCAGCTCAGCACTGCGATCGTCGCCATGGCGGCCACGCCAGGCGGCCGCGGCTACTGGCTCGCGGCCTCGGGTGGGCGCGTCTTCGGTTACGGAGACGCCGACGTCTACGGTTCGGCCACCCCTGCGCTCCACGGTGATCGCATCACGGCCATGGCGGCCACTACCGACGGCAAGGGCTACTGGCTCGTCACTTCGCGCGGCCGCGTCTTCGGTTACGGTGACGCCCACTCCGACGGCTCGGCAACCGGCGAGCTCGGCAGCGACCACATCGTGGCCATGGCGGCCACTCCCGACGCCAAGGGCTACTGGCTGGTCTCGTCGGGCGGGCGCGTCTTCCATTACGGCGACGCCCACTCCCACGGCTCGGCAATCGGTGAGCTCGACGGCGACCGTATCGTGGCCATGGCGGCCACTCCCGACGGGAGTGGCTACTGGCTGCTGGCGTCGGTCCCACCCCCCGTGGGGCTCCCGGCACCTGGCCCGGGCTTCCTCGCCGGCCACGTCACGGCGATCGGCGACTCGGTGATGCTCGACGCCGCGCCCGCCCTGGAGGCGGACATCCCCGGCATAGAAGTCGAAGCGGCCGTCAGCCGCCAATGGGATGCGGGCATCGCTCTCGCGCGAACAGCTCAAGTCCGAAGACCGCCTCGGGGCGATTGTCGTGATCGACCTCGGCACCAACGGCCCCGTGAGCGTGCAGCAGTTCACCGAGATGATGAATGTTCTCTCCGGTGCCTCCCGTGTCGTGTTCGTCACCGTGCATCTTCCCCTGGGCTACTCGTGGGTGAACTCGGTGAACGTCACCTTGGCACAAGGTGTCCAGAGGTACCCGCGGGACCGGCTCGCCGACTTCAACAAGCTGGCTGACGAGAACCCGCAATGGTTCTACTCCGACGGTGTTCACATGCCGATCGGCGGCCTGGGTGCCCAAGCGATGGCCAGGCTCATCAAGTCCGAGATCTGAGCACCAGGCGGCTCGGCAGGACAGACCAGTTGGCGATCTGCACGGGAGAACAAGGGCTGGCGACGGCGGGTGTTTCGACGGTGCTCGGTCGCCTGGCAGCGCTTGCAAGCGAGCCGTGCGGCCGGCACTGCAAGCCGGGCGGACTCCACAAGCGCACGGGCAGTGTTCGGGCCGGCGCCACTGTGATCCAGGACCGGAACCGGCACCAGGACCGGCACAACCACGGAGGCGGGCACCGGATTGCCGCTACGGCTCACGGTGTGCCGCCTGGCGCTCCCGGAACGCGACCGCCGCCGAAGCTGATGCGGCGCGACCGTAGGGCCGCCCCAAGAAGGCGCCACCCGATCATGGCGGCTCCGAAGAAGCCCGTCGCCACAAGGACGAAGGCCACTGCCGTCCCCTGGCCGGAGATCACCCTGAAGGCCATGCCGAGTGCTACGGTCGAAAGCAAGACCACCAGGCCCCCCAAGACAGACGCTCCCTCGCGTCGGCGCCCGGACGCTGCGCGCCAGCCGGCAATCAAGCCCAAGAGGAATGGCTACGCGCTCGACGCGAGCCCGGTGACGCTGATCCCATGGGAGTGGACCGCCCGACCGATCCCCACGAAAACAAGAACGGCGACTGCGTCTGCCGCCACTGCTGGTGAGCGCATTCGGCGAAAAGCCAATGGCAACCGGCCCGATCCCGCGGCTGCCTGGCTCAGGGCAACTCAGTGCGAGAGGCGTCGGGCGACGCGGGATTGGCTCTGGTGACCAAGCGATCGGTGAATTGTTCCGACTGACACGCATCTCCTCAGCGCCGAGCGAATCGCCAGCTGCTCGTTTGTCTCCGATGTCAGCTGCGAGCCCTCCGCTGCAAGAACGAGGGCACCTTCGGCGAGGCCAGGCAGCTGCCCGACTGCCCCAATCCCTCGGCCCCCGGCCCGGCGGGCGCGGCGGCGAGAGAAAGCGCCTGCCCGCTTGTCAGCAACCACGCCGTGCCGCAGGCATTGCAGCGCCGCTCGCTGAGCCGCGCTCTTCCGAACATGCGGCCCACGGTATCGGTCACGGCGAGATGTGCAGCGCGCCGCTTCCGGTCGTGCCGTGAAGTTCCGTGTTCCGTCATATGGCAGCGATGCGCGCCTTTGCCCGCTTCGTGCTCACCGACAATTGTGTTGGAGCCACTCGTACAAGAGGGCCCGGCACTGAACACAGACGAGTTCATCAAGGAGGCTCCCTTGCTCCCTGCGCCGTCGCCGGGTGGCAAGCACCGATGGCGCGCTCCGGAACGGTCCGGGCCGGGGTCAGCTCTGCGACGACCCCGTACACCTGCTGACTCGACGACGAGCTGTCTACATCCCAGCCCGCACTGGTCAAAGGTTCCAGGGACACCAGAGGGTCACCGCCGTCCAGCTCGAACTCCCTTTGCACGATCTCCAGGGCTGTCTCTGTGATCCTGTCCGGATCCTCGAGCCTGCCTCCCGCAAAATCGAGCGTCGTCCTGCCCACGCCCGGCCGGTACGAACGTGCGGGCAGAACCATGCGGCCGCGCTGGATGGTGATGATCAGGAGGGAGTCAGGTTTCTCAACCCGCCAGTACTCGAGCTCACGTCCTCTCGTGTCCTGCAACCGCTCGCCGATCATCGTCAGGTAGTGGGAACGAATCTCCACGAGGCGTGACAAGACCTTCCAGCGCTCCGAGTCGGCCGCCACAGTCATGACATCTCGCCCGAAGCAAAGAACATGCCTGAGGGTACAGAGACGACGGTGAGAGCGGCGGATCACCCGGCTCCGGCGCCGAGATGTCGGTCGCGAACCGTGACTTGCCGTGACAGTGGGGTGTCTCGACACCGTTGGAGACAGCCCGGACCGCGCGCGAGCACCTTCAGGCACGTCAAGAGACCTGCGCACATGTATTCCTCGCCAGACATATGACTCTCTCGGCATGTTCATCGCGTGACCTTGGCCGTGCTGGCCGAGCCGTCGCGGTGGCGGATCCTCGACCTGCGACGGGTGGGGACGCTCCGTAGGCGAGCTCGTGGGGGACCTTCGGATGAGCCAGCCCGGCGTCTCCAAACACCTCCGCGTGCCGCGCGAAGCGGGACTCGGCAAAGGCGCGCCGACGCCGCAACGCCGCCTTTGTCGGCTGCTCCCTTCCCTGACACGCGCCGGCAAGAACTTCACAAGCAGTCCATGGCGCGCTGAGCCTCTCACAGCGCGACGGCTTCGGTTGCTCCTGAACGGGCGCGCCGGGCCGTGAGACACCTCGACTCCTATGATCGTCGGGTGGAGTACGCGGACTATGACGTCGTGGTGGTCGGCAGCGGTTTCGGGGGTAGTACGGCGGCCCTGCGTCTGGCCGAGAAGGGTTACCGCGTCGCGGTCCTGGAGTCAGGCCGCCGTTTCGACGAGACCACGTTCCCGAAGACCTCGTGGCGACTGCGCTCGTTCTTCTGGGCACCCAGGCTTGGGCTTTTCGGCATCCAGCGGATGTCCGTCCTGAAGAATGTGCTGGTGCTCTCGGGCGCGGGTGTGGGTGGAGGATCCCTTGTCTACGGGAACACGCTCTACGAGCCCTTCCCGTCCTATTTCACCGATGCCCGGTGGAGTCACATCACTGACTGGCGCGCGGAGCTGACACCGTTCTTCGACCAGGCAGAGCGCATGCTCGGCGTTGTTGCGAACCCGACCATGACGGCGGCGGATGAGGTGATGCGTGCCGTCGCCGAGGAGATGGGCGTCGCCGAGACGTTCGGCCCCACGCCGGTGGGTGTGTTCTTCGGCGAGCCCGGGCGCGAAGTCGACGACCCGTACTTCGGCGGCGTCGGCCCGGCGCGCAAGGGCTGTACCGAGTGCGGTGAGTGCATGACCGGCTGTCGCCACGGCGCCAAGAACATGCTGTTGAAGAACTACCTGTTCCTCGCCGAACGGGGCGGTGCCGAGGTGCACCCGCTGACGACCGTCACCGGCATCCGGCCCCGGGCCGACGGTCGCTACGAAGTCACGGCCGAACGCACTGGCGCATGGCTATCCAAGCACCGGAGAACCTTCGTCGCTTCCGACGTCGTGCTGGCAGCAGGAACGATGGGTACCCAGAAGCTGCTGCACTCCATGCGCGACATCGGCAACCTCCCCAACCTCTCTGAGCTTC
>CAWILM010000007.1:0-18552 GCA_963836935.1 uncultured Acidimicrobiaceae bacterium
CGGTCTCACTGCACAGCGCCGGCGCGCAATCTCACTGGCTCTCACGAGACCCGAACCGTTAGCGCTGTCAGCTTGAGTATCGACCTCTGCCTGGCCGCGCTTGAGGGTGGCGAATCAAGCCTTGGTCAATCACCTACGTTCCACTCTGACGCTGAGACTCGGGTGGTCGCCTGCGAGTGGCGGCAATAGGTGCGAAAACAACTGCTCTGCGCGATTTACCAGATGTTCTCGTCGGCGTCATAGATCATCCCGCGACCATCGCCAAGGTCCACGAGGTACTGGTCCCACCTCTTGCCAGTGACGACGACAGTCATGACAGCACCGTCACGGTCGTCGGGTCAACCTCGGACCCGTTAATGAGGTGCTGAACATAGTCGATGCCCGCCTCGGGTACTGAGACGTGCCGCAACACGTACTCGCCGTCGGCCCACTCGTCGAGGCCCTCATGCGTCGGCAGGGCCGGGTCAGGGAACTCCTCTGCATTGTTGGCCATGACCTCATCCCAGCCGTACAGTCTGCCTCTGGCCCTCATTGGATCTCCGTGTCGTCATCCCATCGGATCTGACCGTCGTGCAAGACTCCACCGCTCTTCCCCTGTATTTTGGCGGTCTTCTGTAACGTTCCCGGCAAGCAAGCATGCCGACGTCTAATTTCGCGATGAGAGCCAATCTCGTCCAGCGTGACCCACTCTCATGTTGCCGACTCCTCGGCCGGAGCAGCGTGCCGCTAGGGCGCTTCGTGGATCCCGCCTCCGAGAAACTCGGTCAGTTCGGCGCACCAACCCCCGACCTCGGTGACTCGCGCCGTCCACGACTCGCACCGCCAACCCCGAAGATCTCCGAGCATCTCCTCGATGGACAACACGTCAGCGAACCCGTCTGTGGAACGAACCGCCTCACATCCCGCTGGTGTCGTCGCTCCCCAGACGTGCGCTGCGCCGTGCACCTCGACCGGTTTGCCCCCCACGGTGACCGAGTACGCCGCGGGGTTCTTCGCGAAGTCCAAGAGTTTCTGGAACGCATCTCCCGTGTGGTGGTCGAGTTGTGAACCGTCCGTGAGTCGGAGGTACTTGTAACCGTCCCATCCCGGTTCGCACTTCAGTTCGGCAACAAAGGTCCGCTTGGTCTTGCGGTTCCGCAAGTGAAATCGAGCGTGTAACCCTTGGCTTCGCCAACTGCTCGGAGGCGGGGACGACCGAGATCCTCGGACGGAGCGTCAGGGCAGCGACACCAGTGGCGGACGACATCCTCGCTGAACAATCCGAACAGCCGCGAGAGGAACTTGTCACACGCTGGCGTCTCTGAGCGGAAGAGGTCCTCGAAACTCGGCACGGAAAGAATCGTACGGGAGTGGAAGAATCCAATCATGATCATGGAGTTCGGTGGCGACGGGGAGCACGAGGACGACCGCTACCTTCGTTGGCTCGCCGATCACCCGGGTGGATTCGTCTTGAACTGCGACCGGAATCCCAAACCTTCCTACCTCGTGCTCCATCGAGCCACCTGCTGGTCGATCAATGGCACGCCCTCCCGCGGTCAATCTTGGACCCGTGACTACCGGAAGATTTGCGCCGACACTGTGCCCGAGTTGGAGAAGTGGGCGAGGCCGTACGGAGTACCGTGGTGGTGCGGAGCGCCGGGACCCTGCTCGAACGGACGCCCCGGCTCGTAGCGTTACACCCGACCTTTACAACGTCTCTCAGGCTCTCGACGCCGCCCACGTTTAGTTCCCGAGAAGGCTCAGATGACACACCCAGGCGAGTACCACGACGTAGAGGCGGCAAAGCAGCATCTCCGCGAAGTTCACCGAGTCGGGGAGAACCGAATCAACGACGAGCACAACGCCAAGCCGCTGTTCACTCGTGACCTGGACCTACTGGCGTATCACCTGACCCTGCACGACCGTGGCACGATCCTCGGTCACATCCTCAGTGAGCACAGGGACGAGGTCGATCCAGAGGAGGTCAGGGCTGCGCGTTCAGGCTTCGGGGACCGGTCGGCGCTTGAATGGCACGTACGGACGCTGCATCCAGGCGGTCGTAGCCAGCTCGGCTGATGTACGTCTGTGGACTGACTCTCGCAGTCCCAACACCTTTACGACGGCAGTAGCAGTCGCGTGCGCCGCTGACTGCCGAACTCTTCGTGTCGACGTTCAGGGGTCGTCTTGAAGGTAAGGGTGCCCCTTCGTCCTGGCCGAAAACGTGATTAGTTCGCACGACGAACAGCGACGGCAGCCGGTCCGCTCGACGTTCGCTCGGAGAAGGAAGGCCAATCGTGGCCTCCTACTGACGTGGACCCCCGACAAGTGGTTTGAGCCCGACGAGGCCGACATGATCAAGGCAACGGCGAGCGGCGGAACCTGGCCGGGGACCTGGAGCGTTGGGAACAGAAAGTACGGCATCGCTGTTGGTGATCGAGCGCTGCTCATTCGCCAGCATCGCGACCGCGGGATCGTTGCGTCGGGGAGATTCACCTCGGAGATCTACGAGGATGTCCACTGGAGCGGCGAACCCGATCAGACGGCGAGGTACGCGGACGTGGACTTCGACACCTGGTTACCGGCCGAGGACGCCCTGAGCATCGACGGGCTGAAGCGAGACGTCCCCGAGGTCACATGGGATCGCCTTCAGGCGGGTGGCGTGCCGCTGAGCGAGGCCGTGGCCAATCGCCTCGAAACCTCTGGGGCGATCACCGGGGTGCCGTCGGCCGAAGCGCTCCCGCGACCTCGGCGGAGAGTCGCCAAGACAAGGCGGACAATCAGTCGCCGAGTCCGGGCTTCCGGTCGGCCGCGGCACGGACCGAACGCTCGCTGGGCGCAAAACCGCCAGACATCACGCTCGCAATAGTGGGCTTACCCCTTTGCAGAAAGGCCCGATGACCCATCGCTGACCAGCGATTGCAGCAACGATTGCCAGCGACACTGCTGCAAACTTGTGGATCTCCGTGGACACCAGTGGACACTCTGCACACGAGATGAACCCGAGAAATACTAACAAATCAAAGGGTTTTCCCAGCTCGGCAATGGTGGGCCGTACAAGACTTGAACTTGTGACCTCTTGCGTGTCATGCAAGCGCGCTACCAGGCTGCGCCAACGGCCCTCCGGGGCGCGACGCTACCATCGGTGCGGCGCCCTTCTGGGCGTCGGAATCGCCAGGGTGGGGCCACTGCACCGCTGCCCGGAGATAGATTGCCGCCGTGCAGGCCATCGGCGAAACGGTGCGCCCGACACGCGGCGAGGTGATCACAAAGGCCCTCGGGTTCGTCGCTGTGGTCGGAGCGACGATCTTCGTCATCTGGCAGCTGCGACCAGGTCTCATATTCAGCCCGAACATGGATGTCGGCGGCGACAACGCCGGTCACATCGTGACGCCGTACTTCCTCATCCACGACCTGTTGCCCCAGGGGCGCATCGCGGGGTGGGACCCGCAGTGGTTCGAGGGCTTCCCGTTGTACGTCTTCTACTTCCCTCTTCCCGCGTTGTTCGTCGCCGCGTTCTCGGTCGTGTTCCCCTACGCCGTCGCCTTCAAGCTCGTGACCGTGCTCGGTCCGGTGACGCTGCCGGTATCTGCCTGGGCCTTCGGGCGGCTGGCCGGGTTCAGGAGACCGATCCCGGCACTGATGGCCATGGCCACTTTGCCCTTCTTGTTCAACACCTCCTACACCATCGAGGGTGGGAACCTCACCTCGACGCTGGCAGGTGAGTTCTCGTTCTCTCTCGCGCTCACTTCTGGCCTGCTCTTCCTCGGTGTGTTCGCGTACGCGCTACGGACCGGACGGCTCCGTTGGCTCGCGGCCGCCCTGTACGGGGTGACGCTGCTGTGCCACGTCGTCCCGGCACTCGGCTATGCGGCCATCGCGGTCCTGCTCGCGCTCGCCCACTGGAACAGGAACACATGGCGAGTCCTCGTCCCCGTCGGAGTAGTCGGCGGACTGCTGGCGGCGTTCTGGCTCGTCCCCTTCGGTGCCGATCTCGCCTACAGCTCGTCCATGGGCTACACGAGGGTTACCGGCGTCTGGTCGAACATCTTCCCGCATGGCTACATCTGGATGATCGTTCCCGCGGGTCTGGGCATCCTGATCGCGATCATCCTTCGCGATCGGACGCCGATCGCGTTCAGCCTCGCGGTGGTCGCGTCGGTTGCCGGATTCCAGTGGCTCCCGGCCGGTTTCGTCTACAACGGCAGGTGGTTGCCCTTCTACTTCCTGTTCACAGCGCTCCTCGCCGCCTACGGGATCGGCGAGCTGTTCCGACTGGGAGGGGCCTGGCTGCAGTACGACGCCTGGCAGGCGCCGGTGGCGCTCGTGCTCGGCAGCCTCGCCGCTGTGATCGGCGCCTTCGTCGCCGGAGGCATCGCGATCCCGGGCTTTCAGCCCAGCACAAGTCAGATCGAAGTGCCCGGTTGGATCTCCTGGAATTACACCGGCTTCCAGGGCAAGTCGGGCTGGCCCGTCTATCAGGGCATCGTGCGCATGCTCGACCAAGCGGGGCGGACCTACGGGTGTGGCCGGCTGCAGTACGAGTACATCACCGAGACCAACGACCCCTTCGGCTCTACGGAGGCGACGATGGCCCTTCCTTACTGGACCGACGGGTGCATGGACACGATCGACGGAGTGCTGTTCGAGTCCTCGACTACGACGCCGTTCCACTTCCTCGATCAGGCCGAGTACTCCCTCCCGGGCGAGTCCTCGAATCCGGTCTCGTTCCTGAACTACCCCACCTTCGACTTGGGCGACGGCATCCGGCACCTCCAATTCGCAGACGTGCACTACTTCCTGGCGGTGTCACCACAGGTCGAGGCCGCAGCCAAAAGCGTTCCGGGGCTCGTCGAGATCGCGTCGACTCGGGGCTTCCCCGGCACGATCAACCAGGTGGCCGTCAGCCATCCGCTCTGGATCCTCTACCTCATCAAAGGTTCACAGCTCGTGACACCGCTCGACCACCTTCCTGAGGTGGAATCCGGTGGCTCCGCAAAGAGCTGGCTCGACACCAATCTGGCCTGGTGGGAGGACGAGAGGTACTGGCCGGTCGAGCTCGCGGAGAACGGTCCGCCCAACTGGCCCAGGGCTGCGGCCGGGACCCTTGTTCCGCCGTCACTGGGAATCCCGGTCAAGCCGACGACGGTGACACACGCCCGCATGACGAACTCGACGGTCAGTTTCGACGTGGGGCGGCTCGGCGCGCCGGTGCTCGTGAAGGTACCCTACTTCCCCAACTGGCACGCCTCCGGCGCTCTCGGGCCCTACGAGGTCTCTCCGAATCTGATGGCGGTCGTCCCCACGGCTCATCACGTAACACTCACCTACGGCACGACGGGAGCCGATCAGCTCGGCAAGCTTGCCTCTCTCGCCGGAGTCGTCGGCCTGGGCATGCTCATGACCCTCCGCCCACCTGTCATGGCACGGCAAGGTGGCACACCCGAGACGCCGGCTCCGCCTATGACGGACGAGCCCGAGGGAGGCGCCCCTGCCGGCTTGGAGGATGAGCAGGAACAGTTGACGACCGACGGCCAAGAACCTCCGGGCCAATTGGAACCTGAGACCGCATTCGGAGACGAGCCGCCCCACGACCAGCATTGAGTGACCCCAGACTCCAGCTCACAGTGCGTATCCTCCCTTTACGTGCCCAAAGATCCGGCGATGCGTTCACTGGGCGGTCACCGGGCCGTTCACCACGCCACAAAGGGTCGCCGTTGGCCGAAGCGTCTGCTCATCGCAGTGGCGATCCTGCTCGTCATTGTGCTGGTCGGCGGCGTCGGAGGCTGGTTCTACGTCAACGCGGTCCTCGGCTCCATCAAGCGGGTCCCCGTGGCGAGCATCACACCGGAGAGCTCCGGCGTGCCGATCGACGTCCTTCTCGTGGGCTCCGATTCCCGGGCGTTCGTCGACACTCCAGGCGAGGCCTCGTCTTTCGGCAGCGCAGCCTCCCAGTCCGGACAGCGGTCGGATGTCATCATCGTCGTGCGGCTCGTGCCTCGGACGCGCCAGATCGAGATGCTCTCCATCCCCCGGGACACCTACGTACCGATCCCGGGCTCCGGCGGCTCCAATAGGGTCAACGCGGCTTTCAGCTCCGGCCCGAGCCTTCTCGTCGCGACGATCCAGCAGGATTTCGGGATACCGATCAACCATTTGGTCGTGGCCGACTTTCCGGGCTTCGAGGGCATGGTGAACGCCCTCGGCGGCATCTCCCTCGACTTCCCGTACCCGGTTCGCGACCTTGACTCCGGCCTCAACGTGACGACGGTGGGATGCGAGACCGTGAACGGGAGCACGGCGCTGGCGCTCGTGCGCAGCCGACACCTTTACTACTTCAAGGGCGGGAGCTGGAACTACGACGGCATGAGCGACTGGAGCAGGATCCAGCGCCAGCAGGCTTTCTTCCATGCCGTGATCAACAAGGTGAACGGCGAGTTCCCCAACCTTTTCGCGATCAACGACTTCCTGCATGCGACTGCTGACGACCTGCAGGTGGACTCGGGATTCTCCAGCCGCGAGATGATCTCTCTCGGAGTGCATTTCAGGGGAATCGACTCGGCCAGCCTCGCGACGGAAGTGCTGCCGACCTACGGCGCCGTCGTCAATGGCAGTGACGTGCTCATGACGGCACAGCCCTATGCGCAGCGGATGATCTCGAGCTTCCTCGCTTTCGGATCGAGCGCGACGAGCGGGGTGAGCACGACGACGACGACGGGCGTCGCCACGACGACGCCCGAGAGCCAGGTCGTCTTCGACAACCCCAAGGACCTGCCCGAGCCCTGGAACCCCAAGCCCTGCTGACAGTCCCCCGTCTCGGGCTGAGGGATTCAGCTCCCGAGCCGCTGCACTGCGAGGCCGAAAACCTGGCCGATCAGCCCGAGACCCGGGAGATCGTGGCCACTGAACAGTATCGAGTGGTGTGAGGGCAGCCCCTCCATGAGGGCATGGCCGTCAGGCACCCTGATCACCGCACCATTGAGGCAGTCGGAGTCGGGGAAGCCTGCGTATCCGGTGAGCTCGCCCTCCACAACCGACAAAGTGTCGAACGTGGGTCCCAGCTTGACGAGTGAGAGCTCGCCGGCAGAAAGACGGGCGTCGATGACGGTGGCGTTCGCGTCCACGATCGCGAGTGCTCGCGGGCGCAGCTTCCACTCGGCGGCGAACCGGCGGGGCACGACGCCCAGGTAACCGCAGTGGGCCGCCAGGACGTGGTTGGCGGGGTCGTCGACGTGCGGAAAGGCCGGGATGCGTTCGTGGTGCAGCGCGGCCTGGCCCATCAGGAACGGGTAGAGGTTGGTCATCATGACCGGGACCCCGAGGCACCGGTGGATGATGAACTTCGTGAGCATGGAGACGATGTCCGCCTCGCAGCCCCAGATCATCTCCCGCTCGGTGTAGAGCAGGTCCCAGGCCAGACATGGCGTCGTGTCCGAGTAGCCCGACTCGTTCAGGCAGTTGATCCCCACCGCCAGGACAGCTGGCTCGGAGTCGAGGTCGTCGCGGACTGCCCGGTAGAGCTTGACAGCGCTCAGAACGGCCCGGCTGCCAAGACCTTCGCGCGGAACCTCCTCCCGCAGACGCGCCCATTCCTCAGCCGCGTCGTGGTCAGGTATGGCCCGGGCCCGCGCTCCCAGGTCCGCGAAGCTTCTCTTCTCGATGCGGAGTCCGTACTTGTCGCCGATGCGCTGCGAGCACTCCTCCTCCCACCAATAAAAACGCCTGAAGATGCCGGGCTGAAACCCGGCCTCCCCAGGATGGTCCTGGTAGACGAGGAATCGCCCGTCCCGTAGTTGCCGTTTGGCGCCAAGGGCGCGACAGGCTGTCCTCGCCGCGTCCAGGGAGTACGGCGCCATCAGCGCCACACCCTCCGCCCGCAGATAGCTGATGATCTCCCAGTCCCACATCGCCATCGTGCCGAACTCCGAGGTGAGCACCAGGATCGGCAAGCCGAGCCGACGAAAGTCCTCCAGACGCCTGCACGCCTGGCCCACCATCTGCGGGAAGACCACTCCGTCGGCGGCGGGCAGCTGCGCGCCGAGCGGGAGCGAGTCCCCGATCTCGGCCACGTCGGACAGCAACCCGCGGAGTCGACGAGTCTGGGCGACGAAGTCGGGATCGTCGTGCGCGACGAGATACAGGGGTATTAAGCGTGCTTTCCTCATACCTGCTCACCTCGCTCGTCGGCCGACGGGGGAGGTGCCGACGACCCTCGCAGTCCAAGGGCGATTCGAGAGAGCTCGCCGACGATCTCCGGGGTCATCTGCACGTCAAAGACCTCTTCGATCACGCACGTCCACCCGTGCACGAAGTAGCGCCAGCCGTCCTCGATGACAAGACCCCGGCTGAGTTCCTGGCGTTCCGCCTGGCGCAGGAACCCGAGCTTCGCCCCGGTAGTTGAGCTCCCAGACCAGGGCCTGCTCGGGAAAGACAGCCGAGTCGGTGATCGGGCTTCCCGGGCTGTCCTTTCCCATTCCGGTCCCGTTGACGATGAGGGAGCCCTCTGGCACGCGCTCGAGCAGACGGTCGTTCCGCACCGGATCAGAGTTGTGGACGTACTCCACTTCGACGCCCGCCGCGCACCTCCGCGTGCGCGGCGCGCATGGACTCGAGCCGGGCGGGGCTGCGGTTGACCACGACGATACGCCGCGGCCGCGCTTCACTCGGGCGGCCGGTCATGAGGTGCAGGCTGATGGCGAGGTTGGTGCCACCGGCCCCGAACAGGACCGCCTCCGCGCCGCTCGCGGCCCAGTGACCCTGCGTCACGAACTCATCGAGGGCGCGGCCCGACGAGATGGGGTCTTTGGCGTGAGCCCGCAACAGGCCACCGCGCTTGGACAAAGAGGAGACCTCGCCGCAGAGCTGCGCCCAGGGGTCGATGAAGTCGAACATGTCCCTGCAGGCGGTGAACAGGTCGATCTTGTGGGTCGTGACGAGGCCGCCGAGCTCCAACGGGTCAGCGGCGATGGCCCGCACGACCTCGCGGTAGGACTGGGGCGGTGCGTGCATAGCGAAGTCATGACCACAGATCTCGACCCCGCCGAGGCCGAGATGCTCCGCCCAGGCCGAGAACACCCGCATGATCGCAGACTTGCCGGTCGTCACACCGATGAAACTGAATCGCCTCCTACGCCCGGAACCCAGCCCCACGGGTCACACCTCCTTCGCACGTATCTCGGCCAGGAGCTGTGACGCGTGGGCACTGATCTGCTCCCAGGCGCGCGCCTTGCGGAGGGCTTTGGGCAGCAGCTCCCCGCCGAGTCCCACGGCAACGGCGCCAGCGGAGAGCCACTCGCCGGCCGTGGCCGGGGAGATCCCGCCCGTCGGGATCACCTGCAGCCCGGGAAAGGGCCCGAACAGGGCCTTCAGGTGCCCGACCCCCACCGTCGAAGCTGGGAAGAGCTTGACCGCGATGGCTCCTGTCCTCAGCGCCGTGGCAACCTCTGAGGGGGACATGACCCCCGGTACGGCCAGGAGGCCCGTGGCGAGCATGCTCGAAAGCAGTTGTTCGTCGAGGTGGGGGCAAACAAGGAAGTCGGCCCCGGCCCGCACGGCCGCGTGCGCCTGCTCGGTTGTCGTGATCGTCCCAGCGCCGAGAAGGAGCTTGGCACCGAGCCGTCGACGGACCTCGGCCAAGGCGGCGTCGACGCCCGGCGTTGTGAAGGTCAGCTCGATCGCCGCGAGCCCTCCGCAGGCCAGCGCCTCAGCGATGTCGACAGCTTCTTGGCCGTCGTCGGCGCGCACGACTGCGATCGCCCGCGCCGCCCGCAACCGTTCGAGAACCTCGGTCGCGCTCATAGGGGATACTTCGGGGCTTGCCCTTGGAGCACGGCGAGCAGGTCATCGAGAGCCATCGCTCCCATCGCCGAAGTGGCCTCGGCCGTGTGGGGTCCCATGTGAGGCGTCACCAAGATGTCGTCTCGTTGCAGAAGCCGATTGCCCAGGAGTGGTGGCTCCTCGATCAACACGTCGAGCGCGGCCGCGCGGAGGGGGCCCTCCTCCAGCGCCCACAACAGGCCGGCCTCGTCGATCAGGGCTCCCCTCGCCGTGTTGATCAGTCCGGCGCCGGGCTTCAGCCGCTCCAGGAATGACCTGCCCACCATCCCTCTGGTCTGGTCGGTGAGCGGGGCGTGCAGGGAGACGAAGTCCGACTCGGCAACGAGGGTACTGAGACCGACCAGAGTGGCCGTCTCGCTCTCGGAGACGTTCGGGTCGTGGGCGAGGACCCGCAACCCCAACGCGGCCGCCTTTGCGGCCACCAGCGAACCGATCCGACCCAAGCCGATCAGGCCCAGAGTCCTGCCGGCGAGCTTCACCCCGCTCAGCGCCGGCCATTGCCCGGCGCGGGCCTGATCATGCCCAGCCACGAGGGGACGCGCCAGAGCAAAAAGAAAGGCGATGGTCAGCTCGGCCACGGCGTTGGCGTTGGCGCCTGGCGTGACGGTGACCATCACCCCGTGACGCGCGGCCGCTTCCAGGTCGACCCGGTCGACGCCCACGCCGTAACGGGCGACGACCCGCAGCCGGGGCGCACCCGCGAACACCTCTGCGCTCACCTCGTCAAGTCCACACAGCAGGCCGTCGGCATCACGAACGGCTTGCGCCAACGCCGCTGCCGCGAGCGGGCCGGGGCAGTAGCGGACGGTGCCCACCTCCTCCTCGAGCCGGCGCCGCAGACCCGGGTCGTGCAGGCCGAACGACCGGGGCGTCACGATCACGACGCATTCCGGGAGCGCTCGCGGTTCGACCCCGGCGAGGCCGTCGGCACGGGGGCCTGCCCCAGCCGGACCGGGCGAGTGGTCATTGGTCATTGCAGCACAGCCCCCGGCGGCGTCCGCATCACACGCGCGGGAAACCCGGTCTGCTCGATGGTGCCGTAGTCGTGCCCGGCCTGGCCCGGGTAGACGGCGAAGAAGACGAAAGGGTCCTTCCCGGTGTTCACGGTGCGATGGGCCCAGCACGGCGGCACGTAGGCGATCGTGCCTGGGCCCATCGGCGTCGCCGCCTCGCCTCCGTCCTCTGTCATCATCAGCAGCTGACCATTACCGGAAAGCCCGAGGTAGACCTCCCCCGTGTCCCGCACCGAGTGGTAGTGGCCCTTTGTCATGAAGTACTCGTCGCCGACTGTCCCGGGGTGGAGAACGGTGGTGCAACAGATCAGCTGTCCCACCTCTTCGGGGACGTCGTACTGGAGGACCTCGTACACGAGCGGATCACCATGGTCTACAAGCTGGGACAAGGCGGCTTGGTCCGCGTAGGCACCTCGCATGTCGGAGACGTGCCGCTCGGTCCGGGAAGTGTGCGGTTCGAGGGCCCCGGTGCGCCAGTCGAGAATCAAGGCGAACGGGTCCATTGGCTTTGGGATCACGGCTGATCACCACTTTCGGTCACGGTTCGATCACCACTTTCAAGGCCCGGCCCGAGCCGGCAAGGGCGAAGGCCCGCTCGGCCGAAGCCAGGTCGAAACGGGCATCGACAAGAGCGCCCGCGTCCACCTGACCGTCGACGATCAGACCGAGCGCGGCACGGCACTCGTCGTTCGTGCTCGCTGTGGTTCCCGTGACGACCAGCTCCTTGTAGTGGATGAGGTTGCTGTCGAGCTCGACCTTGGAGCCCTCTCGGGGAAGGCCGGCAAAGAAGTTGACCCGCCCTTGGGGTCCGGCCAGCTCCAACGCCTGGCCCTGGGCGAGGGCCACCGCAGCGGCCACGACAACCGCGTCGGCGCCCCTTCTGGCCCCGGCGTCATCGAGAGCTTGGCGTAGCTCCGCGAAGCAGGCATCATGAGCGGAGCTGGCGCCCCACTTGAGAGCCCGCTGGCGCCGCTCGAGGTTGGGCTCGCAGACGATCACGACACGAGCACCGGCCAGGCGCGCCAACGCGAACGTGGAACAGGCCCACGGGACCCGCGCCGTAAACGACCACGACGTCCCCATCTCCGATCCGGCAGGCTCGCGAGCCGCGCAGAGCGCACGCGAGCGGCTCGGTCAGCGCCACGGCCGCCGGGTCCGCGCCGGGCCCGAACCGGAGCAGATTGCCCTGGGCCACCAGGTCGCGCGGCACGAGGACGTATTCGGCGAAACCCCCGTTCTCGCTGATGCCGACCGCCCGTGGTTCCTCGCACAGGTTGACCTGGCCGATGAGGCACGAACGACAGCGGCCACACCCGTAATTCGGCGCCACAAAGACCCTTTCGCCGATGGTGGCGGCCGCCCCCTCACCCGTCTCGACCACGGTCCCGGCGATCTCGTGGCCGGGGATGCGGCCAGAGCCCTCTACGTAGGAGCGATGGGCGCCCGCCGCGATCCTGAGGTCGGTCCCACATATCGAGCAGGCGTCCACCCGGAGCAGGGCTTCGCCCAGGCCCGGGTGCGGCCTGGGTAGCTCCTCCAACACGAGCGATCCCGCGCCCCGGTAGACGAGAGCCCTCATCAATCAGACCTCGACTTGGCCACCAGGACAGGGCGGCCTTCCAGCCAGGAGGTGTTGGCAGCCCGAACCGCCGCCACCGTGGCGCGGCCGTCGCGGGCACCCACGACAGGGGCACTGCCGCTCAAGGCCGCCCGCACGAACGCGGCCAGTTCCGCGCGATAGCCCGACTCGAAGCGTTGCGGCCAGGAAGCGAACGTCGGGGTCTGCCCGATACCGCGGGAGCGGATCTCAAGCAGCGGCAGGGCGCGGTTGTCTCCCACGACCAAGAGGCCGTCGGTCCCGAGCACTTCCACCCGGGCGTCGTAGCCATAGTCGGCGGGGCAGGTCCCGTCTATGGTCCCGATGGCGCCGCTTGCGAAGCGGAGAGATACCACGACGTTGTCGTAGAACTCCGGAGCAGTGACGCCACGTGCGTGGCCTTTAAAGTTCGCCGTCTCCGCGTAGACGTGCTCGATCTCAGATGAGACGAGCCAGCGCACGCAATCGAAGTCGTGACTGTTCACCTCGGCGAGCATCCCGTTGGAGCGGCGCAGGTCCTGCGCCCACGCCGGCGGAAGCCCCGGACCGCGGGTGAGGGACTTGACCAACATGGGCGTGCCGATGTCGCCGGCCTCGATCCTGCGCTGGGCCTCCACGAACTCCGGCTGGAAACGCCTCACGAAACCGACCTGGAACACGACGCCGGCCTCGTCTGCGGCGACGCCCATGGCGTCGCACTCTGCCAAGGTCAGCGCCATTGGCTTCTCGCAGAAGATGTGCTTGCCCGCGCCTGCGGCGAGCACCGCCAGCTCAGTGTGTACGAAGGTGGGAGCGGTGATCACGACCCCTTCGAACGCCGCCGCGGAGAGCGCCTGTTGGAGGTCGGTGAAGACCGGTACGGCAAGCTCGGCTCCCGCCCTGTTCCCAACCGTGGGATCGGCGTCGACGATGCAGGCGAGCTCGGCGGCGGGGATCGACCCGGCGGCGTTGCGTGCGTGTACCATCCCGACCCGCCCGGCGCCGAGCACGGCCAGGCGAAACAGGTGTCTCATTCGTGACTCACCTCGCGTGGGGCGACGAGCAGGTCAACGACGGCCCGGTAGGCGCGTTTGCGCGTGTCGTACAGGGACTGCAAAGAGGCATCCGGCATGACGCGACCTGCCTCGGCGGTCGTGGCCAGGGCGGTTGCAGCCAGGTCGTCGACGGCCCCGACGGCCGCCGCGGCCACCATGGCGACGCCCCAGCAGCTGAAGCTCTCCCGGTCCAGGCGCACGTAGGGCAGGCCCAAGGCGGAGGCCTTGATCAGGTTCCAGAGGGCATCGTCGCCTCCGCCGCCGATCACCCTCACGTCGCGCGGCACGATATCCGGGAACAGCTCGAGGGCCCTGTCCAGGAAGCCCGCGTACTCGAAGGCCACGCTCTCGAGCACGGCGCGGGCGAGGTCACCGCGGGTTTGCGAAAGGTCGAGGCCTACCCAGGCACCCCGGGCATGGGGCGCGGAGGGCAGGATCCGACCTCCCAGGTGAGGAACGAACAGCAGGTGCCCGCCCGGGGATGCGGAGGCCTCCTCGACCAGCTGCCCCAGCGGCGGGTTGCCCAGCACCTGGGGAAGCCAGCGGAGCAGGTCGCCACCGGCCAGGTAGGCGAGCGAGATCCACTGGCCGGGGACTGCGCCCCTCATCTGAACCAGAGTCCGGGAGAAGTCGGGCCGGAAGGCGGTCGTGGACAAGGCCAGGACCGAGGCGGTTCCCGCTGTGTCCAGCAACTGGCCCGCCTCGACCATGCCCGCGCCGAGCGCTCCCGCGGCGGTGTCGCCCAGGCCCGCCGCCACCGGTGTGCCCGCGATGAGTCCGCAGTCACCGGCAGCCGACACGCTGAGACGCCCGACACGTTCCGTCGGGCTGACAATCCGGGGCAGCTTCGCCAGCTCCACGCCGACCCCCGATGTGAGCTCACCGGACCAGGTCGCGCTCGCGGCCTCCGCAAGCCCGCTGAAATGAAGATGCGTCTCGTCCAGGTAGGCCTCGCCGGCATCCAGCTCGCAGAGCCGGCCAGCGACATAGGCGTTCGGGACGACGAACTTGGCCACGCGCCGGTACTCCTCTGCCCGCCACCGGCGCCACCAAGCGATCTTGGCGGCGTGGGCGACCATGGGCGGGCACCCGGTGAGCGCGACGAACCTGTCGCCGAGCCGGTCGGCGATCGCCTCCACCTCTGGGCGGCAACGCGAGTCGAGCCAGGAGTCATAAGGGGTCACCGCCTGGCCGTCGGGGCCGATGCCGAGCACACCCGCCATCTGACCGGCCACAGCCACACAGGCCACGTCACCGGGACGGCCCGAGCTCGCGACACAGGACGCGATCGCCGCCGTCGCCGCCCCGTAGAAGTCTTCTGGTTCCTGCTCGACCTCGTCGGCGGCACGCCGGTAAAGGGGCAAGGGAACCGATGTCTCGCCGAAGCAGGTGCCGCTGAGTTCGAACACGGCCGCCTTGGCACTCTGGGTGCCGACGTCGACCCCTACGAAAAGGGGCCCGCTCATGGGACGAGGTCGTCCCTGCTCACCGCGATCCGTCCCAGGCGCGAGGCGCTGCCCGCTGGGCTGGACAGGTCCACTTCGAAGGCGCTGCGGTCGCCGCGATGGAAAGCGACGAAGTACTCGAGAGGCCGGCGCCCGGTCGTAAAGCTGAGGCTGCGCAACACGAGGAGCGGGTCACCGGGCCCCACCTTGAGCAGGCGGGCTTCTCGCACGCCCGCCGTCGCAGCCTCGACGCGGCGTTGACTCGAGATGACGGGCAGGCCGAAGTCCTCGCTGAGGACGCGGTAGAGCGATGCGGAGCCGTTCAGGTCGCGTGCAACCAAGCCGGGGACCATCGCCGCTGGGAGATAGGTCATCGTCAGCACATGGGGCGCGCCGTCCAGACGACGCACCCGTTCCAACTCCACGACCAGTTCGCCCGCCGCGAGGTTCAGGATCTTGGCCACGCTGTCGGTCACGGGCGCCTCCCGGAGCACGAGAACCTTGCTCTGGACCTTTTGGCCACGCGAGGCCGCGTCGTCGGCGAGCCCGCCGAGCTCACTGATCAACCCCTCGGCGGTCTTCGGCGCGGACACGAAGGTGCCTCTGCCCCGCTGGCGGAATATCAGCCCCTCATAACAGAGCTGAGTGAGCGCCTGGCGGACGACGCCCCGGCTCACGCCGAGCCGCTTACAGAGCTCGAGCTCGTCGGGGAGCCGCGTCCCCGGCGCCAGCTCGCCCGAGAAAATGCCCCTCGAGAGCCACTGCTTGAACTGGTAGTACAGCGGGACGGGTGTGGAGTGGTCGAGTACGGTCTCCAATGCGTCCATATGTATTGACATTCTGTCTTGATCCTGCCACCCTCGAAACCGGGATGCAAAGCCTTCGACTGGCCGGGGCTGCGGTCACGGGTCGCGCCCCGAGGGGCGAGACGGACGACCGGGAACGGTCGCGCGGGGGGCAGTCGTGAACGTCGTACGCACCGTCCAAGGCGACATCGACCCTTCCGAGATGGGGCCCACGGACTCTCACGAGCACCTCTTCTTTGTGACCCCGCTGCAACCGGGGGACGAGTTCGCAGACGTGGGCCTGGCCATCGAAGAAGCCCGCACCCTGGTGGACGCCGGGGCGAGGACGATGGTCGATTGGACCCCGCGCGACCTCGGACGAGATCTGGAAGGGCTGCTGCGGGTGTCCGAGGCAACTGGTCTCCAGGTGATCGCCGCGACCGGTGTGCACCGGGACGCCCACTACGCGGCGGACCACCCCCTGCGTTCGGAGACACCGGACGGCCTCGCCCGCCGTCTTGTCGCCGACATCGAAGGGCCCGGCGTGCGCTCCGGCGTGATCAAGATCGGCGCCAGCTACCACCGCCTGCAGCCCTTCGAGGAGAAGGCCTTCGCGGCCGCAGCCGCGGCCCACGGGCTCACCCGGGTACCTCTTTGCGTCCACACCGAGCACGGCACCTTGGGCCTGGGCATCGTGGAGCATCTCGCCCGGCTGGGGGTGGCAGCCGGTTCGGTGATCCTCGCCCACCTGGACCGCAATCCCGATCCCGGGGAGCACGCCGAGACCGGGGCAAGCGGTGCTTGGCTCCAGCTGGACGGACCGGGCCGCACGAAGTACTGGCCGGACTCGACCGTCCTCCAGCTGATCTCCGATCTCGCGGATCGCGGGCTCGCAGATCAGCTGCTGGTCGGCGGGGACACCGGGCGCAGCTCCATGATGCGCGCCTACGGGGGCGGCCCCGGCCTCGACTACGTGTTCGCCCGTTTCAAGCCCAGGCTCGAACGCGAGCTCGGCGCGGAGCTCTCCCGGCTCATCTTCGTGAAGAACCCTGCCAGGGCCTTCGCCTTCGACCCGAGCCCGCCGCCCGCGGCCGGGCGAGGCTGTCTGGCCGCCTCGGACCTCCGCGACTAACGGCCTGTCAACCGGGCTGTCACTAGTTTGCAGGCACGGTCACGCAAGAGCCGCCGGAGGCGTTTTTCGCCGAAGTGGTTGCTTCCTCGAGCCCTTCTGGAGCAAGCCCGGGCCCTTCAGGCGTGGTTGGCCCGACCGGCGACGTTCGACACGGCCACGAGGCGGTCAAGCGCGCTCCTGGCGTTCCCGTCATCGATTGCCGCCGTGGCAACCTCGAAGCCGTCGGCGAGGTCGTCGGCCAGGCCGGCCACGACGAGGCCTGCCGCGGCGTTCAAGCAGACCAGGTCACGCCTCGGTCCGCGCTCGCCGTCCAACAGTCGCAGCCCCAGCTGTGCGTTGTGGGCGGCATTCCCGCCGGCCAGGTCCCCGAGCGTGGCACGTTTTAGGCCGAGCGAAGCCGGCTCGATCTCCAGCTGTCGGCGGCGGCACGTCCCGTCCTGCTCGTGTACCGACTCGATCAGGGTCGACGGTGCCGTGGTCGAAAGCTCGTCGAGGCCGTCATGACCGAAGACCACCATTGCGTGCACCGAGCCGAACGTCTCGAGCACGTCGAGCATCTTGTCGGCCATCGTGGGGTCCGAGACACCGACAAGCTGGCGGGTGGCGCCGGCAGGATTCACCAGCGGGCCGACGAAGTTGAAGGCCGTCGGGACGCCGAGCTCGCGGCGCACCGGCGCGGCGTAGCGCATCGTCGGATGAAAGCGCGGTGCAAAACAGAAGCCGATCCCGGCCTCGTCGATGCATCGCCGCACACCGTCGGGGCCGAGGTCGATCACCACGCCGAGGGCTTCGAGCACGTCGGCGGAGCCCGCAAGCGACGAAGCCGCCCGCCCGCCGTGCTTACAGACGACCGCACCGGCGCCGGCGACCACGAAAGCACTGAGCGTAGAGACGTTGATCGTGCCACTGCGGTCGCCGCCCGTGCCACAGGTGTCCACGACCTCGACTCCGACCTCGAGCCTCTCGGCGTGGGACCGCAGCGCCCGCACGAGGCCCGTCATCTCGCTCACGGTCTCGCCCTTGATCCGCAGGCCGGATATGAAAACGGCGATTTGGGCGTCGGTTGCCTTGCCCTCGAGCACGTCGTCCAAGGCCGCGGAAGCCTCCTCGGCAGTCAGGTCCTGACGGCTCAGGATCTTGCCGAGGATCGCCGGCCATCCACCGAAAGCCGCAAGGGTGACCACTGTCACGGCCTCAGTCGCAGGAGCGCTCGCGGCCGAGCAGGCGTTCCCGGTCGAGTTGTAGGTCATCCGCGGCGGTCAGGTCTTCGGTGAGGTTGCAGTCCACCGAGCGAGGCTAGCGGGACGGTTTCGCCGCGGCGTCGTGGAGGTGAACGGAAAGCCGGGACGCGTCAGGCGGACTTGCGGTGCTGGCGGACGATCCGACGACGCTCACGTTCGGTGAGCCCACCCCACACGCCTTCGCGCTCGCGGGCAGCAAGTGAATACTCGAGACATGACTGGCGAACCGTGCACGACGCGCAGATCGTCTTCGCCTCCTCCGCATCCTCATCGGACACGGGGTAGAAGATGTCTGCGTCAACCCCTCGACATGCGGCTCGTTGGCGCCAACTGGCTTTCATCCCGATTCACTTTCGTCGTCTGTCGACCGCCGCCGGCGGCCCGCCGCGGCGAGTTCGAATTGCAAGGAGATCGGTCAGCAGCAGCGGCTCTCGTCGTGCGCCAGGGGGGCCGCCGGCCGGAACCTCGATTATGAATGATCGTAACGAAACT
>CAWILM010000008.1:0-13767 GCA_963836935.1 uncultured Acidimicrobiaceae bacterium
CTAAGCGCCCAAAGTAAAACCCCCGGCCACGATCGATGAATGTGAACTAAAGAGGAGTGCCCCACCGGCATGGTCGTCGTTGTCGTCGCAGCTTCTATAGCCGCTGCGATCGCGCCCAACGCGCCGGTTACAACTGGAACCCACGCGTGCCCGAGAATGCTGTTGGCGCGCATTCGGGCACGCCGAACAACCCGACCTCGCGGAAAGGCTCTCGCACGCGATGAGCGCCAACGTTTTTCTCGTGAACAGGGCACTTGGTAACTACTCCAGGATCGTCACGTCGAAGTGCAACAGCACCCGCTCCCCGGCTGAGCCCGCTAAGCGCTCCTTCGCCGAGGTGGGCATGAGCCGCAGAGGAAGTGCCTTCACGCGCCTAGGAGCTTCGCCTTCTGTGACTCGAACTCCTTGGGGCTCAGCGCGCCCTGGTCCCGCAGTTGCGTGAGTTTCAGTAGCTCGTCGGCAATCGAACGACCAGTGCCGCTCCCTGACAAGCCTCCGGGGGCCGCATGACCGATTCGTCCGGTGAGGTCCGCCAGAAAGGTCCTCGCGTCCCGGGTCCGGAGGGGTGCCATCGCCTCGATGCTTGACGCTCCACCGGCGGACGTAAGGTGAATGCCTGCTATCCAGAGAAAGTTCGACAGGGTCGCATCTTGCACTCTGTCGAGGGGGACAAAGCGAACCCCACGGTGCACCACTCCTTTAGAAATGATGGCCCTCTGGTTGGTGAGAATAAAGCGCTTACGCCTGCGCCAGATCTCATAAAGGCCAAGAGTTACGATGTAATATTGTATTGCCAACGGTGTCGGGCGTAACTGACGCACCACGGCCTCGCCTGGTTGGAAAGTTAATTGTGCCATTGCTCTGGTCCTTCTGTTGAGCGCGGGCTAAACGCATTCCGCGCTAATTCCGCATGCAAAACTACCGCGCTCCGGGGTAACTGCGCCCGATGTGACAGTTGTGGTCGGATCAGTCAACCGTCGGAACGTGCGCTTAACGCCGCCGCAGTTCTCTCAGCACCCGCACAAGCTGACCGAGGATCGCGAGCGCCCGCTCACGACTGAGGCCGCTCGGCGTCTTGGAACGGTGTGTCCGGGTCTTGCCGGGTCACTGACCAGCCCGACCGCCTGCGAGTTATGATCCGCTCGATCAGGGAGGTCCGAATGAAGCGTTCTCTCGCTACCATCACCCTGGCAGTCACCCTCCTCATGCCCACGGGTTTCCTAAGCATCGCGGCGACTGCCGCAAGTGCCTCGCCGCCCAATCTCTCGGCCATGTTGCTCAGCATCCACCAAATGCCGACGGGCTGGAGCGTCGGCCCTTCGTCAGGAAGCGGTGGCGCTGGTTGTTTCTCGAAGTTCATGGACCCGGAAGGCATCAAATGGACGGAGACAGCGACCGTCTACTTCGAGGGCAACGGCGGCTTTCCTGCCGTCGACGAAAGGCTTGCGACCTACGCGAATGCCGAGACCAGTTACAAGAAGATCGTCGCCCACCTCGCGGTCTGCAAGCACTTCAGCGGCACGTCGGGTGGCCAGAAGATCACCGGCACGGTCGGACAGATGAGCTTTCCGCACTACGGAGACGCGAGCGAGGCATTCGCAGTGAACTTCACCGTCCAGGGCACGACGGCCTACGAAGACCTCCTATTCGTCCGCAAGGGCAGCATCGTCATGGGAATCGACGAGGGTAGTCTCACTCCCGTCAACGTGAGCCAGTTCCAAGGCTTCGTCGCCATGGCGATAAAGAAGGTCGGGTGAGAGCACGTGCCACGACGCCGCAGCCTCACGAGCAACCTCTACCGCGCCGCACGGCTCAGCAATAACCTGAGAGCCGCCTCACGTGGCCCAGGTGCCTACGCGAAGCGGATCGTGCGACGGAAAGACCTACAGCAAGTCAATGGGCGCCACGGGCCGGTTTCTGAGGATGTTCGGACTCAAGTAAGCGGGCGAGCATGGTCGTGGAGAGAACCAGGGCAAACCGACTGCGGCGGATGGCGGCAATGCAGGGCTTCTATCTGCAAAAGTCCCGGCGAGGGGACTCGCTGGCACCTGATTACGGTCACTGGTGCCTCAGCAACCCGAAGCAAAGCTCGGTGATTCTCAAAGACGTGGACCTCGACGAGGTGGAGGCGTGGCTGAACCTCCCTTGGGTCGAGAAGATCAAGTAGTCCGCACTCTTACCCCTCGCCGACGATTCTGAGTGCTTAGAAACGATTTGCAAACAGGGGTTCGCGGACGCTTGGTCGGACTTCTGGTCCAGTGTCTAGGGTCCCAGGGCGTATAACTTCCCGCAGGGGCAAAGCCTGTCGCTCGGACCCAGTCCATGGACCTCGCACCATCCGAGCAGAATGCGCCTGCCGTCGTTGCGCACCGCACGCCAGTGCTCGGGGCACAGGTCCACCGGCCTGAGGAACTGGTGGCCGGGGACGTGCCAAAGGTAGCTTTGTGCCGCTTTCGATCCGCAGAGGACGCACGGACCTGTTGCTTCATCGGACATGGCTGAGACTACGTCACGACCAACCGCGTCGCCGCCGAAGTTCCCTCAGCGCCCGCACGAGCTGACCAAGGATTGCGAGCGCCCGTTCACGACTGAGCCCGCTCGGCGCCTTCGGAGGCAGCATCGCGATCGACCGTCTCAGGATCTCGGCTTCCTCCGGAGACAGATCGGCCACGACACGATCGTAACGAACAGTTGTTCGACATGATCAACGATTCCGTGCCACAATGAAGATCCCATCCTCCGTTTTGAGGAACTTGGGGTCGGGCCGACCGCGGGGGTTGTTTATCGTGCCGTCCGGCAAAACGTACTGATGGACGATCGCGACCTTCTCCAACCTGTTGCCACGCGTAGCGTCGTATCGCCAAGTCTCGCTTACGGTTCCGACGGGTTGTCCGTAGGCTGCGTCGGGTGCTCGACGCGCGATCAGCGTCGCCAAGAGTTCACCTGCTTGCACTTTCTCGTAATATTCGCAGGCGTTAAAAAGGTCGCGTAACTCTCTCTCGGAAACTCGGATTATAGTCATAGGGTCGCGTGACCCGAAAAGTGAGGACACATGCCCACGGACAGTGAAATCCTGACGCGTCTGCGTAATGTAGTTACGGGAACTACTTCCCTGGAAGTCTTCGAGGACTGGTTTGTGGAGGAGACGTGGGACGACCAACCTGACCAGGGGTCGACATTAGCCACTGGGGTGATGGCCGTCCTTGCGGAAAGCGCGGGGAACCTCGACCGTCGGATGGCAACCGCCCAACTGGCTCGCTTGCTCCCGGCCCTCGACGTAGTGTCATCGTCCGTCTCGTCCCAAGTACAGGAGATCGACGCGTCTGGTTGGTTCGCCCCTCCTGGTCGACGGGAATACTCCGGTACGACGGTCACGATTGCTGAGGACCTACGCCTGGCCCTCGCGTGAACGTGTAGTTGACCCCCAGGGGCACCCGCGAAACCAAGCGGTGATTGATCAGAATGTCGGCCCAATACAGGCCAGCTGAAGAAAGCTGGATCGCCATCGGGATGATTACGCTGACCCCGCCAGCTGGGCCGGGCGAGAAGATGACTGACTGTTCCGGACTTTCCCGTCGCGTACCGACGGGGTCCTCAACGACGACCTGAATGGTTTGTGGTCCTCTGGCGTCTCCAGCCTTCAGCATGACAAGAAGTGTCGACTGAATTGTTGAACCCGCTGGAAGATCGTCCGGGGCGGCGCCGCCTTGAGCCTGAACATTTATCTGATCGATAATCCGGATCGCCGAAAGAACGTTGTCCTTCTCCTGCAACACACGCTCGCAGAAGGCGGCAACACTTACATACGGCCCAGTATCAAAACCGAGTTCACCGGCCATCGGGGCCGATCCTTCCCGACCCGAGCCTGACCCTCGCTGGCGAGGCATATCCGCGACACGCGTAAACGGTTGTGCGAAAATCCTCGTTGTCTTCAGCCGTGGCCAGGGTGGGGCCTGTGGCTAAGTTCATGGGCCTCGCTCTGAGGCCGTGGTCCCAATTTGCCACGTGGCTGTATTGAGTCGGCGGATTTCGGGGTGGTTTTTTCCGGACCGTCCCATTCGATAGTCAGGCGTTCCACGGTGTCAGCCGTACCCGTCGGCAGGAATGTCAACAAAATGTCAACTACGCACGGCTAAATCTGACCGAATCAGCCCTAACGACGCACAACGTGGCTCGCTGAAAATGCCCTCTGAACTGGACAAACCTTAACGAGGCCGAACGAGACTTAAGGGCTTGGGCTAGTCCCCCAGTCAAGCACGCTAACCAAGCTGCGCCACAGCCCGTGTCATGAACTCCCTGCGAGAGGCTTTGCGATCACCCCCGCTGACTCCGATGAGCCTTGCTGGTCAACTTGCCGACATGGCAACTGCCAAGAAGCGCCGCCGACCGAAAGGCAACGGCGCGATCCGTCAGCGGGGTGAGACCTTCGCAGCGCGCTGGTTCACGATCGATCCCGCCACTCGCAAGCGCGAGCAACTGTCCAAGGACGGTTTCGCTTCGATGGACGCGACACAGGCGCACGTCACGACTGTACTCGCCGACGTGAGGCACGGGACTTCCACCGCGCCCAGAGACGCAACAACTACAGCCAGGTCTAACTGAAGCCGTGAAAGTCAGTTCCCAGCCGGTTTCCGCCGTGCTGACACGACCAACGTTCGCGACAGAGCCCCTCGCGGAGGGTCTCAGAGCCGTACGTAAGCGCCTTCGGCCTCGTGCGCGGCCTGCTGTCGCGCAGCCTCGCCGGCGCGAGCTTCGCAATCGGAGCACCAAGGACCGAGGACTTTCCACTCTCGAACCGGGTGTCTCACTTCGACCTGGGCAGTCCACGACCCGCAAGCGTGAACAGCGCCCAGTCTGCCGTCGTCACCAACCTCGGCCAGGTGCCACGTGTCCGGGACCCGCTCTGTTATCGGGATGCCGGACCCGCTGACTGCGTTGGCCGACTTGGAGATTATGCGGGCGACCACGACGTACTTGGGCACAACTCCTCCCTTCGTCATCATCCGGCAGACCGATTTTACGACCGGATCTCGGAAAACAGCGTGACGGGGACGGACGAGTGGCAGCCGTGGAGGCCAAAGGCCGGCGCCTACCTTGGCAACCGGTGGCTGTCGGGAAGGGCAGGCGGAGCCCCAGGAGGACCTATGCCACGCCAACGAAGCCTCGCCAGCACCTTCTCCCGGGCCGCACGGCTCAGCCATAGCGTCCGCGCCGCAGCGGTCCGAATGCCTGCGCAAGGCGCGTCACGCGCTACAAGACCTACCGCAAGACCATGGGCGCCACGGGCCGGTTTCCGACGGTGTTTGGACTGGGAAGGAACGGCACCCCGCTGCAACGACCTGCGACGAGGAGTCTCCCCGCGAGGACTTCGGCCTCAGGAAGGAGTCTCGCTGGCCTCGGCCCCCACGCGCGAGGGCTCGTCGCTTTTCGCAGGTGCGCCCAACGAAGATGGGCTCGAGAAACGACCCGGGTCCACCGGGAGGATGTTCTTCAGCCCGTTCAGAAGTCCCCCGAGCTCCATGGGCACGACCAGCTTCGTCGAGGGCGAGGAACCGACCTGCTTCAGAGTCTCGAGGTACTGCAGCTGCATGGTGTTGCTGTCGAGGCCGCGGGCGACAGTGAGGATCCTCTCCAGCCCGGCCGACAACCCCTCAGCGCGCAGGATGGCACTTTGGCGTTCCCCTTCGGCGGCCAGGATCACCGCCTGCTTAGTGCCCTCGGCGAGGGTGATGGCGGCTTGTTTCTGCCCCTCGGCTTCCGTCACGGCCGCGCGGCGGGTGCGTTCGGCAGACATCTGACGCGTCATGGCGTCCATAACGCTCGGCGGCGGGTTCACCTCCCGCACCTCGACCGTGGTGACCTTTACTCCCCAGCGCTCGGTCACCTCGTCGAGGCGGACTCGCAGCGACGCGTTCATCTCCTCACGCTTGGAGAGCACGTCGTCGAGGGGCATGTCACCGACCACGCTCCGTAGCGTCGTCGCGGCGACGTTCTGCGCCGCACCGGCGAAGTTGCCGACGCGCAGCACCGACATCGAGGGATCGACCACCTTGTAGAAGATGATGAAGTCGATCGAGATCGACGCGTTGTCCTTGGTGATCGCCGTCTGGTGCGGGATCTCGAGGTACAGCTCGCGCAGGTCCACCCACGACGTCCGGTCCGTGACCGGGTTGATGAAGATGAGCCCGGGCCCCCTGGTCCCGAGCGCCCGCCCCAGTCTGAACAGCACGATGCGCTGGTACTCGCGCACGATCCTCACCGAGACGCCCGCCAGGATGAGGAGGCAGAGCACCACCACTCCGATCACGATCCCGACGATCATGAGCCACCTCCTTGGCTTGTCGCCTCTCCAGGCGAGGACGATGAACCTTCGATCGGGTCGCCGTCGGTCGGGACCGTAGCTTCGAGCTCGGCATGACCGCCGGGTGCCATCAGCTGGTCGCCCCAGACCTCGAGACGGACTCCTTTGACCCTTACTACCTGGACTGGCGTCTTCGCCCGCACCGGCGCGTTCAGGGCCACAGCCGACCAGTTCTCACCGTTCACGCGGACGATCCCCTCCGGGTCCAGATCGCCCACCGCGACACCTTCGGCGCCGTCGGGCGAGACCATGTGGCGACCGGCGTAGGTACCCGGGGTCGTCAGCCCCTTCCAGGCCAGCGTGCCGATACCGGCGGACACGACGACGTCCGCGCTGAGCAGCGCCCAGAGCACCGGGGCGGAACGCCCGTCGAGCGCCATCACGACGAGCCAGGCAGCCGCGAGCAGTCCGAGAATGCCGGCCGCCACGTGCGCGTGCGGACCCACGTGGAATCCGATCAGTGACGCGAGGACGACGAGCCCCAGCAGAACCCCTGCTATCACCCACATAGCGCCTCCTTCCCCGGCTGCGCGAAACCAAGGCTAACGGCATCGGGGGTCCTCTGATACGGCGCCCCCCGCCATGGGCATGCATTGGAACCGCAGGCTGAGCCGGGCCGGGGTCATCCGGCTGTCAGGCGTGGTGGATCAGCCAGCCGATGCCCTGGTAGAGGCGATAACCGAGGTAGACCACCGTGCCCACCACAAGCACCTTGAAGTGCCACGGCGCCTTCACGGGAGCTTCCTTCGTCTCTTGTCCGTCGTCAACGTCCAGCTCCTCGCCACAGGTCGGGCACAGATCTCGGGCGTCATCCTGCGCCGCGTCGGTGCCCGCTTCGCGCGCGGTGAGCTCCTCGTCTTCGACCAGCCGATTGCACTGGCGGCACCACGGCATCGGGGTGGACCCCCTCAGGTCCGGCCGCGGCGGTGCAGAGCCGGCGTGCCTGTCGTCGACCCGCCCCGGGTCGCAGGCGCGGCGCGCCGTCCGGCCGGCTGCACGGGCTCGGTCATCTCGGCTGGCGAACCCGCACGCGAAGCTCGATCGGTGTCGGGCCGAGCTCGAAGCGCGCTCTCAGGGAACGCTCCAGATAGCGGAGATAAGTGGCCGGCAGGCGCCGCGTCGCGAACAAGGTGATCGTCGGCGGGTCGACGGCGCCCTGCACGCCGTAGAGGATGCGGGCCCCGCCCGGGGGCGGCTGCGTTGCCTGGGCGCTTCGCAGCCCGTCGTTCAGGCGACTGGTCGGGATCCGGCGGTGGTAGGCGCTCATCGCCTCACTCACCGCAGGCAGGAGGCGGTGCACACCGAGGCCTGTCTTGGCCGAGACGCGCAGCACGGGTGCGTAGCCGAGAAACGCCAGCCGGTCGGCAACGGCCTCGCTGACCTCGAGACGGCCTTCGGTGTCGAGCAGGTCCCACTTGTTGAGCAGGATCACGACCGGGCTGCCGGAGGCATCGATCCGCTCGGCCAGGCGCTGGTCCTGGTGGGTCACACCCTCGCTCGCATCGAGGACCAGGAGAGCGACGTCCGCACGGTCGAGCGCGCGCAGAGCACGCACGAGCGAGTAGTACTCCGGCCCTTCCCCGCTTCGCGCCCGGCGCCGCATCCCGGCGGTGTCTATGAGCTTGACCGCCCCGTCGTCGGTCTCGATGACTGTGTCGATGGCGTCGCGCGTGGTCCCCGGGAGGTCGTGCACGACGGACCGTTCCTCGCCTGAGAGCCTGTTGAACAACGTCGACTTGCCGACGTTCGGCCGCCCGACGATGGCGACCGCCGGGAGGCCCGGAGTGCCTGCCCCCCGGTCCCCAGGCGCACGCCCGCCCGTCTCCACGCTCCCCGCGTCCGTCGACGGGCGCGCCTCGGGCAGCCTTTCGACCACCTCGTCGAGCAGATCCCCGACGCCGCGCCCGTGCAGCGCGCTCACGGCCGCAGGCTCTCCGAGCCCGAGACCTGCGAACTCCCAGGCGTCGATCTCCCGCCGGTCGGAGTCCACCTTGTTCGCGACCACGATGACCTCCCGGCCGGCACGCCGGACGAGCTGGGCCACGACAGTGTCGTCCCCGGTGACACCTGTGGCCGTGTCGAGCACGAGCAGGACGAGGTCCGCCCCGCCCAGTGCCCGCAGGGCCTGCTCGGTCACCTTGGCGTCGAGGGTGTCACCCCGTTCCACCATCCCACCGGTGTCGACGACGAGGAACGAGCGCCCGTTCCACTCACATTCGACCTCCAGCCGGTCCCGGGTCACACCGGGCCGGGCCTCGACGATGGCAAGCTGGCGACCCGCAATCCTGTTCACGAGCGTCGACTTGCCGACGTTCGGGCGCCCGACCACGGCCACGACCGGCAGGCCTGACTGGCGTCCTTGCATCATCGCCCCGCCTCCAAGATCTGCCGCAACGACGCCCCGTCGCTCGCCACGACCTCCACCGCCCGGGGGAGATCCTCCAGCGACGGCCCGTCGATGAACCTGCCCTTCGACAGGCACACGTCGGGCAGCAGGTAACGACCCCCCGGTGGCTCCGCAGCCAAGGTTCGCGAGAGGTCCGCGGCGGTGATCAAACCGGCCACGGCGATGTTGCCGCCGAAGAACTCGTTGCGGACAGCCAGGATCCGAACCCCGCCAAAGCCGTGACGGTCCAGGAGCGGTCTCAACACGAGCGAACCGTAATCACCGGTGAGGATCGTCATCGGCGCCGCCCGCGCGCCCCGCGCCGGCGCCGCGATCAGGTGGACCTTCTGGGTCCGGGGCGCGCGGTAGCCCTCGGCCGGTGCGCCTTCGATCCAGGCGAAAAAGCCGGTCCGCGCGGGAACAGGCACTTCCCCGCCGGGCGACGACGGGCCCGCCCCGAAGGCCTGCTCGAAGGAGCGCACGATCCCGACACCGTTCTCGTGCTGAGGGAAACCCTCGTATTCGCCCGGCTCGGGAAACCCCATCCCGGCGAGCAGGTAGTACTCGTCCGACGCCCACACAACTCGCCGGGCGACGGCGCGGCGGAACCGCCGCTGCCACTCGCCTACCGTCTCGACTGTCGCCCTGGCCTCCTCGGTCGTGTGAGGCCGCATGGCGGCCTGCTTCGCGTAGCGGCTCACGCCGAGCGGCACGACGGCGACGGTCGCAAGCTCAGGAAAGCGGTCGAGGACGCCTGCGAGCGTGCCGTGCAGAACGGCGGCATCGTTCACGCCGGGGCAGACCACGATCTGGCCATGGACCTCGATGGCGTTGTCGAGGAGGCACCGCAGCCACCTGAGGCTGATGGCGCCGCGCCGGTTGCCAAGCATGGCCGAGCGGACGTCGGGATCGGTGGCGTGGATCGACACGTAAAGGGGCGACAACCGCTCGTCGATGACGCGCTCGAGGTCGACCTCGGTGAAGCGGGTGAGGGTCGTGAAGTTGCCGTAGAGGAACGAGAGCCTGTAGTCGTCGTCCTTCACGTAGAGGTTCCGCCGCATGCCCTTGGGCAGCTGGTAGATGAAGCAGAACTCGCAATGGTTGTCGCAAGTGCGGACGCGGTCGAAGATCGCGGCAGACACCTCGAGCCCGAGTGGCTCACCTGCTTGCTTGACGACCGTGACCTCGAGCTCGACGCCACCGCGGACTACCTCGAGTTCCACTATCGGCTCGTCCGCGAGCAACTGGTACTCGATGACGTCGCGAGGCACCCGTCCGTTCATCGAGCGAAGCTCGTCGCCCGGCCAGACCCCGAAACGTTCCGCCGGCGAATGCTCGGCCACGGCCACCACCTGCGGTAGTGGCATTTCCAAAGGCTACCCTGGTCTACCGTGACGTCGGCCCGTACCCAACCCTTCCAAGAAAAGGCCGGCCCCGTCGATCTCGTCCTGCTTGCCCAGCCGCGAGGATTCTGTGCCGGGGTCGAGATGGCCATCAAGGCGCTCGCGTGGATGGTCCGCGTCTTCGAGCCTCCCATCTACTGCTACCACGAGATCGTGCACAACCGCCTGGTGGTCGAGGAGTTCCGCCGCCAGGGCGTCATCTTCGTCGACGACGTCGAGGAGGTCCCTCCGTCGGCGCCCCTCATGCTCTCGGCCCACGGATCGGCCCCGGAGGTCGAACGCGCGGCCGCGTCGCGGGGGCGTGTCGTCATCGACGCCTGCTGCCCGCTTGTGACCAAGGTCCACCACGAGCTCAAGGTGAGAGCCCACAAGGGCTACACGATCCTCTACGTCGGCCACGCCGGTCACGAGGAGGCCATCGGCACGATGGCGGTCGCGCCCGACGCCGTTCACCTGGTCGAGCACGAGGACGATGTCGACCGGCTCGAGCTCGGCCCGGACGCTCGGGTGGCGCTTCTCGCCCAGACGACTCTCGCCCACGACGAGTGGGAGGGAGTCGTGCAGCGCGCCCAGGAGCGCTATTCCGAGCTCTGGATGCCCGGACGCTCCGATCTCTGCTACGCCACGACGAACCGGCAGAACGCCGTCAAGGCCGTTGCCCCCAGGGCTGACGCCATGATCGTGCTGGGGTCCGCCAACTCCTCCAACACGGTCGCTCTCGCAAGGGTGGCCGCGGCAGCCGGCTGCCCGCGGGTGATCCGGGTGAACGCCCCGAGCGAGGTGCCGGACGACCTCAGCGGCGTGGTGGGCGTCACGGCCGGGGCGTCCGCCCCGGACTGGCTCGTCGACGAACTCCTCGACCGCTTGGCCCCCACGCGAGGCGTTGAGGTCGTGCACACGACCGACGAGGACGAGTACTTCCCTCCCCCGCCGGAATTGCGTGATCTCCTTCGCTGCCTGGCGACGGCGGCGAGCCTCAACCTGGGCGCCGCTTCGGAGGGCCTGCCCTTGACCGCGACCGACCGTCAGGTCACCGCGACCGACATGCTCAGCGCAGTCTCACCCGGCCGCGGCGTGTGAACGCCCGCGCCCGGGAACGCCGGCGTCAGGTTGACGAGCTCGTCGACCGCGTCGCCATCGAAGAGCTCCTGGCCTCCCAGGGTCCGGTCGAGCTTCTCCCCGGTCGCGATCGTCATCGCGGCCTACAAAGAGCGCGACAACATCTCCGAGGTGCTGGCGGGCATGCCGAAGGAGGTCTGTGGGGAGCCTGCCTCCGTGCTCGTGGTCGTCGACGGTGAGGACGACGGCACTGGGGCCGAGGTCCGCGCGGCCGGTCACTACGCCTGCATCGCCCCTGTCAACCGGGGCCAGGGGGCGGCCTTGCGGCTCGGCTACAGGATCGCCCGCGAGTACGGGGCCAGCTTCATCGTCACCTCGGACGCGGACGGGCAAACCGACCCCGGCGACCTGGAGGCCATTCTGGAACCGGTGGTCTCGGGCCGGGCCGACTTCGTCAACGGCTCCCGGCGGCTCGGGCGGACCCATGGTACGGACGCGATGCGCAATCTGGGAGTGGTGTTCTTCGCGGCGGTGATCTCGTTCCTCACCAAGACCCCGGTGACAGATACCGCGAACCCGGTTCGGGGCTTTCGGGCCGGGCTGCCCGCCGAGCTCGTCCTGGAGGAGCCGCAATACCAGGCGCAGGAGCTCTTGATCGCGGCGATCATGCACGGCTGCCGCTTCGAGGAGCTGCCCGTGACGATGCGCGCCCGGCTCGCCGGCCAGTCGAAGAAAAGCGGGAACCTCCTCTACGGCCTCCGTTATGGCCGCGGCGTCCTGCACACATGGCTGCGCGAACGCGGGCGACGGCGGGCTCAGCCCCCGGCCATCTGAGACGCCGGGGGGACGGCGTCTGCCGGTCCCCGGCGCGCCGGTGAGACCGGAACAAGCCGGGCTTCCTCCGTGCGCGAGTCGCCCGGTCGCGGGTCCCGCCCCGGCACGCCCCGCCAGCACCACGACAGCAGCGCCACCAAGATGACGATCGCGCCCGAGGCCCCGACGAAGGGGACCCAGGGATGCAACCCGAACAGCGCCCCGGCCACAAGAGCCGCCGCCGCAGTCGCGCCCGTCTGAGCCGTCGAACCGGCTCCTTGGGCGCGCCCGAGCTGGCGGCTCGGCACGCTGTGCGCGAGCTGAGCTGCCAGAGCCGGCCCTGCCAACGACACCGCGACGGCCTCGGCCGCGCCGAGACCCACGAGCAGCCACACGGAATGAAGGAACGGGTACGTGGACGCGAAGCCAGCCGACGCCAGCGTCGAGGCGGCCGCCAGGTAACGACGGTCGAAGTGATCGACCAGCCAGCCGCCGGGGACAGACAGAGCGGCAAAAGGCAAGGCGAACAACGTCCACGACAGGCCGATCTGAAGCCCGCTCGCACCCCGCAGGTGCAACAGCAGGCTCCAGCAGACGTCGTACACACCGATGACGAGGCCAGCGCCGGCGTAGCCCATGACCACGCCGAGTACGCTCCGGTCGCGCCACAGCACCACCTGGGGCGCGAGCGTGGCGCGCGTCGCGGTGCCCTCTTGGGCACCGCGACCAGCACGGGCACACAGGCCAGCAGCGACGCCAGCGCCGCGGCCACGAACAGCCAGCGCATCCCCGCCAGGCCCACCGCGCCACCGACGAGCGGCCCGATGGCGAGCCCCACCGTGCGGGACCCGAACAGCGCCCCGTAAGCGCGGCCCTGCTGGGACGGGGACACGACCTCGCCCACCGTGGCGTTGTTGGCGACGTCGACGACACCGGCGCCGGCGCCTTGCAGGCCGCGCACGAAGAGCGCGGCGATGGGCGTGCCGATCAAGGCAAAAGCGGCGCTCGCGACCGCGTAGGTGACAAGGCCGCTCAGCTGGACGGGGCGCCGTCCGATGCGGTCCGACAGGCGCCCGATCGGGTACTGCACGAGGATGGCAAAAACGAAGAAGGCGGCCAGCACCACGCCGACGAGTGCAACCGGTGCGCCCAGCTTGCGCAGGTAGAGCGGGAGCAGCGGCATCATGCTGCCGGCACCTGCCCATTCGACGAAGGTCGAGATCGACAACGACGACCACGACGCCGGCGGGGGCCGCGCGCCTCACCGGCCTCCGACCTGGTTGGGTGACACTCATCTGCGGCCCTTTCGCGCCCTGGCCGCGGATTATGGCTTGGTGCCGTGCCTTCGGCGCCCACGGCGAGTCGATCAGCACAAGAGTGGGCGCTCAATGAACCACCGCCTGGAGGTGGTCGTCGAGCGGCGCAAGGCGGAGCAGCTCGGTGAACCACAGGCCGTCCGCCGCCAGCCGCATGAGGCTCGCGCTCGGCGGGGTGATGCCGTCGGCGTGAGGGCGTGCTGCCAGGCCGCGAAACGCTGACGCAACGGCTCCAAGAGCTCGGGATCGGCCGCAACGCCCGGCGATCACCGCGGCGCCGAGGCGTCGTTCCCGGCTTGCGGTGGTCGTCGCTCGGCGGCCCGAAGGTGGCCTCGACGTACGCCCTCGTGAAGGCTCCGGGCCCGTCCGACGACCCGCCCCTCACGCGTCGAGGTCCTCGTCAACGCGCGGAGCTGAGCCGTTCCACCA
>CAWILM010000009.1:0-100468 GCA_963836935.1 uncultured Acidimicrobiaceae bacterium
GCCTGGTGTCTTTCGCTCTTTTGAGGATTCGCGATCCGGTCCGGGATGAGGGATAATTATATGGGTGTAACTCTTCGTGAGGAGCGACCGATGACCCTCGGAGTGGCTGACAGACAAGCCAGTCTGCTCGATGACATGAGCGAGTTCTGTGAAAAGACGCTCGCCAAGGACTCGATCTACGCGTTCTTGCACCGAGAGCGGGACCGGCTCTTTCCCGACGAGGCCTTCGCCGACCTCTTCGCCGATGACGGACGCCGCTCGGTCCCTCCCTCGGTTGTAGCGGCCGTGATGGTGCTCCAACGCTTGGAGGGCTTGTCTGACCGCGAAGCAGCAGAGCGCTACGCCTTCGACGCCCGTTGGCGCTACGCCGCGGGTGTCGGCAGCTACGACACCTCTGAATGGACGATCTTCTCCCACACGGTGTTCGTCGACATGCGCGAGCGCCTGCGGAGATCGACCGATCCCGACCGGGTCTTTGCGATCGTGCTCGGCGCCGCCAAAGCCGCAGGCCTCGTCGGGAGAAAGCGCGTCCTTGACTCGACGCCGCTGTATGACGCCGTCGCGACGATGGACACGATCACGCTGATCCGCTCCGCGGTCCGCAACTTGTTGAAGGTCACCGACGGATCACTTCGCGCCGAGGTGTTGGCCGTTCTCACGAGCGGGGACGACTATGCGAGCTCGGACAAGCCTCAGATCGACTGGGAGGACGCCCAGCGCGCGAGCGTCTCGTCGACACTCGCGCGAAGGACGCCTATGGCTGCCTCCTGGCGCTCGAAGGCCGTGAGCTCACCGATGTTGTCACCGAGGCGGCCCGCCTGCTCGCGACTGTCGTCGGCCAGGACTTGGAAGAGGGCGACGACAAGATCTTGCGTATCGCCAGAAAGGTCGCAAAAGACAGGGTTATCTCTGTCGTGGACCCCGAGGCCCGCCACGGGCACAAGACCTCGGCGCACGGCTTCGATGGTTACAAGGGTCATGTCGCGATCGACCCCGACTCAGAGATCATCACCGCGACGACGGTGAGCGCCGGCAACGCCGGCGACGCGAGCGTCGCAGAGCAGCTGATCGGAGATCTCCTCGAAAATGACGAGGTGACCGGTGACGACGCTGTCCGCGAAGGCCAAGGCGAGCCTGGCGCGCTCGGCCATGAGCGCGCAACGGTTTATGGAGACGCCGCCTATGGGACCGGTGAGCTTCCAGTCCCGCTTGAAAAACGCCAACATCGCCTCGAAATGCAAGACCCAGCCACCTGTGGCAAAGAATGGGTTGTTCACAAAGGACCGCTTCCTTGTCGACCTCGGCACCGACACGGTCACGTGTCCGAACGACGTGACCGTGAAGATCCGGCGACTGAAAGACGGAGATGGGATCGCGAAGTTCGCTACGCACTGTGTCACCTGCCCGCTCGCTTGGCAGTGCACCACGTCACGAATCGGGCGAAAGATCCGCGTCGGGATCCACGAAGCCGTCGTTGCCCGTGCACGCGTCGAGCAGAAGGACCCGAAATGGAGAGCCGACTACAGAGCGACGCGTCCAAAAGTCGAGCGCAAGCTCGGCCACCTCATGAGACGAAGACACGGGGGAAGGCGCGCGAGAGTGCGCGGAAAACTACGGGTTGCAGCCGACTTCAGTCTTCTCGCTGCCGCAGCCAACCTTGCACGCCTCGCCAAGCTCGAGGTTCGTTCGATCGAAGGCGGAGGATGGATGATGGCCCGATGACAAGGAGGTGGAGGCCAATGGCATCCCACGCGCGCCCCTCGAGGCCCGTCGATCGCTACGAGTCGGCCTTGTTCGCGACATCTTCGACACCGTCACGCGGAGCAAAGAATGCTTTCTCAACAACTTCCAGCTGCCCGCCAGTCACATTGAACCCTTGTTCAACACCAGGCACCTAGGGACGTGAGCGCTGGGCCGCTCGTGGTGAGAGCGTGGCCCGCCGTTTCGTTTGTCGGCGCGCTCGGCTAGGAACTTTAGTTCTTTCACTGAAGGTGACGATTCGCACACGTTGAGCGTTCGGGGTCCTGTCATTCCGGCCCTCGCGGCCCGCGCACCATCCTTAACAGTGACCGTCGTTCCTGTTCATATCGCCACCGGCAAAGGCCATCATCGGCAAGGTCGTCGGGTTCTCGTACCTCGTCACCGGGCCTTTTGTACTGCCGCTGAGGCCCTGAAGCTGCCAGCTCACCCGAACAACGAACGCCATGACGGCGACGCGCGATGGCGAGAAGCCCGTGAGTGGTCCGTCGGGGCGGCAACCGCTTCGCAACCGTTTAGGCAACTAGCCCATGAAGGCAACGCAAATGACGGCCAGGATGCTCGGCTGAGTGCTCGGTCATCGAGGCCGGGGCACTTTCGAGTCGTGTCAGAAGCGGTTTAGGGCCGCGGCACAGCCACCCAGGTCGCTCGCATCAAGGTGCGTGTAGACCGACAAGGCAACCTCTGGCTCGCTATGGCCAGCGAAGGCCTGGATTTGGGCCGGACCCACGCCGCTGCGTGCGAGCATCGTCAGAGCCGCATGACGCGCATCGTGGGGACGAATTCTCTCGATTCCTGCTTCCCTGCCGATGCCTTGGAGCCGATGGTAGGCGTTCGACGGGTCAGTTATCGTCCCAGCTTTCGAGGCGAAGACCCACTCTCCTGGATTCGGGGCGTCGTGCAGAACTCGTAACGCGGCAATGACGTAATCAGGCACTCGAAGTCGTCGCCTGCTCGCCGCTGTCTTTAGCGGCCCAACCACCACTTGACCGTTCTCCCGCTTGACCTGTCGTTCCACGAGGACGGTCGGCTTCTCGTTGTCCCAGTCGAGGTCGCTCCATCTCAAGCCCAGCGCCTCACCACGCCGCAGCCCCAAGCCGAACAAGACAGCCACAAGGGCGTACGCCTGTGGACCATGCGTCTTCGCGGCCCCGAGCATCGCACTTATCTTCTCGTCGCTGAGAACCTCGCGGGCCGCACGAACTTGAGGCACCGGCTGGCTCTCAGCCACCACGTTGCGGAGCGCATAGCCGTCCCTGACAGCCCGCGACATTGCCCGGCTCAGGGTTGCCCTCACGAGCTGCGCGTATCTGGGGCTTACCTTGTGCTGGCCGTACCCACCTGACAACAGCCTGCGCACCATGGCGTCCACGTCGCGGGCTTGGAGCTTCGACACGGCCATCCGGCCAATAGGGTCCTTCTCGATTTTGCCCTGGCACAGTCGCAGAACGGCGAGCGTGTTCGGCCTACGAGCGCCCGCCCGCACCTGCACCTCGTACCCGTTTACGAACCAGCGGACGGCTGTAGCGACCGTCGTCTGGGAGGCCGCGGGCGCTATCTCGCCGTGCTCCTTCAGAAAATCACGCGCTCGCCGTGCGGCTTCCTGGGGGTTCTTGCCCACGAACGACTTGTACCGGCTCTCGCCGGTTACCGGGTCCATCACCCGAATAGCCCGCACCCACTTGCCAGCATCGCGTCCGCTCGTGCGCTGATAGAGCTTGCCGTCGCCACGGGCGTTGCGAGTCGTCACGCTGCCGAGTTTAGCGATGCACGCCCTATTGCACGCCCTAACTTTTCGAAACGTCGCCGCAGGTGAGAACCATTATCGAAAGCCCAGCTACGGTTCACGCATCATTGACAGGAACATATTACCTTGTCAATGGCACTTTTCTGCCCCCTGACCTGCCTTGGGCTAGACTCAATCAGTGCGACGGGGCGTAGCGCAGCTTGGTAGCGCGCCTGCTTTGGGAGCAGGAGGTCCCCGGTTCAAATCCGGGCGCCCCGACGTCCCGGGGTCGTCGTGCACCGTCCAGGCTGGGTGCCCGGAGGCCGCGAGATAGCCTCAACATGAGTCGCGGGCGTAGCTCAATGGTAGAGCTCCAGCCTTCCAAGCTGGTCATGCGGGTTCGATTCCCGTCGCCCGCTCCAGCTGTCATCCCTGGTCAGGCCCTCATTTATTGTCGAGCCTTGTTCGCAAACCGTCGGGCCGTCGCGCGCTACGTGCGCGATTGCGCCTTGCGAGCACCTTTCGCGCCACGGATCGGGACCACACGAGTTGGCTCCGCGAGCGCCGACAACGCGTCGGCGAGCACCCGGTCGCGATCCTCGGTGGCGTGCTGGTAACGCAGGGCAGCAGCGGGCGAGGCGTGGCCCGCCCGATGCATCAGCTCGGCGACTGTGGCTCCCGTCGGGCAGACCACGTAAGCCCGGAGTGCCGGAGATCGTGCAAGCGGAGATCCCCGCGGCCCACCTTCGTCCGCGCCGCGTTCCAAGCGGTAGCGAGCACCTGCGGTCGCAACGGAGCGCCCTTCTCGCCAGTGAGCACAAGGGCACGAGGCTCAGGGCTTACAAATCGCTCAAGATGCTCCTTGAGCGACGGCAGCACATGGCTCGGCACCGCGACGGTACGACGCCCAGCGTCGGACTTCGGTGCCTTGTCGATCATTTCGCCGCTCATCAGCTTTGTCCGCGTCTTCGATACCGAAAGCGAACCGTGAAGCAGGTCGAAGTCTCGCCGACGCAAGCCGAGTAGTTCGCCTCGCCGAAGCTGGCACCACGCTGCGAGCAGTACGGCGGCCCGCATCCGCTCGGGCATCGCTTCGGCTAGTGCAGCGACCTCCGCGACACTTGCGGTGGGCCGTTCCCGCGCGTTCTCGACGGCTGCACCCTTCACCTGGCACGGACTCCTCGCGATCACCTCGTCGGCGACAGCCGTACGCATAATCGACGAAAGCAGCCGGTAAGCCTTCGCCGCCGTGGTCGGATGCTGAGCCGCGAGTTCCGCGTGCCAGGCACGAACCGCCGACGGTGTGACGCTCGCGAGCGCCATCGTGCCGAGCGATGGGAGCACGTGGCGATCGAGTAGATACCGATACAACTCGACGGTTCGCTCGGCGAGGCCCGACCGGTGATCGAGCCATGCCGTCGCGTAGGTCGACAACTTCACCCGCCCGGCAGCCGGGTCGATCCAGCCACCGCGTCGCAGGTCGGTCTCGACAGTCGACAAATAGGCGAGTGCATCCGCCTTGGCGGCGAACGTGCCCGGTGCCTTGTAGCGCGCACCTTCGTGCCAGTAGCTCGCCTGATAACGCCCCGAGGGCAGCTTGCGGGCGTTGCCAAAATGGCGGCGCGCGCTAGATAGTCGGGAACTCATCGCCCGATGCCGTCGCCTGGGCCGCGCGCCGCACAAGCTGCCGACGCGTCACCTGGACGCGGTGATGTCGACCTCGCCCGTCCCGAAGGGGGCACTCGATCACCGTTTGAGGCCCGTCCTCGATGAGTGGCTCGAATTCATTCGAAGCCCGAAAGGTCGTCGTCCTAGCGTTTGGCGCATCGCCCCCATTGGCGGGTTCCACATCGATCGCGAGCGCGAGACAGGAGGCGGCGGGTCGCGGTAATCCTTGCTGTCTCGATAACGCCGACGTCGGCAATGTTCGGCAGCGCGTAGGGACCATCGGGGTCCAGTGGCAACGCCAGCTGTATCAGGTCTGAGCTATCGATCTTCGCCTCGCGCCGGTTTCGCCGAACCGAACGGATGAGCACGGTGGGCACGCCGCCAAGGATCTCGGGATCGAAGTCGCTTAGCCCCGAGTCCGGATCGCGGTGAGCTTCGCCGACCACTGCAAGCACCGGCGGTGACGCCAGGCCAGCCCGTACGCACTGGGCGCAGCGAAACGCTTTGGTCGTCGACATCGTCGTAACTACGTTCTTGCGATTACCCGTGTGGCGATGGTAGCTTCCGGTCAACTGAATTGCGGGTTCGCCCTCATTGAGCGCACCGACCATCACATCGGTACCGCGCATGAGGAGAACCATGTGCGCAATGAGCCGGGCGGTCAAGCCTCGTGATGACGAGACCCTGCCCGCAGCCCGTTCCATAGTCCAGCCTGCTAGTCGCGCAGTCCGCCGACACCCTGAGCAACATGGCGAGGCCCTACCCGCAGCCACTTCCATGGGCCAGCCGGCTAATCGTGAAGCGCGCCGACACCCTGAGCGACTCAATATCCCAGCCGCCGCCGAACGGATGGGTATCACGGAGCGCCACGTTCGCCGTTTGATCTTCGAACGGCGAATTGCCCACTTCAAGATTGGGTCGCGAATAGTCCTCGATGCTCAGGATTGCGAGGATTTTCTCGCGTCCCGGCGCCGGGAGGCCGTGCGATGACGGAACGTCCACCGGGCGCCGTACGCGAAGCCGCTCCCGACGAAACGCCGAGGGCAGACTCCAAATCGGTTGCTCAGACCACGTATCACGTTACCAGCGACCCGTTCGGCTCCCACGTCGACACGACTACCGCCGTCGACTTCAAGATCGGCGATCGCGCGGTCACCCTGCCCACCGTTCGGCCAGCGCCCTACGCCGGTAAGTCCGGGACCATCGCCGCCTTGAACGTCCGCGACAACGAGATCGGCGTGTGGCTCGGCAACTGGTGTAGCGGCAACCACGTCACCACGTGGTTCCGGCCACGGGAATTGAGTGCCGTAACGACGGCCCGCCGAGCGCCCGTACCGCCGTCGAGTGTCGTTCTGAGTACTGAGCTACCGGAGCATGCGCCGTGAGTGGGCCGATCGATGTCACGGGCATGACTGCCGATGAGGCGGCCGCTCGCCTAGCCAAGATGCGCGTCGCTGTGACCGACTGGGAGCAGGTGGTCTCCTCGAAGCGCCTCCGTGAAGACGCCGACGCGCCGCGAGCCGCAGAATGGCGACTGGTCTACCCGGAGGTTGACCCGGAAGCCCAGGAGGTCTTCGATGCGCTTCAAGCAGGCCGCGAAGCGGCTTCGCACAACGGATCGAAAGCACTGGAGGCGACCACGACAACGGTCCGGCGAACCGTGCCGATGGCCGAACAACTCGCCCGAGCAATCGAACCTGTCGACTGGACCGGTCTGTGGAACGAAGGCGAGACAAACGAGGAGTGGCTCGCGGAGCCGCTCATCCCACGTGGTCGCCAGGTCGCCGTGTACAGCCCTGCAAAGCTGGGCAAGTCGCTGTTAGCGCTCGACATGGCCGCTGCGATGGCAGCGGGGCGACCTGTTCTCGGCTTCCCGGCCGGCACGCCCGTCACGGTCCTGTACCTCGACCTCGAAATGACGCGGGGTGATCTTCGTGAGCGGCTGGACGACCTCGGATACGGACCGGGCGAGAACCTGTCGCGGCTCGTCTACTTCCAGCTACCCTCGTTGCCGTCGCTCGACACCGATCGTGGGGGGCAGGTGCTCGATGCGCTTGTAGCCAAGTACCGCCCGGAACTGGTCATCATCGACACGCTTGGCCGCGTCGTGGACGCCAGCGAGGACAGGAGCGACACGTACCTGAAGTTCTACCGATGTTCGGGCCGGCGCCTCAAGGAACAGGGCGTCTCGCTACTCCGGCTCGACCACGCCGGTAAGGACATCGCCCGTGGCCAGCGGGGTTCATCAGCGAAGGTCGACGACGTCGATGTCGTGTTCCGGCTCGCGATGGTCGAGAACAAGGTCGTGCTGACGAGGACTCATAGCCGGGTTTCGTGGGTGCCGCAGACGATCGCCCTTGTACGCGAGACCGAGCCGAACCTGCGACACGTCCTCGCCGAGGGCGCGTGGCCGGAAAGCAGGGCCGAGGTCGCGCGAATCCTCGACGAGCTAGCGGTGCCGATCGACGCCTCGGTGAGCATGGCGACGCGGGCGCTCAAGCTGGCCGGCAAGGGCCGTCGAAAGGTGGTGGTCATGGCCGCCTTGAAGTGGCGGAGGGTGCGACCGTGATCGGTTCCCAGATCTCGGGAACCACCTTCTTGAAGTGGTCCGGGAACCAGCTCGGAACCTCGGCCGAGCCTTCGTTGGTTCCGCTGGTCACGGCGGGTCAGCAGTTCCCGGAACCGGTGGGAACCGGTACCGCGGTCTTTCGGGAACCACCCCGGGTTTCCCGTAGGGGAACCGGTGGGTCCGAGACCGTTTCGAGCGTTAGGAGCGGCGCCCGGGCCGATGCCCGCTGCTGCTCGACGACTTGTCGCGTACGCGCCTACCGGCGCCGCACCGGCGCCCGCCCATGAACGCCCGCGAGAAGCGCCGTCGTCGTCGCGTCGCCTCGGCGAATGACCGAGACCACTCCGTTCCGCCGCGGAACGGATTTCGACACCCCTACACCCTCGACACCCGCGACAACCCCGAGCAGATGTGGTGAGCGCCGTCGCACCGAACCGCACCGAATCGCACGAGAATGGAGCTAGGACCATGACCAGCAAAACTCGCCCCGCCGACCTCGACCACCCACGGGCCGACCTCGACGCCCTACGGGCCGCCCTCGTCGAGCTGACCCCGGCCAAGGCCATCGCCGCGGACGCCCTCGCGACCGGCTCGACACATGCCGAGGCCGCCGAGCTGGCTGGCGTCAACCGCGAGACAGTCACCCGCTGGGCGAATCATCATCCCGCCTTCCGCGAGGCCCTCGACCGCTACCGGCACGCCCTGGCCGAGGCGAACACCGACGCCGCCTGCCGCATCCGGCGCAAGGCCCTCGCTGCTGTCGAGCGCATTCTCAACGACGAGGCCGACTTGCCGACCGCCCTGGCCGTGCTTCGCGTCGTACCGGCGCCCGAGCTTGGCCGCCTCGACAATGCCGACGAGCGCCTAGCCGCCGAAATACACCGCCGCGCCGCGACCGTGCCCTACCCGCCGCCACCCCGCCTACCCGATGGCCGCGTGAACTTCTTGCACGCCACCGTCAACCGCGACACGATCGTCGCCGATCACACCGAGCGAGCCGAGCGCATCGCCATCGAGGCCCTCGCCGCCGACGCTGGCGATGCTTGACCATGGCCGCCGTAGACACTGACGCGCTCGCCGCCGTCGTCGCCGACGCACTGGCCGAGGCAGGCCGAAGCCTCGACGACCTCACCGCCACCGAGGCCATCGAGATCGCGGACGGACTGCGGGCCATCGTTGCCGCCCTGCCCGCGCTCACAACGCACGACAAGCGCCTAGCGACCGACCTCGGAGCCGCCGCTGCGATCGTCGAGCAACACACCGGCACCGGCTGACCCGCCCGGCGGGCACTCGGCGCTGTTAGTGCGTAGCGTTACCAAGGCGAAGGGGGTCGCCAATGAGCGACACGCAACAGGCCCATCGACGCCGCGCTTCGCCCGTTCATCGACGCCGCGCTGCGCCCGTTCATCGACGCCACGCTTTCGCGGGTGGGATTGTCGTGGCTGTCGCGCTGGCTGCGCTGGTCAACTCCTTGGTGGTTACCGGCTCCTCTGGGGCGATGCGCCCCAACCACCAGTTCCGGCACCACCGTGCGACCACGACCACGCGTCCCACAACGTCCAGCGATCCAACCACGACAACGAGTCCCAAGACGACCACGACTACCGGGGCTACGCCCCCCAACCACCAGTTCCGGCACCACAGTGCGACCACGACCACGCGTCCCACAACGTCCAGCGATCCGACCACGACTACCGGGGCGCCGCCGGCGACCACGACAACCGGGGCGCCGCCGGCGACCACGACCACCGGGGCGCCTACGACGACCACGACCACCGGGGCGCCGACCACGACCACGACCACCGGGGCGCCGACCACGACCACGACCACCGGGGCGCCGACCACGACCACGACCACCGGGGCGCCGACCACGACCACGACAACAGTGGCGCCGACCACGACCACGACCACCGGGGCGCCGACCACGACCACGACCACCGGGGCGCCGACCACGACCACGACCACCGGGGCGCCGACCACTGCGGCGTCTGGGTCGCCCCAGCCCGTCGGAGACGCCGCCGGGCCCTGGAATCTGGTGTTCGACTCGGAGTTCAACGGCTCGACGCTCGACAGCTCGCAGTGGTCGACGGGATGGTTCGGCTCGGGCATCACCCAGCCGCTCAACAGCTATGAGCAGGAGTGCTACGACCCAGCGCAGGCGAGCGTGGCCAACGGTGAGCTCGATCTGACGGCGATCGCCACGGCCGAGACCTGCGGAGGACTCACCCAGCCCTACGCGTCCGGCATGGTGACCACCAATGGGAAGTTCAGCTTCACCTACGGCTACATGGAGGCCCGCATCTGGCTACCAGGTTCGGGAACAATCGCTGACTGGCCTGCCTTCTGGGCAGTTGGCCAGAACTGGCCCACCGATGGCGAGATCGACGTCCTTGAGGGACTCAGCGGCGAGGCCTGCGCCCACTTCCACAATCCTGCGGGCGCGCCCGGGACGTGCGCCAGCGGAACCTTCACCGGTGGATGGCACACCTTCGCCGCCGACTGGGAGCCGGGATCGATCACCTTCTACTACGACGGAACCGAAATCTGGCAGGACACCTCCGGAGTCACTTCGGCGCCCATGTGCCTGATCCTCGACCTGGCGCTCGATGGCTTGCCGTCGAACACGGTCCCGGCCACGATGAGCGTCGCCTACGTCAGGGTCTGGCAACACTGAGCCACGACGGGCTCGCCCTTCGCGCCGTCTGTGGCAGACGAGCTGAAGAAGTGGGCCGACCTTCGCGACGCAGGGGTACTGACCGAGGAGGAGTTCGCGGACCAAAAGGCGATCCTGCTCGGGCACGGCAGGCCAACCATCCCCTCGGAGGAAACCACTTCCCCGGAGTAACTCAGCCCCGGCCGCCCTCCGTTGTGAGGAGCAGCCTCAACAGGGGCCACCGTCGTGCCTGCAACCTCGACGACCTCACCGCCACCAAGGCCATCGAGATCGCCGACACCTTACGGGCCATCGTCGAGCGCCAGGCTGGCATTGGCTGACGCTGAGTGTCGGACATGGCCTGAGGTGTGGCGTCCGGCAGCGAACGCCAAGGGAGGCTGAAGGGCTATGTCGGAAGGACATTTGGCTGTCGGCAAGCCTGACGAGGAAGGCAACTTCCCGGTCTCGCATGTTCGCCGGGTCGGCGCGGTACCGCGACCTCCGATCAGTACAATTAGAAACCTCGACGAGCTGGACAAGCTCAAGCAGGAGCTAGGTATCGACGAGGTTCGCTATGAGGGGGCGCCGCCGCCCGCTGGGCCGCCCGACGACACCGGCTGCTGACGGGATGGCGTGAATGAGTCCGAGGAGGCGTAGGGCAAAGCTTCAAGCGGCCGTAGACGAGGTGTGGAACGAAGTCGTGGCGAAGGCTGACGAAGCGGCTGCTAACGACAGGGCGGCTGCACTGAAGGCATACGAGGAAGCTGGGCCAAGCGGCCAAAAGGCATACGAAGCGGCCAGTGAGGCCATCAGGAGGACGTACTTCGTGACCCTCAGGAACGCTCGGGATGCTATCGAGAACGGCCTTCCGCCAGGTGTTGGGCTGCAATAAAGATGCACGTGCCAGCGGCAGCTGACCTCAACGCTGCCGCTGGCTGACCTTGCCTACCCCCGCTAGCACCCGTGAGCGCCCCCGATTGCGCCCGTAGGCACGCCCATATCACCGCCCACCCTGCCCGCGTCTGTCACCAGCACATGCCGCCTCGCCCATGAGCACGCCGTCGGGCGCCCACGGGCACGCCCATGTCGACCAATGCTGTACGGCAAGGGACCCTATGGTGTACGCTCAGGCCATGAGGACCGATCCCAATGCCCCCGCAATCCGCGCCTTCGCCTACTTCCGCGTGAGCACCGACGAGCAAGCCGCCAGCGGCAACGGACTCGACGCCCAAGCCGCCGCCGTCACCCGCGCCATCGAGGCTCGCGGCTGGCAGTTCGTCACCAGCTTCACCGATGGTGGCCGCTCGGGCGGCAACATGGACCGGCCTGAGCTGACCAAGGCCCTCGACCACCTCGACCGCGGCGTGGCTGACGTGCTGGTGGTCGCCAAGCTCGACCGCCTGTCGCGCTCGGTAAGCGACTTCGACACCATCGCCCGGCGCGCCAAGCGCCACCACTGGTCGGTAGTCGCCCTCGACGTTGACGTGGACACCACGACCCCGGCTGGCGAGCTGATGGCCAACATCTACGGCGCTGTCGCCCAATGGGAACGCCGCATCATCGGTGTACGCACCAGCGAGGCCATGCGAGCCATGAAGGCTCGCGGCGTTCGCCTTGGCCGCCCCGTAGACCTGCCCGACGACGTGCGTCGCCGCATCGCCGCCGAGCACGAGGCCGGTAGAAGCCTTCGGGCCATCGCCGAGGCCCTCAATGACGAGGCCGTGCCCACCGCCCAAGGTGGCGCCCGCTGGTACGCCTCGACCGTGCGCGACGTGCTCGGCTCGCTCGCCCTCGACGCCGAGGCTGAGGCTGTGATCGCATGAGGGTTCTACGCGTATTCGATGACAGCGAGCCGAACGGCAACCACAAGCTGCTCGGGACGATCACGGAGGTCGCGGACAGCGAGCCTGTTTGCGACCCCGAGTCTCTCGCTGGCCTGCTCAATCGCCCGAAGGTGTACGGCGTCGACCCCTTCCGCGCCCTGGACGGATGGACGAACGGCTACGTCACCTGCGAGATGACCTCGACGCCGAAGCCTGCCCGAACTGTGAAAGGCCGTAGCAGTGACGGACCGAACACCCGTGTTCGCCCGCAGCCAGACTGGGAAGGCACGGATCATGTTCACGGTGACCGAGCGCGAGATGCTCAAGGGGGAGGTGCAGGTATTCCTCGATCATGCCGATGAATGGAAGTTCTATAGGTCGGTTCTTCTGCAGACGAGGTGGACGGGCCTGCATGAGGCCGAGATGGCCGCGATGTTGCGACGTGGCGAACAACCCGAGATCCGCACTATTGACATTCCGGTATCGGCCCTGGCGAGCTACGTCGATCGCCAACTCAAACAGATGGGTTGGAAGCGGACCAGCGACCTACATAGCTGGCCAGCGACGCAGCCCACTACGGGTTTCGACGTGGCGCCGAACCGCGCGGCGGAGTGTTCACTCCGGCGCGGGTGGCTCGAACGTCGTTACCTGCGCAGAATGGCCGCAACCAGGCGGGAGCAGGAACTTCGTGAGCGCGAAGGCTGGTGACGTTCGTGACTGACACCAGCCGCCCCGTGCTGAGCGTCACCGAGGCCGCCACCGCGACTGGCCGTAGCCGCCGCAGTATCGGACGCTTGCTCGACCAAGGGCGCCTCGACGGCGCCGTGCGCGACGCGACTGGCTGGCACATACCCGTCGAGGCCCTCATTGCCGCGGGGCTGCCTGTGCACGCCCCCATGCCACCGGAAGTCGCCTCGACGCCAGCGACCACGGCACCACCTACCGCGCTACCTACCGACGCCCTCGACGACCTACGTGCCGAGCTTGCCGACTGGCGCCGCCGTGCCGAGGTAGCCGAGGCCATCGCTGCCGAGCGCGCCGCCGCCCTCGACGACGTACGTACCGCGCTCGCGATGGCTAACCGCATGCTGATGCTGGGACGCGAGCATGCCAACCCGAGCGGAAGCGATGAGGAAGCCTAAGCCAATAACCCTGCAACCGACGGTGAACGAGGCGTTGGCACGCCTCGCGACGTGGGAGCGTGCTGTTCGTAACCAGGCGAATCGAGTGCTTCGTGCTGCGCCTGAAAGTCGCTTTGACGTCAGCATGCAGGCTGACTGTTATCTGCTTGTGCTGGCCCTGAGGAACGTATTGCGGGCGGCGAAGCTGGTCCTTGCAATCTCGCCTGAGCTTGCTCGCCAGGAAATCCTTGCTGCAGTCTCGACGTTCGAAGCAGCGGTCCTGGGGGCAAAGAACGCCCGCGATGTACTCGACCACTTCGATCAGTACATACGTGGTCAGGGCGACCACAGGCGGCTGCCGGGAGCGCTACCTATATCGAGTGGCAGGAGTGGGACGGATCGACGGTCCGACTCCGTATCGCCGTGAGCACGGCGTTGCCGCTTATGACCGTAGACGTCCTCGCAGCACAGCTAGGTGCATGGGTCCGAACTGGAAAGCGGACCTGCCCCAACGCTCGATGAAGCGAGAGAGCGGTGTGCTGGTGAAGTCGCGACTTCCCGTTGGCTACGAAGTGCCCGGAATCAGGGGACGCGAAGGTACTTCTGGCCTCTCACACGGCGGCGATCGCCACTGGGCCACCGGCGTTGGCAAGCTTGCGCAGGTTGTGACAGACGAGGTGGAGCATCCATTCACCCCGCGCCCGCTCGAGGCCGCGCAGTCGGAGATGGCCAGCGTTCTGTCGGAGCTTCATCTGGCCGAACACCGGCTCGACGATCGCCTTGCGCCGGGCGTAGTCGGCGTTGCCGGCCTTTGTCCGAAGGCGTCTTGCCATACGTTGCCTCGCTGTCGCGTCCTTGGGGATGCGCCCTTTTGGCGCGGCCATGACACGCTCGTCGTGGCTCAGCCTGCCCGTGGCAACCAGGACATCGAGGTTGCCGCCGGCGAGTGCTTCGAGGTTGTCGTTCGAGCAATAGCCGGCATCGGCTAACAGCACCTTGGGGTGGTCTTCGATCCCGGCGAGTACGAGCCGGGCTTCCATCGCCTCGATCATCGGGGTCAACTGGTCGATGTCAGTGGCTTGCTGGGTGAGAGCACCGGCGAGGACGACTTGGGACTTCTCGTCGACGACGGCCTGTCCGCTGTAGCAGTAGTGGAACGAGGCATCGGCGGTCTTCATGATGCGCGACTCGGGATCGGTGAAGTTGCGCTGGGCCTTTGCGGGCGGTGTCGCCTTGTCTCTTGCCTGTTCGATTACTTGGGTGATCTCGTCCTGGTCGGCACCGGCACGCTCGGCCTTGCTCGCTGGCTTTGGCGCCGGCGCGTTCTTTGGCCTCGGCCTCGATGGCCTCCATGGCCTCACGCATCTTTGCTATGCGCGTCTCGCGCCGGGCGAGCTCGGCAGGTACCTCGTCGCCCCTGTGGTCCACACCGAAGGCGTCGTCCTCTTCCCGGTCGATTGCCTCGGCCTCAGCGAGGATCTCGCCCACCTCGGCCCGGAGCTGTTCGATCTTCTTGTTCATGTGGTCATAGCTCATGGCCTTGTGCCTGCTTGCCGAGGCTCGCAGCTTGGTGCCGTCGAGGGCGACCCGGCCGAGGGAGACGAGCCCGGCTGTTGCGCACAACACCAGCACCTGGGTGAACAGGTCGTCGAGAGCGGTGAGGTGGCGGCGGCGAAAACGCGCGATCGAGCGGTAGTCCGGTGTGGCGTTGGCGCTTAGGAAGCGGAAGGCCACGTCGGTCACACAGCGCCGCTCCATCTCGCGCGAGGAGGTCACGCCGATCGAGTAGCTGTAGAGCAGGAGCTTCAGCATCATGCGCGGGTCATAGGGAGGTGCCCCGTCGGCCGTCGCATAGGAGGCGTAGATCACCGACAGCTCCAACAGATCCTCGACGGCCTCGGAGATGAACCGTGCCTCATGGTCTTCGGGCAGCCAGTCGTCCAGGCTCGGGGGCAGGAGGAAGCACTGGGACGGGTCGTAGTGGCGGAAAGTCTTGGCCGTCACCGCAGAGGGCGTCGCCGCCGTCTTTCGTGGGCCGACCGCTACCTCGAACAGCTGGTCGTCAACTGTGACGTTCTCCATGGCACAAAGTCTTGTCGGTACTCGGGGAAATCGCGAATTTTCGCCGCATCACAGAGATGGGAAGCACGCGCTGGCTAGTTCAGGGGGTTCTGACCCATGCTCCTAGCGGCGTTCGAACTTCGAGGGGCAGTTGATGCCGCCGTGTATGAGCAGCGCGGCACCTCCGGGGGCCAGGCAGACTAACGTGCCCGGCTCGTGCGCGATCGTGCGCGAGTGACGGGAATATCGCGGTGCCGAATGGAGTCGAGCGGCTAGTTAATGAGCAGGTAGAACCCCAAACAACCACATCGCCGCAGGTAGCAGAATCGCCATCGGCCAGCCTTCCAAGCTGGTCATGCGGGTTCGATTCCCGTCGCCCGCTCTCTCCGTCGCCCGCTCATTCTGCCCAGCTAGACTGGGTTTTCTCGGACGATTCTGCCGGAAACATGCTGGGGTCGTTCGGCGGCCGGAACCTGACAACGAGAAGCCAGGTTTCGGTTTAACAGCTTCGCCTTGACGGCCGTCGCCCTGCGGATCATCTTCTCGAGAGCCGCCGCGATAGTCCTGTCCCTGTTCTCGGTGGCCTGTTGATAGCTCCGTGTCGCCCCGGGCTCGCCTAGCCCATCCATGCCATGACTGAAGCCGTGCTGGCACGACGTGCTCGGGATGGACGGCGCCACGCTCGAGAAGACAGCCAACGAGATCAGCGCAGCGATTCTGCCCCGAGTTGCAGAAGAGGCGGAAGCCGCGAAACGTATCCTCGTCTCCGTCCGCGCGTTCGTGAGGTCGCACCCTTTCCGCGCTGAGGGCGGTTACTTCGGCAACCTGGATCCTGCTGGACCCGAGTAGTCGCCTCTCGAACTCCCGACGACGCCCCGGTTCCCACAGCTCCCGCCTGGGCTGACCGGGGACCGCAGGCGCCTGCTCACCGTTCGGGACACTCGGCTCAACGTCGAAGCGTCTTGACTGGGCGTTCGTGCTCTGAGTTTCGGGGAGCTTCACTTCGCGCGAGCGGTGATGCCTTCGCGGTAGGGACCGCCCTTGCGGGCGGCCCCCCGCACAGATCCCAGCGAGCGAAACTACCGCACTGGGCTCCTGCCTTGGGTGCGAACGTCGAAGCGCAAGGCTGGATGTGAGTGCACGATGCGGGCTGGGGGAAGCCATCGGGCAGCGAGTCGGTCGATACGCGCCCAGTTCACACGGCTGCGCTGACTACGACGCTTGAGTGCTCGATGCCAATGCCGTTTGACCTGGTTGCGAAATGCCGTCACCGCTTTGATGTTGCCTGGCACGGCGTAGTAGGCGAGATGTCCCCGCACCACGCTTGCCAGCCATTTCCCCTGCTCGGGAACGGGTTGATGCCAGCGCCGCCTCAGCTCGTCCTTGACTTGCTTGAGCTTCGCTCGCATCCGTTTTGCGATCGTGATACGTCTCAGCCAGAATCGCCCGTCCAGGGTCGTCCCGCAGATGTGGGTGAAACCCAAGAAGTCGAACGTCTCCGGCTTGCCGATGCCCCGCTCCGAGCGATGCTGGGCAGCGAAGCGCCCGAACTCGATCAGGCGGGTCTTGTCGGGATGCAGCTCCAGCCCGAAGTTGGCGAACCGTTCGCGCAGATCGTGTAGGAACTGCCTGGCGTCACCACGGTGCTCGAACCCGGCTATGAAGTCATCGGCGAAGCGCGTGATGATCATGTCACCACGGGCGTGCCGGCGTCTCCACTGCTGGGCCCACCGGTCCAAGACGTAGTGGAGGTACACGTTGGCGAGCAGCGGCGAAGCCGAGCCCCTTGCGGCGTTCCCTCCGGTGTCTCCGACCAGCTCCCGTCCTCGATCACCCCTGCGGCCAGCCACTTGTCGATCAGCCGCAGGACCCTCTTGTCCGCAATGCGATGCTCGAGAAACTTCCTCAGCCATGCCTGATCGAGCTTGGAGAAGAAACCGCGGATGTCCGCGTCGAGTATCCAGTTCACCTTCTGGCGCGAGATACCGACCGCCAAAGCGTCCAGCGCATCGTGCTGGCTGCGCCCAGGCCCGGAACCCGTATGAGAACCCGAGGAAGTCCTCCTCATAGATGGCGTTTAGCACCTCGACGACGGCCCGCTGGACGATTTTGTCCTCCAGCGAGGCGATACCAAGCGGCCGCAGCCGCCGGTCTGCCTTCGGGATGTACGCCCTCCAAGACGGCTTCGCCCGGTAGCTGCCACGCTGCACCCGACCGTGCAGTTCCTGGAGACGCTCCTCCAGTCCCACCCCGTAGGCACCCCACGTCACCCCGTCCACCCCCGCCGCAGCCTGCGGGCGGATCGCCCAGTAAGCCTGGCGGAGACGGTCAATGGTGACATGGTGCAGCAGCGCGGTGAACCGCGCATCCTTGTCCTTCCGTGCTACCTCACGCACACGATCCAGACCGCTTGGCACGCCTGGCCCGGCACTGCGTCCGGGACGTGTCGGCCTGTCTGTGTTCCCCTCGGCCAGCCCCCTTTCCTCCACCGCTCCGCCGCCGGTCGCCCGTCCTTGTTCGGCAGCTTCGCAGGTAATCCCGGTAGGGACCGCCCTTGCGGGCGGCCCCCCGGACAGATCCCGGCGTGCGGAACTACCGCACCGGGCTCCTGCCTTGGGTCCTGGCGGCGAAGGCCACGCTGGGGTGGGGACGCACGATGCGGGCAGAGGGTAGCCACCTGCTTGCGATCTTGGCGTAGCGCTCCCAGGCCATGCGGTGGCGTTGGCTTCGGCGCCGAAGCGACTCCCGCCAGAGCCACCGTACCTGATCGCGAAATGCCGAAATCGCGTCGATGTTGCCGGGCACGGCGTAGTAGTTGAAGTGTCCCCTCAACACGCTCGCCAGCCACCTCCCCTGCTCGGGGATGGGCCAGTGACGGCGCCGTCGAAGCTCGGCCTTCACCTGCTTCAACTTCGCCCTCATCCTCTTCTTGATGGTGACGCGCCGGAGCCAGAAGCGCCCGTCCCTGGTCTTTCCGCACATGTGGGTGAAGCCCAGGAAGTCGAACGTCTCCGGTTTTGGAAGACCTCGCTCTTTCCGGTCCGATGCCGCGAAGCGGCCGAACTCGATGAGGCGGGTCTTGTCCGGATGCAGCTCCAGGTTGAACTTCGCGAACCGCTCGCGAAGATCGTTGAGGAACCGCTTCGCATCACCGAGATGCTGGAAGCCGACCACGAGGTGAGTGGCCGGGGGGAATCGCACCCCCCGGCTCTCGCAGAACCGGACGTGAGCCTCTCGACTCATCCGGCTCCCATCATCCAGCCTCACGGCACCAGCCCGAGACGCCAGTGGACAAAGAGGGCGTGCGCCCTCCCAGCGACGGCATGTAGCCACCGTCGGGCCCGGTCAGCATGGCGGTGCAGCCGCTTGTACTTCTGCGTGGCCCAACGAACCAAATAGTCGTTGATGCGCCTGAGAATCGGATACAGCATGGACTTGTAGAAGCGCCCGTAATAGTTGATCCACCCCTGCACGATCGGATTGAACATCCGTGCAAGGTCTCCGAGGGTCTTGTCACTGCGCCGGTTGATCCGCCAGGAGCGGATCTCCCTCCCGATCGCCTTCTTAGCGTCATCTGAGACCGCCGGAGAGAAGTTGACGAAGTAATGATCGTTCTTGCTCTTCGACAGCCGCGGACAAAACGTGTATCCCAGGAAGTCGAACCGCTCGTGCTCATGGGTGAGCGGGCGGTGGTCGTCCTTGCAGTACACGATGCGCGTCTTGTCCGGATGCAGCTTCAGACCGACCTGCGCCATCCTTTCGGCGAGTGCCTTCAGCACATAGCGTGCCTGGGCCTTGGTCTTGCAGTGAATGACCGCGTCGTCCGCATAGCGCTCGAAGCTGACAAAGGGGAACTCCCTGGTCAGCCACGTGTCGAACGCATAGTGAAGGAAGAGGTTGGCCAAAAGGGGCGAGATCGCCGAGCCCTGAGGGGTCCCACGATCTCGTTGCACCAAGGTGCCGTCCTCCATCTGGAGCGGAGCTTTGAGCCACCGCTCTATGTAGAGGAGGACCCAGCGCAAGTCCGTGTGCTTCGACACCGCCTTCAGCATGAGGTTCCAGGGGATGCTGTCGAAAAAGGCCCGGATGTCGAGATCGATCACCCAGTCCCTCTTCCAGCACCGCTCCCGGCACGTTGCCACCGCATCGAGCGCGGAGCGCCCCGGTCGGTAGCCGTAGGAGTCGGGGTGGAAGATCGGCTCCACCTGGGGCTCCAGATACGACCGCACGACCGTCTGGGCGATCCTGTCCGACACCGTGGGCACGCCTAGAACCCTGACGCCCCTGCCTCCGGCTTTTGGTATCTCCACCGCCCGGACCGGCGGCGGGAAGTACGTCCCTGAGGACATGCGATTCCAGAGCTTGTAGAGGTTCGCCTTGAGGTTCGCCTCGAACTCCTCGATCGACTCCTCGTCGACACCGGCAGCCCCCTGGTTGGCCTTGACCTTCTCGTAGGCTTCCCAGACAACCCGCTTGGAAATGTCAAACGGTTTGGCCGCTTTCGGCTTCGACGTGACCACCGGCTCCTCCCGCAGCATCACGGTTGACCACCAGCCACGTCCGGATGACCCGCCCCCTTGGCTCGGCCCGCATTACCAGGCTTCATCGCTCCTACGAGGCGGCCCGCCCCTGTGCTCCGCATCGGTACTCGGCCCCTTGTGGTTCCTGCCACTTGGGGTGCTCCCTTTTGCGGCCAGGGGGATGAAGCCCAATTGCGCCTGGCCGACGGCATCGGAGCGACAGGTTCACACGTTCCGCACCAGAGCCTGAGCTGAGCTCGCGCCGCCTTTATGCCGGACACCGCCTGGGCAGTAGACAGGTAGCCCCCAGGCTCATCCCGGGAGAACGACTCCCTCCCGGTTTCGATGTCGTCGATACGCTTACGACACGTCATCGGCGGTTCGCTTCCGCTCGCCTTCTCAGCTCGTACCTGACGCGCTCTTGGCGCGCCTTGTCCGCAACGCTCACCACCCCGGCTCTTGACCGACGCAGCTTGCGGTGGTTTGGGACCTCCCCCTGCAGGGCGATCCCGGAGGGCCTTCCTCCATCTCTGGCACAGCACCGCTTGTCGAGTTCGATCTTCTACATCGATCCCTCCTTGCGTTCGTGTCACACAGTCATCGGCGAACCTGGTGACGATCATGTCGCCCCGGGCGTGCCTCAGCCTCCACTGGCGGACCCACCGGTCGAAGACGTAATGAAGGTACACGTTGGCGAGCAACGGCGAAACCGATGCCCCCTGCGGTGATCCCTCCGGCGTCTCGGACCAGTGCCCATCCTCGATGACCCCTGCAGCCAACCACTTCTTGATGAGCCGCAGGACTCGTTTGTCCGCAATGCGATGCTCGAGAAACTTCATCAGCCAGGCCTGATCAAGCTTGGTGAAGAAGTCGCTCACATCAGCGTCGAGTATCCAGTTCACCTTCCGCTCCGTGATTCCGACCGCCAGCGCGTCCAGCGCATCGTGCGGGCCGCGCCTGGGCCGGAACCCGTAGGAGAAGCCGAGGAAGTCCTCCTCGTATACGGCGTTCAACACCTCCACCACCGCCCGCTGGAGGATCTTGTCCTCCAAGGTGGCGATGCCCAGCGGGCGCTGCCGCCCGTCCGGCTTCGGTATGTACACCCGACGAGAGGGGCTCGCCCGGTAAGCACCACTGTGCACACGGCGAAGCAGGTCTTCGAGGTTCTCTCGCAGATCCTGGCCGTAGGCGTCCCACGTCACCTGGTCGACCCCTGGTGCGGCCTTCGGGTTGATCGCCACATAGGCCGCCCACAGGCGAGCCAAATCGACGTGGTGCAGCAGTGCGGTGAACCGTGCTTCCTTGTCCCTTCGTGCTACTTCGCGCACACGGTCCAGCCCGTTTGGCGCGCCTTGCCCGGCGCTGCGTCCGGGACGTGTCGAACTGACCGTGTTCCCCTCGGCCAACCCCCTTCCCTCCACCACCTCCGCAACCGGTCCCCCGGCCTTGTTCGGCGGCTTCGCTGGTACTACGAGGTTGTCTGACTTCCCACGCTCGTGCATCTCAGGCTTACGGCCTTGGCCTTCCCTGAGCGGCCCGCCCGGTGATCACCCCGACGGGCAAGCGCGGGACCTCCCGGTTCTCGCGCATGGAGGTTCCGTGCATGCACAGGGTCTCTGACCGCGCGGGGCCCACCAGCAGCTCGCGATAACGCCACTGGCGGTGTTGCCTTCCGCATCCGTAGACAGCGTCGGCACCCCGAACTCTGTGATTACGCGGCTCAATAGCCTGGCCTGCACGTGCCGCTACCGACGCTTCGCCTGCACCCTCACGGGCACCGACGCACGGCTCGCGGTCATCGTGGTTCGCTAGACCTTCGATGTAGAGCTCTTCCATCTCCTCCTCCATGCCGGTTTATTCCGGCGCACCTACAGGGCTGTCAGACTTCCCACGCTCGTGCATCTCAGGCTTACGGCCTTGGCCTTCCCTGAGCGGCCCGCCGGATGATCAACCCGGCGGGCGAACATGGGACCTCCCGGTTCTCGCGCATGGAGGTTCGATACATGCTCGGGTTCTTGGACCACGCGGGATCCGCTGGCAGCTCGCGAATAGCGCTGTCAGCGACATAGCCTTCCGTCATGGGAGACAACGTCGGCACCCCGATCGCCATGATTTCGTGACTCGATAGCCCGGCCTGCACCTACCGCTACCGACGCTTCGCCCGCGCCCTCACGGACGCCTGCGCACGGCTCGTGGCCACCGTGGATCGCTACTCCTTCGGTGTAGGACTCTCTCATTCCCTCCTCCATGCCGGTTTATCCCGGCGCACCTCCATCACCGAACCGACAAAGGCCCGCACGGTGCGGGGGCGGATCTTGCCGGCGGCCCCGAGCCTGAGTGCCGCCACCACGGTGGACCCCTGATCCGGATAGTCGCTTACTTTGACGAGGTCGCACCCGCCAACCGCCCAGACCGGCTCTAGTGCCTTACCTCCGCTCACTCATACGAGCCCGGTGAATTTTTGGCGCGCTCTGTGCTCTGATGGAAGTTCTTGATCCCTTGATCGGTCCAGTGGAAAAGGGACGCCTAGGTAGGCATTCCGGTTTCGCCGTTTCGGTCTGCCCCGCTCGGGACAGGCCGACGCGAAGCTGCTCCCTCGCCCGGGGCTCCCCACCAACTGTCAGCTCGCGTGAGGACCCGACGTCGTGTCTTGCCGGAGGCTCTGTCCCACCGTCGCCGCAGCTCTCTCTAGGTGCCCACGAAAGCTCCGAGAATCCTGATACACCCGGTCGCGGCTGAAGCCCTCCGAGCCTTGTGGATGCCCCTCTTGTCGGCAGAGCGAAGACCGTCCGTCAGACAAGTGGGTGCACGACCCCTGTTGCCTTGCGAGGGAAGCATGAGGCCGTGCACCCGATCCGTGTCCCCTCGGTCGAGCCTCCGGGCGGTATACCCTCCGGTTCAAGTGAATCGACGAAGGGAAGATGCCCAGCGGTCCCGGTGCTCCCCTCCAAGCGCCAGGACCGTCTGCTGTATTTGGGGCAGAGTACAGATTGTCCGCACCGATATCAAGGGGCGGGCGTCGAGGCCGTCGGCAATGGGCAAGGTGATGGAACAGGTCTTTTTCGCCCGCGACCTCGCCGGGACGCTCGTCCAGGTCGGCGTGCCCACACGCGAGATGCACATCGGCCTGCCCATGATCGAGTTCTTCGGCAGAGGTTGGCGGCTCAAGCCCAGTTGGTACGGGGACCGCCTTCCGTCTCGGGACTTCCCGATCTTGAACTACCTGTACGTGAACGGCAGGCTCGACCTGGACCGGTTCGTGTCCGAGACGATCGAGCTGGATGACGTGGAGGAGGCGTTCCATACGAGAATGCAGCGGGGTGAAGTGCTGCGCTCGGTGGTGCTCATCTCCTCGTGAGCTACGTGCGCGCGCGGTCGCTTGCCTGTTCCCGAGGAGCGACGACGTGCGTCCTGAGGAAATTGCCGAGATCTTCTGGGCTTAGGGGCCTGGCATAGAGGAAGCCCTGCCCCGTGTCGCACTGCTCGGCCCGGAGTTGCTCCAGCTGCCGTGACTCCTCGATCCCTTCCGCAACGGTATCCAAGCCGAGTGTCTTTCCCAGCTGGACGAGAGTGTGGATCAAAGCCGACGAGCGCTCCGACGAAGTCATCGAAGCGACAAAGGAACGGTCTATCTTCAAAATGTCCACCGGGAATCGGCGCAGGTAGGCCAGCGACGAATACCCTGTGCCGAAGTCGTCCACGGCGACACTGACGCCCAAGGTCTTGAGCTTCGCGATGCGCTCGACCGTGCTGCCCGGATCGCGCATCAGGGTGCTCTCGGTGATCTCGATCACAAGACGACGGGGCTCGAGGCCGGATACCTCCAAGGCCTCGCCTATGTCACGCACGATTCCTGGAGAATCGAGCTGGCGGAGCGAGACGTTCACTGACATCGACAGGTCGTAGCCGGCCTCGCGCCACGCGGCTGCTTGTTGGCAGGCCCTGTTCAGTACTTGACGGCCGACCGTGAGGATCATTCCATTCTCTTCGAGTATCGGAATGAACTCATTGGGCATTACCAACCCGCGGACGGGGTGGTGCCAGCGGAGCAGAGCCTCGACTCCTACGACTGCGGAGGTTTCGATCTCGAATATTGGCTGGTACACGAGCAGGAACTCGTCGCGTTCGACGGCAAGGCCAAGGTCCTTCTGCAATTCGACATGGCTCTCCACCGCCCAGCGCATCTCGGGTTGGAACACGGTGTAGCGCTGCTTTCCAGCGGCCTTCGCCTCATACAGGGCGACGTCTGCATCTCGCAGTAGTTCCTCCGCGGTCGCTCGGGGTCCTGTTGCAATGCCTATCGAGGCGGTCACAGTGCGCAGGGACTGACCGTCTCCAAGTGTGAATGGCTCTCGGAGGACCTCGAGTGTGCGCTCGGCGATAGCGATCGAGGCGGTGTCCGCCGAAGTTCCCTCTCCGGGCCGGTCCGTCTCCTCCAATCCACTACTCCCGGTTAGGCCCTCTGTCAGGACGACAAACTCGTCACCTCCCAAGCGGCCCACAGTGTCGGACTCGCGAAGCGCCGACGTGAGACGTCGGGCCACCTCGGCTAGCAACTGGTCTCCCACACGATGGCCCAGCGTGTCGTTGATGTCCTTGAAGTTGTCGAGATCTATGAAAAGAGCGCCCGTTGTCACGTTGTTGCGGCGACCGCGAGCAAGCATTTGTTCCACGCGGTCGAGGATCAGGGTCCGATTGGGAAGCCCGGTAAGCGAGTCGTGCAGCGCCTGGTACCGCAGCTCGTTGGTGAGGTCGCTCTGGGTTTGCTCGGCCTCCTTTTGCTCGGTGACGTCGACGAAGACTGCCCCGACGCCGATGATCTCCCCGTGCACTCGCACCGGATAGAGGCTCTCCAGCCAGAAGTGGAGCCGTCCCGGGTCCTCGGCTGTCTCGCAGGCCACCTCCACGTTCAAGATGGGCTCGCCGCGCTCGAGCACTGTCCGGTAGGAAGGTTCCAGTTGGGGCCAGAACTGGGGGATGACCTCGGCCATCGTGCGGCCGAGGTGGTCTTTGACCAAGACGCCGTTGATGGCCGCGGCCTTCTCGTTGACGCGCACGAAGCGGAACTCGCGGTCGACGAACGAGAAGCCGACCGGGGCGCTCGACTGCAGCGTGTCGAGGATGGAGAGGAACTCGGCGGCCTCCTTCTCCGCCTGGCGCATCGCCGCGGTGAGAAAGAACGTCTCGGTGCGGTCGTGCGCGATCGAGGAGACCCCAACGACCGAGCCGTCCGGTCCCAGCACCGGTGAGACCGTGAGCGTCACCTGGACACGGGTGCCGTCTTTCCGGACCCGCTCGGAGTCGAAGCGCCGTACCGTCTGTCCCTGCCGGACCGGGTCCAGCAGGCCGGACCATTCCTCGGCCCGGTCCGCGGGGAACAGGGGCAACAGGCTCCAGCCGATCATCTCGTGGGCCTGGTAGCCGTAGAGGCGCTCGGCGCCGGCGTTCCAGGAGAGAACCGTCCCGTCCAGCGTCTCTCCGATTATGGCGTCGTCCGCCGAGGCGACCAGGGCCGTCAGGAACTGCTCGGGCTGCAGGCCAGGTTCTGTATCGATGACAAGAAACTTACGCCGCGTGACCGGAGCCAGGGTTGATGGGCACCAGTTCGGATCCATTGGAAACGTAGGCGGGACGCACCGTCGAAAGTGACGACGGGCCTGACCGACCGAGTCGCAAACCTCCGTTTCTCGGCGGTCATTGTTGCCCGACGACCGAAGGTGCAGATCGATCGGGCTGTCAGCCTCGCCGGGTTTCGAGCGAGCTCGAGCGGGATCCGGTCGCTGACCCGATGATGCACAGCTCGCCGGCGCCGGCAGCTTCACGCTTCGCCGCTTCGCCGCTAGTGCCGAAGCAAAGGCCGCACCGCCTTCGCCCTGGCCAAGCGCACGGGTAGGAATAAGGCGCGACGAAAGGGCTGTTGTACCAACCGCGAGGGGGGCATGTACGGATGCAACTGAACGACGCGTTCGAGGTACCGTTGCCGGTCGCCGAGGCATGGGGCGTCCTCACCGACATCGAGAGGATCACGCCCTACTTGCCCGGAATCTGGCTCCTAGAGGTGGGCACCGACGAGTACCTGGGCGTTGTGAAGGTCAAACTCGGGCCCACCACCGTGTGGTACCAAGGCGCCGCCCGCTACCTATTGCTCGACGCCGACGCGCACAGGGCGGTGCTCAAGGCGGAAGGCGGTGAGATCCGCGGGCAAGGAAACGGCACCGCTCTGGTCACCGCGTCCTTCTTCCCCTCTCCGAGGGGTACCAGAGTCGAGCTGGTCACGCTTCTCTCGATTGACGGCAAGCTCGCTCGGTTCGCCGGCGACACGCTGGCCGTGCTGTCGCGCAGTCTCATCGCCGAGTTCGCCGAGAACCTCGAGTTCTCCCTGTCGGCCGCGCCTCAGGCGGCTGCCGCACGGCGAGTCGAGAAGGTCCACACGGTGCCCAACGATGGAGGGGTCCCGGAACGGGGAAGGGAATCGACGAGGAGGCGCCTGACGCCGATGCTCACCATCGCGGGGACCCTTCTTGTCGAACAGATCGTCGTTCACTGGCTGCGCCTTCGTTGGCGCGCCATGGTCGATTGACCTCACCCTTTGCCAAACCTGACTTGGCGTTCGGCAGTAGGTGGGAAATGGATGACGATTCAAGTCGTGGGTGCATTGCTTCTTTCAAGCACCCGTAAGCAGCCCTGGCACGTCTCGGGCATGCCCCGCAGCACCGGTGGGGCTTGCGGGTCGTGGCTGCGGGTCCTCTCGGCGTCCCCCGCGCCGGATCCAACTAACCGCCTCGGCGAAGCCAGCGGACGTACTGCTAGCCCGGCAGAGGCGAGACCAGTCGGCCAGCTTCGTCGAAGCCGAGAAAGAGCGGTTCCTCTTCGATGACCACGTCGGGCCGGTCCTCGAGGGCCGGCAGGCAGCCCTCGGACACGACGAGCCGCTCAAGCGCCAGAGTGCTCCTGACGTGCACCAGGCGCAGATCCTTTGCCGTGAACGGGCGCAGCGTGTCGAGCATGGCGCCGATGGCGTCTCGGTCGGTCGGAAGCGTCAGCGGCAGGCGCATGTCCTCCGGGAAGCATGCCGTGATGGCGTTGACGGCGGTCACCTCGAGGTCGACCTTCTCGATCAGTTGCGGCGTAGTGACGTCGATGAAGCCGAGGCCGCAGGCGTTGCCCTCCGAGGCGGGGGTCAGGTCGCGCACGAAGATCCGCGTGATGCGGGGCCGGTCTCGTTTGACCTGCCAGGGGCCAAGTGAGCGCCCGATGACATTCGGGTCTAGTCCCGCCCCACTGATGTCCTTTCCCATCTCGTCGATGATCAGTAGGTCGATGTCGTCCAGGGGAAGACCGGGCAGCAGCCCTCGGGCGACGTCCTGGAGTGCCAGCTCCGCGACCTCGATGTCGGGACCGGGCACGAGGTGAACCTCGCAGGCGCGGTGCTGCTGGTTCTCCAGAATGGCAACACCGAACAGGACCGGCACCCGCTCAAGAAGGGCGACTGCGGCCTCGCGCACTACCTCGCCCAGGTCCCGCGCAACGCCTTCCCTGTGCAGACGGTCGGCCCCCGCCTGGTTGCCCAGGCCGATGCAGAGCATCTTCAACAGGCCGCTTCCCATCGGCCCGGCGAAGTCCGTGTGCGGCTTCACACGGTTGACGACAACGATGCCGTCGGACTCGGCGGCGAGGCGGTCCAGGTACAGCGGGATACCGCCCACCGCGCCCATCGCCACGACGTCCATCGTGGCCCGGACCGGTGCGCCCACCGCCTCCGACGTGATGCCCAGACCCGCGAGAACGTGGGTTTGGCCGGTCGCGGTCGCGCCGCCGTGAGAGCCCATGGCGGGCACTATGAACGGTTCGCAACCGGCAGAGCGCAGCTCACCCACGACGGCCCGCACTGCGGGCGCCAGGCCGTCGATACCCCGGCTGCCGACGGCAACCGCTATCTGTGCTCCCGCGGACGGCTTGATGCGGGACTCCAGCCACCGCCACTCGCGGCCCACCTGCGCGGCCACGTCGACAGGGGGCGGCACGCTGAAGAGCTGTCGCGCCACGCGCACCCGCGGCAGTTCCACCTCGCCATGTCGCAGCGCGCGCACGACCGGGGCGACGATCACCGGATAGTGACGACTTCCCGGTCGGAGTCCACGTCCAGCATGTCACCGTCGCGGATCCGTTCGAAGTCCTCGGGGGCACAGCGCACGAGCGGGACCCCGACGACCACGGCACTGGCCACAAGCACGGTGTCGAACTCCGCGACCACGACCGCGGCGGGTGCCGTGCCGGCCTTGGCCAGCTGGTAGAGGCCGTCGGCCTGGACCACCAGCTCCCCTTTCCTCCGGGGCAGACCAGGACACTGCCGGCGATGGCCCGACCCTCGATGGCGTGGCCGGACTCGATGACGGTGCCGGTGGGTGGGTCCACGAGATAGAAGCAAATGGCGTCACTGGACACCACGGCCAGCCCGGACGCTTTGCCCGGCGCTGCACCCCGGCAGCCGATGACAGTGACTTCCCGGGCGGTCATGATGCAGCTCCTGTGATCGCGGCCTCCACAGAGTCACCCACACTGCGCAGCACGAAGGCCATGTCACGCCGCTGGGTGTAGTACGCGCCCTTCAGCGAGTCCGTGACGCCCCTCTTGCCAGCCAGGTGCTTCCAGACCACCTGGTCGATGCAAGTGTCGGGGACGAGATGGCCTCCGGCCTTCTCGATGACTTCGGCGATGCCCACGCGGTTGGCGAGCTCCTTCGCGTAGAAGGACGTCATGACCCAGAACTCGACCTTGAACTGGCGGCCGCCGATCCGATCAGCGATCGCTCGGAGCTGGTCGAGCGACAGGTGCGGGCATCCGAGCAGCGCGAAGTCGATGGCGCCACCTTCCGCCGAGAGCATCTGCTGCTCCTCGGCGAGATCATCGACGGTGATGACCACGGGATCGCCCGGCGACTCGTCGTGGAAGGCTGCCTCGAGCGTGGGTGCCTCAGGGGTGACCCCGACGATGTGGTACATCGGCACGTTGCCGCCCGTGTTCAGCTCCGCACCCAGGTTCATGAGCGCTTCCGGGCTCACGTTCGCGGGAACGCCCGTGAACACCGGTATGAAGGCGGTTTGCAGGCCGGCTTTGCGGGGCACCGTGTAGCCCAGCAGGTGGTAGTCGAACTCGTCGGTGAGCGTCGGTTCGACGTGCACATGCACCTGGCCCTTGCGGTTCTCGTCCAACAGCAGGCCGTAGATCGGGACCCGGCCGGTCACCGCGGCACACAAGGCGGACTGGGCCGACTCCCGGTTCGTGCGTGCCCCGTAGACGGAGTTCATGTAGGGGGTGGCGCTTGATTCCGAGTAAGCGGTGATCTCACCGAAACGCGGCACGTTGCCCTGCAGGTAGGGCGTGCAGTTGTAAGTCAGCTGGGCGCCAAGCGCCCGGTAGGCGGCCTCCGTGCGCTCCATGGACTCCATGTCTTCGGGGGTCAGGCCGGGCAGGTGCCGGAAGAACTCGAGGCAGAAGCCGGGATTGACCGTCGGTGGGATCCGGCAGACGGCTCCGCCCGCCACCAGCCGCTCCGCGAACCGAGATGTCCGCGTCCTGGTTGCTCAAGGCGACGTGCGCCCGGGAGATGTCGCACATCTGGTCGGCGTCGAATGCCCGGCCGATCGCGACGAGAACCTGCATCGCAAGTGCCACGCCCTCGCCGTCGACGCCGTCAAGCATCTCCCTGTCCCGATCGGTGAGCTTCATGTCGTCACCGCCGTCCCGCCGTGATCGCGCATCGGAACCTTCAGCCCGTGCGCCTCAGCCACCTGCTCCGCCTCGACATAGCCCGCGTCGACATGGCGGATGACACCGCTGCCCGGGTCGTTGGTCAGCACCCGCGCGAGCTTCTCGGCGGCGAGCGCCGTGCCGTCGGCGACGGACACCTGCCCGGCGTGGATGGAGCGGCCGATGCCGACCCCGCCGCCGTGGTGGATCGAGACCCACGAGGCGCCCGAAGCCGTGTTGAGCATCGCGTTCAAAAGCGGCCAGTCGGCGATCGCGTCCGAGCCGTCGCACATGGCCTCGGTCTCTCGGTAGGGCGAGGCGACCGACCCGCAGTCGAGGTGGTCGCGTCCGATGACGATCGGCGCTCTGAGCGTGCCCCGGGCGACCATGTCGTTGAAGCGCAAGCCTAGCCGGTCCCGCTCGCCGTAGCCGAGCCAGCAGATCCGCGCCGGCAGCCCTTGGAAGGCCACCCGTTCGCCGGCCATCCTTATCCACCGGCCCAGCGACTCGTTCTCCGGGAACTCGGCGAGCACCGCCTGGTCCGTGGCGGCGATGTCGCGCGGATCGCCGGACAGCGCGGCCCAGCGGAACGGGCCCTTGCCCTGGCAGAACAGCGGCCGAATGTAGGCGGGGACGAAACCGGGGAAGTCGAAGGCGCGGGCGCAGCCACCCGTCTTCGCCTCGGCGCGGATCGAGTTGCCGTAGTCGAACACCTCGGCGCCGCCGTCGAGGAAGCCGAGCATCGCCTCCACGTGGTGGGCCATCGACTCCCGGGCCATCTTGGTGAGCCCTTCCGGGTCCTTGGCCCGCAGGTCCTCCATCTCGTCCACGCCCACGCCCCGGGGCACGTAGCGAAGCGGGTCATGGGCCGAGGTCTGGTCGGTTACGACGTCGATCTCCGCCCCGATCTCCAAAAGATGCGGCACGACGTCGGCCGCGTTGGCCAAGATGCCGATCGACAGCGCCTGACGGCCGCGTTTCGCCTCCATGGCCCGGCTGAGGGCGTCGTCGACCCCGTCGGCGAGGACGTCGAGATAGCCGGTGTCGAGGCGCCGCTTTATCCGGGACGGGTCGACCTCGACGCACAGCACGACGCCGCCGTTCATCGTGACGGCCATGGGCTGGGCGCCTCCCATCCCGCCGAGCCCGGCGGTGAGGGTGATCGTGCCGGCGAGGCTGCCGCCGTGGCGCTTGGTCGCGACCGCGGCGAAGGTCTCGTAGGTGCCCTGCAGGATTCCCTGGGTCCCTATGTAGATCCACGAGCCGGCGGTCATCTGGCCGAACATGGTCAGCCCCAGGGCGTCGAGCCGGCGGAACTCCTCCCAGGTCGCCCACTGCGGCACGAGGTTGGCGTTCGCGATAAGGACCCGCGGCGCCCAGGCGTGGGTCCGGAACACGCCCACGGGCTTGCCGGACTGGACGAGCAGCGTCTCCTCGGGCCCGAGCTCTTTGAGGCTGGCGATGATGGCGTCGTAGGCGGCCCAGCTGCGGGCCGCCTTGCCGCCGCCGCCGTAGACGATCAGCTCGTCGGGGTGCTCGGCGATGTCGGGGTCGAGGTTGTTCATCAGCATGCGCATCGCGGCTTCCTGCGGCCAGCCCTTGCAGGAGAGCTGGCTACCGTGCGGCGCGCGGACCGGGCGGGGTCCGCTTGTCATCTCGTCACACTCCAGTCGGGGCCAGGTTCGCCCTGGGGCGCTGGGACCGCCGCCTTGGCGGGGGGCATCACGTCCACACCGATGTGCAACACGTAGTAGAGGCCGCTCGCCACGATCAGGCCCAGGATCCAGGAGATGTCCCCGCCCCCGAGGTGCGAGACCATCGGGCCGACGTAGAAGGTCGTGTTCATGAACGGGATCTCCACTCCGATCGCGACCAGGTAGGCGATCATCGTGCGCCAGTCGATGCGCCCGTAGATCCCGTCCGGGGTGAAGATCGAGTCGATGTCGTACTGCTCCTTGCGCACGAAGTAGAAGTCGGTCAGGTTGATCGCCGTCCACGGGATCAGGAAGTACGCCAAAAAGAGGATGAAGTTCTCGAAGTTGGTGAGGAAGTTCGCGGTGGCGGCGATCGCCAGCACCGTGCCGATCACCGCCGCTACGCCAACGAAGATCGTTCTCGCGCCCCGGTGCACCTGCATGCGGCGCAGGGCGGTGATGGTCGTGGTGGCGGACATGAACATCCCGTAGAGGTTCAGCACGTTGGCCGCCATGATGCCCCCGACGATGATGAGGGCGATCAGCCAGCCCGTGTGGTTATTGCCCAAGCCCGTGAAGAAGGTCACGCTCCCGCCGTTGAACAGCTTGGGCGCGACGGCCAGCCCGATGGCGCCGAAACCCATCAGCCAGTACGAACCGATGACCGAGCCCAACGCCGTCCACCAAAAGGTGGCCGCCATGTTCGTGTCCTCGGGCAGGTAGCGGCTGTAGTCGGCGACATAGGGGGCGTAGGTGATCTGCCAGGTGGCCGCGAGCGTGATGGCCAAGAGGAAGGTGCCGTAGGGGACGCTTCCGGAGACCCAGACCGAAGAGATGTGGTGCAGCGTCAAAAGCCGGATCGTGAGGTAGACAAAGCCGAGGCCGCTCACCAGGCTGACCCACCGCTCGTACTGGTGGATCATGCGATAGCCGTAGATGGCGAGCACCGTGCACACCGCCGAGACGATGACGGTCGCCAGCTTGTCATTGATGCCCCACCACGCCGCCAGGGCCGCCCCGCCCAAGATGGCGCTGGCGGCGAAGTAGCCGACGTACATCAAAAGGACGAGCACGAGCGGCACGATGGCGCCATAGAAGCCGAACTGGGCCCGGCTCTGGATCATCTGGGGAATGCCGAGCTTCGGCCCCTGGGCGGAGTGAGCGGCCATGAACGTCACGCCGAAGAGGTTCCCGATCAGCAACGCGAGCAACGCCCAGGGGAGCGACAGCCCGATCAGGACGGCGATGGCCCCGGTTGCGGCCGCCGTCACCTGCATGTTGGCCCCGAACCAGATGAAGAAAAGCCGGTTGGGCGTGCCGTGCCGCTCCGAGGCGGGAATGTAGTCAATCGAGCGTCGCTCGATCTGCAAACTACTGGTGTAGGACTCCTGAGTGCTCATCACACACCGCCTCCTGTCGTCGAGACGCGGATAGGCAAGGGGTGACAAGCAGCTATTCGCCCGCGTGCCCACACCCGGCGAAGGGTCAAAGGCCCTGCGCATCCCCTGCACCTCGCCTCTGCTCGGGGACCAGGAACCTGCGCCGCTATATAAGTGATTGCAACGAATTCACGCGTGCTGGGATCGTTGTATCAGATCGAGGGCGCGAGCACAAGCAAACGCAGGAGGTCTGGGTCGGAAAGCCATTGAATGCATCGCCGCTGTTCAACCCCAACTCGGGCTGCAGTGCCGGGCCCTCTCCCCATCGGTCCGCCTAGCCGAGTTGTTGGATCGCGGCCTCGAGGTCGGTTATGTCGGCCTCGCGTTCGCGCAGGTCGTTGGCGTTTATCGCCACGTTTGCAATCGCGCCCTCCCGCGCCGCGTTCAAGAGGGCGAGCGCAGTAGTCCAGTCGCTCTTCATCATCGGGCGCACCCGGTCGGCCAGTTGCCGGAGCTCCCCGGCACAGCTCCAGGCGAGACGCGCCGTGTCGAGCGGCACATCCGCGGCGTGCCGGATGGCAGCCGTCCAGGCCTGTTCCGCCTCCGGCCCGGGCTCGGTCTTGGTCGCCCGGCGCGCCGTCACCGTGTCGGCGTAAGCCTGCGCGTCCTGTTCGACCAAGCGGATGAAGCGGCCCCGGGCGGTCGCGAACCGTTCCCGGATGTCGTCCAAGCTCGCGTCGTCCTTGCCGACCGAGTACGCGACCACCATCTCGCCGAGAGCAGCTCCCATCGCACCGGCGGCGGCGGCCGCGCTCCCGCCTCCCGGGGTCGGGGTGCGCGCGGCGAGCCGGGCAGTGAAATCCGCAAAGGACCCCCCCGACGACTGCACGCCCCGCACCTTTCGCTCGAGGACTGTGCTCCGGTCGAAACTGTTGAGCTGCAGGTAGTACGCAGCCGCGTCGAACAGGGCGTCCTCGGGCACGAGACCAACGACTTCGGTCTCCTCCACTCCCACCCCGAAGCGAGCAGCCTCGCGCCTCACGGCCTCCACGGCGCGGTGGATCGGAGTGCGCCGATAGTCGGTCAGGTTCATGGAGACCTGCGCCCGCTGGCGCTCATGGATCTCGAAACCCAGCGCCTTGACCTCAGCCAAGCCGCCGTCGCGGCCCCGAACGGCGTGGGCGACGCGCTTTGCGACCGCGACGTCGGCAGTTGTGAGGTAGGCGTTGTACGCGATGAGCACCGGCCGGGCGCCGATCGCCACCACACCCGCGGTCGGATGCACACGCGGCTCGCCGATGTCCGGGTGACGGGCGGGGTCAGTCCCGATGGCGTCGCGAATGGCTTCGAACTGCCCGGCGCGTACCCTCGCCAGATCCTGGCGCTCCGCCACCCGGGCGGCCTGCCCGTAGAGGTACACCGGGATGTGCAGCTCCTCCCAGACCCGCGTGCCGAGCGTGACGGCGAGGTTAATCGCCTCCTCGGTCGTGGCTTCGCCGAGCGGTACGAAGGGGACCACGTCGGTGGCGCCCATCCGTGGATGCTCGCCCCGGTGGCTCGTGAGGTCAATCAGCGTCGTGGCGACTCGCATCATCCGCAGCACCGCGTCGACGAGCGGCGGCCCCTCGCCGGCGAGGGTGACCACGCAACGGTTGTGGTCCGCATTCTGTTCGACGTCCAGCAGCGTCACCCCCGGGATGCCCTGCGCCTCGGCCACGATGGCGGCGATCTTCGCCTCGTCTCGGCCCTCGGAGAAGTTGGGTACGCACTCAAACCAGCTCACTGGAACCTCCAGAGCACGCCGCTACCCCGGAGCGGCGAAACCTGCCGGGCGCCCTCGTCGCTGTCGAGGAATCGCGGTTCTCCGTCGGTGACCTCGTCGCCGACAGCCCGGAGCGCTGCGCGGTGCCGTGCACCTCCCACTTGAGCCCGTCGTGGAGGCTCATGTGGTGGTTCTCCTGGTCACGATCCCATCTTGGCACGGCCCGAAAGACGCGGCGTCGAAGGCGGTGTCGGGCGGGTCGGCGCCATGCCCGCATGGCCCTCGCACAGCACGTCGCAGCCTCTTGTGGCAAGCCCGTTCTCATGGGCTCGTTGCTCACAACCTGGATGGGCCTGACCTGGTGCCGTCCAGCAATGGTCGCAGTCGGAGCGGCTCCTTTGCGCGTAGGCGTCCGCGTGGAGGCTCCCGATCCCCAACTTGGGCGAGTGAGGCTCGGAACTGTCCGGGCGGCATTCTCCCCGATTGTCCATCAACGTTCCGCCAGACTCGCCTACGGCTGGCTGGCTTTCGATGCGGCGCTCTACATGGCTTTCATCTCCGGGGCGCTGCGCGTCCACCCGTTAATCATCAGCTCATATTCGGCGTTCTCGCCGGCGTCATGACCGCCTCAGTCTTCGTCTGGGCACACCACGCCGCCGGCGGCGCGCTTTTCGACCTGACTCGCAGGGCCGAGGTCCTCGGTACGGCCGCCATGCTGCCCTCGATGCAGATGTACGGGCTGTGGTCGTACGGACACAACAGGGTGCACCACGGCTTCACGTCTCTCAGCACGGTCGATTGGATCTGGCGGTCGTGGACACCCGGTGAATGTCACGTCCGGCTCGGCTCGTATACCGCATCGAACGCTCCCTGCCCGGGTGTGGTCTTCACTACTTGCTGCGGGTCTGGTGGGCAGGCATGGTTCGTTTCCACGGTGACAAGAACCTCCGCGACAGGTATCACTTCGGGATCTCGAAGTTGATCACGACCGTGTTCGCGATCGGAGGGGGGACGCTCGCCTGGATAATCGGTGGGAGGTGGACGGCCACGGTCGCTGCCATCGTTGGTGCCGTGGGTCGTCCTCAACTACGCGATAGCCCTGATCATCTATCTCCACCACACTCCCAGACGGCTTCACCTTCTGAACACTCGTCGGTCGAGGCGCGTGGCGTTACCAACTCTCCTTCTGCCGCAGCCACCAGTCTCCGCACACGCGACCAGTGCACACACCTTGCGCGCTCGGCGGTTTACAAAGTCCGGCCGATCTCTCATGATTTTCCCAAAGCAGAGAGGAGAACAGCCGATGGAGGGGCCGTCAGTCGACGCGTTCTGTCTGGCGTCCCGCTTCTTGGTTCAAGCAGTCCAGTCGGTGCCAGAATCCAGGTGGCATTCGACAGGTCTTGGCAGCTGGAACATGCGCGAACTTGTCGCTCATGCGAACCGGGCGCACACCACGATCGAGGACTACCTGTTCCGACCGCGATCGCCCGAGCCGGCCGACGGTGGTTACTTCAGCGAGGCCGCTGTCGCCGAGCGCGGACGAGAAGCTGTCGCGGCGCTCGGAGAAAGCCCAGCAGCGACCGTCGCCGCGAGGTCCGACGAGGTCATTGCTCTGGTCGAAATGACCTCCCCAGACGCGACGATTGGCAGTCCCGCGGGAACGATGACGCTCAGCGCGTACCTTCCGTCACGGACTGCGGAACTTACAATCCACGGTTTGGACATCGTGCATGCGCTGGAAGTTGCGCTCTCTGCTCCTTCTCCAGCACTGCAGGAGAGCCTCGCAGTTGTTACCCGATTAAGCGTAGGCAAAGGGAATGGTGAGCTCGTGCTCTTGGCTCTTTCCGGTAGGCGTGAGCTACCCCCGTACTTTTCGGTCTACTGAAAGCCATTCCGAAGCTTGCGGAGCGCGCGACGTCGAGGGAGGCCCGGGGCGGCGTCGGAGGGAAACGCTGCCCTCGGAGCGAAATGGATTCGCTCGGCGACGCTCATTGCGCCGATGCTGAGTTGACGGCCCCCGGGTCTTTGGTGGGTGACCGATGACACCGCTCGATTGCGCGGCTAGAAGAACCCCCGAAGTGCGGTCCGGGGCGAGCGCGACAAGAACGCCGCACCGAATAGCGGCGTCCCTCGAATCGCTTCTCGCGACCGAACGAGACCTCTTGTGCTGCCACGAAGCTCAACTGCCCGGGCCTTCAGGCCACTCTAGCTAACAGTGGTCGTTGGCCATCATAATCGGGCCGCCGGAACTGGTGCCGCTGGCCACTACGTTCCGCGCGTGCCAAGCCAGCCGCAACTTCTTCGGCAGCGGTGCAGCAGAGGAACTGGTTATGGCCTTGTCTGTTGGCAGGGGAACGCAGAATCAACTCGTTGGGCTCGCAGTCGGGCACGGTGAAGCACCATTGGCTTCTACTCCGTGACGCCAGAAGGTGCCACGGGCTGCCGGAGTGAGCCGGCAAAGGCGAACGCAGCGAGGAAGAGCGCGACGACGAGCCACAGGGCGTTGAGGAGACCGGCGGCTTCGGCGAGCAAGCCGATGGCTGGTGGTCCGGCGAGGTTGGCGAAATAGCCGATGGAGGCAACGACACTGACCCGTGCGGCCTGGTCTGGCCCGCTCTCGGCGGCAGCGGACATGCCAAGAGGGAAGCCCATTGAGACCCCGACCGCCCAGAACAGGACACCGACGAGGACGGTCCACAAGTTGGCACCGAGGATGAAGAGCACCACGCCCAGTACGCCGAGAGCGGTGGTGTACCGGATGGTGGGGACGCGCCCGAGCCAGTCGACGACCGGACCACCGAAGATCCGGGCAAGAGCTTCACCGGTAGCGAAGGCGGTGAAGAAGAGCGCGGCGATGGCGGCGGTTTGACCATGGTCGTTGTGGACAGCCAGGGTGAGCCAGTTGTTCGCGGACCCCTCACCGAGCTCGACACCGAGCATGACAACGCCGATCAGCAGTAGGCGCCAGTCCGTCCAGCCACGCAGCCATTGGCGAACATTGGCGAGGCGCGTCCCGGTGCGCAGCGCGTCTTGCGTGCGGTCCCCGGTAGGGATGGCCGGTCCCATGGCAAGGGCGACCGCCCCGATGATGACTGCCTCGCCGATGAACTGCACCGAGGGAGTGATCCCGAGCGCCGCGCACGCGGCACCGATTCCCGACCCCACGGCGGCACCGATCGACCACACCCCATGCAACAGGGGCATGAGGGTGCGGCCGCTGGCCCGTTCGATCGCCGACCCCTCCACGTTGATCAGCACGTCGAGGGTGCCGATCCCAAAACCTATGACCAGGAAGGCAAGGCTGACCAGGGGAAGCGATCGTAGAGTTACGGCTACGCCCATGACGGCCATCGCCGCGGCGACGACCAGGAGCGATGCGGTCACGCCACCCCGACTCCCGAGCCAGTGGAGTAGCGGTGTCGAGGCGACAAGCCCGGCGATGGCCCCGACCGTCACCCCGGCGAGGAGCAGGCCGATCGTAGCGACGCTGATGCCGAGTTCTGCTTTGACTGCCGGGAGCCGAGGGCCCCAAGCGGCAACGGTGATCCCACCGAGACCGAAGGCGGCCATGATCGCCCTTCGCCACCGAAACAGAGCGACTCGATCAACAACGACAGTTACGTCGGTCATGTACGAGCGAGGCTGAGGCTGCTGCTCGTCGGCATCCTCGGTCATCGCCCAATCGTAGGAGCCGACCCTCCGCTAGCCGGAGCGAACTCTCGCACGCCCATCACAAACGAAGGGGACGCGCTTGACGGCAGCCACCCCAAGCGCGCCGACCAACGCCGGACTCGGAACAGGATGTCCCGTCTACGCCCGCGACGCTAAGAAGACGCGGCTCCCAAGGCAACGGACAATTCGCCCAGTTCCGCGCGCGTGAGGGAAGCGCCGTACCCTGAGCTTGACCCAGCGGTTCAGGGGCTGGTCTTCCGACGGGTGTTCCACTGCCCCACGTGTGCTGGCCCGATTTAGGCCGTCCTGACAGGCGCCGCTGAACAGGAACCTGGACCGTGGCGGATGGCACTCTTCAACAGTTGGCGGACTCGAGAGGGAGGACTCGCCGCGGCAAACCAAGCCCATTCGTCGCCCGCGCCCTATCGCGGAAGACGTCTTCGATCGGTCAACCTGGCCGTCACCATGGGAGGATCGGTCGCGCTACCGAATGGCCGGAAAAGGGCGGTGCGCCGTAGCGCTGCGTTGCGTGCATGACCGGTCGGTGCGCGGTTCCCACTGGTCCAACACCTTCCGGAGAGAGTCGTTCTCTTGCACCGCCGCGTCAGCAGCGCCAAGCGGGGCGCCCGCGTGCTTGCGGACGGGATACAGCTGGCCGGCTTGGGTAAGCCGGCCGAGGTGGTAGCACGAGGTGATCGAGTGGGGACACCCACCTCGACGGCTCCCCTCTCAGAAACGAGACTGCCAGGAGCACACCGCAGTCGAGATAGGTCCTCGGAGGTCATCGGTGACATGAGCCAGGTTCTCCGTGTCGCCTGGTACCGCTTCCGGGCCACCTTCCGGTACCGCTGGGGCGGGTACCTGAGCCTGGTGCTGCTCGTCGGGCTGATCGGCGGCCTGGCAATGGGTGCGGTGGCGGGGGCTCGGCGCACCGAGTCCTCCTTTCCTGTGTACCTCGCCAGCACTGACCCGTCCACTCTCGGGCTCTTCAGTCGCTATGACGACCCGGGCCTCGGTCTCACGACCGGATACGACCCCAGGCTTGCCGCGGCGATCGCGCACCTTCCCCTGGTAGAGCACGCTGCGACCGCGATCATCTTCGACGGCAACATCAACCTGGACGCGGTGACCGGACTTCATCCTCACGTCACGGCCGGCGAGACTCCTCCCTCGATCGTCGGCAGCGCGGACGGGGAGTACTCCTCCATGGATCGAATCAGCCTTGTCGAGGGTCGGTTACCAAACCAGGACAGCCCGGATGAGGCCGTGATGAACGGTCAGGCGGCCAGGGAGATGGGTGTTCACATCGGATCGATCATCGGGATCCCGTTCTACACCGATGCTCAGAACGAGTCCGCCAATCCTGGCAAACCCTTCCTGATCACCAAGGTGAAGATGGTCGGCGAGATAGTTGAAGACGACACGGTTGTCGAGAGCGACTACAACGCGCTCGGATCGGGCCTGGTCATACTCTCGCCGGGCCTGACCCGCCTGCTGGAGTTGAACTGCGCGACCGGTACCGAGACGTACCTGCAAATCGCAGGGGGAGACCGCAACGCAAGACGTGTGCTGGCCGAGTTCTACCGGCTAGACCCGGTGGCAGACCACTTCCCGGCTCGGCTCACGTCGAGTTTCGTGCCCACCATTCAGCAGGCGATCGCGCCCGAGGCGATCGCTCTCGCGGTGTTCGGCGGCATCGCCGGACTTGCCGTCTTGTTGATCGTCGGTCTCTTGATCGGCCGCCTCGTCCGAGCCGAAGCCGACGAGACGGACCGGCTGCGGACATTGGGCGCCAACGAGGCGACGATGCTCGTCGACGGCATATTGGGCGTGCTCGGGGCACTGCTCGTCGGCTCATTGTTGGGGGTGGCCGTGGCTCTAGGTCTGTCCCCCCTTACCCCCTTGGGACCGGTTCGCCCGGTGTACCCGGACCACGGGGTCGGCTTCGACTGGACGGTGCTGGGGCTGGGCCTGCTCGCCCTGGTCACCATCCTCGGCTCGCTCGCGGTGGTCATCGCAAGACGCGAAGTGAACCGCATCAGATCGCACCGTCCCTCGGAGACCTGGACGCGTGAACCGCGCTGGGTGCGCTCTGCCGTGGTCTCCGGGCTCCCCATATCGACCGTCACCGGCCTGCGCCAGGCTCTCGACCCCGGGAGGGGCCGCGCCGCGACACCTGTTCGTTCTGCCATGTTGGGCACCGCGATCGCCGTGACGGCACTCGTGGCAACCGTCACGTTCGGGTCCAGTCTCGACAATCTCGTGTCACGCCCCCCGCTGTATGGATGGAACTGGGACTATGTGATGTTCTCGGGCTTCGCCGGCAAAGAGGACCTTCCCGGCCCTCAAACCGCCCGACTCTTGAACGACGATCCCGACGTCGCGGCCTGGTCCGGCGTCAACTTCGCCAGTGCAGAGCTTGACGGCCAGCGCGTCGGGACCATCACGCAGAGCCCCGGCTCTCCCGTGGCCCCGCCGTTGCTCTCCGGCCATGGGCTCGAGGCGTCGAGCGAGATCGTGCTTGGGGGCGCGACCATGGCCCAGCTCCACAAGCGTGTCGGCGACACGGTCACCTTCGACGACAATGCCGGCCATCCGAGGAAGCTCCTCATCGTCGGCACGGCCACTATGCCGTCGATCACCTCCGGTTCCGCCATGGGGTCGGGGGCGCTGGTCGCGACGAGCGACTTTCCGACATCTCTGCTCAACGTGCAGGAAAGCCCCATCCCCGGACCAAACGCAGTTCTCGTTCGCATCCGGGCCGGCGTCAGCCCCTCACTCGCCTACCGCTCTCTCGAACAGATCGACACGAGACTGAATGCGCTTCCCAACGACGGGGGCTCGGCCGGCGGCGTCGTTTCGGTCCTTCGCCCAGCCGCCATCGTCAACTTCCGCGCCATGGGTGCGACCCCCGCCCTCCTTGCCACGGGCCTCGCCGTCGGGGCAATCGTCGCCCTCGGTTTGACACTTGCGGCGTCGGTCCGTCGGCGGCGGCGCGACCTCGCGCTCTTGAAGGCTCTAGGTTTCACCCATCGGCAGCTGGCGGCCTCAGTCGCGTGTCAAGCCACGGTTGCCTCAGTCATCGGCATTGTCGTGGGGTTGCCGCTCGGTGTCGCGATAGGACGCCAACTTTGGACATTGTTCGCCCACAATCTCAACGCGGTGCCCGACCCCACCGTGCCTGTCCTGTCGGTTTTCCTCGTCGGTCTAGGTGCTCTCCTGTTCGCTAACGTCGTGGCGGCTTTCCCCGGGCGTAGCGCAGCCCACACCCCGACGGGGCTGGTCCTGCGAGCCGAGTGACCCGAAATCGAGAAGGTCACTGACTGACATCGGACATTGATCGCCGCTGGAGTTAGGGTCCACCGCAAGTTAGTACGCGCGTAGTATTGTGAGGACGTGGAGGTCGGACCTGAGGAACTCGCGCGATTCTTCGAGGTCGTCCTCCCTCACCTGAACGAGCGCCAGCGCCGGGTCGTGGCCGGTGCCGCCTCAGAGATGCTCGGCCGGGGAGGCAAGAGCGCTGTCGCGGTGGCATCGGGCATGAGCCGCAACACCGTCATCAAGGCCGAACGCGAGGTCGCCTCCGGCATCGAGCCCTCCGAACGCCTGCGTGCTCTGGGCGGTGGTGACCGTCCTCTCATCGACAAGCAGCCCGGACTGGTCGAGGCGTTGGACGAGATCGTGCATCCCGACACCCGCGGCAATCCGATGTCGCTTTTGCGCTGGACCTCCAAGTCGACGCGCCATCTCGCCGATGCCCTTGTCGCAAAGGGCTTCAAGGTCTCCGACGACACCGTCGGACGGATCTTGAAGTCGCTCGGCTACAGCCTGCAGGCGCCCGCCAAGGAGAAGGAGGGCACCGCTCATCCCGACCGGGACGCCCAGTTCTCCTACCTGAACGAGCAGGCGACCGCCTTCGTGAACGACGACCAGCCGGTCATCAGCGTCGACACGAAGAAGAAGGAGCTTGTCGGGGAGTTCAAGAACACCGGGACCGAGTGGCACCCGACGGGCGAGCCGACGAGGGTGCGCACGCACGACTTCGTCGACAGAAAGCTCGGACGGGCCGTTCCCTACGGGGTCTATGACCTCGCCAACGACGAGGGCTGGGTCTCGGTCGGCAACCGGGCCGACACGGCCGAATTCGCCGTCGAGACGATCCGACGCTGGTGGTATTCGATGGGAAGGCCCCGCTTCCCCGACGCCACACGCTTGCTCATCACCGCGGATGCCGGCGGCTCGAACGGCTACCGGGTTCGTGCCTGGAAGAAGAGCTCGCCCGCCTGGCCGAGGAGACCGGCCTTGAGATCACGGTCTGCCACTACCCGCCCGGCACCTCGAAGTGGAACAAGATCGAGCACCGCATGTTCAGCTTCATCTCGATGAACTGGCGTGGACGGCCGCTCGAGTCCTACCGGACCATCGTCGAGCTGATCGCCGCCACCACGACGAAGAAGGGACTGCGCATCCGCGCCGAACGGGACGAGGGCTACTACGAGACGGGGGTCAAGATCTCCGACAAGGAGCTCGCTGCCCTGCCCCTCACCCGGCACGAGTTCCACGGGGACTGGAACTACACGCTCACCCCGAAGACTGCTCACTCAAACGTGCGGTGAGCCCTTAGTCACCTGCGCCGCCAACGCGACGGCGAGGTTCCTCCACGGCAACGACGTCGCGCGCGGACTTGGCGGACTATCGGCCAGTTGCCGTTGCCGAGAGCCAGCACGACCAAACTTCGACCGTCCGGAAACCGAGGCGTTCGTAGACCCGATAGCCCGGTTCGCTGGGCTGCAACCACGCCCATTTCGCACCGCCGGCCAGGCCATCTGTGACAGCCCGAGCCGTCACGGCGGTGCCGTATCCACGTCGACGGTACGCCGGTGGCGTCGCGATGTCGGAGATCCCGACGTCGGACCCGAGCGTGACACCGACACCGGTGGTGACCGGCTGGCCGTCGGCTTCACCGAGATAGCCAGCGCACGCCCGGTAGCTCCAAATATGCCGGGGGCATCAAGAAAAGAAGTGGCTCCACTGGCATTTCAAAGCCGGCCGCCGCTGCCCGCGCATGTAGGTACGCCTCCGCGGGGACGAGTTCACGAATCACCAGTCCGCTAGTCGCCTGAACGGCGCCGAGTTGACGCGAGTCCTCCAAGACCATCAGCGGAAGTTGCTCCCGGGTCATCCCTCGGGCCACTGCCAGATCGGCTATAGGTTTCGCGGCGTCCGGCCGCACCAACAGGTTGTGTGGCAGCCCAGTCGCGGCCACCTGATCCAGCAAATCGGCGACCACCTCCGCATCGGCGTCGAACGATGCGACACAGACCCCGTTTGAGAGTCGGAAGCGCCACGCCGGTTACGACCGCGAGGGCCCGTGGTTCGGCCCGCGTCCGACCATCGGGAACAACCGTGCTTGCGTGCCGAGACGTTTCAAGCACTGCAGCCGCAAGAACCTCGGGGTCAATAGGCACTAATTTGGTGATGCTAACTCTGCCGCGCCGGGCGGGCACGGCCATCACGGCCTTGACCCGGCCAGGCGTGATCGTGATTGGCGCAGCAGCCACTCGAAACCACAGATTCTGACGGGTGCTCCTGAGTCGGTGACCTCTTGGATCCGCGGTGAGTTGCACCCTTCGGTCTGCGGAGGCCGCAAGAGTGGGTACTCGTCGCGAGTGTCGCCACCGACAGAAGATGTTCGGGCCGTCAGCCTGGTCGCCACTTTGCGAAGTTCGGTGGCGCTATCGAGGGCGCCGTCACCGCCGCTTGACTCCGAGCAGATCTAGACCCGTTTTCCGCACCGTCTTGAGGGAGTTCAGCCCTTGGGTGGAGGTACAGAGGCGATGTCCGGCGCGTCGAGGATCGCTTGTTGCGCAGGACTAAGCGGATCGGGAATCGCCTCGAGGCCAATCGTGGTCCGTGCGCGTTGTAAGCCGAGGCCGACAAAGGCTTTGAAGACATTCTCGGCTGTTGGTCTGGCGGCCCTTGTTCGGGAAGTAACCCGTTTATGGTGCGAACGGGCGCGATGACCTGACGGGTCTCGGTCTCGACGAGCCCGTAGACGAGCAGGGCGGATAGAGCACACCGCGACGAGGCGGCTGCTCGCCGATTGGAGGGGAGGAATACCGGCCGCACCGCCAGTGGCTCTTTGAGAAAGTGGTCGGCCCGCTCGGAGGGCGCCTGGTCCTCGGAAGCTCACGATGGCCCACTCGCCACCACCAGGGGCCCAGGCGGCAAGGCAACCCTCCATGGTCACCGCGCGACTGGTCGCCGCGCCCGGGCGACGTCCGCTGCGCTCTTTTCGATCAGCTCAGCCACCCGTTGCCGCCGGGTGTCGTCGCCGAGGCCCTCGAGGTTGATCAGCACGAGAGCGGCGGCCGCTCTCGTGCCGGCCTCCGCCAACAGGGCCGCTGTGACCGCGTCACCGAGCAGACGGGGGTTCCCACGCTCCGCGATCCGGGCGGCGAGAGCGACGACGGCGGCACCCGTTTCGACGACCTCCAGCGGGACGTCGGTTGCCTTAGAGAGCGCCGCGGCAACCCGACGCCCGCGTGTTGCCGGGTCAGGTCCGGAACGGTCGCGCGACACCGACACGAGCAGTCCGTAGGCGTCGGCGTCGGCCTGGCAGAGTGCGGCCGCACGATCGCGGAGACGTTCGGCGGTGATGGCTAGATCCGGCGCGTCGGGCAGCTGCCGCGTGGACAGACGCGCCGACATCACGCAGAGCCCCGCGGCCAGGCCGACGGCTATGGCTGCAGCCGATCCGCCGCCGGGCGCGGGCTCGGCCGCGGAGACGAGCTCCAGGAAGCTCCCGAGCGCGACTTCGAGGTAGGCCGGGTGCTCAGCTGAGTCCGACAATTTCGCCGTCCTCGTCGATGTCGATGATCTCGGCGGCCGGGTGCGTTGATAGCCCCGGCATCGTGCTCATGTCGCCGCAGATGAGGTAGACGAAACCAGCTCCGATAGAGGCGCGCGCCTCGCGAACCGGCATGCGCCACCCCACCGGGGCACCCTTGAGCGAGGGATCCGAAGAGAGCGACAGGTGAGTCTTGGCGATGATCACGGGGAGGTTCCCGAAGCCGTTCTTCTCGTAGGCGTCGATCTGGCGGTTGGCGGCAGACAGGTAGTCGACGCCGGCAGCGCCGTAAATCTTCGCGGCCACTGTCTCGATCTTCTCGCGCAACGTCGCCTCGTTCGGGTAGAGGAAACGAAAGTCGGTCGGCTCGTCGGCCGCCTCGACCACGGCCTGCGCCAGCTCCGTGGCACCCTTGCCGCCCTCGGCGAAGTTGGTGCACACCGCAGCACGAACTCCCGTGGAAGCCGCGATCTCGCGTACTGCCTCGTGCTCAGATGGGAAGTCACCAGGAAAGGCGTTGATCGCCACGACAGGCGAGATGCCGAACACCTGAATGTTCTCGATCTGCTTGCGGAGGTTCACCCCACCGAGATGTACCTCCTCAGGGTTCTCCTCCAGGATGGCAGGGGGCAGCGGACGCCCGGCCGCGACCTTGTACCGACCGGAATGCACCTTCAGCGCGCGCACCGTGGCGACGACCACGGCCGCATCGGGCTTGAGGCCTGAAGTGCGGCACTTGATGTCGAAGAAGCGCTCGGCGCCCATGTCGGCGCCGAAACCCGACTCTGTGAGGAGGAAATCTCCGGTGTGGATCCCGATGAGGTCACCGACAATCGACGAGTTGCCGTGGGCGATGTTGCCGAACGGTCCGGCGTGCACGATTACCGGCGTGTTCTCGATCGTCTGGAGCAGGTTCGGTTTGATCGCCTCGCGCATGATCACGGTCATCGCCCCGGCACCCTTCAGGTCCTCCGAGGTCACCGGCTCGCCGTCATCGGTGTAGCCCACGACGATGCGTCCGAGGCGGGTGCGCATGTCCTTGAGCGACGTCGACAGCGCCAGGATGGCCATTACCTCGGATGCGGCGGTGATGTCGAAACCGGTCTGGCGCGGAATGCCGTCCTGCTTTGTCCCGAGGCCTATCACGATGTTGCGAAGAGCGCGGTCGTTCACGTCCAGCACGCGCCTCCAGGTGATGTTGTGCGGGTCGATCTTGAGCTCGTTGCCCTTTTGCAGGTGGTTGTCGACCATGGCCGAGAGCATGTTGTGCGCAGCTGTCACCGCGTGCATGTCGCCGGTCAGATGGAGGTTGAAGGACTCCATCGGGACGGCTTGGCTGTAGCCGCCTCCGGCCGCTCCGCCCTTAATGCCGAAGGTGGGGCCCATCGAGGGCTGGCGGATCGAGATCGTCGCCCTCTTGCCGATGTGGTGCATGGCTTGACCGAGACCGACGATCGTCGTCGTCTTCCCCTCCCCAAGCGGCGTCGGCGTGATCGCAGAAACGACCACGTACTTGGCCTTTGGGCGGTCGGCCAGCTCGGCGATGGCGTCAAGCTTGATCTTGGCGACCTTCTCGCCATAGCGCTCGAGCAGCCGCGGCTCGATTCCCATGTCCTTCGCGATTTCGACAATCGGCTTGAGGTGAGCCTGGCGCGCGATCTCGAGGTCGCTCGGCATTGCCATGTCAGATCTCCTCTTTTGGTGACGATCGACTTCGATGTTTGAACCAGCCGCCCGCTTCTCCAGGGCGTCGAATCGATGTCGCCTGGACGTTCGATCGCTCTTGAACAGGTGCACAGGCTCCTTGGAGGTCGTCTCGCGGCGACGTCGATTTCACTCTAGCGTCAGGGCTCTGAACGGCGATAACCCGCTCGTGGCCACGCGAGACGCCCCTCGGCGTCCTCGTGGCGGCAGGGACCGGGACCATGACGGACGCGTCTTGCCCGGCGGGGCAGAATGATGCTGTGCTTCACTGACGCGGGGTGATTCAGAGTCTCCGCGCCGCCGTTTTCGGTCCGAGGTCCTCTTAGGAAGTAGATCGATGCCCTCAAGAGCCCCCTTCCTTGCGAGGTGGTCGCCCCGGATCGGGGACAGGGCCGCACGCCTGCACCTCATGACGGGGCCGACCACGACCATCGGCATCTGGTCCGCTCCGGTCTGGCTGACCCTCTACCTGATCGGCCAGGGTTGGTCCAGGGTGGCCGCTTATGTGGTGGCCGGGTTCGGCTGCGCTTGCCTCGCCTTTGCGGCGGTCAGCATGCACCTCATGTACAAAGCCCTTAGCGAGCGCTTCGGCTTCAAGGTCTCCTGGCGCAATGCGCCGCCCTACCGCTACAAGGCATTCGGGACCTGGTGCCAGCGCAATGGCGTCGACCCCGCCACCGGAAGGCCGCTCGCGGGAGATGGCTCCGGAGCCCAACCCGTGCACCGCGGCCCGGCTCATCGCGGTGCCGCCCATCGCCCCGTCGCTCGCCGCACTCCTGCTCACAGTGCCCGATCGCAGGTCGGTCGCTCGCGAACCAGCTGAGTTGCTTCTCGCGGCCGCGTGGGCGACATAATGGCGAAACAGAAGTACAGGCACGGTGAGGTTCGCACAGTCGTCCTAAGGAGGCCTGGGTGATCAACGACGGTGACACCGGATTTGTCCTAATCAGCGCCGCGCTAGTCATGGTAATGACACCGGGGCTGGCATTTTTCTATGGCGGCTTGGTGAGAAGAAAGAACTTCCTCACAATCATGCTGCAGAGCTTCATCTCGATGGGAGTAGTCACGGTGCTCTGGGTGCTCGTCGGCTACTCGCTCGCTTTCTCAGGGAACCTGGGCGGCGTCATAGGCAACCTCTCGTGGGCCGGCCTAAGAGGAGTAGGCGCAGCGCCGGGTCCGTACGCACCCCATATCCCGGCACTCGCCCACTTCATCTTCCAGGAGATGTTTGCCATCATCACCCCGGCGCTCATCACCGGTGCCTTCGCGGACCGGATCGCCTTCAAGAGCTACCTCAAATTCCTCGTCATCTGGAGCCTGCTCGTCTACGTGCCGATAGTGCACTGGATCTGGGGCGGCGGGTTCCTAATGAAGTGGGGCGTCGAGGACTTCGCCGGTGGAATGGTCGTCCACACGAGCGCTGGGTTTGCGGCCCTGGCGTCGGTGTTCGTCGTCGGGTCCAGGAAGTTCGCCCCGGGTGAGAAGAAGGTCCCACACAACGTCGCCTTCGTCGGACTCGGCACCGGACTGTTGTGGTTCGGTTGGTTCGGCTTCAACGGCGGCTCGGCGCTCGCGGCCGACGCCGTGGCAGCGCAGGCCTTCGTGAACACCGATATCGCCGCATCGGTCGCGATGTGCACTTGGTTGGCCATCTCGTGGTGGAGGTCAGGAAAACCCAGCATCGTCGGTGCCTTCACGGGAGCTGTGGCGGGCCTCGCGTGTGTAACCCCGTGCGCCGGCTTCGTGCCCACGTGGGCGTCGTTCGCGATCGGCCTGCTCGCCGGGTCCATCTGCTACGCGGCGGTCGCCCTAGTGCGCCACATGAGGTGGGACGACGCACTCGATGTGTGGGCTGCGCACGGCATCGGCGGGCTCCTCGGATCGATACTGGTGGGCGTCTTCGCCTACGAGTCGGTCAACATCGTCGGTCACAACGGCCTCGTCCAGGGCAACCCCGCCCTCTTCGGCAAGCAGGTCGCGGCCGCCTTCCTGGTGGCTGCCTACGCCTTCGTCCTCACCTGGGTCATCCTCAAGGTCCTGGACCAATTCGAATCTGTCCGCGTACCGGACGCGATCGAACTCGCGGGGTTGGACACCGAGCTCGAAGAGCCGGATGCCTACGTCTTCACCTGAGTGGCCGGGCTCAGCCGGTCGAATGGGCTCGGACCGCTGAGATAAGGGCGGACACGGCGCCGGTGATCTCCCGGTGCCGCGGGTAGCACAACGCGATCTGGCGGGTCGTAAGGCGCTCGCGCGGAGCGAGCCACGTGAGTGACGCGTCGACGGCCCGCCGAGCCGCCAGCCGACCGATGCAGGCCTGCCCGAGGCCGGCGGCAACAAGACGCTGGAGGGCAAGGTTGTCGTCGGTCCTGTAGACGATCCGCGGTGCGATCCCGCGCCGGCGCCATGCCTCCTCCAGCTCGATCTGGCTGTTCCAGCGCCGCGTCCAGGCGACCAGGTCCATACCGTCGATGACGTCGAAGCTCAGGTGCTCGATGTCGCCGATCTCGCTGTCGCGACGGGTGAGGATCACCCAGGGATCTTCCAGGAGAGGAATGGCCTCGACCCGCTCGTCGGGTTCGGGGTTCAGGGCGAACGCCAGGTCGAACCGTCCGCGCCCCAGGCCGCTCACGATGGCCTGGATCTCCTCGACCTCGCTCAGGACGACCTCGATATCGGGATGGGTCTCCCAAAACGATCTGAGCGCGGCCGGCATCAGCTCGGCGGCAGCCGTTTGGGAAACACCGACGCGGATGGGTGCCCGCGCACCGCTGCGGGCGGAGTCGACATCGGCGTCGATGGCCTCCACCTCGCCGAGAGCACGACGAGCCCTCCTGGAGGCGGCCGCGCCCTCGACACCGCGACCGCCGGGCCGGGTGAACAGCTCTGTGCCGAGCACAGCCTCCAGCGAGGCGATCTGGTGCGAGATCGAAGACTGGGTGTACCCGGGCTCCGCGGCGGCACGGCGGAACGAGCCGAGGTCGGCAATCGCGATGAGCGCCCTCAGCTCGCGTAGGCCGACCCCTTTATCAATCGACGGATCGATCGTTGCACCGCCAACAATTCAGATTATCTGCGGAAAACGTCGTCGTAAAATAGAGTAAGGACGAAGTATCCAGCTTCCGATAGGTAAGTCGTGGCGGCTCTGAACCTTACGGGACAACGACAGAAAGCCGGGAAAGCCCACGACTCTGCGGAACCGGCGACGTCCGGTGGGATCGCCACGACCGACTCGAGGCTCGGACGTCTGCGTTACCTCGTCTACGCCCTGGCGCTCTTCAGCTCGCTGCTCCAGTCGGCCATCGCACCCTTCCTTCCTTCGTACGCTCACCGCTTTCAGCTGGGCGGCGTGCAAACGGCCGGCCTGCTCGCCGCGACCGGCGTCGCCGCCCTTGTCATCTCGCTGCCCGCCGGCGCCCTCTCCGATCGTTTCGGGGCCCGAGTACTGACCTTGTGGTCCGGTTGGCTCATCGTGCTCGCGACCCTCGGCCAGGCATTCGCCCCCTCCTACGCGCTGTTGCTCGCTTCCCGCCTCGTCTTCGGCCTCGGCTACGGCATCGTGTGGACAGCCGCGCTCACATGGCTGGCGAGAACTTCGGGCGACGAGTCGTCCCTCACCGGGACCATCACGGCATCCGGGTTCGGTTCCATCGCGGGCCGGCTTTTGCCGGTTTCATCGCCCAGTACTTCGGTCTTGCGGCACCATTCGTTGTGGCCGCCGCCCTGGTGGTCATCGTGACGGTGAGTTTGACCTCGATCGACCTGGAAGGCGCGTGCTCGTTGGAGCACATCGGGGTCATCTCCAGCCTCCGCACGGCCGCATCCGACCTGAGGGTCTTGGGAGCGGCTATGGCTGTGATCATCGCCGGCGCCTCCTCGGCTCTTGTGACGCTCCTCGGGCCACTCGAGCTCCACCAGTCCGGCGCTTCCGAAAGCTCCGCCGGGATCGTGTTCTCGGCTGCCGCCGCGGTCTTCATCTGCGGAAGCGCGGTCACCAAGCGGGCCGGGCTACGGGTTGTTCGCCTGAAGACGGTCCTCGCTGCAGCCGTCGTGCTCGCCCTTGTCATGTCTCCCGCGACCGCGAGCGCAGCACCGCTCTTCGTCGTCGTGATGCTCTGTGCGACGGCTGCGGTCCGGTCCGTCCTGTGGTCCGTCGGGTACCCTCTCGGCGCTTCGGGAGCCGCCCGAGCCGGGGTGGGGCTCGGCGTCGTAATGGGCATGCTCAATCTCGTATGGGCTCTGTCGAGCGTCGTCAGCCCGCTCGTCGCTGGAGCTTTCGTCGGCCCGCTCGGCGCGCGTGCCACCACCGCCATCGCCCAGGTCGTGGTGGGAACAGGCCTCGCTGTCGGCTGGCTCGCCTTTCACGTCCGGACGCCCGCGCGTGCCGTTCGGATCGGGCATCTCTGAGCTGCGATCCGGCCGAGGTTCCGGTGCGCGATCGCCGAAGACCTCGGGCCGGCTTGTCGATCCTGCTGCCTAGGGCTGTTGTGGGTCGCCCGTCTGCACCATCAAAACCCGCGGCTCTTGCTTGCGCCCGCCGATCGCGGCCGCAACCAGGGCATTGACCTCGCCGTCGGAGACGGCTTGAACGAGGCCCTCGATGTCGGGGTCCCAGCCCCGCACCAAGCGCAGCATCGGCACGTGATCGCGTACGGCCCGGTAGGCAGCAGCAGTCCCGCGCCCGATCGGCCACTGTCCGCGCATGTCGACCGCCTGGGCGGCGGTGATCAGCTCGTACACGACCGTGCGGTGCACGAGCGAGACCAGTTCATGGGTCCGGCGCACGGAGAGCGGGGCCATGCTCGCGTCATCCTCGACCCCTTCTGCCACCTGCCCGGCGTAGTCGAGGGTCACCGGTCTCGCTAGGGATCGGCCTTCGGCTGCGAGCGCGGCGCACCAGCGGCCCATCGGCTTGAGCCCGTTCGTGGGTCCCTGCTCGAAGGCCAGCACGCTCGGGAGGCCGCTGAAGTGGTTCCAGAGCAACTTCTGCACCCGCTCGTTGGTGCCTTTGACGGCATTCGCGATGGCGAGGCGCAACAGGTCGAAGGCCATGGCGAGTCCCGCCACGTCGAAGTTGCCACCCGAAACGATCACTCCCTCGCCGACCAACACGAGCGGATTGTCGTTGGCCGCGTTCAGCTCGGTCTCGAGGTTGAAGCGTGCATAATGCAGGGCGTCGTAAAGCGCACCGTGGCTGCGGGGCACGCAGCGAAACGAGAGGGGATCCTGCAGGTTGCGCGCCGCGCCCGGTTCCCACAGGTAGGAGCCCTCGAGCATTTGGCGCAGCCGATTGGTGGCCGTGGCAAGCCCGACCTGCGGCTGGAGCCGTTCCGTGCCGGAATGGATGATTGAGAGGTTGCCGGCGAAGCCCTCGAGGGCCAACGCCGCCGCCGCCTGCAACAAGTCGACGAGTTCCGCCACGTCGTTCAGCACAAGGGCGCCCCGGCCGAGGGTCACACCGTTGGCACTGATCAAAGCGAGCGCCTCTTTCGGCGCGAGCTCGATCGGCTCGAGCCCAACGCGTGTCAGCGCCGCTCGCCCGCTCATCACTTCGCCCCCGACGGCGGCATGCCCGATGCCAATCAGCACTTTGCCGATGTCGGACATCTCCGACAGGTCCCCCTGACCGACCGAGCCGATCTCCCTGACCACGGGGTCGACGTCCCGGTTCAGCACCTCGACGAGCAGCTGCGCCAGCTCGCAGCGCACGCCGACGCCGGCTTTGGCCATGCCGTTCGCCCGGGCGACGATCATCGCCCTTACGACGTCGGGCGGAAGGGGCCGCCCGTAGGACGAGCTCAGGTCAGCCATGGTGTCGAAGGAGAAGCGCCTGAGCTGCTCGATCGGGATCCGGTAACGGGCGAATGAGCCGAGGCCTGTGTTAAGGCCGTACACCGCCTCACCGCTCGCCAGGACCGCGTCGACGACATCGCGGGCCTCACGCATCCGCCGGAGCGCTTCGGCCGAAAGAGACACCCGCGCTCGGTCGCGTGCAACCGCGACCACGTCTTGCACGCTCAGGTTGTCACCGGTCAGTTCGACTAGTCGCTTAGTCATCCAGCCCGCTGCGCCGCCTCCCCCGGCGCGCCTCCTCTCGCTGATCACAAGTTACCAGCGACTCCGCCAGAACCGCGATGCCCCGGCCGATGTCCTCCAGGTCCGTCCATTCCTCCGGACAGTGGCTCCTGCCTGCCCGCGACGGCACGAAAACCATGCCCATCGGACCGAGGCGCGCCATGTGGGACGCGTCGTGACCGGCGCCGCTTGGGATCTTGAGCGGCTCGATCCCGAGAGACCTGGCCGCCCCGCCGATGGCGGCCGCCACCCAGCCCGTGACGGTGACCGGAGGTTCGCGGGAGATCCAGCTAAGGGTGGTGCCCAGATGGCGCCGGGCTCCTATGGCCTCGATCTCGTCGGCGACGCTGCGCCCGAAGTTGTCGAGCCATTCCTCCTGGGCACTGCGCGCCTCGGCCCAGAGGTCGGCTTCTCCCGGTACGACGTTATGGGCACCGGGCCGGATCTCGAGGCGACCGGTCGTCGCCACGCCGCCGGAGGCGAGCCGCTCGATGGCGAGGGCAACCTCGGCTGCCCCCAGAGCGCGTCACGGCGGAGCCCCATCGGGGTCGTCCCGGCATGATCCGGCTGCCCCTCGATGCGGGCAAGAAGTCGGTGGATGCCGACGATGCCCGTCACCACGCCTATCGGGACCCGCGCCTGCTCGAGCACGGGGCCCTGCTCGATATGCAGCTCGACATAGCAGTGCAGGTCGTCTGGCCAGCGTGCCCCGGCCAGCGCGGACGGCTCGCCGCCTGCTGAGGCGAGCGCCTCGCCAAGGCTGCGCCCGTCCGGACCCAAGAGGGCGAGGTGACCCTCGTCGAGCGCGCCCGATATGGCGCGGCTGCCGACGCAACTCAGGCCGAAGTCGTTCGGCTCCTCACCGAGGAAGTCGACCACGACGAGGTCGTGCCGGAAGCTCGGCATGGTGCGGCCCGCAGGCAGCGGACCGCCTCGATGGCGCCGAGCACACCGACGATGCCGTCGTAGCGACCGCCGCCGGACACGGTGTCGGTGTGCGAACCGGTCACGATCGCGCCGGGCAACCCACCTGCACCGGGCAAGCGTCCGATGAGGTTTGCCGCTGCGTCCAACTCGACCCTGAGGCCTGCCTCCTCCATCCGCTGGGCCACCCACTGTCGCCCGGCACGGTCGAAACGGGAGAAGACACGCCGCGTCCAGCCGGGGGCCTCAGGGTCCCTGTACGAGGCGAGGGTCTCGAGGTCGTCCCTGACGCGCGCGAGGTCGGGGGACGGCAGCCGGCTCACGACGCCGGCATCCCCGACGCCCCTTGTCCGATCAGCGTAATGCCCATGATCTTCTCGACCTCCTCGAGCGCGAACCGGTCCCGGGTGCTCGAGGAAAGGGGAAGCCGCGACTGGTCGACGACAAAGATCGCCACTTCCCGTCCCGCGGTCATCTCGGCGATGGAGACCGGCCTGCCGTCCTCGAGCGACAACGTGGCGATGACGTCGGGGTAGGTGGCAACGCGCAGACCGTCGAGCTCCACGCTCATGTACTCGTTCAGGTAGCGCACGACGTACCCGCCGACCGACAAAGAGCCGTGGTCGAAGCCGCCCGCGGTCCGGAGGGGTTCGACTTCGCGAACCGGACCGCTCGCGACGACCCTGCCGCCGGTCGCGCCGACCGCAGCCTCGATCACGGCTGAGGCGTCTGTGGCGGCGCGCATCGCCGCCCCGAGCGACAAGGCGTAGCTGATGGCGCCGATGGCGGCGTGTTGCTTGACATAGGCCGCCTCCACGGGATGACGGGCCGCGGCGATGAAACCACCGGCACGCACGCAGACGTCGCGCAGGACGTCAGAGGTCGCGATCACCTGACCACGAACGACCACCTCGAGGCCGCCGCACAACTCACGGTTCCCGCCGGCAACCGCTTGCACCGTCTCGTATCCGGTTCTCGTGGTGAGGCCCATCGCGCCGAGCTTTCCAGTCGGGTGGGCCCTCACGTCGCCCGCCGCGTCGAGCACGCGCACTCCGAGGATGGCGGACTGGATCCATCCGTTCAGCGTTGTCGAGGAGCCGTTCTGGGCCGTCATCACCGCCCCGACCGGCCTGTCCACCTCGGCGGCCACAAGCTGCAGCGCCCTCACGTAGTCAAGCGGGCGGATCTCCCTGTTCGGTGAAGCGGGAGCTCCAATAGCAGTGACCGTGACGACGAGATCACTGTCGTCGACCTCGTCGAGCGAGCAGAGGACCGGGCGGCCGACCCGGGTGGCGAGCTCGCCCATCATCATGCCGTGGTCGACCCATCCCCCTCCGCCGCAAGCGAGCACCGACCCGCCCCACACGGCGTTGAGGGCGTCGTCTCCGGTCAGCTCTCGTGTCATCGCTTCTTCTCCCGCTCATGGCGAAGCCCGAGGCCGGCCCTGCTGGCCGCGGACTGCGCGTCGGCGTAACCGGCGTCCGCATAGCGCAACACGCCGAGCCCGCTGTCTGCGTCGAGCCCGCGGCGGAGGCGCTCGCCCGCCCCCTTGCTGCCGTCGGCGACGATCGTGACGCCAGCCGACTGCATATAGCCGGCGTAACCTGCACCTCCGGCGTGCACGGCGACAAGATCCGCCCCCGAAGCCGCCAGCAAGAGAGCGTCGAGTATCGGCCAGTCCGAGACGGCCCCAGACCCATCGGCCATGCCCTCGGTCCCGATGTGCGGGTGGGTCATCCCGCCGGAGTCGAAATGGTCCCGCGTGAATGCCACCGGCCCGGCGAGGCGGCCGTCCCTGACGAGCTCGTTGACTGCGACGGCGAACCGGGAACGCTCCCCGTGGCCGAGCCAGCAGCTACGCGCCGGCAACCCCTGGATCCTCACATGCTCCCTGGCCAGTGAGATCCAGGACTCCACCTCGGGGCGGAAGGACATCTCCCCGACGAGCCGGTCGAGCTCGGCGAGGTCCGTGTGCTCACCGCTGAGGGCCACCCAGCGAAAGGGCCCGATTCCCCGGCAGAACAGGGGCCTCAGGTACCTCTCCGCGAACCCGTCGATCTCGAAGGCCCCCTGCACTCCGGCACCCTTCGCCTGCACGCGCAGGTTGTTGCCGTCCTCGAAGACGACCGCACCGCCGGCCTTCAGTCTCAGCATGGCCTCGACCTGGCGGGCCATCGACCGACGTGCCCGGTCCGCGACGTCCCCGGGGTCGCGCTCACGACGGGCTTTCCACTCCTCGAGCGAGTAGTCGACCGGGCAGTAGCCGAAGACGGCGTCGTGCGCCGCCGTCAGATCGGTCACGACGTCGGGCACAACGCCCTTGTCGGCAAGCTCGCTGTAGACCGCCGCCGCGTTGGCGACGAGCCCGATGACTCTGCCCGCCTCCCCGCCGGTAACCAACGCGAGCGCCTTGTCGAGGTCGTCGGTCACCGAAGCGAGGTGACCCCGATCCTGCGCCCGGGCGCACTTGTCCGGGTCGACTTCGACGACGATGCCGCTGCCACCTGCCATCGCGATGGCAAGGGGTTGCGCTGACCCCATGCCGCCGAGGCCGGACGTGAGGACGAACCTGCCAGCAAGCGAGCCGCCGAAATGCTCCCTCGCGACCGCCTGCAGGAGCTCGAAGACGCCTTGGAGGACACCCTGGAAGCCGATGTACTGCCAGTCTCCGGCCGTCAGGCCGCCCCACATGATGAGCCCACGGTCACACAGTTGGTCGAAGTACTCCGGGGTCGCGTAGTGACCGACCACGTTGCCGCAGGCCATCACGACCAAGGGGGCGTCGGGCGAGCTTCCGAAAACGGCCACCGGCTTGCCGGACTGCACGACGAGCGTCTCGTCTTCACCGAGGTGCTGGAGGGACGCCACGATCCTCGAGTACGACTCCCAGTCCCGGGCGGCCTTGGCGCGCGCCGCGTAGACGACCAGGTCCTCGGGACGTTCGCCGATCTCGAGCACGTTCTCGAGCATCCGGAGCAGCCCCTCCTGCCGCCAGCCCAGGCAACGCAGGCGATTGCCGCGCTGGGCGGTGACCCTTTCGGGCCCGCCCGGATCAGCCATCGTCGGGTGCCCCCCGCGGACGCTGCAGCACACGGCCCCGGCCAGGTGATCCAAGGACCTTCGCGCCGTCCCAGACCACCTCTCCCCGCGAGACCGTGAGCACGACCCGGCCGGGGAAAGCCATCCCGTGATACGGGCTCCAGCCCGCGTTCGAGTGCAGTGCGCGCTCGTCGAGGGTGAAGGGGCTCGCCGGGTCGAAGGCCATGACGTCGGCGTCCATGCCGGGCGCCAGGGAGCCTTTCGCGTGCGCGATCCCGAAGATCCGCGCGGGTGCCGCCGCCACGAGGTGCGAGAGCAGGCTGATGTCCCCGCCCCGGGCGAGCAAGCCCCGCGGCCAGCACGGTCACGAGGGTCTCGGTGCCCGGCGCGCCGGAGTGATTGTCGAAGATCGCCGGTCGGGTCTTGTCCGACAGTGGCCAGGGTGCATGATCGGAGGCGACAACGTCGATCCGGCCTGCGGACAGGCGCTCCCAGAGCTTGGCCACCTCGGCTGGCGGGCGCAGCGGCGGGTTTATCTTCAGACGACCGCCTTGGCGCTGCATGTCGTCCTCGGAGAACCACAGGTAGTGCGGGCACGTCTCGATCGTCACTTGCAGGCCTTCTGCGGCATAGGAACGGGCCAGGTCCACCGAGCGGCCGAGGCTCAGGTGGCACAGGTGAAGCGGGGCCTGCGTCTCGTTTGCGTACTCGAGCGCCGTCAGCACGGCCTGGGTCTCGCTCACCGGCGGTCGCGACCGGCAGTGGGCGAGTGGAGAGGAATCACCCGCCTCCCGGGCACGTGCCACGAGGGGCTTGATTATCTCCTCGTTCTCGGCGTGCACGCACGCGACGCTTCCGTGCTCCCGGATCGCCGCGAGAACCTCGAGGAACTGATCGTCGGGAATGCGTGGGAAGCGGTGGGGGTCGGTGCCGAACAGCGAGAGCTTGAACCCGACGGCACCGGCCTCGACGAGCGGGCCGACGTCGGTGCCACCGGTTCCGGGGCGCACCGTGCCCAACAGGGCGACGTCGACAATCGCCTCAGCCATGACCTTGTCGCGCTTGGCTGCCAGTATCTCCGGGCTCACGACGGGTGCCGCGACGTCGTAGGGCATGTCGATCACGGTCGTCACGCCGCCGGCGGCGGCGGCGGCGGTGAGGGCTCGGATGCCTTCGGCGGTCGTGCTGCCCGAATGGACGTGGCAGTCGATCGCGCCGGGGAACAGATAGGCGGCTCCGACGTCGATCAGCCTCGCGGCCGAGCCGGAGGCCGGTTCGCCTTCGCGCACCTCGACGATGCGCCCCCCGGCTACGCGGATCTCACCGCGGACCGGCTCGCCGGGGCCTTTGACCACCCGCCCGGCGATCGAGAGGTCTACCGTCGGGCATCTCGGGGCCAGCCGACGACATCTGCCGCTGCCGGTGCCGAAGCCAAGCTGCGCGGACACCCGGTCCAACACGAGCCCGAGCATCGTGTCGATGTCGAACCGTGCACATGGCGTCGCCATGTTAACCGTCGTGACCTCCGGGCCCAAGCTCCCCGGACACGCTGGCTTTTCGTTCGATCCACGCCGCTCGAAAACGGCGCGCCTCGCAAGAAGGGCGCATGGAGCCGTTGTCCTGCTAGCTTCTGGCTCTGATTAGCCTCCAGTCTCGACTTGGCCACTTGACCCCTACCGGGATGTGACACGGGAGGAGGGCACAGTTGCTGCTGTACGTGTTGAAGCGTGTTGGCTTGGCGTTGATCACGCTCGTGCTCTTGAGCATGATCATCTTCTTCGCCGGTCAGGTGCTCCCCGGCAACGCGGGAAGGGCGATTCTCGGCCCCTTCGCTTCGCAACAGGCCGTGATAACGCTCGACCACAAGCTCGGTGTCGATCGGTCGCTCATCGTCCAGTACTGGAGCTGGGCCACCGGGATACTTGCACGGCAACCTCGGGACCTCCTACCAGCAACAGGCACCGGTGAGCTCCTTCATCTTCCCGTACATCGGGCGCTCCCTCAAGCTCGCGGCCTTCGCCTTTGTGATCGTCGTGCCTCTCAGCATCCTCGGCGGCGTCGTCGCGGCACTCAACCGGGGGAACGTCGTGGACCGCGTCTTGAGCACGACGAGCCTCTCGCTCTCGACGGTGCCCGAGTTCGTCTCCGGCGTCGTTCTCATCGTCGTGTTCGCCCTCGGCCTCAAGGTGCTGCCGGTCTCGGCCAACGCCCCGCCCGGCTCGTCGTTCCTCATCCAGCTGAAGTACCTGATCCTTCCCGCCATCCCGCTCGTGTTCATCCTCTTCGGCTACATCGCCCGCATGGCCCGGGCGGGCACGATCGAGGCCCTCGACTCGGATTACGTCCGCACGGCCACGCTGAAAGGGCTGCCCCGCTGGGTGGTGATCCGACGGCACGTGCTTCGCAACTCGTTGCTGCCGACCATCACGGTCATCGCCACCCAGACCGGGTACCTCATCGGCGGGCTCGTCGTGGTCGAGAAGCTCTTCGTCTACCCGGGCATCGGCACCTTGATCATCACCGCCGCCACCGACAAGGACTTCCCGACGCTCGAGGCCGGAGTCCTCTTCATCGGCATCGTCTACCTCGCGGCGACTCTCATCGCCGACGTCCTCTACACGTTGCTGAACCCGCGGATCAGGCTGGGGAAGGCGGAATGACGGCCGGCACCGACCCGCTCGCTGCCTCCCGGTGGCCGCCGGGCCCACGAGCGGCTGTGGCCGAGGGGTCCCCCGCCGGCGCGGCGGGGGCACTCGACGTCTCCGTAAGGCGAGTCCGCCGCGAGCAGCTCCACCAGCTCGTCCGCTCGAAGGCTTTCGTCGTCGGCGCGCTGATCCTTCTCTGGTGGATCGTCTGCGCCATCTTCGGGACCTCGTTCGCTCCTTACACCGCCACGACCGCGAACATCTTGAGCACCCAGCTCGCGCCGTCGGCCGCGCACTGGTTCGGGACCAACGACGTCGGCGAGGACGTGCTCTCCCGGGTGATCGTCGGCGCCCGCGACATTCTCGAGATCGCTCCGCTCGCCACGCTCCTCGGCACCGTTCTCGGAACGACGATCGGCCTCGCACAGGGCTACCTCCGCGGCGCGTTCGACATGCTCGTCGGCAGGATCGTGGACGCCGCCCTTTCTCTCCCGATCGTGATCGTGGCCTTCCTCTTCGTCGTCGCAGTCGGCCCGAGCACGCTCACGCTCATCGTCGTCATCGGCTTCGTCTTCTCCCTGATCATCGCGAGGACGGTGCGCACCGCAGTGCTGCAGGAGCGCGAGCTCGACTACCTCGCCGCGGCCCGGCTGCGCGACGAGAGCGTCCTGCACGTGATGTTCGTCGAGATCCTCCCGAACGTGCTCGGCCCGATCCTCGTCGAGTTCACCGTCCGGCTGGGCTACGCGATCTTCACGATCGCGACGCTGTCGTTCCTCGGCTTCGGCGTGCAGCTGCCCACGCCGGACTGGGGCGCCGACATCGCCGTCAACTCCAACTACCTCGCCGCCGGCTACTGGTGGGAGACGCTCTTCCCGGCGCTCGCGATCGCTTCGCTCGTCATCGCGATCAACCTCATCGGCGACTCGATCGAGGCGGTGCTCGTCCAATGACCCTCGCAACTTCATCCGACCAGGCCGCCGTCGTCGAGGAGCCGCCCACGACCCTCGAGGTGAGCCACCTCGATGTCACCTACCGCGTGCGGGGCAACGACCGGCTGGCGCTGCAGCGACGTCTCGTTCAGCATCGGACGACAGGAGTCGTTCGGTCTCGTCGGCGAGTCGGGGTGCGGCAAGTCCACCACCGCCCTCGCGATCACCCGCTACCTGCCCCGCAACGGGCGCCTCAGCGGCGGCTCGGTCATCGTCAACGGCCAGGACTCCCGCCAAGATGGACAAGCGCGTCCCTGCGCAAGTTCCGCGCCCGCACGATCTCGATGGTGTACCAGGAGCCCGGCCGGGCCCTCAACCCGTCGATCCGAGTCGGGCGTCAGGTGGCCGAGGTGTACGAGATCGCCGGGACGAAGAAGGCCCGAGGCCCTGGCGCGCGCCGAGGAGATTGCTGCGCATGGTGCAGATCGCCGATCCGGGGCGCGTGTTGCGCTCCTACCCGCACCAGCTGTCGGGCGGGATGCTGCAAAGAGTCATGATCGCCATGGCGCTTGCCTCGGAGCCCTCGCTGCTCATACTCGACGAGCCCACGACGGCGCTCGACGCCACGGTGGAGGCCGAGGTTCTCGACCTCGTGTCGTCGCTGCGCCAGCAGTTCCAGACCTCGGTGCTGTTCATCAGCCACAACCTCGCGGTGATCGCGAAGATGTGCGACCGCGTCGGGGTCATGTACGCCGGCGAGCTCGTCGAGCAGGGCCCGGCACGGGAGGTCTTCGACAACCCACGGCACCCCTACACCGTCGGGCTGCTGCGTTGCGTGCCTCGTGGCGGCCAGCGCAAGGACCACGGCCGCCTCGACACCATCCCCGGCTTTCTTCCCGGGCCGGGCGAGGTCCAGGTCGGCTGCATCTTCGCCAAGCGCTGTGCGCTCGCGGACCGAGCGTTGCCTCGAGGAGACGCCACCGATGTACGAGGTGGCCCCGGCACGCACGGTCTCGCTGCCACTACCACGAGCGGGCGCCCGAGCTGCCCCGGGCAACCCCGGAGGACGTCAAGCTGCGGACGCCCCGACTCGGCCGAGGAGCCGGTGATCCGCCTGCGGGGCGTGTCGAAGACCTTCCACGTCCGCGGCGAGCACGTGCGCGCCGTCGTCGGGCGTCGACCTCGACCTGAAGGCCGGCGAGACCCTCGGCCTCGTCGGCGAGTCGGGGTCGCGGCAAGACGACGCTCGCCCGCGTGCTGCTCGGCCTCAGCGTGCCCGACGAAGGATCGGTCATCGAACTGGAAGGCTCGCCGCTCGCTCCCGAGTGCACCAAGCGCGACCGCAAGCAGTTGCAGGCGATGCAGATCGTCTTCCAGAACCCGGACTCCGCCTTGAACCGGCGCCACAGCGTGCGCCACATCATCACGAGGGCGCTCAAGAAGCTGGCGGGTCTTTCCGGGCAAGCTTGCGAGCAACGACTTCTCGAGATCGTCCGCTCGGTGCGGATGGAGGAGCGCCATCTGGCCCTACGCCCCTACCAGCTCTCCGGTGGGCTCAAACAGCGGGTCGCCATCGCGCGGGCTTTCGCGGGGGCTCCCCGGGTCCTCGTGTGCGACGAGCCGACCTCGGCACTCGACGTCTCGGTGCAGGCGGCGATCCTCAATCTCCTCGCCGACCTGCAAAGCCGCGAGCGGGTCACCTACGTCTTCATCTCGCACGATCTCGGCGTCGTGCGCTACCTCTCCGACAGCATCGCAGTGCTCTACCTCGGCCGTGTGATGGAGTACGGGCCGGCGGAGACGGTGTTCTCCGGTCCCCATCACCCCTACACCGAGTCGTTGCTCTCGGCGGTGCCGAGCCTGGACGGGACGCCCCGCGAGCGGATCCGGCTCACAGGTGAGATCCCGAGCGCCGCGCACTCACCGTCGGGCTGCGTGTTCCACACCCGTTGTCCGACGGCGCCTCGTCGAACGGGCTGTGCGAGTCGAGCGAGCCTGCGCTCGTCGAGGTCGAGCCGGGTCACATGATGCGTTGCCACATCCCCATCGACGAGCTGAGAAGCACTGCAGGCGAGCGAGGACGCCGGGGCAGCCGGTCAGCCGAAGATCTCGTAGGACCGCTCGAAGATCTTGTCCGTCAGGCTCGGGATCTCGTCGTAGACAGCGGACATCGGCCTGGTAGAGGTCGTGGTTCTTGGCGTCAGGGAGCGAAGGGCGCCTCCCACGACACCATGTTCTCGATGGCTTCGTCCCAGGAACCATACAGGCCCTGCCCGACAGCAGCGCATATTGCCGAGCCCAGCCCGGCGGCGTTGTTCATCTTGCTCCGGACGGCCGGGATCCCGAACACGTCGGCGAAGATATGCATGAACACGTCGGAGTTCGAGCCTCCGCCCGAGACGACGATGCGGTTGTAGGTCTGCGCCGTCTCTCGCCCCAGGGCCGTGCCGCACCGGTAGATCGTGAGGGCGATACCCTCGAGTATGGCCCTGTAGATGTGGAAGCTGTCATGGCGAACGTCGAAACCGACGATGGCGCCCTTCTTGAACGGGGCCTCTGTCGGTGCGAGCCAGTCGAGGATCACCATGAGGCCGTTCGAGCCGGGTGGCACCTTTTCCGCCTCCAGGTCGAGATAACGTCTCGACTTCCAGGCCCCGCCGCGTCGCTGCCGCCGTCGCCTCCTCGCCGAGCAGGTCGCGCCACCAGCTAACCGTCCACATGCCCCTGCGTATGCCGTGGCTCTCATACAGGTACTGATGAGGGATGGAAGCGAAATTGGACCAGAAGCTCTTGGCGTCCGGTACGTTGCGCTCGCCTATGGTCATGCTCGCGGTGTAGGTGCCCAAAGACACCAGCAGAGTGTCGGGCGAGCGCAGCCCGCACCCGAGGGCTTCGACGGCCTTGTCGTTGGAGGTCGCGATCACGGGCAGGCCCGCCGGAATGCCGGTGTGACGCGAGGCTTCGGGCGTCACATAACCGAGGACCTCGCCGGGCATCAGCAGGTCGAAGAGCATCTCGCGGGGGACCTGGAACTTCGCGAAGCCCTCGTCGTCTCGCAGCCACTCCCAGCGGTCCGCGCTGAACGGCCACACGCCTGCGTAGTTGGCCGCGGTGTCCTTGAACTCACCTGTCATCCGGTGGCTTATGTACCCGGACGAGGTGGTGACATAGCGCCACGTCCGGGTCGGTGTGCTCATAGGGCCGCGACACCCGGCGCGTCCATCCAGCTCATGACAGGACTGGCCAACGTCCCGTCGGCCTTGAGCAGAGCCCTGCAGAAGCGGATCGTGCACAGGCCCACTCCGACGATGTCCGCGACGTCGCCCGGGAACGCCTCCATCGCACGACGGCTCGCCTCGCCTATCGAGAACCAGATGTCGTCGTCGGGGTGCTCGACAATGCCAGGACGCGGCGTGTCGCTCGGCCGCAGCGCCTGGCGCCCCTCGCACACGACGGTGCCGCGCTCGTCGAACACGGACACCTTCGCACTCTGTGAGCCGTTGTCTATACCGATCAGGTACCGCTTCACCATTGCCTCCAAAGGCAGCCGCGGACGAATCTCACCGAGCCTTGAAGATCGTGCCTTTGTTCATGACGCCCTTCGGGTCAAAGGCTTCCTTCAGCTTGCGCAACATGTAGAAGGCGTTGCCGTGCTCCTGCTCGGTCCAGTCGGTCCGGTACTTCCCTATCCCGTGGTGGTGGACCATGGAGCCCCGGTACTTGAGGGCCTCCTCAACGATGATGGCGTTGATCGGAATGTGGTACTTCGTGATCTCTTCGGTCGGCTCGCAGTTGATGTTGTAGTCGTAGACGAAATAGAGGTTGGTCCCGTTCTGGTAGCTGTGCGAGGAGTGCGCCCCCAACATCGTGAGGTCCCCCGCATAGGGGTACTCGGTGCGGATCCGGTGCATCGCCTGCCGTGTAGATCTCACCGATGTCGGACCAGTTCGCCGAGATCTCGGTCGTGTAGCCCAGGTTGTGCTCCTTCAGCATCCACTCCTGCTCGGCGATGATCTTGTCCATGCCCCAGTTCAGGTTGGCGAACCACTTCTCGATCCGGGCGGGATCCACGACCTCATGGTGGTACCCGGCAACCACGCGGTCGATCTCGGCAACGGTGGCCGCGACGATCGCCTCCGGGCCTTCGCAGATGAAGATCAGGACGCACTTGTCCTTGTGGAAGTCAGCGAAATGCTGGTGAGCGTCCTCTTCGGAGTAGACGCGACACACCGACGGGCGGAAGCCGTCAGTCACGACCTCACGGATGACCGAGATCCCGTCGTCCATGTTGTCGACCAGGAACCCCCTGTACTGGTTGTTCTCGGGCCTGTAGCGATACAGCTTGAGCGTGACCTCGGTGATGAAGCACAGGGCGCCCTCGTTGCCGATGACGATGTGCCTGATGTCGGGCCCGACGGCCCTGCGCGGCACGTTCTTGATGCGGCAGACCGTGCCGTCGGGGAAGACGGCCTCGAGGCCGACGACCATCTCCTCGATCCCTCCGTACAGAGTCGACAGCTGCCCGGTGGAGCGGGTTGCGGTAAGGCCGCCCATCTGGGCCAAAGGCTTCGACTGGGGTGAGTGGCCCGTCGTGAGACCCTGCAGGCGGACGGCATCCTCCACGCACCTCGAGGCACGCACCGCACTGGGCGGTGACCATCATGTTCACCGGGTCGATGGCGACGATCTTGTGCATGGGCGAGCCGTCCACGACGAGCGTGTCCTCCACTATCGTTTCGAGCCCACCCTCGGTCGACGTGATGCCGGTGCGGGGCACGACGTTGATCAGGTGCTCGTTCGCGAAACGAAGGACTCTGACCACTTCTTCCGTCGAGGTCACCGACACGATGGCAGCCGGGACGGGTCCGGTGAAGATGCCGTTGACGGCCTGGTACTTCTTGAACCGGTCGACGCTCGACGCCTTCAGCTTCTCCTCGTCGACGCAGACCTGGCCCTCGCCGACCAGCTCGGTGAGGCCCCGTCTGATGGCTTCGCGAGTCAGGTCCGAACGTGATTGCACCATGAACCTATTCTCCTTCGTCGAGGGTTGTTCCCGGTGCTGTCACCGGACTAGGTAACCACCGTCGACCACGAGAACGTGACCGTTCACGTAGTCAGAAGCACGACTGGCCAGAAAGACTGTGGCACCCATCAGATCGGCCGCCTCACCCCACCGGCCGGCAGGAATGTGGTCCAGGACTCGCTGGTTGCTCTCCGGGTTCGACCGGGTCACCTCGGTGATCGCCGTCGCGTAGTAACCCGGAGCGATCGCATTCACCTGCACGTTGTACTGGGCCAGCTCATCGCAGTAGGCCTTGGTGAAACCGGCGAGCCCGTGCTTGGTGGCGGCGTAGGCCGGCGACCACTGGCCGCCCAGGAAGGAGAACAGCGAGGCGACGTTGATGATCTTGCCCGAGCGCTGCGCGACCATGACCTTGGAAGCCTCGTAGCTGAGCTCGAAAGCGGCCGTCAGGTTGAGGGCGATCATCGGGTCCCACTCGCCGCGGTCGAACTTGTCCACTGATGCGATGTTGCAGATGCCGGCCGAATTCACCACGATGTCGACAGTTCCAAAGCGCGCGACACAACCGTCGACGACCGCCTTCGGAGCACCGTCCGCCGTGATGTCGACGGTGAGGACCTCGGCCCTCGACCCCTCGGCCTCGATGAGCCCGACGTGTCTCGCCGCCGTCGTCCATGACAGTCGGGATGTATACGTCGGCTCCCGCCTTGGCAAGGGCCAATGCAGAACGCCTGACCCAGGCCGGTGTTACCTCCCGTCACGATGGCAATCTTGCCCTTCAGAGAGAACAGGTCCATCGAGAACTCGCGGATCTCCATATCGCTACCGCCTATCCCTTCTTGCCTGCTTGGTCTCTTCCTGTTTCGCTCGCTACCCGGACCCATCATTCGGACGACAACGGTCGGTGACTGCTCGCTCAGCCGAGCCGGGGATCCCTCGGTGTCAGCCCGTTGCGGTGGCACTTCTTGTGGCGAGCGGCGCTCAGTGCGTCGGTCACGACGGCCTGAAGAAGGGGCTGAACGGGGACCGGGCAGAAGTCACGAACTCGGACGCCGCCGGGAGGCCGTGGGCGGCTTTGCGCAGTGCCTCGAGCGTCGCCGTCCGGTTGTTACAGAAGACCTTCGTCTCGTTGTCCGCGTTCGGGTTGACCCATACAGCGAGGCGGTCGACATCGCCACCTTCGTTCATGGATGCCTCGAGCGCCTGGCCGACACGCTGGGCAACTCCGGCTGGCGCCGGTCCCCATGTCATGTTGCCGTGTGTCGGCCCTGCGATGGCCGACTCGTTCACGAATAGCGTCGGCGACACGGCCGCTCCGCCGGGCGGGGCCGCCGCGACGGAAGGCGCATGACCCGCACTCGGCGTGGCGAGGCCGCTGGCCCAGGCGGTCCCGACCGGTCCGTCACGACGCCCGAGCACGACGTTGGCATGGGCGGCATTGACGTCCGTCGCCGACAAAGGACTCTCCGATGATCAAACGTCCCCTTCCCACGGCTTGAGAACGGCACGCACGACCCGGCCCTCGAGCATGGCGGCAAAAGCTTCGTTGATCTGCCCGAGCGGGTACCGCTCGGTGATGAAACGGTCGAGGGGGAACTTGCCGTCCGCGTACAGACGCATGATCAACGGCATGTCCAGGGGAGGACGTGCCGAACCGTAGAACGTGCCGGTCACGATCTTCTCGGAGCGCACGAGCACGTTCCCGGGGAAGCAGACCAGCTCTCCATCTGCAGGCACGCCGACCAGCACGACCATGCCGCCCGGGCGTATCGCGTCAAAGGCGATGGCGGCCAATGCCGGCAGTCCGGCCGCCTCGAAGGCGTAGTCGGCGCCTCCCCGGCACATCTCGCGCAGCTCGGCAACGAGATTGGCGTCCTTCCCGTCGAGGGTTACCGTCGCGCCCAGCTCGTCGGCGAGCTCACGCTTGGAGGCGACCGGGTCGACGACGACGACCGTGCCGGCGCCCATGAACCGGGCTGCCATCAGGGCCGAGAGACCCACGCCGCCACCCCCGAAGATGATGACGGACGAACCGGGCTCGATCTTCGCTTTGTTGAAGACGGCCCCGACCCCGGTCGTCACGGCACAACCGACGAGACAGGCAGCCTCGAGATCGGCATCGGCGGGCAGTACGACACAGGACCCTTGGTCGACGACAGCGTGCCGGGCGAAGGTGGAAAGGTACGCGTAGTGGTAGATGGGCGAGGAGTTCCTCGACAGGCGGGTCTCGCCGCTTGGCAGGCAGCCCCGGCCCATCTCGCTCGTGGCGCTGACGCACAACGAGAGGTCCCCCCTCAGACAGGCAGCGCAGACCCCGCAGGTCGGCAACCACGAGAGCACGACCTTGTCACCGACCGATACCCGGGTGACGGCGGAGCCGATGGCTTCCACCACTCCGGCGCCCTCGTGGCCGAGCACGACCGGCATCGGCGTCGCCGAGGCGCCAGAGGCCGAGTTCCAGTCGCTGTGGCACACACCGCTCGCCTCTATGCGAACCAGGACCTCTGTGGGGCCAGGTGGCGCCAGCTGCACCTTCTCGAACGACGAAGTCCTTGCCTGGCGCTTCGAGTACAGCCGCGAGTGTCTCGATAGCAGGGCTCACGTACGGCACCTCCGTGATGTCTCACCGGCTGGATCTCTATCCACACGGTCTGGAGCGGAGTGTAACCATCGGCCACTTGGCCGGTCGAATCCGGCACTTTTCCGGCACGACACCGCCCCGAAAAGGCCGCAGATGGTGTCATCTGGCTGACAGCGCACGCGAACCTTCAGCGCCGAAGCGCGGCGAGGACCCTCGGGACTCTCGGAGAACTGGGTCCGCAGGCGCTGTCACGCCCGGTCCTGAGCCATCAGCAGGAGAACGGCAAGGGTCGTCCGCACCGATCAGGCGCGACAGCTCGTTGCACGCTTCAAGGAGCTCGCGGGCAAGCTCCTTTCGATAGGACAGCTTGAGCGAGGGTTCCGGCACACAGATCGTCATCGCGGCCACGACCCGGCCGTCGTGGTCGTGCACGGGCGCAGCGAGACAGGTCAGGTTCTCAGAGGCTTCCTCGCTCGCCTCCGCCCAACCACGACGCCGGACCTTGCCGAGCTGACGCTCGAGCTCTTCGACGGAGGTCACCGTCCTCGGCGTCAGCTTGCGCATCTCGCACGTCGCGGTACCTGTCGACGGCGCAGGTACCGGAGAATGCGAGCAGGACCTTGCCAGCCGCGGTTGCGTGCGCCGGGAGGCGACGGCCGACCTCGGTTGCGAGCCTGACGGGGCGCTGCGAGTCCAGGTGGGCCACGAAGACGACGTCAGGCCAGTCGAGGACCGCGAGCTGCATCGTCTCGTCGAGACGGGCCGCGATGGGCGACGCCACGACACGGAACTCGTCGATGACGTTGACGGCCCGCAGGAACGTGGAGCCCCAGGTCATGACTTTGGGCCCCATCCGGTAACCGCCCCGTTGCCCCGGCCTTTGCAAGAGCTCGTTCTCGACGAGAGTATTGAGAATCCGGTGCACCGAGCTCCGTGGCTCGTCGAGCACCCGTGTGAGCTCGTCGAGCGTCGCGGAGCCCTGAAGGCTGGTGAGGGCGTCGAGGGCTCGGATGGCCGTCACGACCGCGGGAGCGGTCGACGACGTACGGATGTCGAGCTTCTCCACTGGAGCCTCCTCTCCTCGCATCTGCACACAAGGGCGCTCGGATCACCTGCAAGTGCCTGCGCTCTGGCTGCACGCCGCTCGACTCTGGCGCATGCTCGTCTGGCTGAGTATCGTACCAGAAGCAGTTATGCTGAACGTCGGTCCAGTATCTTAGACAAGACTCGCCTGTGCGAGGGACGACAAAGGGGGTTGACGCATGGACGTCAACGACAACGGCAGAGAAGTCAATCACGAACGGCTCGACAACCTCCGACGTGGTCGGGGCCCGATCCAAGAGCACGTCATCGACGAGTTCGTCGCCGGGAGGCTGTCGAGGAGGGACTTCCTCAAGAAAGGCACGGCCTTCGGCCTCTCGCTGCCGCTCCTCGGTGGCATTCTCGAGGCCAAGGGCCTCCCCGGCGTGAGGCCACGGGTCGTCTGCAGTCCGGCACGCGCGGGCCGCCTCGGGCGGCACGATCAGGGCGGGCATCATCGTGCCGGCCGGCGCCATCAACCCGCTCACGATCGCCGACGAGGGCGGCCTCGAGCTCCTCGGCAACGTCGGTGAGTTCCTCGTGGAGGCGGACCAGACGCTGGGTTACTAGCCATGGCTCGCCACGAGCTGGACTCCGAACGCCAAGGCGGACGTGTGGACCTTCAAGATCCGCCAGGGCGTCAAGTTCAACGACGGCACACCCATGACCGTCGACGACGTCGTCTACAGCTTCAAGACCCAGTGCAACCCGAAGAGCGGCGGCAGCGCCCTGTCGGTGTTCGGCGGCCTCTCGTGCCCGATGGCGTCGTGAAGGTGGACGACGAGACGATCGCCTTCCACCTCGAGGTCGCCGACGGCGCCTTCCTCGATGCGGTCTCGTGCGACAACTACAACATGATCGTGGTCCCGAACGGCTTCGACTACGCCAAGTACCCATCGGACTGGGTCGGCACGGGGCATTACATGATGCAGAGCTACACCACGAACGTGGGAGCGACCTTCGTCCGCAACCCGTACTACTGGGGGACAGCCGGCGATTTCGAGCGAGGTGCAGTGGACCTTCTACGCCTCCGAGGAACCGATGGCGAATGCTCTCGTGGCGAACGAGATCGACTGTCTGGACCAGTTCTTCGTCTCGACGAGCCCCCAGCTGTTGACCGGCGCGTACAACATCATCAAGCTGAAGGCCTCGGGGCACCGCGAGCTCTCGATGCGTTGCGACACCGGACCGTTCAAGAGCAACCTGGTCCGCCAGGCGATCGCCCTCACGCTCAACCGTCCCGAGCTTGTGAGCGTCGCTCTTCAAGGGCTACGCCGACATCGGCAATGACAGCCCGTTCGCCCCTGTCTTCCCGGCAACTGTCGGCCCGCCGGCGGTTCCCCAGCGCGCCCAGAACATCAAGCTGGCCAAGCAGCTGCTTGCCAAGGCCGGCTACGCCAGGGGCTTCAGCACGCCGCTGCATCACCGAGCAGCGCCAGGAGATGCCTGAACTCGCGCAGTTCATCAAGACCTGGGCCAAGAAGATCGGGGTCGACATCAACCTCACGATCGAGCAGCCGGACAAGTACTACGGCTCTGCCGTGTACGGGACCTCGGACTGGCTCGACGGCGAGATGAGCATGGTCGACTACGGCGCCCGGTCGACGCCGAACCTGTTCCTCAACGCACCGTTGATGACCTTCAACAAGGCGACCGGCGCCGGCGCCTGGAACGCCGCCCGCTTCAACGACCCCGCCTACGACAAGCTCGCCACGGAGTACGTTGCAGCGACCGACCTTGCCAGCCAGCGCGAGCGTCGCCAAGCAGATCGAGCTCCTGCTGCTCGACCAGACGCCGATCATCTACCCGTACTTCTACAACTACCTGAGCTGCAACCCAGAAGAACGTGACGGGCGTCTACCCGACGGCCCTCAGCCAGTTCTTCCTCTGGAACGCATCCGTCGGCTGAGCCGAACCTGACCTGACAGCACAATCCCCACGCGGGACGGCTCGCAGTACGCCGATCCCGCGTGGGATTGTGCGTCTCGGGCCCGGGCGATCGCGGTTGTCTGCCGGGTGGGACTCGCCCGTTGACGCTCTGGAGGCCTTGCAGCACCAGGAGCCGAGCGGCCGCGCCAGGCAGGGCACCGTGCCCGGCACCCTGCCGACGGGTGGGAGCCGGCGATCAGTCGCTGAAGACGGTCTTTATGTTGGTGAACTCCCGGATGCCGGCCGGTGAGAGCTCCCGGCCGTAGCCGGAGCGCTTGACACCGCCGAAGGGGAGGTCGAAGTACGAGATCGTCATGGCGTTCACGTAGACCATGCCGGACTCGAGGTCTTCGGCAAAGCGCGCCTGCTCGGCTGGGTCCTCGGTCCAGACGCTCGAGCTGAGGCCGAAGCTGGTGTCGTTGGCGAGTGCGATCGCCTCGTCGATGTCGGCTACCCGGAACAACGACGCCACGGGCCCGAAGACCTCGTCGCGGTAGACACGCATGTCCGGCGTGAGCTCGGCCAGCGCCGTGGGCTGTACGAACCACCCCGGACGGTCCATCGTCCCACCGCCGCAGAGGGCCTTCGCTCCCTTGGACAACGCGTCTTGGACCTGCTCGTCCACCTCGTCACGACCCTGCGCAGTGGCAAGGGGACCGACCTGGGTCGCCTCGTCGAGGGGGTCGCCGACGACAAGGCTGGACATCGCCTCGGCGTAACGCTCGAAGTACTCATCGGCGATCGACTCGTGGACGATGAAGCGCTTCGCCGCGATGCAACTCTGGCCGTTGTTCTGGACACGCGCCCACACACCGATCTCGACCGCCCGGTCCAGGTCTGCCGACGGCATAACGATGAACGGGTCGGCCCCACCGAGCTCGAGCACGGTCTTCTTGATGGCGTTGCCGGCGATCGAAGCAACCGATCGCCCGGCGCCCTCGCTTCCCGTCAAGGTGGCGGCGGCGACCCGGTCGTCCTCCAATATCGCCTGCACACGCTCGCCGCCAATGAGCAGCGTCTGGAAGACGCCTTCGGGGAATCCCGCCCGAAGGGCCGCTTCCTCGATGTTGAGCGCCGTCTGGGGCACGTTCGAGGCGTGCTTCAACAAGGCGACGTTGCCGACCATGAACGCCGGAGCCGCAAACCTGATGACCTGCCAGAGCGGGAAATTCCAAGGCATCACGGCGAGCACGGTCCCGATCGGCTGGTACTTGATGTACGAGCCCTTCTTGGCCGCTGTGCCGGCGACCGGCTCGTCGGCGAGCATCGCCGCGGCATGCTCGGCGTAGTGGCGCAGCACGCCCACGCACTTGGTCACCTCGTTGCGGGCCTGGACGATTGGCTTGCCCATCTCGAGGGTCATCATCTCGGCGATCCCCGCCTGGTCCGCCTCGAGGACGTCCGCCATGGCACGCACGAGCCTTGCGCGCTCGTCGAAACTCGTCCGGCGGTAGGAGCGGAAGGCACTTTCTGCAAGGGCGAGCCTTCGCTCGATCTCCGCCTCGTCGTAGGGCTCGAACGTCCTTAGAGTCTCGCCCGTCGCCGGGTACACCGATGAAATGGCCATGGCAGAGTTGTACACCGCAGTAGTTCGCGGTGCCAAGGTCGAGCTCGCCGTGAGGCACATCGTCGGACACAAGGCCCGCTTGTTGGCCGATGTCCCCATTCCACAATGCCCAAAGGGCTTTCGCCAGTCGGGGGCCGATGGTGCCGGTCTCGAGCCATCGGCTCGGAGCCAGCCGGTCGACTTCGCAAGGGCCTCGGATCGAACTCGTCGTGAGAACTTCCTCGGCCGTTTCGAGCTCGCCGAATGCGAGGGGCGCTTCCGATACCTCGAAACCCTCGCGCGACGCCCGCCGAGGCGGTGACGGGAGCCGCTCGACCAGTCCTCCCAGCGCGTAGCCGAGATACCCGACCCAACCACCGCCGGTGGCGCCGGCACGGAACGTCGCGATCTCGGGTTGCTGGTCGAGCAGAGCGAAGGGATCGTCGGCATCTTCGACAAGCACGCGCGGGTCCGAGCCGACGAGGGCACGCCCTCCCGACCACGAGCCGAAGGGCGCGAACGGCCGGGCGGCGCCCCTCACAGCCCGCAGCACGGCGCTGGGGCTCTTGTTCATGGCCAGACGCACCTTCACGACCCGGGCCGAGGGCGGGACGCGCCCAGTCTCGCTACGCTCGGCACCCATGGCACTCGACACCCGGGGCTGGCTCGATCGGTTTACGGCGGCGTTGGGCGCGCAACCCATCACAGACGAGGAGGTCGAGAATCTCCTCGCGCTCGCCGGGATCGCCGCTCACACGTCGGAGCGTAAGGCGGCGCCCGTCACTTGCTACCTGGCGGCGCGCGCTGGTGTGTCGGTTCCGGACGCTCTCGCGATCGCGCAGCAGCTCGCAGACGAGATCATCGAGCCGGGAGACCCACACGCCGCCGGTTGAGCCTGCGCCGCCCGGCGCAACGTTCCGGCACCGGACCTGAGGGGACTTTGCCTGCCTTGAACCGCAGCGCGGGGATCGTCCTCGTCGGAGGGCGTTCTGCCGCGGATGGGTTGTCCCAAGCCCGTCTTGGAATGGCACGGTTCTACGCTCGTGCGCCGCGTGGCGGGGATCGTGGCCCGTGCCGTAGACGGTCCCGTCGTGCTCGTCCGCTCCCGGAACCAGTCGCTCCCGCCGCTGCCCGAGGTCTTCGCGGTCCTCGACGACGAGGACGAGGGGCGAGGGCCGCTCGCCGGTCTCAGCGCCGGGCTGGCGGCACTGCAAGGTTGCTGCGAGATCGCGTACGTCTCGTCGACGGACGTGCCGTTCCTCCATCCGGCCTTCGTCCGTCGCGTCGTCGCGGGGCTCGGCGACGAGGTCGACGCGTGCGTGCCTTTCGTGCGAGGATTGCGTCAACCGCTCTCGGCCGCTTACCGAGTCGGATTGGCACCGCTCGTGCGTCGCCTCCTGGACTCCGATCGCCTCCGGGTTTCGGCCCTTCTCGAGGCATGCCGCTCCGGTGAGCTCGACGAAACGGCTCTCCTCGCTGATAAGGACCTGGCGCGCTTCGACCCCGGCCTGCAGTCGGTGACGAACCTGAACGATCCCGGTGAGTACCGCGAGGCCGCTCTCCGCCCCCCTCCGACGGTGAGGGTGGAATGGCCCGGTGAGAGAGCTTCTCCGAGGCGTCGCCAACCCGTCCGGCGCCCTTGTCCAAGCCGGTCTTCCCCAGCAGGCCAGGGTCCGGGCGGCAACGCTCGGGGCCGCCACCGGGGCAGTCGGCGCGGTGCTCGGATCAAGTCTCATCGCCCTGTTGAACGGGGACCGGATACGCCAAGACCCCGAGGAACCCCTCGTCGAGGGAGACGTGGTCTCGTTTGTCCGGGCGGACACAGCCCCATGACGACAGTCAGCGAAGCGCGCGAGCTCTGCGGCCGCGCCGTCCACGTCGCCGCCTGCGGTGCTGCGGGCATAGCCGAGGTCCTCGTCCGCCGCAAACCTGTCGTGGCTGTGCCGCCCACCGGCGACGAGAAACGCCCGATCGGGTCCGACCTCGCAAAGGGCCAATTCTACGACACGAACTCGCTCATGCTGGCCGCGCTGGCCGAAGAGACCGGCTGTGACACGATCGTGCTCCCGATCCAGCCCGACGACTCGAGAGCGAGGAACCGTCATGGCCTGCCGAACTCATTATGCGAGGTTCGGTGGCGCGATCGAGCGGCCGAACGCCGACTCGGCGCTCGCGGGCAGCGGCCGCGACGAAGTCTCTACTCCATGATCTGGGCGGTGTTACCTTGTGGTTCGCCGAGGGGGTACGCGACGTCGCAGACGGCGTCGTCCGGTCCGATGGCGTCGGGTTCGGCCCGGTACACCTCCCGGCAAGACAGGCGGCTCCCGGGCCGCGCGGCGACTTCCGACGAGCAGGCGACAGCGTCGTAGGCGGCCAGGATCGCTGGGTAGTCCCACTGGGCCTTGGTGATGGTGGTGTACGCCTCATCGTGGCCCGGTTCGGTCCGGATCCCGATGCGCTCGTGGGGTTGGATCTCCGCTGGGCAGGGCAAGACGGCCTCGAGCGGACCGTCGTGATCGGCGTCGACCATGCCGTGGAAAATGAGCGTGAACGGGCCGGTCGGCTCGACCCCGCCGAGGTGGTCCGCGAATGCCTTCTTCGCTTCCCGGACGAAGCTGTCGGTTTCGTGTCCATGAAGGCGGCGCTGGATGGACATGACGCGCTGGGCAGGAACATGCCGCGTCTGAACCGGGAACATCGGGTCGCCTCCTAGGCTGAGGGTCGCTTGGACGTGGTGGATGAGCAACTGGCGGTCTGCGTGGCGGCGGGTGAAGTCAGCGAGGAGAGCGTCCAGGCGTCGGATCGCAGCGTCGACATCCCGGTTGATGTCGTCGAGGATCAGGCCGATGTCGGCCAGGGTCAGGTCCGCGCCGCGCAGCACGCTGATGAGCTGCCCGGTGCGGATCTGTCCGGGCCGGTAGCGCCGGTAGCCCGTGGCGGGATCGGTGAATGTCGGCGAAAGGAGGCCGAGTTGGTCGTAGATCCGCAGTGCCTTGACCGCAATCCTCGCCCATGCCCCTAGGACAAGGTCAAGCGGCGATCGGGATCGTAAGGCCCCGCGGAGGGCGCGCCCAGAGCGATCCATCGGCGCAGCGTCCCCGAGCAGCGCCCTTCCCGACCAGCGCGCCCGATCAGACGGCTCGGCGTGCGCACGAGATCGCCGACTACGAGCGCCTTGGGGGAGTCGTCGGGCGGACCAGTCGGCCGTCCGCGATGGATCGTTATGATCGCCGCATGCGGGGCCGGGCGGCGAACATGTGGTGGGGCACGGCCATCGAGTCTCCGGACCCGCCAGCGGCTGCCGCCTTCTACTCAAGGCTCCTGGACTGGCCAGTCGTCCATCAGGAGCCCGGCACGTCGGTTGTGAAGCCTCCCCAGGAATCGGTGTTTATGGTCTTCCAACTCGCCGAGGACTCCGTCCGACCGCTCTGGCCGCCCGTGACGGGCCAGCAGCGGACGATGATGCACCTCGACGTACAGGTCAACGATCTCGATGCGGCCGTCGCCGACGCCGAGAGCCTCGGCGCCGAGCTGGCGGAGATCCAGCCCCAGGCGAACGTGCGGGTCATGTTCGATCCGGACGGCCACCCGTTCTGTCTCTGTCGCGAGATCGACTGACGGGCAGTGATGCAGATCCGGTGACACAGAGCGGCTTTACTCCGACACCAGCCCACGACTGCGGGACATAATCGACGGATGGCACCGGTCAGCTCCTATGTGACGCGGCCGCTCAGTCCTGACACTTGGGACGACTTTGCCCGTCTGGTGGAGGCTAACAACGGGGTCTGGGGCGGCTGCTGGTGCATGGGTTTCCACCCCGAAGGCGTCGGCAAGGGCCACACCCCTTCTGGAAACCGTCTGGCAAAGCAAGCCCACGTTCGCAACGGAACGGTGCACCAGATTCTCGTTTACGACGGCGATGAATGCGTCGGCTGGTGCCAGTACGGGACGCCGGTGGAGCGTCCGAACATCAATAACCCGAAAGCCTATGCGAAGAACCTGCGCGAGATGCCCGACTGGCGGATCGGTTGCATCTTCACCGGAAACGGGCACCGGCGCAGTGGGGTCGCGCGGGCGGCGCTCGGCGCCGCGCTGGCCGCCATCCACGATGCTGGAGGTGGGCTCGTCGAGGCCTACCCCGAGCAAGTCGAGGAGCGCTCCCCTCAGCGCGGTGCCTATTTCCATACGGGCCCGGCCGACCTGTTCGAGGAGTTCGGCTTCGAGCGAGACCGGAAGATAGCGAAGTGGCGGTGGGTGATGCGGCTGCGAATCCGGTCTTGACCGAGTCCTGCTGATCCGTTGCCGCGGTAGGTGACAGCCTCGAAAGGGCTATGAACAGATCCTCTCATCTGCGACCGGTCGGAGCTCGTGCCGCCACTCCCTCACGCCGCTCATAGACGGATATTTCGGCAAGGTCCGCGGGCTACGTGAAGCGCCGTAGCCTGAGCCAGAGCCCCAGCGGTTCCGTGGTTGTTCTCCGGCCTGGTGTCGCGCTCCCCCGGTGTCCTGGGCCGCTGCAGGCCGTCCTGATGGGTGCTCCTGAACAGGTAGCCTGTCGGATTCTGATCTGACAAGTGGCACATTTCAACAGTTGGAGGACCCCGACTGTATCGGCCGGGCGGCCCTTGAGGCCGCCGCCGCGTGCGACCTGTTGATCATCATCGCCGGCGCCAGCGCGTCGCGACGACTACACGGTCGGTGTGATCGAGAACCTCGCCATGACGCGGACGCCGAGGCGGAGGTGCCCGATCGGAGCGCCTCTGACCGTGCCGCTCGAGCTCACAAGCCTTAAGTCATCCACCAGGGACGGCCGCCTCCGACCGGCGATCTGCTGGTGTGCTCGCCCTGGCGCGCGCATCTGGCGCCGGGCAGGTCATGATCGAGGACCTCGGCTTCGTTGCCCGGGCGCGAGGAGGGCCGGGAGCGATCCGGCGCCGTCCCTCCCGGGGCAAGCGCGGCAAGGCCTTCCGTCGCCTCGTCGCGGGAACTGCCGACAGGCACGTTCCGGGAACCGGCTCGTCAACGGTGGGGCGGTGATCGCGGTCGATCCCGCCTACACCTCGCGCTGGGGCGCCGAGCACTGGCTCGACGCGCGCAAGCAGATCTCGCCCGAGACGAGCGGCCACCACGCGGCGGCCCTCGTCATCGGACGACGCGGGCTCGGACATCGGGCACGACGACGGGAAAGGTGTGACTCGACACGAGCAGTGCATCGTGACGAGAGAGCTGCCAAATCCGTCGTGCCAGGTGACCGACGCCCCCACACCGAAGCGGAGGACCGTAAGGCAGGTGGGCAGCCGCGATCGCGACGAAGGACCCTCCCTGGCAAACGGGCACCCCCCGTCGACGAGGCGACCGAAGACCGTTCGTGGTTGCCCGCCGGGCAGGACTCAGTTCTGCTCGGTGACTAGGAACGGTTCTCTGAGCGGCCGTGCCGCCGCCCCTCTCGATCGGCAAGGTGGGGGTTCAGCGCCGGCGATGCGAAGGCGGCACCGGAGGAGGCGCGACGTAACCGGCGAGCAGCCCGCCGTTGCCCGTGAGATCGGACTTGTACTGGTCGGTACCGGACTCGACGACGCTGAAGCCCGTCCGCTCGCCATCGCCGTTCACGACATCTGGGCCCCGCGCACCCGATGAGTAACCGGTGACGATCGCCACGTGCTGAGCCTGGAGGCGCGTGAGGTCGAGCCCGTAGACGGCCACGTCCCCAGGCTGGGGCACGTACCCGGAACCGACCGGGTGCCAGGTGTGGTGGGCGACCGCCCACAGGTAAAAGCTCACCGAGGAAGCGTTCAGGTCGTCAGGGCCCAGGCCGTAGACGAAACGGACGCCAGCTTGACGCCAGACCCAAGCGGCGAAGTCGGCGCACCACTGCTCGTCGCGTTCCGAGTTGGGGCAGTCGGTGGCCCCAGCGTGCCAGTAGGCGCTGAACCGGTTGCAGTACGTGTCGGGCGGATCGGTCTTGTAGCCGAGCTGGATCATGGCGAGGGCGACGATCCGGGCGCGTTGCGGGGACAGCTTCGGGCCGCCGTTGCCGGTGAAGGCGACAGCCGCCGCCACGAGGGCGCCGACGACGGCGATCCCGAGCAGAAAGCGCCGGCGCCGGATCGCAGCGGCGCGCGCCCGGCGCCGCCGAGCGGCCGCAGCGGCAGGATCGCCGCTTGCGCTGGTCGGTCGGGTCGCCAGCAGCGCGTCCGTCGGCTCACGCGGAATCGACGCCCAGGGCAGGTCGGGTGGGGCCGGCACACTGCAACTCTGGCGCGCCAGCGCTGCGAGGAGGTGTCACCGAGTTTGGAGCGGGCCCTCGGGAGCGTCCCAAGGAGGGAACGACACCTGCGGTCTGCTGACCTGCCAGCGTGGCCGGCTTTCACCCTCGAGTCCGGCTCTTGGATAAGGGCTTACACCCGAGGACCCGAACATACGCTACGACGGTCGCGACCCGACGGGAAGGGCTTTGTCCGGCGAGGTCGGAAATCGTCCGACGAAGCGAGGGCGTGCCTCAGAACCAGTGGAGGTACGGGTGGCCGAACCGCCAGACGATGACCTCGAGCTTCCCCACGATGTACGAGGCGGGCAAGGTGCCCCACTCCCGGCTGTCGAGAGAGTTCCCGCGGCAGTCACCCATCATGAAGTAGTGGGCAGGAGGGATCTTGGTCGTCGCGATGTTCTCGGCCTGTTCCACGCACCGCCCGGTCAGTTTCGGCAACCAGGGCTCGGCGAGGGGCCTCCCGTTGATCAGGACCGTTCCGAGAGTTGGCGAGATCGTTTCCCCGGGCATCCCGACGACGCGCTTGACGAGATCGGCATCCGCGGTGTCGGTGTCGGCCGGCGGACGACGGAACACGACGATGTCGCCCCGGTGAATCGTGTAGCCGATCCTGAGGACGACTATCCGGTCCCCGATCTGAAGGGTCGGCAGCATCGAGCCCGTGGGCACCTAGAACGACTGCACCACGAAGGCCCGCAGCCCGCCCGCGATCAGCACCGCCAACACTACGACCGTGACCCACTCGAGCGTCTGACGACGCCAGGGGCGTTTGGGCGCCGGTGGCGCGCCCGTGCTTGGTCGCGCCAGCGCGGCGCGACTCGTCCGAATCGATCACAGTCTGCGCAGCTTAAGCCCGTCACCGGCACCTGGCACCCGGCGTGGGCTGCGTCGCGACCGGAAAAGTGCCCCTCAGTTCACCAACCGGCCCGCGCGGACAACCGCCGCGACAAGGTTGACCCCGGGGCGGTAGGCGAGGTGCGTGGCGCCCGGCGCGTCCAACACGACGAGGTCGCCGCGAAACCCGGGGGCGAGGACGCCGAGGTCGCCGCGTCGAAGCGCGCGCGCACCTCCGGCGGTGGCGGCGAACAGGGCCTCGTCGGGTGTCATGTGCATCTCACGGACCGCCAGGGAAATGACGAACGGCATGCTGGTCGTGTAGCTCGTCCCTGGATTGCAGTCGGTCGCCAACGCGACTACCACGCCCGAGTCCAGCAAACGGCGCGCGTCCGGGTACGGCGAGCGCGTCGAGAACTCGGCCCCGGGAAGAAGGGTCGCCACCGTTTCGGATCCCGCCAGAGCGTCGATGTCCGCCCCGTCGAGATAAGTGCAGTGGTCAGCCGAGGCCGCGCCCATCTCCACGGCGAGCTGCACTCCGAGACCGTTGGACAGCTGATTCGCGTGCACGCGAAGGCCGAGGCCGCGGGCACGCCCCGCCTGCAGGATCTCCCGGGCGGCGTCGGGACCGAAGGCGCCCTTCTCGCAGAAGACGTCGCACCATGCCGCCTTCGGCGCACAGGCGTCGAGCATCGGGCCGGTCACGAGGGCGACGTACTCCTCCTCCCTGCCGCGGAACTCAGGCGCCACGACATGCGCGCCGAGATAGGTGACCTCCTCGGCGATCGTCTCGGCAACCTCGAGACACCGTGACTCGTCGGCGACGGTCAGGCCGTATCCCGACTTGGTCTCCAGCGTCGTCGTGCCTTGAGCTTCCGCCTCTCGCTTCAGCCGGGCGGCGGTCTCCAGGAGCCGGCTGGAGGACGCGGCGCGCGTGGCCGCGACGGTGGCCGCTATCCCACCGGCGTCGTAGGGCGTGCCCGCCATCCTCGCCGTGAACTCCTCGGCACGGTCGCCGGCGAAGACGAGATGGGTGTGCGAGTCCACGAAACCGGGGATCACGCAACGACCCGCCGCCTCCAGCACCGCGTCGGTCGCCGGCGAGGCCGCGCTGGGTCCGATCCAGGCCACGATCCCGTCGTCGATGACGAGGTCGACGTCACGCATCACGCCAAGCGGCCCTGCTCCGAGGTCCGGGCGATTGGTGACGAGCTGTCCTATGCCACAGACGAGCAGCGACCCGACGGGAGGCCTCACCGCGACGCCTCGGGACCGCCACGACCCTCGGGCACTTGCTTCACCGCCCGGAGGAGCCCAGGAGCTTGAGGAGCGCCTCGTGGATGCGCCCGTTGGTAGCGAGCCCGGAACCGCCCTCGAATCCTGGCGCACCGCTCCAGTCGGTGAATCGTCCGCCTGCTTCCGAGATGATGACCGGCATCGCGGCGATGTCGTAGGGCTGGGCCCACGCGTCGGCCATGGCGTCCAGCCTCCCGGTCGCGACGAGGGCATAGCCGTAGCCGTCCCCCCACGTCCGAAGGGCGATGCCGGATCGCTTCACCCTCAACAGCACAGTCTCGTCCCACTCGGCGAAGCTGCTCGTAGTCAGGTAGCTCTCCGCCAGCTCTCCGCCGTCGCTTACCCGGGCAGGCTCGCCGTTGCAGTAACAGCCCAGCCCTCGCGCCGCGTAAACCGTCTCACCGAGGGCGGGCACGTTGATCACGCCAACGGCGATGCCTTGCTCGTCCTCGAGGGCCAGCAGGTTGGAGTAGAGGCCCACGCCGTGGGTAAAGGCCAAAGTCCCGTCGATCGGGTCGACGATCCAGCGACGGCCCGTCGCACTGGGCTTCTCGTCCTCCTCTTCCCCGAGTATGCCGTCGCCGGGATGCCGCAGCTCGAGCTCTTCCCGGATGAGCCGCTCGGCCTGCCGGTCAGCCTGGGTCACGGGCGAGCCGTCACTCTTCGGCTCGATGGCGAGCGCGGGAGAACGGAAGTAGCCGAGCGTCAGCTCGCCCGCCTGGCGGGCCAGCCCGACAGCCTCCTTGAGGAGGTAGGCGAGGGGGTCGTCCGACCCCTTCGGCAATTGCTCGAATTCGTCCATGGGGGATCCCTCCTTCGCGAGGACCGTAGGGCTCCCCGGCCGGACTCGCAAGAAGGGCTCAAGGTGCCGCCGGTGGGACCGATACTCCGAAGATGGACCATTCCCACAGATCGCGCCTGCATTTCCGCCTGGGACAGGTCGCCGCCGTGGCGTGCCTGCCTTTGCTCATCGCGAGCGACCCTCTCGTTCCGCACGCGGCCGCCGCGACGGCGGTGCCGCGGACGGCGTCACCGAGGGGACCGGCGGTGCCGGGCGCGCCGAAATGCCAGATGTTTCCTGCCGACAACGTCTGGAACACGGACGTCTCCAAGCTTCCGGTCGACAAGGACAGCGCCACCTGGATGGCGAACATGGCCGCCTCCACCACGAACCTCCACCCGGACTTCGGCCCCAATGAGGGCGGATATCCCTATGGCATCCCGTGGACGGTCATCAACCCCAAGACGCAGGCCTTCATTCACTTGCGCTTCGAGTACGCGGACGAGAGCGACAGGGGCCCTACCCGTTCGGCCCGACCACGCCGATCGAGGGCGGCCGGAACGCATCGGGAGACCGGCACGCGCTGATGGTCGACCCGGCGACGTGCATCCTTTACGAGCTGTACGACGCGCAGTACGTGTCCCCGACGGCTTCGACCGCCGGTTCGGGCGCCATCTGGAACCTGAACTCGAACGCCCTTCGTCCTGCGAGCTGGACCTCGGCCGATGCGGCGGGTCTGGCGATCCTGCCCGGTCTCATCAAGTACCAGGAGGTGCTCTCGGGCAGGGTCGACCATGCCATCCGTTTCACGGCCCAGTGCACCGACGACGCCTACGTCTGGCCGGCTCGTCACGAGGCAGGGTCCTGCGGCGCGGACTATCCCCCCATGGGAGCACGCTTTAGGCTGAGCGCTGGCTTCAGCGCCTCTCAGATCTGCAAGGCCGGATCACCGTACTGTTCCCAGCTGGCGGTGGTCATAAGGGCCATGCAGCACTATGGACTGATACTCGCCGACAACGGCAGCAACTGGTACTTCCAGGGGAGTGCCTTCCCGCAGTGGCCGATCACCCTCATCGACATGATGAAGCAGATCCCGGCAAGCGACTTCGTGGCCGTCGACGAGTCGTGCCTCGAGCTCAGTCCCAACTCCGGGCGGGTCTCGGCCGCCCACTGCCCTAAGGGCTGAGACCGGGGCGGGCCGCCCGGACCGGGGCTAGCGGCGGGTGGCGCGCTCGCGCCGCACCGCCGCAAAGCGATGCAGGATGAAGGCGGCAATGACGACGACGGCGACAGCGACAAGTACATAGCCCGCGGCCCTGAATCCCTTGGTGATCTTGGTCCACTCCCCGCCCAGCTCGTATCCAACCAGGGCGGTGGCCGTGCACCAGATGGCGCTGCCGGAGAACGTCGCCACGCCGAAACGCACGAGGCCCATCTCAGCGAAACCGGCGGGAATCGATATGAAGGTGCGCACGACCGGCAGGATGCGCCCCAAGAAGACCGCTGGCTCACCGCGCCGGCGGAACCAACGCTCCGTCCTGTCCAGGTCGGAGTTCGTGAGCAGAACGTAGCGACCCAGCCTCTCCACGAGAGGGCGCCCGCCGAAACGGCCGATGGACCAACCCACGAACGAGCCGAGAAGCTCTCCGAACACGGCAAGAACGATCACGATCGCGATGTCGAGCCGCCCCGTCGAGGCCAGGTACCCGGCGTAGCCGAGGGTCACCTCGGACGGGATCGGCACGCACGCCGCTTCGGCGAAAGTCAGAAGAAGAAGCGCGAGATAGCCCCAGGAGGAAAGAAGGTGTTGCACGGTCCTCACTTTCTAGCCTGCTCACGGCGGTTCTTGCCATCGCGGTCGCCGGCCAGCCGTTAGCCTGCCCGGGAGTGCCGCCCACTCGAGCCGCGACCCCCGACGGCGTCGTCCTGGCCCTGCCCGACCGCGGGGGTGACGGGCCGCCTCCCCTCCGCGTGCACGCGACCGGCTTCCACGCCCAAGTGCTCGGTCCGCTGGCACACCGTCTCGGGACCCGTTTCCACTGTCTGGCGCTCGATCTCCGTGGGCACGGCGAATCCGGCGTGCGGCCGGACCGGAACTTCAACTGGGCCGGTTTCGGGACTGACGTCCTGACCGCCGTCGCCGCCTTCGGGCTCGAGGTCCGGTGGGCATCGGCCGCGCGTGTGGGGCGCCTCCCTCCTGCTCGCCGAGGAAGCACGGCCCGGCACCTTCTCGGCCCTCCACTGCTTCGAGCCCGTCGTGTTCGCCGCCGACGCCCTCCCGGTGCCCGACCCGTCGGCGCTGCTCGCGCGAAAGGCCAGGCGGCGACGGAAGGTCTTCTCCTGCCGGCAAGAGGCCTATGCGAACTACGCGTCGAAGCGGCCCCCGGTTCTCCTTCACCCTGACGCGCTCGCGGCCTAGGTGGAGTTCGGCTTCGAAGACCTGCCTGACGGATCGGTACGGCTCCGCTGCAGGGGTGAGAACGAGGCACTCATAGACGAGGGCGGCTTGCGTCACACCGCCTTCTCCCGGCTCAACGCGGTCAAGTGCCCCGTCGCGGTCGCCTGCGGCGCCGAGAGCCGCAGCTTCGGCCGGGCCGCTTTCGAGCCCCTCCTCGAACGTCTGACGAATGTCTGCCTCAGGTGCTCCCGGGACTCGGGCATTTCGGGCCCCTCGAGGCGCCGTCGGCCGTCGCCGACTCGGTGATCCGAGACCTTGATCCACCCCCGGCGTAGCCTAGAGGCAATGGTTTCTCCGGTCACCGAGCTGCCGCTTCCGGGCACACTGTCTCCCTCGAAGATAACCGCCTTTACGAATTGCCCGCTCGCCTTCAGGTTCTCCGTCGTCGAGCGCCTGCCGGAGCCACCGTCACCGGCGGCCTTGAAGGGCACGCTCGTCCACCGGGCGCTCGAGCTGCTCTTCAGTGCGTCCCCGCGTGGATCCAGGAGCAGGGCTGCGGCCCAGCGGGCTCTGGACACGGCCTGGGCGGAGCTGATCGCTGGCGACGAGATCGGGTACCTCGGGCTCGACGAGGCCGAGACAGCCGCCTTTCTTGTCGACGCGCGTCTGCTCGTGGACCGGTATCTGGAGCTCGAGGACCCGGACGACGTGAACGCGGTAGGGCTCGAGCTGAACCTGAGTACCGATCTCGACGGGGTCACGGTGCGGGGCATCATCGACCGCCTCGATGAGCTTGAGGACGGCAATCTGGCGGTCGTCGACTACAAGACGGGACGCGCCCCGCGCTCCGAGCAATCCAAGTCACGCCTCAGCGGGGTCCAGATGTACGCCCTCATGTGCGAAGCCGAGCTGGGCAGGCGGCCCTCGGTCGTGCGCCTCCTGTACTTGCGGGACCGCATCGTCATCTCGGCTACACCAACCGATCAGGCAATGCGGGGCACCCGTCAACGCGCCCTGGGCGTCTGGTCCGCCATCGAACGGGCATGCCGGGAGGACGATTTCCGGCCCAACCCGTCGAGCCTGTGCCGATTCTGTGCCTTCCAGGCCTACTGCCCCGCTTTCGGGGGCGACCCGGCGTTGGCCGCGTCGCGGCTGGGCACGGCGGAGCCTGCCCGACCGGCATCACCCGCGTCCGGCTCTCCGGCGTTCCGAACCGCCGCCGTCGGGACAGAAAGCCTGTCGGCTTGATTCGTCCGTTCGTCAAGACGCTCGACGAAAGGGTCGACGAGATCTTCGCCCCGCTGCGAGGCAACCCGATCGCGGATCGCGTCTTCTACACGGCCACGGCGCTCGGCGACTTCGGCCTTGTGTGGACTGCCCTCGGTCTCTGGAGAGTGCTTCGCGGACGTCCTGGCGACACCCGGGCAGGAGTGCGGGCGATCGCGGCGACCGGGATCGAGTCCGTCCTGGTCAACATCGGGGTGAAGTCCCTCTTCCGTAGGCGACGCCCGAGGCCCATGGAGGCACACCCGCTCCCGTTCCGCCAGCCGATCTCTTCGAGCTTCCCTTCCGGTCACGCCACCGCCGCGTTCTGCGCCGCGACGCTGCTGGCCGAGGATGAGAGGCTTGCCCCGCTCTACTACGCCGCGGCGAGCGTGGTGGCGCTCAGCCGCATCCACACGAAGATCCACCATGCCTCCGACGTCGTCGGCGGCGTCGCAATCGGCTTGGTGCTCGGCCGTTTGGGCAGGCGGCTCGTCCCTCTCGACCGCCAGTCCGCCGGCTGATGGACGCCTGAGAAACCCACTTCGTGCCCGGGGCGGGGCGCGAGCACCTCGCCCCCACCAAGACCGATCAGGCCCCGGCCGCTGCTTCGCCGTCAGCCGCTGCCGCCGTCCCGAGCTTCGGCGGCGGCGCCCGGAACGGTCGCGACGGCCGCAGGCGGTGCGGGGTCGGGCGAGCTCGGCCGGCGCGGAGGCGGCACGGCGAACGGGCTGGCATCGTCCGGCGCGCCGGGGCGCCGCAGGAACTCGAGCAGCTCGATCGGGATGGGGAAGATCAAGGTGGAGCTGTGCTCGGTCGCGACCTCCGCCAGGGTCTGCAGCGAGCGCAGCTGCATCGACCCGGGCGACGAGGCGAGCATCGTCGCCGCCTCCGACAACTCTCTGGACGCCTCGAGGCTCGCCGGTCGCGGCGATCACCTTGGCCCGGCGCTCCCGTTCCGCCTCGGCCTGGCGGGACATCGCCCGCACGAGCTCTCCCGGGAGGGAGATGTCGCGGATCTGGACCTCGTGCACCTCGACGCCGAAACCTTGGGTTGACAGCGCGATCTGAGCCTTGAGCTCGTTGTTGATGTCCTCCCGGTGCGCGAGGAGATTGTCGAGCGTCATGGCGGCCGATGATCGAGCGGAGGCTCGTCATGGCGATGCGCTGGCTGGCGAGGCGGAAGTTGTCCACTCCGACGATGGCCCGGACGGGGTCGTCGACCCGAAAATAGACGACTGCATCGACCTGCAACGTGACGTTGTCGGCCGTGATTGCTGACTGGGGGGGAATGTCGACGACTTCGACCCGGAGGTTCACCTTGACGACCCGGTCGACGGCGGGGATGCGGAAGATCAGGCCCGGGCCTTTGGCCTGCGCCCGGATTCGCCCGAAGCGGAAGAACACCGCCCGTTGGTACTCGGTCACGACCGTCAGGAACGAACGAGAGACGATCATCACCACGATCGCCAGGACGACCACGCCTGCGACGATCCCGCCCACGACATCGCCCGAGGCCAGAATGCCAGAGAACACCATCGCGTCAGTGTGCCACGTTCCTCATCGGTGTGAGCAGGTGGTTCGTCCTGCGCGCGGTCGCCCCGCGAACCGATGCGCGATGGTTGGCTGCTCGGCGCACCGCGGCTACCGTCGTTCCGGTGACCGCACTGGTTGAGCGACTCGGGTACGGCCCCGGCGACCGCGTGCTCGTTCTGAGCTGCGCCGAGCCTTCGGGGTGTTCCACGCCGGGAACGCCGCCATCTACGAGGCGCTGCGCAACGGGACCGCCACTGCCGCGACGCTGGCCGGTGCCCGCCCCGTGGGCGCGGGGTGCCGCGGCGCAGTACCGGGGTGAGGACATCGGCGTCGGTCTGACGCTCAACGCCGAGCACGACCTGTACCGCTGGGGACCGATCACGCACGCCCCGTCCCTGCTCGACGGTGACGGCGGCTTCCCGCGGACGCCGGCCGACCTCTGGGACCACGCCGACCTCGACGAGGTCCGTCGTGAGTGCCGGGCTCAGCTCGAGCGGGCCATCTACTGGGGATTCGACGTGAGCCATCTCGACGCCCACCTCGGCGCCGTTCAGCTCAAGCCGGAGTTCTTCGACGTTTTCTTGGACCTAGCCGAGGAGTTCGGCCTGCCGCTGCGCTTGCCGGACGCCAGCGCGGAGCGACTCGCGGGATTCCCGTTCCGGTCGCTCGCCGCCGAGCGGGGCGTGGTGTCACCTGATCGCGTCATCCGGACCGGCGATAGGGCGGGGAGGCCGCCGGGAAGACGGGCGGGTTCCGCTTCCGGCAGCACGGGAACAGACGACGCGCACCTGAAGGCGCAACTCGCCGAATTGTTCGCCGGGATCGAACCCGGGGTCACCGAGGTCTGCCTACGCCCGGCACTCGATACGCCCGAGCTGCGCGCCGCCGCGCCCGACTGGCAGCAACGCACCCACGACCGCGGGCTGCTCTCGAGCCAGGCCACCCTCATCGCGGCGGCGGACGAAGCCCGGGTGACGTTCCTCGGCTACCGGGCTCTCCGCGACCTGATGCGCGGCCGCTGAGCCGGCCGGCCCGGAGACACCACCGACCGCCCGACCGCCGGCGTCGGGTGGATCAGAACTCGGTGATCTCCAAGGTGTCGAGCTGGAGCTGCTTGTACTCCGCCGAGTTCGTGATCGGCAACAACGCCATGAGCTTTGCCATGTTGCCGCTCACCTTCACGCGACCCTGCATGAACGCGGCGTTGGCGTCGAGCTCGTTCTTCTGGATGCGCAGGGCGTCCTCGTAGCTTTCTGTGAGCGTCACCTCGGCATCGGGCAGCTCGCCGAGCCTTGACTCGAGGAGCTTGCCGTTCTCAAGCACCCAGTAGTAGCGGATGTCGCCTTCGGGCCCGCCGGTGATCACGTACTGCAGCCTCGCGGTAGCTCCCGGGCGCTCCGGTTGTCCCTCGGCAAGCTTTCTTCCCTCGTCCAGCCACTCCTGAGTCAGCCACTTAGCCATGTCGTCCTCCTCAGTGCGCCGGTGGCGTCTCCGCCGGCACCGCGTGCCTACATCCTTGCCGCGGGCGGATGCTACCGGCTCGCCGGATGGCGTACGCCTGCGAACAGATCGTCCTCGGGAAGCTCTGTCTCGACGAGGCTGCGCGCCAGGACGTAGTCGTCCTGGGGATGGATGGTCATCATGATCTCCGGGGGCAGCCCGAACCAGTACTTCGAGCTCGGGTCGACCTGGGTGGCGTGCGCGAGCAGAGCCAGCCGGCGAATGTCCTCGAAGCCCGTCAGGTCGATCGAGGTGGTGATCTTGTCGTCGTCACCGGGACGTTCCAGCCAGCTCTCGTCGAAGGGCGACTCCATGCCCAACTCGAGGAACTTCGCGTGCGTTTCCAGGATCCGCGCCCTCGACCAGACCGAGTAGTAGAGCTTCAAAGGCTGGAAAGGCTCCCCGGCCGCCGGGAAGGCCCTCGCATCGCCCGAGACGTCGAAGGCCGCCACCGAGATGTCGTGCACCCGGATGTGGTCCGGGTGGGGGTAGTGCTCGTGGTCGTCGCCGTAGGTGATGACGACCTGGGGGCGCACCCGGCGGATCTCGGCGACGAGGCGCTCCACGGTCTCGGCGAGCGGGTAGGCCGCGAAAGCGCGCGGATCGGAGTTCGCCTTCGCGCCCGGCATGCCCGAGTCGCGGTAGCCGAGGAGGACCAACTCGTTGTAGCCGATGATCTCTGCGGCTTGGTCGAGCTCGCGCCGACGCACCCCGGCGATGTCGGCCCGCACCTCGGGGGTGTCCATGATGGGGTTGAGGATGTCGCCCTCCTCGCCACCGGTACAGGTCACAAGGACCGTGTGCACACCTGCAGCGTGATATTTCGCGATGGTCCCGGCACCTTTGGACGCCTCGTCGTCGGGATGCGCGTGCACGGTCAGTATGCAGAGCTGGTCGTCCATGGCTGGCAACGCTAGTGGCGCTGTGAGCCGGAGCCTCCGGCCCGCCTATGCTGGAGCAAGACCGTCAAGGGAGCGCAAATGGGTGTAATGAAGCGCCTGACGAACATCGTCCAGGCGAAGGCAAATAAGGTCCTCGATAAGGCGGAGGATCCCCGCGAAACGCTTGATCTCTCCTATGAGAAGCAGATCGAGCAGCTGCAGCAGGTAAAGCGCGGGCTGGCCGATGTCGCGACGGCCAAGAAGCGCATCGAGCTGCAGGCCCAACAACTGCAGCAGGCTGCCGCCAAGCTGCAGGACCAGGCGCGCCAGGCACTGGCGCAGAACCGCGAGGACCTGGCCACCCAGGCCCTCACCCGGCGGTCAGGGATCGCCACACAGCTCGAGGGTCTCAAGACCCAGCACGAGCAGCTCGCCCAACAGCAGGAGCGCCTCGAGGCGACCACCCAGCAGCTCCAGGCACGTGTCGAGGCCTTCCGCACCCAGAAGGAGACCCTGAAGGCCTCCTATACGGCGGCTCAGGCCCAGACCCGCATCGGCGAAGCGGTCTCGGGGATCTCGGAGTCGATGAGCGACACCGGCCTCGCCATGCAACGGGCCCAGGACAAGATCGCCCAGATGCAGGCCCGCGCGGGCGCGGTCGACGAGCTCTTGGCGTCGGGGACCCTCACGGACCTGTCCGGGTCGTCGGACCCGATCCAGGCCGAGCTCGACAAGGCGGCCGCCTCCAGTGACGTGCAGCTCCAGCTCGCCCAGATGAAGGCCCAGCTCAGTCCCCCGGCGGCGGCGCCGAGCGGCGAGCTGGGCGCCGGCAGCGCGGCCGCAGACGAGCCGGTCGACGGTGAGGTCGTGCACGAACCGGCTGCGGGAGCATCCAAGACGGCGGCCGACCCGTTCTCCCTCGACGATGCGGGCAGTGCGTCATGATCGTGCGCATTCTCGGCGAAGGCCAGTACGAGCTCCAGGACAGCCAGGTCGCCGCGATGGAGGAGCTCGACAAGAAGCTGGTCGCGGCCCTCGATTCCAATGACGAGACCAGTTTCCGTGACGTGCTCACACGGTTGGTCAAGACCGTGCGATCGGAGGGCAAACCCATTCCGCCAGATCGTTTCGTGCCCTCAGGGCTGACGGTGCCGCACGAGACAGCGACTCTCGCCGAGCTGCGCGAGTTCCTGGCATCCGAGGACGTCGGGGAGTCCTGAGCCCCTTGTCACCCCGCACTCGCTATCCCGCGGACCGCGGGCTCACGGCCCGCATGATGACGACGGTCTTCCTGCTGGGGCTCCTTTACGCCCTGTTCGTCACGGTGCTCTTCCTCGTAGGCGTCAAGCTCGTCTTCATCATCGTCATCGCGCTCGTCGTGCTCTTCGTGCAGTACTTCTACTCGGACCGGATCGCGTTGTACTCCATGAAGGGCAAGATGGTCACCCGGGAACAGGCGCCTCAGCTTCACGGCGTCGTCGACCGGCTGTGCGCCATGGCCGACATGCCCAAGCCCAAGGTGGCGATCGCCGATGTCGACATGCCGAACGCCTTCGCGACCGGTCGCGACCAGAAGCACGCCGTCGTGTGCGTCACGACGGGCATCCTGCGGCGCCTCAACGAGCCCGAGCTCGAGGCCGTGCTGGCGCACGAGCTGTCGCATGTCGCCCACCGTGACGTCGCCGTCATGACCATCGCCAGCTTCCTCGGGATCCTGGCCGGCCTGCTCACCCGCGTGCTGCTCTACGCCGGGTTGTTCGGCGGTTTCGGAGGCGGCGGGGGCAACAGGGGCCGGGGCGGCGGCGGGAACGCGGGTGGCCAGCTGGCCATCCTCGAGCTCGGGATGCTCCTGTTCTCCGCTGTGATCTACGCCATCAGCTTCCTGCTCATCAGGACCCTCTCGCGCTACCGGGAGCTGGCGGCGGACCGGTCGGGGGCGATCCTCATCGGCCAGCCCCGGCTCCTCGCCCAGGCCCTGGTCAAAGTGACCGGGGAGATGTCGCGGATCCCGACGCGCGACCTCCGCTCGGCGGAGCACTTCAACGCCTTCTTCTTCGCCCCCGCGTTCGCCAAGGGGCGTGGCGTGAGCCTCTCGACGCTGTTCTCCACCCACCCCACCCTCGAGCGCCGCCTGCAGCAGCTGACCGAGCTGGAAGCCCAGATGGGGCGCGCCGCGTGAAGCTGTTCGACGCGCTTTTGGGCCGGACCAAGCCCGTCAAGCCCGACCTGGACCACCTTTTCGGGCTCCCCGGTGCTCAGATCACCCTCGAGGCCTCGATGGGACTGCGGCCCACCGGCAAGGCGGGGGTCTGCTTCAAGCCGGCCACGGGACAGCAGTTCGCCGAGACCGCTTCCGAGGTCGAGCAGTTGCTCGACCTCGGCGACGACGCCAAGATCCACGAGGAGTCCGACTCCTACGGCTACCGGTGGATCGTGATCGAAGATGACGACTTCGGCGACCTGATCAACCAGGTCCATGTCGTCAACACGACGCTCGAGGAGCACGGCTGGGGTCCGCAACTGCTCTGCTCGGTCTTCGGTTTCACCCCGATCCCGGGTGGCGCCGCCGATCCCGCAGCCGCGACTGGTGCACCGAAAGTGGCGGGCACCTATCTCGTCTATCTGTACAAGCGGGGCACGTTCTATCCGTTCGTGCCACTCCCGGTCGCAGAAAAACGCGATTCGGACCGCGAGCGTCTGCTGCAGGTCACCTTGGCCCAGGACCTCTCGATGGAACCCGAACTCGAACGCTGGTTCCCTCTCTGGGGCCTGCCCGTCCACTGACAGGCTCATCGGCCTCTCGGCTCCTGCGCTGGTGGACGAAGCGGGCGCTGCCGGAGCACTCAGGCTTTCACAAGCCCTTCACGGGCCCGAAGTCCATCGAGCGACCCCGTTTACGACTTGGAGCCGTCGCGGAGCCGGGCGGCTCGCCACATGACCTCCTGGTCGCGCTCCGACCCTGTCAGTGGCGGGCTCTTGAGGCTGTTGTGAACGGCGCTGTCATCCGGAAATGCCGTTGATGACCGGGCAGACTCCGGCGGCGCTTGGGTTCGTCACGTTCACGTCATTCACCGACCCGCACGTCACCCAGTTCGATGCGTTCCAGGTGAGGCCGGCGACGAGGCTGATCTCCGGCGGTGACAGGTACAACAGCCGCGTGTCGTAGGAGAACTCCTTGTAGTAGCCGGTGGCGCCTGAATAACCGAACGGGCCGCGAACCCAGGAGACATCTGTCCCGTATACCCACGCAGATCCGGCATTGTTGGGCCCGGCATCCCAGTCCTCGTCGGCGAGCGAGCCGCCAAGGGCCACGATGGCGGCATCTATGACGGGGTTCTGGAGCTCGCAGTCCGGCACGACGTCGGCAGTAGTCTGAGGTGTCTCTGTACCGTCTTGAGTTCCCACGCCTTGACCCCCGCAGAACTCAGTATACCCCGCGGGGCTGATCGGCGGCCACTCGTAGGGCTCTGTCTGAATGGGAACGTTGTCGTCGTTAACCCCGGGAGGATTTGTACCCGCCCCCACGGGCGATGTCGTCGGCGAGCAGCCTCCGCCGCTGACCTCGGAGTCGCACGTGCCCGGGAACCCATTCTGCAATGAACCAGAGTTTGCCGGTGCGGGCTTGCTGATGACGACGTCGCCGTTGGCGACGAGACCCAGCACGTCAGGCGTGGACTCCGTGTAGCAGAGGTTCGCGAGCACATACGACGACGACTGCTGCTGAGAGACGCCTCCAGAACCGGACGAGTCGGCGCACTCGTAGGTGAGATCACGGCTGACGATTATGTTGCTCTGCGAGCTGAGGGTGACCTGGCCCTCGACCTCGCCCTCGACCACGACGTCCCCCTCTCTCGAAACGACAGCGCAGGTCTGTGAGTTGACCTGCGACGTGGCCGGCGAGTACGGCTTCCAGGGGTTCAGGCAGGTTGCCTGGGTGGGAAGGACACCTGCTGCGATATACGGCGCAACCGCGGGGGGAGTGGCCGAGGAAGGAAGATTGGTCACGTACATGAGAAGCCCGCCCGAGGGTATAGCGAGGTTCTGAACGAAGGCGCCGGCCGCGGTGGAAGTGCTGAAACTCCCACATTGGCCTGCCTCGGCACCGTAGCCGGTCGTGGTGCCGGCGGACTCGGGGCTCCAGACGTTGTAGGTCCCTCCGGGGACGAACTCGATCATGGTCGGGCCCGTGTAAACGCAGCCGTTGATCTTGGCCTGCTGCAGCAGGACAGTATCCACGTTCTGAGGTGACACCTGTGGCACACCTCGGACTCCAGCCGTGCCGAAACTCTGGCCATTGCTGTTGCCGCCATAGCCGCCGCAACTACCGTCCCAGTTCAAGCCGCCGTCATCGATCCACCCGGGAGCAGTGCTCCCGGGCTCAGCCGGCCACTGCGTGTACGCGTAAGGGAATCCCTCGGCAGGCATGTCGCCGACCTCGATGCCGTCACTGAAAGTCGGGCCGCTGCCGTTGTTCCCGCGTGGGTTGCAGATCCAGAGCTGGTCGTCGGTGTAAACCGGCCCTTCGAAGCTCTCGCCGCTCACGAAATTGTAAACAGGCCCACAAGGGTCTGTCACGACGACTTGCCAGAAAGTGCTGCCACTACCAGTGCTGTAGGTGAACTGGTTCTGGTTTTGACCGCTGTCCGGTTCGTTCCCCCGCCACGGTCCGTAGTAAGGGTAAGTGCTGTTGTAGTTGCCACCCTTGTAAGGGTTTCCGATGGCGGTTCCTCCCGAACCGCCCGAGGAGACCGGCGTGCCAAGGGAGTCGATGAACTTGTTGGACTGCCAGTCGTCGTACTGGCACAGCGCCCCCCAGAGATTCTGCGTCGTGCCGTTGGTCGCTGGCACAGGAGCCGGCAAGCTCACGGCGTACGGCGTGAGCGTGGTGACCGATTGATTCCCGACCGGGCCGGTCGTGACGGTTGCTTGCGCGGTGTCCTGTTGGGGGTCAAGCGTCTCGTACTGCGAGAAGTACGCATCGGTGAGAAGACCGGTGGTCTCGAAGGTGACCTGGATAGTGCGGTAGGAGTAGTTGTGCGGCGCTCCCGCCCGACCCGTCACCGTGAGCAGCACGGCAGGTGTGTTCGGCCCACTGCCAGTCGGGAGGAAGTGGATGTTTGGCAGATAGTGGAACCATTCCTTCGGTTGCGTGTTCGCGATCTGCTGCCAGCCTCCCTGAACCATCGCAGGGTCTCCGCCCGGGGGCAGGCTGCTCGCGCTGTAGCGCCAGTAGTTAGAGTCGATGTCCAGGAAGTTCCTGTACTGCTGGACTCCCGCCTCGGCTGCAGCCAGTGCAGACTCGAAGTCGGTTCCATGCGCTGAGTTGGTGTTCTCGCTCAACACGTTGGCCAGGACGACGGGCACCAGGAGCGAGATGAGCAGGATCACTATCAACGACAGGACCAGGGCCTGGCCGCCGTCGCCTCGCGCCAACGACTGCCGCACGACCAGGGCGTGGCGCGTCCGGCCGCCGATGCCACCCCCGGGTATCTTGTCTTGTCGGATCATGGTTGCCTAAACCTCAACACTGGTTCGCAAGTGTGGTCCCGGTCACGACCGTGGTCGTCGTCGTGGCCGGCAGTCCGTACGCGATGGTGTTGTGTAGATACACGATGGTGTTCAACGTGGTCGCGACGTCTGCCGCGTAGCCGTGGGTCGGCACAGCCCTGGGGCCTGCGAAGAAGGTCGCATCGATCCCGATGGCAACGATGCTCGACAAGCAAGCGGACAACGAGCCTGACGGGATCGGCGCAATCGTGCCTTGCAGGTTCGTCGTGTTGGGCGGTGAGGTGTACGGCGCCGACGTGTACGCGTAGTAGGTGAAGATTGGCGTGCTCGGAGCAAGCATGTAGAAGGTCTTGACGACGCGCACCGTGCAGCCTGTACCGCCGTTGTACCCGAATTGCACGCTCAGCGTGCCAGTGCCGTAGGGGAGGGGACGAGTGCCCGGCGTGTAGGTCACGTAGACGGGCGTCAGGGTCGGCGTCTCGGCGGCGGCGGGGGTACCTACGTCGGCCACGACGCCCAGGCTGTTGGTGCCCGCGTTGGCCAGGACCGGTGTGGTGTTCAGCGTCGTAGGACTCCGGCAAGTGCCGTTGATGGGAGGGCTGCCCACGATTTGCACCGTGGCCCGCAAGTACTGGATCAGGGCGGTACCGGCAATCTGGGCTTGGCGTGCCCCGTTCACCGTCGCCCCGACGTTCTCGTTCTGCTGTTGGAAGCCCACCATGAACGCCGACATGACCGCCATGATCACGAGCATGATGGCCATCGTCACGATGAGCTCGATGAGGGTGAAGCCGGCATCGCCACCCTGGCGGATTCTCTCGGCGCGCCCGTGGCTTCGCGCGAGCGGCGAGACCGCGCGGGAGCGAGCTCCGGGCTTCATAGCGTCACCGAGATCGCGTTACCAGGGCCCGCCAGCGTTCCGGTCGGCCCCGATGTCTGCGCCGACGTGGAATAGTACACGCCCGACGGAGTCACCCAGATCCATTCCGGGGGGGTGAGAAAGCCGGAGCCCGCCGTCGTCTTGTAGCCCAGCTCGTACTCCCCCAGGGGAAGCCCCGTGTAGCTCTTGCTCCCTGAGCCTCCCGTGAGGGGATTGAGCACGATCGTCTCGTTCGGCCCGAGGTACTCGGTGGCGGTCGGCGTCGCGACCAAACCGGTGTAGGTCCCTTTGATCACGACCGGGTAGACGGGCAACGCCGCCGACGGCGACGACACGGTGGTGTTGCACGAGGTAGGGGTGACACCCGCGTAGATGGGGGTGCCGCTGATCGTGTAGGTCGGAGCGCTGTCGGGTGTGTCGCCGGCCCAGCACTCGTAGTCGCTCCCGGGATATAGCATTACCGAGGTGATCTGCTGCGGTGCCGTGTAGGTGTCGAAGGGGAACGTGTTGTTCGCCCCTGTGAGGTGGGCAGATTCCACGGTGATGGGCATGTCCGGCGCCGCCGCGGGGACGGTACCGCCCACGAGGTTCAAACAGGTGCCAGTCGTACTCGCAGGACCGGCGCACTGGGTTACGTAGGAGACCGCGACACTGACCCCGGGATCGACGCTGATCGGGCTCGCCACGGTGGCCGTCCCGAACGACAAGTTGATGGGGCCCTCGGAGAACGCCGGCGTGGTGGCCAATGAGCCATTGACAGATTCCGGGCAGCTCCTGCGATGTCACGACACTCGTGTTGGCGGTCGCGGCCGGGACCGGGCACGTGCTCGTGGTCCCGATGCAGACCGTGTACTGCCAACCCGTGGCGGGATCGAGGTTCGGGAAGACCGCGCAGCCGGTGGTGCCCGTGTTGCCGCTCGCGGTGACCATCTCGCCCAACGGGATCGAGGGCTGCGTGCCGGAGCCCGCCCAGGTGCCCACGACGCTGATCGGCACCACGGACGCCGTATAGGCATTCCCGTTGACGTCCACGACGGGCACTGCCAGCTCGCCCGATGTCGCCGGGATGGACCCACCTGCCTCGGTAGCGAGGAAGGTCCCCTCGGTCACCGAGCCCTGAACCACCCCGGAGGAGTTCTTCCAGGCGACAGTGACGGTCACGTTCCAGATCTCGGGAGGCAGAGCATCCCCTGAAGCCAGCGTGCAGACCGATTTCCCGGTGTCGCCGCTGTCGGTCTGGAGCGAATAGTTCGCGGCGACATTGAAGACTTGGTACTTTGTCCCGCCGTTCTCTGCGATTGTGACCGGTGCGAGTGTCTGCTGGCCGGACAGGATGTTCCCGAACGACGCCAGGTTCTGCAGGCTCTCGATCTCGCTCTCGGCGACGTTCGTCGCCTCGACGCGAATGCGGACTGGCTCGCTGAGAAGCCGGTCTGGACGATGAAGCGGGCAACCGGGAGGCTGATGATCGCGAGGATCGCGACGGCCACAATGACTTCGATCAGCGACGAGCCGTTGTCCCGCCGTGGGCGGGCCGGATTTGAGCCGGCAGTCAGGGGGTCATCGAGGCGACGCGGGCAAGAGGCGGCCGCGGCGCTCAGCCCGTGGGCATTTCGGCGATGCTGCACCACATATCTCTTATCGGTCGTCGCGGGCCGGGACATGAGCAGTGGCTACTCGCCCCAGGGGGCGACTATCGAGCAGCCGCCCTGGCGGAGGCCAATTCCACAGCAAAGGAGCCCAAGGGGCTCGTAGAGGCACTGTTCCGTTCATCTCTCTCGCCCCCGCATAGGCCCGCCCGTTGGGTAATCGGCCTCTGACACGCTCACCTGAAGTCTTCCCCTTCAGCCGGCTCTTTGGGTACTGCTCCGACCACTCTCAGTGGGAGATCTACACTCGTGATGAGGCCCGTCAAGTGCCGGAGTCGCAGGGTAACGGACCTCCACCACGACCGGTGCGTGGTCGGCAGCGGCCGTTTGCCCTTCCGGGCGTTGCGGTCGACGAGAACGAACGTCACCCACTTCGCGAACGGCTGGGTCATCAGCACGAGATCGATCCGCATCCCGCGACCAAGAATGGAAATCGCCGGCGCGATAGTCCCCCCACGTGAACAGGTGGGGCGTGGTGGGATAGCAGGCGCGGAAGACGTCGGTCAGCCCGAAATCGAGCACCTCCGCCAACGCCTCCCGCTCCTGTCGGGTCACGTGAGTGGAACCCACGAAGAACGCCGGATCGAAGACGTCGATGTCGTCGGGGGCCACGTTGAAGTCTCCAGATAGCACGACCGGGTCGCTCGGCTCACCGCTTTCGTCGAGGTGTCGCCGTAACGTGTGCAAGAAGGCGAGCTTGGCCTGGAAGTGCTCGCTCTCGACAGCACGGCCGTTCGGGACATAGACGCTCTTCACCCGTATCCCGCCGCAAGCGGCGCTGATCAAGCGGCACTCGACGGGTTCGCCTGTCTCGGCGCCCCCGGCGAACCCGTGCTCGGCATCCGTGAGACCGACCCGGGAGGCTATGGCTACGCCGTTCCAACGGCCGTCACCGTGATGGGCGACCTCGTAGCCCAGTTTCTCGAACCGATCGGCGGGGAAGGCTTCGTCGGTCAGCTTGGTCTCCTGGAAACAGCACACGTCCGGCTCGACCTTGGCCAGCCAGTCCTCGACGCGCTCAAGCCCGGGCCCGCATCGAGTTCACGTTCCAAGTGGCGATCCGCATCGATTTGCCCGCCTCAGTCCGTTCGGCGGTGCCGAACACGAACAACAGCTCGGCCTCGCAGGCGACATGACCGTCGACGCCTCACGACCCCGTGCCCTCGCCCCGAACGCGCCGACAAGTGCCCGATCGAGACGTTCAGGTCCAAGGTGTCGCCTGGACGGACCTGGCGCCTGAAGCGCGCCTGGTCGATGCCCCCGAACAACGGAAGCCGGTCCTTGTAGCGCTCGTCGGCGAGCACCGCCGCGGCCTGGCCAACTGGGCCAGGGACTCCACCATCAAGACGCCCGGCAGAACCGGGTTCCCGGGGAAGTGGCCTGCCGAAGAACTCCCTCCTCCCCGGTGAGGTGCCAGCGGCCGTGCGCCGAGGTGGCGGGGACCAGCTCAACGATCTCCGACACGAGCAGAAAAAGGCGCCCTGTGAGGGATGAGTCGTTCGATAGAGACCTTCGCCACACCGCCACGCTACCGGGCGGTCGAGCCGAGACGTGTGGTTTGCCGCGATGACACGATGCTGAGCGCGTTCCCCGGCGACTACGGTCGGCGGTCTCCGATTCCGTGCGGCTCGCGTTCGCCGTCGTCCGGGGGGACCTCGGTGCCCGCGGCTGGGGACCGGCAGGCGCCCGCTCGGGTGATCTTGTCGGCGCGCCCGCAGTCAGGCGCACTGATTGGCGCGCACCGGTATGGCTTGGCGACGCGCGTTGATGCGCTCTGCGTCGCCGGAGGTTTGGACTCGGCCCTTCGTGTTGGCGCAATCTTTCGCGGTCGACGGCCTTCTTCGCGGCAGGCGGCTTCTTGGCCACCGGTACCTGCGCCACTGCAGCCATCTTCCGACGTGGAGGTGCAACCGGGACCTTGGGTGCAGCCCGCTTCGCGACGGCTTGGTTCTTGGCGGCCACTTTCGCCGCTGCCACCTTCCTCGCCGGCCTTGGCTCTGACGAGGTCGTCTTTGCTGCCACCTTCGCCGCCAAGGTCGCCTTGGCCGGCCTCCCTGCCTTTGCCGGCGGCGTGGCCTTTGCCGGCGGCATGGCCTTTGCTGCCGCTTTCTCCGGTGCCGCCACTTTCGCCGTCACCGCCCTCTTCGCCGGCTTCGGTACCGTCGACACCTTCTCCACCGGCTTCGAAGCCTGAGAGCCCAGGACATCTGCGCGCTTGCGCGGCGGTTGAGCGAGACGGACCTCCGCCGCCACGGTCTCCTTCGGCGAGGGTGACCGGACACGTCGGCGATGCACCCGGCAGCGCCGAGCTCGGCACCACGCCGTTGCGGGTCCAGGGCCGTCAGCACGAACATTCCGCGTTGGTGGCGCTTTTCAGGACCTGCCGGGCGCTGCGTGGAGCCGGATCGCCCAGGTTGGCGAGCGGGACGTGGCAGCGCATCTCTCCGACCCTCACAACCGCACCATGGGAGGTGTAACCCTCGACCTCACCTTCGACCTGTTCGCCGAGCGGATGCGCGGCAATGAAGCGTATGAAGGCCAGAGGGTCGTTCACCGCAAGGGGGGTGGGTTTGCCTGCGGCGCGCGACCCGGTCGCTTTGCCATCACGGGCTCGGGCACGCCGTCGCTCTTGCGGCTCCTCGAGCGTCCTGGGGAGGGCGCCATGCCGGACGGCCGACCGGCGGGTTGCGACCACCTCCTTCGTCGCCACGGCGATGGCCTTGGTCACGCGCTTTTTGGCCCGCACCGTCTCCCGCACGGCTTGGTGGCTCCGGGGCCGCGCGAGCAGGTCGGCGGGGGCTGAAGATCCACCCGATGCCCGGAACCGGTGTGCCGCCGAGAAGGCGGCCTCGTTCGAACAACCAGGGATGCTCACCGTGGAACTCCTGGAACGAGTCGTTCGACAGCACTGCTGCGCGTCGACTTTCTCGGCAACACGCAGCAAGAACGCGGTCCCTCGCGCCCGATTGCCCCGGCGGGTGGATGGACGTACTCGCCGCGCGACGCTGGCCTGCTCGAAGCGCCGCAGCTCGGAGGGGTCGATCCTGTGCGCGAAGGTGGCGTCGACGATGACTGTGATCTCGGCGTTCGGGTGGTCTCGCCGGCAGCTCGGCCAACGGCTTCTTCCAGCTGTTTCAGGCTCGGCAGGGAGCGGCCCTCGGTGGCGATGTTGGATCCGTCGACGACGATG
>CAWILM010000010.1:0-206651 GCA_963836935.1 uncultured Acidimicrobiaceae bacterium
ACTGCCGGTGATTCTGCCCGTGAGCAGGCCAGACGACTCTCCGAGGTATCTGGTTATTACCAGAACAAGGCGGAGTGGGCTTCAGTTCGCTCGGCAAAGCTCGCGGCGGGCGCAGCCGGAGAGGAGGCCCTCGCAGAAGCGTTTGCGCCATTGACAGCGGAAGACTGGCACCCGCTTTATGACAGGGCGTCGCCCAATGGAGGCAATATCGACCTCCTCGCGGTCGGCCCGGCTGGCGTCGCCGTCATCGACGCCAAGTCCTGGACCGGCGCGGGTGACTCTCTCGGCGCGCGACTGCCTCTTGGAGGGCCACAACCGCGCCAAGGACCTGAACGGAGTGCACCGCCAGGGTTGCTGAGGTCGAGGCTGCATTCCGCGACGCTCAACCCCAAGTCATCGTTCGGGGCTTCCTCGCTCTCGCTGGAGAGCAGGACCGAAACCGACGCTCGGAAACCGTCGACGGCATAAGGGTGCTCGGCGTTGACCAGCTTGTGGAGAAGTTCGGTCGGTTCGAACAACGCTTGGCCACCGTCGAGGTTGAAGCGGCACTTCGAGACATCAGCCTCGCCTTCCCACCTGCTGAGGAATCAGATCGTCGCAGACCCGAGATTTCAGGGAGTTTCCTCGATCCACTCCCGCCAACCAACCCACGGATGGAGGCAATCATCGCGGGCTGGATGCGCTTCTACTACCTTCGGCCCCGGCGTCAGGGAGGAAAGCGCACGCTCTATCTGAAGGATGACCACGGAACGGACCTCGGCTGGAAGCGACACCATTGGGGGTGGCGTGACGCTGACTTGCTCGGGAGACAGCGCCAAGCTCGCTGAAGCCGTTCTGAACGCTGCAACCGAGACCGGCGTCTCGCTCGCTGCCGAGAGCTTCGCCCCGAGTGCCTATAACTCTGCTCGGCGGGCAACTTCTCGGCAGGGTTGCACGAAAGCACGTGGCAGTTGCTTTCTCGGCCAGGATAGCAAATATCGGACAAGGCGACTCTATGGAACGCTCATTGACCCGATCGAAGGGCATTTTCAGTTGGGAATACGTCGACCTAGTTACTGGCGACCTACATCCAAAAATCGACGGGGGCCTGAACAAGAACCTTGGAACCGGGAAGGGCTACCTGGGGCGATTGGCGGAACGCGATCCGGATCGGCCCGGCGTCAAGAAGTCCAGCGCGTCGTAGCTGAGCAGATTGGGCTGATTGGGCAGGGGTGCGTGATTGTAATGTCGCCTGGCTTCCAGGCAAAGCGCTCAGCAACCTTCGCGTCAATCTTGTCTGGATCGGCAGCGGCTTCGGCCACCATCGTGGCTGCGGCTATCTCCGTCGAGGTCGGGAAGCGCTCTCGACGCTGACGTCGGGACCGGGAACGAGCACGGTCTCGTGAGCGTCATCCCAGCGGACCTTGAACCTCCGGTGCGCTTCGTCGCCGAGAACCTCGACGATCTTCCCGCGGCGTTCCGGCTGGCCGACCTTTTCTGACGGTGCCCTAATCGTGTCGCCAGGCTTCGCTGCCATCTTGCTCTACCTCCTGTGAAGAACTTGCGCCCTTCTTGGCGGATCGCCCGCAAGCTTTCCGCGGGTAGCAGAGCCAACACTACCGGCAGGGCGTCAGGGCGCTCCGGGCGGTGACGTCGGCAGGCCCACACGGGTTCACCGACGTCGATGGAGGGCACCCGACCACCTACCCGATCGGGCAAGGACGGTCCACGCCGTGGTCATCACGTCGGACGTAACGAATCCAGGATGGTCCTGGCCACCATGCCGTTACCGGCTTCATCGACGGGTATGCAGGATTCGATGTCGATCACCCTGGCGGCACCAGCCAAGGCCCTCTCGGGACTCCTGAGAGTGTGAAGTCCGTCGCAGGGGCAGTCGGTTGCTCGCTAACGAGCCTGGCCTTAGTCCACGAGTACCCGACAAACCCCAGCCCGGTCCAGTCGACAAGATGCCCGTCTTGCATGAGACACCAGGTACCGTCGTCATCGTGGACACACGCCAAGCGTCCGAAGCTCGATGGCTCTGAGTGGACAGCTAGAGACGCACGCGGCGGCATGGCTTCGAGGGCGGGGCTCAGCGACATAAAGGCCATACCGGGAAGATAGGGAATGGTGGCGATGGTGTAGCCGATGCCGACATCTCCTGAATAGTTGCCCGCGCTGCACCGCCACTTCGACTTGCGAACCCGCCAGCAGTCCTCCAACAGGTTGCCTCGCACAAGCCACTCCACACTCAAACCATCGCTGTAGGTAAGTCGATACGACCACTCCCCCGGCTTGCCACCCGGCCAGGCGGTCGTGCCTGGGGCTGCGCGCTGTGCGACAGTGACAGTGGCTTCGCTCTCGGCACTCGAAGTCGGGGCGCTCAGCTTGTACACCGCGGAGAAGGTTCCTTCGATACCCGACCGGGCGAGGGAGAGGAACGACGCCGGGGTGACAACCGGTCCTGCAAGGTGCGAGGGGGTGGTGGTCCCGGCGAGCACACCCACGCCGATCCCGATCACGACTAGCACGGCCACGATAAACATGGTTATTGGGTGGCGAACCTCGCGCATCATGCCGGTCGCAACGAATCCAGGATGGTCCTGGCGACCATGCCGTTGCCTGCCAAGCCGACGGAGAAGAAGACCGGCTTGTCGCGTCCGCGGACGTTTACCCTCAGGACGAGGATGGAATACGCAGGTGAGGTTGCAGGGCAAGTAGTCAGGCCGTGCAGGACCAAACAATGGGCCGAGAGGGACAGCGTCACCATCGGCTCGGTACGTAACCCCGAGTCGACCTGGACCCCGTTCTCCGGCTGCTGGGGAGTCGGTGGAAAATAGGGGCAAGGGGGAAGGAGCATGGGGCGCACGTCGGTGCTCAAGGTTACGGTCGTGCTCGCAAATGCCACACCGAGCGTCTCACAGATGGCTCCCAGACCGGGGGTCACCGCAGTGCGATTGATCGGCCAACCTGCTGGGACCGAGAACCGCAGCCCGGCGAAGGTCACCTGTTGCCATGACGACGGGATTGCCGGTGAAGACCCCGGTGCGAGTACGACCGAGCGCGGTGACCAGGTGAGCGTGTGCAGGACTCGCTGGCCGAGTGGCCCGTCGACTGTGATTTCAACGCCGAGCGACGGAACCAGGTAACTGCTCTGCGGTCCCGTGGGGTAGGGGTACACGAAGATCCCGTTGATCACCTCTGGGTGACCGAGGACGGTGCTGAGTGGACCCCTTGGGGGTCCGAACGAGACCGTCGTGCTTGGACCGGGAGCGATCTCTAAAGGACAGGCGAAGAGTCCAGGGGGTGGATTGACGAATACCTCTCCTGTCGGCGACCCAGTAGGGCACGGTGGCGAGTCGTAGAGCACCCACCAAGCAGCCGGTACCGATATCTGCGCGTTGCCGAAGGCGACCGGTACCCACCCGGCTGCTGTAGTCGCAAGGTCAAGGGAGGGGAGCGCCTTGGCCGAGGTCGGCACCGTTGTTGTAGCGAAGGTCTGCGAGCTAGTGAACGCGCTGAGGGCTACGGCTATGACCACCGTCGCGAGCACGCGCAACTTCATTGTCGTCATGCTCCCATGAAGCCCTAACGGGTCAGGTTCGCGTACGACGTCCACACCCCCATCAAGACGGCGCGCTCATCACTTAAGTAGACAGACCACTTCGACACCCAGTGTCTTCTTCCCAGCCTTGACACGCACAGGTTGGTCCGCCGCGCATGTCCCCTCCACTGCGTTGACCGAGAACATCGGACTGCGTCCGGTTAGTCGGTACACCCCTGCTGGCAACGAAAGCACAAACCTTCCGCTCTTGCCGACCGTTACCGTGAACTTGTGCCCGGTTGAACTCTTGGCTGTCACTTGCCCCAGCAATGGCCGAGGCAAGCCGGGGGACGGGCCTCCAACTGCGACAAAGCTGCCGGTGACCGTTTCCTCGCCACCCGTCGCTGTGGTGACAGTCGGGGCCTTCACTGACTGCCAGGAGTGCCCGCCATTGGTGCTGCGCCACATCAGGTTCGGTTCACCCCCAGGCATTTGGATTCGCAGCACCAGCCACGTTGTCGCGCTGGCGAGAGCCACTTCGCAGTTGTATTCCGAACTGTGAGAGATTCGCAACAGAGAACTAAAGTGCTTGCCGCCGTCTCGGGTGAGCCACAAGTCCCCGAAGTCTGGGTAGAAGATGGCTTCGCTATCTGACGTGGGGTATATCACGAAGTAGTTCGACATGCCCCCCGGAGTCAGGAGGTACTTGCCCCCCGGAGTCCGCACGCTCACGAAGCTCCGGCCTCCGTCGGTCGAACGAATCGCGATCGCGTAGCCGCCATTGCCCGACGCACAGAAGCCCCACAACGTGGTGGACGACGTAGCAGTGAGACTGCATCCAAGACCGCCTGGCGTCAGCTTGGAGAAGGTCCTACCGCCTGGTGTCAGCTTGGAGAAAGTCCTACCGCCATCGTGAGAAATGAGCAGATGAGTGCTGCTGCCCGAGGCCATGATGACCCATACGTTGGAGCCGAAAACTGCCCAGCCGAACGGGTTCTCGGCTTCACCCACCGTTAGTGGCAAGGGTCTTGCTGTCCACGTATCGCTAGTCACGGGGGACGACGCGAGTTGGCGGGACTTGCACAGATCGGGTGAGCAGTTCGTGCCAACGAGCACGTAGGCGCGCCCGTCTGTAATGACGAGTGGAGGCGAGAATCCAAATCGGGCAAGTGCAAAACGCCAGGTCTTCCCCCCGTCGCCAGTCCAATAGAGGCGAGACTCGGCATCCGGGCCGCCTCCCGAACCGAAGGCGTAGCCGTCCTCCCGGTTCGCGAACTCAATGCGGTAGTCGGCCGCGGGGAGCGTACCTGTCCTGACGAAGGACTTTCCGCCGTCGGAGCTTCGCATGACCACCGAACAGGTCCCGGTGGAACATGGGTAGGTCCCGAGCATCCAGAGGTAACCTCCGGCACCTGTGACCTCGATCGGGGTGACCCGCGCTCGAGGTGACCATCGGTGTGTTCGTCGGGGTCACATTCGCCGGGGCGACGAGACTGTGGAACAAGCTGACGTGTGGCAGGGGGACGAAGAACACCACCAGGATGGCCGCAGCTACAAGTGCAGCCGTCACTCTCCTGGGGACGCGAGGTCTGGGTAGCGCGGCTACCCCCGGCGTTCGGCCTGGGTCGATGGGGCTTGCCGCGACCACGCGGAGCGTATCCCGCAACCTTCTCTCTAGAACTTCGTCGTCTAGTTGCGTCATGACAACTCCTTTTTCAACCTCGCCAGCGCGTGGTGGAGATTCGACTTGACGGTGCCCAACCGGCAGCCAAGGAGCCTCGCTGTCTCTGCTTCCGGGAGGTCCTCGTAGTAATGGAGGACGACGACGGCGCGTTGTCGGAAAGGAAGCCGACAGACAGCGCTCCAGGTTTCGTCGAGGTCAGGGTTCTCGACAAGGCCAGGGATAATCGCCGGTTGGCGGCGCTGCACTCGAAGATGGCGAAGGTGACTACGACTTAGGTTGACGACCGTGGTTCTGAGGTAGGCGGGGGGGTTCTCCAGGGGTCGTCGTGCTCTGGCGATGCGGACAAAGGACTCCTGCACCAGTTCCTCGGCGTCCGCCGCGGAGCCAACCAACAACAGGGCCAACCGCACCATCCGGTCGCGCTCCGAACGGTACAGAGCTTCAAGGTCCTCCGCGGAGACTCCGCCACGGACGTCGGCAGGTGACGCCCTGACAGTTCCGCTGGCGGTGGTCACACTCTCTATGACGCTTAGCTTCACAGAAAGGTTGCAAGGGGTGAGGTCAGACTTGCTCCGGTGTGTCCCTCGGCTTACAGCACCGGCCGAAACGACTGTACGAACGCCTTGATCGTCGGAAGGCGTGCATCATTGCCGCTCGCAGTCACAACCCACATCACACGACCCCGCGATACGCGCAGCCAGCCATAACACCAGTCGGTTCGCTCGGTGCATTGAAAAGCCTCTAACCCCGTTGCCCCTCCCACCGAGACCCGCCTCAGGTCGGATGGAGTCACCCAATAAGGCGCCGAGCCAATGCCACCCGATGACCAGCCGGTCTCATGCACCTGTCCATAAGTCGCGGTGATACCGAAACCCAACGGGCGGGCGTAATCGCCGTCATCCTCAGAGAAACCGTAAAAGCAGAAGTCGTTGGCTGCTGGACCCAAGAGGGCTGTCCGCGGCCCGACGGGAAAGCCCGCGGTGAACTGTAAACGCTGATCGAAAAGGGGAGCACCTGAGACCCAGAACGCGCTGATCGAAAAGGGGAGCACCTGACCATCCCCGTGCTCGCTCGAACCCGCCCACAGGCTTCGCCTGGGAGTCGAGCGAGAAGACGGGAGAAGGGTGCACACCGACATGGAGATGTGGACAGAGATCCGGCGCAAGGTGCTCGTGGAGGGCGCTTCGAAGCGTTCGATCCGAAGGGACTACCGGGTCAGCGCTCGGACGCTCGAGAAGATCCTGGCAAATGCGCAACCGCCCGGCTATCGCCAGAGGATCACTCGCCCGAAGCCGATGCTCGGTCAGTTCCTTCCCGTGATCGACGAGATCCTGGAAGCCGACAAGAACGCACCGCCAAAGCAGCGCCACACGGCCAAGCGCATCTATGAGCGGCTCAGAGACGAATACGGCTACACGGGGTGCTCCTCGCAGGTGAGAAGGGCCGTGTCCAGGTCCAAGCACTACTCCAAGGAGGTCTTCGTCCCGCTCTCGCACCCGCCCGGACATGCCCAGTTCGACTTCGGCGAGGCAACGGTGATGATCGCAGGCGTCGAGGTGAAGGCCGCCCTCGCGGTGATGACGCTTCCCTACTCGGACGCCTATTTCGTCTCGGCCTATCCCCGCGAGTGCACCGAGACCTTCCAGGCCGGCCATGTGGCCGCCTTCGAGTTCTTCGGCGGCGTGCCGGTGCGCACCAGCTATGACAACACCTCGATCGCGGTCAAAAAGGTGGTGGGACGCGAGCGCGAGCTGACAACCGAGTTCCTGCGGCTCGAGAGCCACTTCCTCTTCGGTCACCACTTCTGCCGGGTGGGGCGGGGCAACGAGAAGGGCCACGTCGAGACCCACGTGGGCTACGCGAGGCGGAACCTGCTCGTGCCCGTGCCGCGCTTCTCTTCTTTCTTGGAGATGAACGAGTACCTCGCTGCCTGCTGTTATGCGGATCTGTTCCGACGTGTCCGGGGAAAGCCCGAGACGAAGGCGGAGCGCCTCATCGTCGACCAGGCCGCCATGTTGGCGCTCCCGGCCGAGTCCTTCGAGGCGCGAAGGGTCGAACAGCGTGGGGCCAACTCTTTGTCGCTCGTGAGATTCGATCGCAACGACTACTCGGTGCCGACTGCCTTCGCCCATCACGACGTCATCGCCCTCGGTGGGGTCGAACAGGTTCGCTTGCTCGTCGGCACCGACGTCGTGGCCACCCATCCCCGGTGCTGGTCGAAAGAGCAGGTCAGCTTCGACCCCCGCCACTACCTCGCCCTCCTGGAACGAAAGCCGGGTGCCTTGGACGTCGCCCGCCCGCTCGAGGGCTGGGACCTCCCTGAGTGCTTCTCGGTGCTGCGCTGGCGCCTCGAAGCCGACCTCGCCTCGGCGGGGACCCGTGAGTACATAAAGGTGCTCCGCCTCATGGAATCGGCGACCTTAAAGGAGCTGACCGGAGCGGTCGAACAGGCGCTTGCGATCGGGGCGACCGGCTCGGATGCCATCGGTCTCATCCTCACCCACTCGAAGGAGCGCCCGGTCGGGCTGTTCAGCCTGGACGGGCTCCCGCACTTAAAGGCCGTCGCCATCGAGGCCCCCGACCTCGGGGCCTACAGGGCCCTCACCGAGATCGGGGCCTGAGGGCCCATACCCCTTCGGCGCAGATCGCGCCGCTGGAGAAAGGAAACATCACCGTGAAGACATTGGAGACCAAGTCCGTCGTGTTATTGCACCATCACCTGAAGGCCCTGCGGCTGCCGACCATCGGGGCCGAGTGCGAGAAGGTGGCCAAACAGGCCGCGGCCGACAACGCCGACCACCTGAGCTACCTGTTGCAGCTCTTGGAGCTCGAGCTGTTGGACCGGGAGAAGCGCTCGGCCGAGCGAAGGTTAAAAGCGGCACGATTCCCGACCATCAAGACCCTCGAGAGCTTCGACTTCGCGGCACGTCCGTCTGTCAACAAGGTGCTGATCGCCGAGTTGGCTCGTTGTGAGTACATCGACAAGCGCGAGAACGTGATCATGGTGGGCAATCCCGGCACGGGCAAGTCTCACTTGGCCACGGCCCTCGCCGCCCAGGCATGCCACAAGGGCTACAAGGTCCGCTTCTTCCGCACCACCGAGCTCGTGACCGCCCTCATCGAGGCTCGCGACGAGCGGACCTTTCTGAGGCTGAAGGGACAGCTCGCGAGATTGGACCTCCTCGTGCTCGACGAACTGGGCTACGTCCCTGCCTCCAAGGTCGGTGCCGAGCTGCTCTTCGACGTCATCTCGACCGCCTACGAGCGCACGAGCCTGATCGTGACCAGCAATCTGCCCTTCGAGTCCTGGACAGAGGTCCTCGGCTCCGAACGCCTCACTGGCGCGACCCTCGACCGGCTCACCCACCGCTGCAACATCATCGAGACAAAGGGTGAGAGCTACCGGCTCCAAGACGCCAAGGCCCGAACTCGGCGCGCCAGGCTAACGACCGACTCCTCAGGCAGCCAGCCTGTGGACCAAGCGCAAATCACCAGTAATTTCAAGCTCAAAGTGCTCCCGTTTTCGACCGGCGCGCGCTCCCCTTTTCGATCAGCATTCATAAGGGGGCCGCGGATACGAAGCCCGAGTGAGCCGAGCCATCTGATGAGGTTGTGGGCGAGCGTCGCGCACACCGCCCAGGCGCCATTGGCGCCAAAGCGCCCAGAAGGGCAGTGGGAAAGTCCCGATCCCTCCTTCAAGTCCCTGATCGCAAGCTCGACGACCGCGTGGCGCCGGTGGTCGGCGTCGAGAAGGACGGCGTCTCCCACACGGTCGGTGATGAAAGCGTGGTAGCGGAAGGTGGGGAACAGCACCGGCTGGGGATCGGCGAGACGCGTGCGGCGCACGATAAGGCGGTGCCCGTCGCCATAGGTGGTCTCGGCCACCCACGCCTGTCCGGCATCGGTGTAGTCGATCGGGATCCAGTCGTTCTCGTCGATTGCCTCGATCGTCCTTTTGACCGCGGCGTTCTGCGGCGCGGTGATCGAGTAGGAGACCTTGTGGTCTCGGCAGGCCTTTATGACATGGCGGGAGTAGAAGCCCGAGTCGGCCCGAAGTGTGAGCGGGCCGGTCGACCCCGCGCGTCGCACGCGCCCGACAAGCTCTCTGACGAACCGTTCCGCCCCTCGTCCTGACCCGGCTGATCCCTTTCGGAACCGGACGTGGAGGACCTCGCCCGTATCTGCACGCGTGCCAACCAGTGGGTGGTAGCCGAGCACCTTGGTGTAGCCGAAAGAGGCGCCTTGCTTGTCGTGGCCATACACCGGACAGATCGTGGAATCGACGTCGATGGTCATCGGCTCGGAACCGGGCCCCGCGCCGAGGGACCACGCCCGCGTCAGCATCGCCTCGGAGACCTTGTCGAGTTGGCGGACGTGGCCGAAGCTGAAAGCCCGGAGGAACGTCCCGAGCGTCGAGGGTGCCATCACCTTGTGGGCAAGCACCTCCGCACTCGACCCCGAACGCAGCACATCGGCGTCGTCTATGCAGTCGGCGCCGGCGACCATGGCGTGCACGAGCGTCGCGACCCGACGACCCGGGAAGGGGTGGACATCGACGAGCTCTTCCGCGAGGATTTCGAGGCCGAGCTTCTCGCTCAGCACACCGACGAGAGCGAGACCCGCGTCGGCCACTGCGTGATCGTCGTCGAACATCACCGACAAGCGCGACGGGCTGTGCGAAGATGACATCGAAAAGGTGCCTCTCTGATCCGGGGAATTGTTGCTTTGGCGAGTCCAATTCTCCCTGATCACGGCGCCTTTTTCGCGGATGGTCAGAGCCTCAAAGACCTATCCGCGCGGTGGTTCCAGGCTTAGTGGCCCTCCAAGGTGGACGCCCTCCTCGCCTCGTTGGCACTCAGCGTGGCTGCGAAACCGGCTCAGATGACTTTGCCAACGTAGTTCACGACCCAGCCATGGGTAGCGTCCGAAGTGATGGCGTGGGGCACTGAACCAGTAGATCGAACCTCAAATGACGTTAACTCGCGCGCCGGTCGAGGCAGAAAGCCCGCTGACGGAGTTGCCATTGGCATTCGCCACCCAGGTACGCGCACCCCCCGAGGGCGTTCAACCATCAGTGGCGCCCATTCAGGAGCAGGCGCCCGTTGCGGTGCTCGGGTAAGGCCAGCCGTCATACTCGAAGGCGGACGTCCAGGCGACGGCCTTGTTCTTGTTCAAGCTCCACCCGGGTACCGACTGGCCCTGGGTCCACTGAGCAAAGGTCGGCACCGAGGACAGTTGGCCCTGCTGCATCACGACATTGAGGGCTGTGTTGGGTATCAGCTTGGTACCGATCCAGCTCGACGGGGTGATCACGAGGGTGTCAGCGGCCGCGGTGACGTACCCGCTGCTGTCGACCGACGGCAGGGCGGAGTCGGGGTAGACGATGAACGAGCTTCCTGCCGAGGTGCCGGTGACGACGAAGTAGGCGAGACCTCCAAGCCTTGCGCTCGCACCGCTCAGCTGGGCGAGGGTCTGGCTGATGTCAGCGGCGTTGACCTGCATCGCTCCTAACAGCTTGCTCGCGGCGGCGTCGGACTTGAACGAGTCGAGCTCGGTCACGAACTGCGAGACGGCCGTGCTGCCCGGTGCGGTGACGGTGAGGGTGGCGTCGGGTGACGAGTTGGCGAGGTCCGAGGTGATGAGGTCCCCTGAGGAGTTCTTCGCCCAGGCGTTGAGCACGAAGGCCCCCGGCACAGTGCCGACGGTGAGGGTGAAGTCGTAGATGCCGTTGGCATCGGTCACGACATCGACCGGTACGCCGGACGGCAAGAAGAGCGACCCGGCCGGCCAGATGCGCGTGCCGTAGGACCCGCACACGACCGCGTGCGCTCCGGTGGTGACGGCCACCGTCGACGACTCACCCGGCTGGGGGCGCAACGTGAGCGTGATGTTCGGATCCGGCTTGCCGAACAGCATCGTCTTTATCTCGCCCTTGACGACGGTGAGGCCGTCGGCGGGCACGCTTTGCTGCGACAGCGTCAAGGTCACCTTTATGCCGGCGTTGAAGGTGAAGGCAGCCTCGATCTCGTCTCCGGCGGATAGCGTGAACTTGCGGCTCTCGGGGGAGAACCTGGGCGCAGTTACTTCGCTGGGGCCCCCGGAGGGAACCACGTTGTACTGGCCTGGGGTGACCTCAATCAGGTAGAAGCCGCTCGTCGGGTCGACTGCGCTCGTGAACGATTCGGCGCCGTTGGCGGTGACCGCGGCATCCGCGACCCCCTGGTCGTCCTTGTCGCGCACGTACCCGCTGATCGTCGCCCCAGGCTTGTCGGAGTTCCACAGCAGGTACAGGATTGCCGGATTGTTGTTCTGCCTCACAAAAACAGGCGTCCAGGTCTGGAGACGCGGTGGGACCTGGACGTTGCAAACAGTTGTGTTCGACTTGCAGGTACCGTCGACGGCGTCGGAAACACCGCCGCCGTAGGAGCTGGCCCAGTCGAGATGGTTGTAGACACAGCCCGCGTCCCCACACGCGACGGCGGTCGTGGTCTGGAGCGGTGCCGGACCGCTCAACTTGAAGATCCCGTTCTTGTCCGGGTGCGTCAAGAGTATGACCGTACCCGGCGCCGGGATGATGTAGCCCTCGCACGTCCCGTATCCCGAGCCGGTGTAGTAGCAATGCGGGACCGGCGGCGGCTTGCCGCTCGCCTGGTAGGCGGTTGTTGACGTCGAAGCCGGGCTGACGGTTGTTGATGTCGAAGTCCGACTGACGGTTGTCGACGTGGAAGTCGACGGAGTCGCCGCCGGCGTGGAGCTGGAACAGGCCGCCGCCAGGACCGCCAGTCCTATCAAGACGATGTGTCTCGCCTTCATCGAGCCTCCTCGCTTGCAGACTTGAAACCCCATTCTCAGATGGAGCCTGCTCAGGCGCTCCTTGCCTCCGGTTTGGTAGTTGTCGCTCATCCTGCGCCTTCGACGCATTGGCCGTCAGGGCCGAATGTCACAAAGGTGTGTGTCCCAGGCGTGTCGCTCAAGCAGGCTCACGCAACAGAGGGCGTCTTGGGCGGCCTGCGAGAACTCGACGGCCTACTCGGTGCTTTGGAGCAGCGTCACAGTCGCTCTCTTGCTGTTAGGCCTTCCTACTCGAGAGGCGATTGCGTGCCTTCACGCGCAACGGTGGGCGGTCTGCGGGCCCCGTGGACGCGGCCACGGCGCGACAGGGTTCTTGGGGTCTGGTGCTCGCCAAGACTGCCGCGACACTGCCTGCTTCACGAAATGGCCGGGATACTCGCATGGATCGCAACGGGAGCAGTGACGGGCTCAGGAACGTCGATCGGAGCGGCAAACGCGACTTCGATACCAGATGGCCACGCGCCATATTCGCCGTTCCGGGCGGCTCGGGGCTGGGCTGGGTGGACGCGATCTTCGTTCAGGTAGCCGCCTGCTATGCCAGTCTCGGCGCACCATCCTTGACACGGCTAAGCCCGCTCTCACAGGCTTTGACATGCGAACTCGAACGGATGGCATGTGGTGGGGAACGGCTATCGAAGCGCCTGACCCGGGCGCCTTGGCCAGGTTCTATTCTGAGCTGCTCCAGTGGCCCATCGGTCACGAGGAGCCAGGAACAACCATCCTCGGCGCTCGCGAGGGATCGATCTTTCTCGTCTTTCAGCAGGCGGACGGCTACCAGGCCCCAGTGTGGCCACCAGCCGACGGACAACAGCGCCCGATGATGCACCTCGATTTTCAGGTCGGTGACCTCGACTCTGCGGTCGCCGATGCGGTCGCGCTGGGCGCCTCTTTGGCTACTGCTCAACCGCAGGAGAACGTCCGTGTGCTCCTTGACCCAGCCGGACACCCCTTCTGCCTCTGCGTCGAAGCGGACTGACCGAAGAAGGGGCAGCGGCACGGTCTGGCCTCGGGCGCCTGGTTGCACATGAGCCATCTGTTACGAGCTTCTGACCAGTGGTCAGACTTACGGGCGCCCGGCGCCGAATTCATGAAGAAGCGCACGCAGCGTTTCTGCTGAGCGCCGGTGGGAGCGCTGACGCCAGCTGCGGGAGTGAGAGGCGCGAGCGTTGGTCAAGAAGATGGTTGTGAGCACGGCGAAGTCCTCCTCGCCGAAAGCTCCGAGCAGGACAACACTCGGGGGTGCGAATCCAAAACCCTCGAGCAAAGGAGGACTTCGCGTGCAAGAGCAACAATATGTGGGGATTGATCTGCATCGTCGCCGGTCGGTGATCGTTCGGATGAACGACGCCGGCGAGGTGCTGGGCACGGTCCGGATCTCCAATGATCCGCTGCAACTGGCGATGGCGATCGCCGAGGCGGGTCCGGACCCGGAGGTGGCGTTGGAAGCCTGTTACGGGTGGGTGCGCCACGAGGCGCCACATGACCGGGTGGGGGGAAGAGCCCCACCTGTGGCCTGTCGCAGCAGGCCGCTGAAGCTGGAGGCAGCCTGACCTCGGAGACGAGAGGAAGGGCGGGAGCAGCCTCGACAACGCCGGGACGGGCTGGCACTACCAGACAGCTCGGGCCCGGCAAGCAAGACGGAGAGGTGTACGTATGCAGGAACCAGTGGTGGAACCCCCTCAAGAAGTCAGGACCGGCTGGGAATCTGGTGGATGGCCGGGATAGCAGTGCGCTGCGACTCCCTACAACCGGGAGGGACAGCCTCGACGCCGTGGGGCGCCGGGGGCCACGGTGACGTGCTGCGGGATAGCCGTGGACAGGCCTGCAGGGGAAAAGCTGGGCACCGATCCCGTCAACCGGTCTGTGGTGAACGTGGGAACCGTCCTCTCGGCGCCAACCTGCCGGCCATCCGGGTCGGCAGCGGCAAGGCACGTCGTCTGCCGATGGCGAGAGGGTGGGGCGGAGGGTCCGTAGTAGTCCGAGGTCGGGAAAGCCGGCCACATGGCGAAGGGACCCAACGAGCTTGCAGTAGTTGGACTGGAAGATCAGGAGGACGCTGGTGAACACCGACGCTCCGTGGCCCGACTTCTATGAGGCCGAGCAACGGGTACTGAAGATCCAGACGAAGCTGCACCAATGGGCGATCGACGACCCTCATCGTCGGTTCGACGACCTGTTCAACCTCGTCGCCGATCCCGCGTTCCTAGTCGTGGCGTGGGCTCGGGTGCGGGGCAATCGAGGGGCACGGTCAGCTGGAGTCGATGGAGTGGCACCACGTTCCATCGTCCTTAGCGAAGCGGCGTACTTATCCGGTCTGCGAGATGATCTCAAGGCCCGGCGCTTCGTGCCACTGCCCGTGCGCGAGAAGCTCATCCCGAAGAAATCGGGGAAGCTTCGCGGGCTCGGCATCCCGACTGCTCGGGATCGCTGCGTCCAGGCCAGCATGAAGCTGGTCCTCGAGCCGATCTTCGAGGCGGACTTCAAGCCGTGCAGTTACGGCTTCCGACCGAGGAGACGAGCGCAGGACGCCATCGAGGAGATCTTCTTCTACACGACGCACTACTACGAGTGGGTCTTGGAAGGAGATATCAAATCGTGCTTCGACGAGATCTCGCATTCGGCCCTTTTGGACCGAGTGCGGCGCCGGATCGGAGACAGGCGCATCCTCGCTTTGGTGAAGGCGTTCCTCAAAGCCGGGGTCCTCGGTGAGGACCAGGTGGAAAGGGACACGGTCACCGGCACCCCCCAAGGTGGCATCCTCTCCCCGCTGCTGGCGAACATCGCCCTGGCGGTGCTCGACGAGCACTTCATGGGGCAGTGGGAGTCCTGGGGCGGCCAAAACGGCCGCAGCCGACGGCGTGCCAAGGGCCTGGCCAACTACCGCATTATCAGGTATGCGGACGACTGTGTGACACGAACGCAAGGAGGGATCGATGTAGAAGATCGAACTCGACAAGCGGTGCTGTGCCAGAGATGGAGGAAGGCCCTCCGGGATCGCCCTGCAGGGGGAGGTCCCAAACCACCGCAAGCTGCGTCGGTCAAGAGCCGGGGTGGTGAGCGTTGCGGACAAGGCGCGCCAAGAGCGCGTCAGGTACGAGCTGAGAAGGCGAGCGGAAGCGAACCGCCGATGACGTGTCGTAAGCGTATCGACGACATCGAAACCGGGAGGGAGTCGTTCTCCCGGGATGAGCCTGGGGGCTACCTGTCTACTGCCCAGGCGGTGTCCGGCATAAAGGCGGCGCGAGCTCAGCTCAGGCTCTGGTGCGGAACGTGTGAACCTGTCGCTCCGATGCCGTCGGCCAGGCGCAATTGGGCTTCATCCCCCTGGCCGCAAAAGGGAGCACCCCAAGTGGCAGGAACCACAAGGGGCCGAGTACCGATGCGGAGCACAGGGGCGGGCCGCCTCGTAGGAGCGATGAAGCCTGGTAATGCGGGCCGAGCCAAGGGGGCGGGTCATCCGGACGTGGCTGGTGGTCAACCGTGATGCTGCGGGAGGAGCCGGTGGTCACGTCGAAGCCGAAAGCGGCCAAACCGTTTGACATTTCCAAGCGGGTTGTCTGGGAAGCCTACGAGAAGGTCAAGGCCAACCAGGGGGCTGCCGGTGTCGACGAGGAGTCGATCGAGGAGTTCGAGGCGAACCTCAAGGCGAACCTCTACAAGCTCTGGAATCGCATGTCCTCAGGGACGTACTTCCCGCCGCCGGTCCGGGCGGTGGAGATACCAAAAGCCGGAGGCAGGGGCGTCAGGGTTCTAGGCGTGCCCACGGTGTCGGACAGGATCGCCCAGACGGTCGTGCGGTCGTATCTGGAGCCCCAGGTGGAGCCGATCTTCCACCCCGACTCCTACGGCTACCGACCGGGGCGCTCCGCGCTCGATGCGGTGGCAACGTGCCGGGAGCGGTGCTGGAAGAGGGACTGGGTGATCGATCTCGACATCCGGGCCTTTTTCGACAGCATCCCCTGGAACCTCATGCTGAAGGCGGTGTCGAAGCACACGGACTTGCGCTGGGTCCTCCTCTACATAGAGCGGTGGCTCAAAGCTCCGCTCCAGATGGAGGACGGCACCTTGGTGCAACGAGATCGTGGGACCCCTCAGGGCTCGGCGATCTCGCCCCTTTTGGCCAACCTCTTCCTTCACTATGCGTTCGACACGTGGCTGACCAGGGAGTTCCCCTTTGTCAGCTTCGAGCGCTATGCGGACGACGCGGTCATTCACTGCAAGACCAAGGCCCAGGCACGCTATGTGCTGAAGGCACTCGCCGAAAGGATGGCGCAGGTCGGTCTGAAGCTGCATCCGGACAAGACGCGCATCGTGTACTGCAAGGACGACCACCGCCCGCTCACCCATGAGCACGAGCGGTTCGACTTCCTGGGATACACGTTTTGTCCGCGGCTGTCGAAGAGCAAGAACGATCATTACTTCGTCAACTTCTCTCCGGCGGTCTCAGATGACGCTAAGAAGGCGATCGGGAGGGAGATCCGCTCCTGGCGGATCAACCGGCGCAGTGACAAGACCCTCGGAGACCTTGCACGGATGTTCAATCCGATCGTGCAGGGGTGGATCAACTATTACGGGCGCTTCTACAAGTCCATGCTGTATCCGATTCTCAGGCGCATCAACGACTATTTGGTTCGTTGGGCCACGCAGAAGTACAAGCGGCTGCACCGCCATGCTGACCGGGCCCGACGGTGGCTACATGCCGTCGCTGGGAGGGCGCACGCCCTCTTTGTCCACTGGCGTCTCGGGCTGGTGCCGTGAGGCTGGATGATGGGAGCCGGATGAGTCGAGAGGCTCACGTCCGGTTCTGCGAGAGCCGGGGGGTGCGATTCCCCCCGGCCACTCACCTCGTCGTCTTGTTGACCGGGACCAAGGAGCACACCGAAGCACTGCGGGAAGAGGTCGCAGCGGTGCTTTCTCCGATGGGCCTTCGCCTCTCGGAGGAAAAGACGCTTGTCACCCACATCCACGAGGGCTTCGACTTTCTCGGCTTCCACATCCAGCGGAAGCGCCAAGAGGGAACGAATCGGCGCACGATGTACACCTACCCGTCGAAGACCGCCCTTGCGGCGATCAAGGCGAAGGTGCGTGCGCTCACACAGGGCAACACGAACCAGACCCTTGCCAACCTGCTGCAACGGCTGAACCCGGTGCTGCGGGGCTGGACCAACTACTTCCGGCACGGCGTGTCGGCGAGGACCTTCAGCTACCTAGACGCCTTTTCCTGGCGGCGGGTGGTCAACTGGCTTCGCCATAAGCACCCTCGTGCCTCTTGGAGCTGGCTCCGTCGCCATCATCTCCCGAGGTGGCGGCCGACGGACGGCGAGCTGACCCTCTTTAACCCGGCGACGGTGCGGATTACGAGGTATCGCTACCGGGGGACCAGGATCGCAACGCCTTGGTCAGGGCCGATTGAGAGGAACGCCGCATAGCCCGCGGCATGGGCTCGCGGAGAGCCGGATGCGGGGGAACTCGCACGTCCGGTTTGGGAGTGCGGGCCGGGGAGACGGACCATCGAAAGGTGGCACTGCGCCCCGGCCCGACACTCACTACTGGGCGGCCGACCTTCTGGCCGCCGAGGGGGCCCAGGTGCACCTGGTCCATCCCTTGGGTTTGCATTGGGATAGTCGGCGGGTCAAAAACGACGTCAAGGACGCCACCGAGCTCGCCAACCGGCTGCGTCGCAGCGATCTTCCCGAGGCGTGGATCTCCCCGCCGGAGGTGCGCGAACTTAGAGAACTGGTCCGCTACCGCGCCAGGTTGGTGGCGCTCAGGACCTCGGCCAAGGCCCAGGTGCATGCGGTGATGGCCAAGCTGGGGATCCTGCCCACCCAGGTCGACATGTTCTCGTCAACCGGCCAAGTTGTATTGGACGAGATGCCCTTCGAGGGGGTCTACGGACTGCGCGTCGAGTCGCTGCGCGATCTACTGGAGATCTTCGACCGGGAAGTATCTATGGTCGAGCGGGAAATCCACCGTCTCTTGCAAGACGATCGCGGCTATCAAGCCATCCAGGTACTCAACGGGGTCGGGCCGATCACCGCCGCGATCTTCGTGGCCGAGATCGGAGATGTCACCCGGTTCCCCTCCGCTCGGCATCTTTGCTCGTGGGCTGGGATGACCCCCAAGCTGCACGAGTCCGACACCAAGTCCTCCAAGGGTCGGATCACCAAGCAAGGCTCGACCATCGTCCGTTGGGCCGCGGTCGAGGCCGTGGTCCGCTATCACGGCGGCGATGTCATCGCTCCCGCCTACAGACGTATCGCCGAGCGGCGCGGGAACAAGATCGCCCGCGTGGCCGCGGCGAGAAGATTGCTCACACTGGTCTTCTACGGGCTCAGGGACGGCGAGATCCGCTGTGTGGCCCGCAAGGAGGCGGCTTGAGCAGGCTCGGACACAGCCAGGACGCGAGCTCGCTCCCTGCCGTGGCCCCCACCTTGGTGGCGTGGCCGACGATTTGAATGAGCCCGTCTGGCTGTGGCCGGAACACACCATGCGAACCAGCGCGAAGGAATGGCCGGTCGCCGAGCTCTCGGTCGCCCAGCTCAAATGAGCGCAATGGTGAAGTCCGCTGTGTCCACCGCCAGTAACTACCAGAACTGCCCAGAAGGGCGGTCTCATCCGATAGTGACTGGCGACCCCGAACCCCCGGGGTAGTTCAAGGCTCTCTCTTAGGGCGGCCCGAACAGCCGGTCTTGACCGGCCCTCCCACCCGGCAACACCTCGGGAATCGACCGCCGGTTGCTCGAGCGCGCCCCAACTTCAACCCGCTACCGACAACCACACACCAAATCGGTCTTCGACTCCGTCGAAGGCTCTTGACATGAGGCGCTTCTTCAGGAACGGCAGGGCGTCCCCGCCGCCGAGATTTGGGCTCTCGTCGATGGACGCAGAATGTGAGCTAGGCCGGGCCTGAGATTTGATGAAGCTGCTCAAGGTAGGCGTGAAGCGCCCGCTGATTGGCGACCCGGATGGGCATGATCGCTGGAAGGCCGTCGAGCGGGTACGACCTTGCCGGTCCCTCGGGGCCGTCGTCGATGAGAGAGCCGTCATAGACCCGGGCGACGTAGCAGTGGGCGAACATTGTGTCGGTCGGTGTTCCTTCCTGGATGAAGCTCGCGAACTCGCGAACGATCGTGACCTGGAGACCGGTCATCTCGCGGACCATCCGGACGGCGGCGTCTGCCGGTGCTTCTCGAGGACGGCAGGGGTTGGTTGGTAGTGAGGCCGGCGCCTCAGCAGGTCCTCCGGGTGGATGGATAAAGACGATTTCGTCGGCGTCTGTCTCGACCACCACCAAAGTGCCGTGGTAGTCGAACAATGCCACATCGTCGACAGTCATTCGTCAATAGTCGCACAAGGCCTCTTCGACCGGTCGGTGGCTTGCTCGTGCGCAGCACTACTGGAGAGAACTCGGAGGTCGCCGTTTGCGCCTGCGACGAGCCCGAGCCCACCGGCGGCGCCAGCAGGGTGGCCAGCAGCACGGCAACCGGTAGCACCACGCGTTCGCGAGCGGCGACAGTCCTTCGACACGTAGCCCGAACGGTGAAACGAGAGAGGTGGCTGCACGGTGTCGTCACCATCACTGAGCTCCTCTTGTCGTGCGCGCCAAAATCATGGGCGTGCTCGCCAGCGAAAGTCTGCAAGCAACGTAGCCCGGATGCCACTCGACGGACATCACCAAGCACTCGACGACACGGGCACCGACTGCCGCTCGGAGCACGACGCCGAAGTTGAACGGCGTCGCCGGAGGAGAGCAATGAGCGCATGACGACCTGTCTTGCTCCTCAACTCCACTGGGTCGGCTAGACGCCCTATTCGGCCGATCGGAGCGAGCCACGACGGGCAATATCCGTTACGCGCCAGCGGAAGCCGACTGCGGAGAGTGCGTCTCAGCGCAGAACCGGATTTACGGGCCGCTTCGTCTACCTGAGAAGCCGTCAGCTGACTTTGGCGCTTGACCCCGTCGAGTAACTGATCGCGGGGGCCTTGTGACCGCAGACGAGGTCCATACCGTCGGTACTGCACCAGAGCCTCCTGTCCCGGAAGGAACTGCCCAACCCAGTGGTACTCCGTGTTGAGCCCCCGAGGTCCGCCGGCGGGCAGGATCAGCGGATCGAGCGGGCTCACGGCGATCGCCGACAGCGTGTGGGTTGGCTGCACCAGTGGGAACGAGGCCGTTCTGGGCGCTGTCCCGTGCATGACCCAGTTTTCCAGCGCAGGGAACAGCACACCGCCGCCACCGGCGATGGCCGGTGACCCGTCGGTCAGGCAGTGGTATTGGTCCGGAACGATATACAGGCGCGAGAAGCTCTGGCTGGCGGCGAAGCTACCGGACCGCTGGACAACGGACCGGTAGTAGTCGACGGTGCCGAAGGGAGAGATCAACGGGTCAGCCCACCCCTGGTAGATGATGATCTTGCCGCCGGCCTTGGCGAAGGCCGAGAGATCAGGGTCGGTCGCGTCGTAGATCCCTGCGAGCGGCAGGAGCTTGTCGTAACTGGCGACCGTGAACTGAAAGTCCTTCAACTCGAACGAAGAGGGCGGGTTGGCCCAGTAGGCCGCGTACTTGAGGTAGTTCTCGCCGACCTGGTAGGCCTTGGTGTCGATCGGCCACTCGCGGTCGGTGGAAGGATCAACAGCCGCCCCGTTCCAGGCCAGCTCCGAGCCGTATGGCTCGCCTCCGGGATAAAGAAAGTGACCGTGCCCGTCGTTCGCGCCGAGGTAGAACTCTCGTACCACGCGCACCTGGGCTGGGGTGAGGCAGGAGGTCGTGTCCACCCGCGGGGCGCACTGGATCGAGGCGGGGTCGAAGTCGCAGCTCCGGGGGTCCTCGATGAGCCCGTTCGAATTCCCACAGGCTTTGACGACAGCGGCGTGCAGAGCCGGCAGCTTCTCACTCGTGAGGATCTCGCGTCCGTGGGCGCCCGTGTTCACCTCGTTCAGCCACGCAGCTACGAGGCCGAGAAGCTGGGCTTCGATGTTGCCCGGCGCTCCCGCCAGGATGCCGTTGAAGTCCTTCGGGTAGCGCTGTGCCTCGACGAGCGCCTCGCGGCCCCCGCCGGAGCACCCGTTGTAGAAGGAGTAGCGGGGGGGCTTACCGTAGTAGGCGGCGATGATCGCCTTGGCGGCTTGCGCGAGGGCATGTTCCGACGTGTACCCGAAGCTCACCCTGAGGGCGGGGTCTTCCTTGGCCCACAGGGCGTCGCCGTCCCCGCCCGTGTGGCCCTGGTCGTCGAAGCCGGTCGCTGCCTCACTCTCGGCGAGGTCCGGTTTCGTGTTGTTCGTCGCGGTGTCCTTGGCGCCAGCGCAATCGCTGCTCGCGACCGTAGGGTCGGCGATTGGGATGCCGCAGAACGACCCACAGCCCTGCTGCAGGTACACACCGGCATAGTTGTTGACGGGCAGGCTGAGCTGGAACTGCTCCTGCGGCGCGATATAGCCCGTCACGGTACAGACCGGGGGCGCTCCACCACCGTTGGAAACCTGGTTCCCGGACAGGATGATCGTAGGCGCGTCAGGAACCTTGCTGAAGTCGTAGCCGAGACCGCCTAGTGTAGTGTCAGTCAAATGAACGCGCGTATGTGGTAGCCTTCGTGCATGGCGAACCGCGCAGCCGCAGCACTGGTCATGACCCTTGCACAACGCGACACGCTGGCACAGATCTCGCGTTCTTCGTCTCGCCAGCATCGAGATGTGCAGCAGGCCAAGGGTTTACTGATGGCTGCTGATGGGGTCGCCAATGCCGAGATCGCCGAACGGCTCGGTGTCTCGCGCAACACCGTATTGGGTTGGCGGGCACGCTTTGAAACCTGTGGTCTCACCGATTTCGGCAAAGTCCGACCAGGCCGAGGACGAAAGCCGACGATTCCCGAGGAGAAAGTTGCCGAGATCGTCGATCGCACGCTCCACAGCACACCTGAGGGCGAGACACACTGGTCGACGCGGACGATGGCCCGGGCGACAGGCGTGTCGCACGACACCGTGCAGCGGATCTGGTCGGCTCGGGGCATCAAGCCCCATCTCGTCAAGACCTTCAAGATCTCGAGTGACAGGGCCTTTGAGGAGAAGCTCTGCGATGTGGTCGGGCTCTATCTCAACCCCCCGGATAAGGCCGTTGTCCTCTCGGTCGACGAGAAATCCCAGATGCAGGCGCTCGACCGCACCCAGCCCAGCCTTCCGCTCAAACGCGGACGTGCCGGGACGATGACCCATGACTACAAGCGCAACGGGACTACGACGCTGTTCGCGGCGCTCAACGTGCTCACCGGTGTCGTGATCGGCAAGTGCCTGCCACGGCATCGTCACGGCGAGTTCCTCGCCTTCTTGAAGCTGATCAACCGGAACGTTCCCCGAGGCTTGGACGTGCATCTCATCGTCGACAACTACGGCACGCACAACCACGAGAAGGTGCGGAACTGGCTTGTCGCGAACCCTCGCTTCCATCTGCACTTCACGCCGACTTCGAGCTCGTGGTTGAACCTCGTATGGGTTAACCGGCCCTGGGTGGCTCGACTGGCTGTAGCGGTCTGACGGTCCACCAACCGGGAGGCGTCCAGGTTCATGCTGACCTGGAGCGACGATTCTGGAGGTGTGCCATGACAGTGCCGCAGGTGTGTCTGGATCCAGGAGACGCAGTCGAGCTCGGCGAAATGTTGGAGTTTCTCAGCGAGTGGCTGGTATGTGACCACAGCCGACTGGCCGACTCGTTGCGACGGTTCGTCGGGAGCGACGGCTACGACATCGATCAGCTACGCGCGGACCTGTCCCGGTTCGGGTTCCTGCTTGGCGTCACCGACGGCGAACGGCGCGTCGACGGTGATGCACGATGACGGTGTCAGCCGGATCACTGGCGGTCGTTCGCCTGGAGGGCTCGCATCGTCTTGAGGGTTCGTGGACTGATGTCGAGATGGCGAACAGTTTCTTGACGCACCTCGAGGCTAGGGGGTTCTCGCCGGCCACCGTGCGGGCGTATGCCTTCGACTTGTTGAACTTTGGTCGCTTCCTCGGCGATCAGGGGTTGACCGTCGTTGAGGTAGTGCCGACCGACTTGTTCGACTATTTGGACTGGCAGGCGAGGTCCAAGCGCAGCGGGAACAAGAAGGTGATGCGCCTGACCGACCGGCGCGGAGCGGCGCCGGCGACGATGAACCGACGGATCGCCGTGGTGCGAGGGTTGTTCGAGTACGCGGTGATCGCTGGTGTCCGAGAAGACAACCCGGTGCCAGCGGCTCGGCGTTCGACCGGGTTGCGGCCCAAGGGCCGTGGTCTGCTGGGCCATATCGGGACGCGCCGGGCGCCGACGGGTGGCCGGCTGGTCCGCCAGCCGCGCCGCCTTCCCGAGAGTCTCGAACCCGACGAGGTGTCCGCTTTCCTCGCCGACTTGTGCACCTGCCGGGACAAGGCGATGGCCTTGGCGATGCTGGTGGGCGGGCTGCGAGCAGCCGAGGTCCGCTCGTTGCGCCTGGCTGACGTGGACCGGGGGATGCGCCGAGTCCGAGTGGTCGGGAAGGGCAACAAGGAACGAACGGTCCCGGTCGATCGAGTGTTCTTCACCGAGCTGGGCAACTACCTTCGGACCGAACGTCCGCCGGGGTGCGCCACGCCGGAGTGTTTCGTGGTGCTGCGGGGACCGACACGAGGATCGGCGTTGACTGAAGCGGGGATGCGTCGCATCTTCCGCACGCATCGGGCCCGGTCCGGCTCGACGAGAGTCCGCCCGCACCGCTTGCGCCACACCTATGGGACCGAGTTGGCGGCGGCCGGCATCGACTTGCTGGTGCTGCGCGAGCTAATGGGCCATGCCTCCCCGGAATCGACCGCCGCCTATGTGCACCTGTCGTCAGACACCTTGGCTGCCGAGTTCGCCAAGGCGCGGGCGGTCACCCGATGAGCGCGACGGCCCTGGCCGCCCTCGAGGCCAGCGGCGCTCCTGACGTCCTTGTCGACTACGCCCGGTTTGTCGCCGGACTGAGCATCGGGGCCGAAGCCAAGCGCCATCGCCGAAACGCGGCCTGCGATCTGCTTAACGCCCATCCCGATCTCAAGGCGTGGATGGCCAGGCCGACACACGCCCGGCTCGCCGATCTGGCTCGCAGCCATGCGTGGTCGTTCATCACCTGGTGTTTCCTGGAACAGATCCTCGTTCCCGACCTGGACCTGTTGCTGACCAAGACCCCCGGTGACCTCTATGTCGAGTGGGGAAAACGCCACGCCGACGATGTAGCCCGGGTCAGCGAGATCGCCCGCCGTTACTCCTGGAGCGCCAACTGGACCCGCGACGTCGCCACCAACACGTTGGCGATGGTGTGTCTGTGGTCGGGGAACGATCTCGACGAGCTGACCGACGACGTCTTCGACACCTTCACCGCCGCTCTCGCTGACACTCCCTCGGCCCGGCGCGACGCCCGTCTGCACAACCAGGCCCGGGCGTTCAGTCTCCACCAGGCCTGCTACGAGCTGCGGATCTGCCACCACACCCCACGCAAGAACAGACCGCCTGCAGCCACCGTCGCCGAGACTCTCCAAGCTCTCCCCCAAGAAGAGATCCGCAAGGTTGCCCTTCGCTACCTGGAGGTCGTGGCCACGACCCTGCGCCCTTCGACCGTGCTGCTAAGAGCGGACAGCCTGATCATCTTCGGTGAGTACCTCGCGGCACACCATCCCGATCTACGCCGGCTCGAGCAGCTCGAGCGGGCCCACATCGAAGGGTTCCTGGTGTGGAACCACCACCGGCCTTGGCGCGGCTGGCTCGCCCACGACAAGCCGGTGGCTGCGTCAGTTTCCAAACGCACGGTGGTCGACCTGCGCGCCTTCTTCGAGGATCTGGCCGTGTGGGGGTGGGCCGATCGCCCGACCCGCCAACTCGTCTTCGCCAGCGACATCCCACGCCTCGACCGTCCCATGCCCAAAGCCCTTCCGCCCGACGTCGACCGGGATCTCATGGCCGCCGTGGCTGGCCTCGCAGATCCCTTCGCACGCCACGGTCTGGCCATCCTGCGTGGCACCGGGATGCGACTCGGCGAGCTGCTCGACCTCGAGGCTTCGACTGCCTCTGGGACTTCGGTGACCGGGGCACCTGGGTGAAGGTCCCCTTGGGCAAGCTCGGCACGGAGCGAACCGTGCCACTCGACGAGCCGACTCTCGCCGATTTCGACGCTTGGATGGCACAACGCGGCCCGCAACGAGCGTTGATCCACCCCCGCCACGGGCAACCCGCCGACTTCTTGTTCGTCGAAAAGGGTCGGCGGCTATCGGCGTTCCGGCTTCGCCACGGCCTGGATCAGGCCATCGCCGTCGCTGGGCTGACCGGACGTGACGGCCAACCGCTTCGAGTCACCCCGCACCAACTCAGGCATACCTATGGGACCAGCCTCGTCAACGCCGGCATGTCGCTACAGGCGCTCATGGCCCTCATGGGTCACGTTTCCGCCGAGATGACCCTGCGCTACGCGTCGCTCGCGTCACCGACCGTTCGAGCCGCCTACGAAGCGGCCATGACGAAGGTGCACGCTCGCCAACCACTCTTCGTCGTCGCCACCGGACGCGGCACCACCAGCGACCGAGTCGAATGGCTCCGATCCGAGATGCTCAAGACCCGCGTCGCTCACGGTTACTGCTCCCGCGAGCTCGTCGCCGACGCTTGCCCCTACGCCAACATCTGCGAACAATGCGACAACTACGTCGCTGCCCCCGAGTTTCAGTCCGTCCTCGAAGCCCAACTTGCCGACATTCACACCCTGCGCGACGACGCCCAAGCACGCGGGTGGAACTCCGAAGTCGCCCGCCACGAACGCGTCGTCGCCGGCATCGACGGCCATCTCCGACGGCTCAGAAATCAAGCCCGATCAACAGACTTGTGCTTGACACAACCCTGAGGGCCGGTTAATCGAGCGGTGGTTCAGAGATCTCACCGACAAAGCCATCCGTCGCGGCGCGTTCGCAAGCGTGCCCGAACTCATCGCCGCGATCGAGGACTACCTCACCGCCCACAACGACGACCCGAAACCATTCGTGTGGACAGCGAGTGCTGAGTCGATTCTCGAGAAGGTAAGACGGGGACGTGTCGCACTTGAACAAGTGCGCACTCAATAATCTGACACTACACTAGCTGGCTGCAGGCGATCACTGGTCTAAGTGACTGTCGCGTTTGTTTCCCCAGCGCGATCAGGTGATCGGTGACTGGGTGAGTCGGCGGAGGAGGTAGCGGCTGTGGGCGGCCCATATAAATCCCTCGGTGATGACCGGATCGCGCTCATAGTCGACCTGGAGCCGTCGGCTATTCATGAGCCACGCCCAGGTTCGCTCGACGATCCAGCGCTTGGGGAGGACTTCGAACCGGCTCGCGTGGATCCTCGTCACCACCTCTACGCCGACGCGATGACCGCGGCAGTGCTCGATGAAGGTGGCCTTGAACCCCGCGTCACACCAGAGCTTCGCGAAGCGCCCGGAGCGTTCGCGAGCGCGATCGGTGACAGCGATCCCACCGACGTTGTCCGAGATGCTCGCCGCAACGACCACGACGGCAACGAGGAGACCGAGGGTATCGACGATCCCGAAGGTCTTGCGACCGTTGATCTTCTTTCCCGCATCGAATCTTCTTGTTTTCTTGCTCACCGTCGAGGACGCCCGCACCGAGCGGGCCTCGACGATCCCCGCGGACGGCTCGCCCTCGCGACCTTCGGCCTCGCGGACAGCCGCGGCGAGACGGGCGGCAATGTGCTCCCAGGTGCCGTTCCTCGACCACTCGAGGTGATAGCGGTGCACGGTGTTCCAGTTCGGGTAGGACTCGGGAAGGGCTCGCCACTGACAGCCGGTCGCCGCGACGTAGAAGATGGCGTCGACCACTCGACGCCGGTCGACCTTGATCGGCCGGCCCATCCCACCCGGAGTCCAATACGGAGCGACAAGATCGGCGATGAGCTCCCACTCGTTGTCGGTCATATCGCCATGGGTCGTGCGCCAGGTCTGTGCCAATGCGGCCGAATCGGTATCCACGGACTCAGCCTATGCGAAAATCGCACCCTACAACGGCCAAATTGGCCACTACCCAGCAACAATTTTTCGAACACTCTCTAAGAAAGGGAGCGGTCGTTCGTCCTTGGCTGAGCTCGACGTGCAGACCGCCGGAGGTCTTGGAGGTGAACCGCAGCAGGACGCTTGTGCCCGGCGCTGTCGTCGCAACGCCGAGCGGCAATGTGAGTGCAAGTATGACGGCAGCCACTACCGGTGTTCTCGAGAGCTTGCTAACCATCTTCATCCTAGCGATACCTCCTTCTCAGTTCGGCATGTGGGGCGCGTCATGTGATCGTGTGGCTGAGACTCAAGGGACCGCTGCAGTCCCGTGGGCGATCGTGTGACGTGAGAGTGCTCGCCATCGGCTGTGCAGAAACGTTTCCGTCAGGCCATTTGTCGAAGACGCCCGGTCACGCCACCTTGGCGTAGCATACGCAGTATGCTATTGGTATGAGACGGTGATGTCAAGGCCTGACGGTCGCGCCAGAACTGGGATTCAAGTGGTTGTCCCGAGCGCGCCGTGCCGGCGGCTCCCCCCAGCTGAAAACGTACGTGAATCTCCCACCACACGAACCAGTGGGGGCGTTTTCCGGCTTTTCTCCTGTCGCCATCTGAGCCGCGTGGCCCACGAGCCCATCGACCCGCTCCGACACCTAGTGGACGTGGCCACAACCTTTCTGGACCCGCCCACTGCCCCGGCAAGGTGGTCACCATCCTGATCGCCCTCGCCAATTGCAGCCCACTCCGCGCCTCGTCTAGGCTGCTCGACGTTGCGAAGATGTAACGCTTGAAGCTTGATTTAGTTTATCGCGCAAACATTTTACCCGGGCGTCATGAGGTCGAGGTACGCGACGGATGCAGTCCAGCGAACCCCTGAGCCAGTCGGAGGATGATTCCCTCGAGCCGGCCGTCATTGCTGACCAACAGGTCTTCCGGTTCCGCCACGTGCTCAAGCTGGGCGGAATAGGACTGCTCGCCGTCCCCTGGATCGGCGTTCTTGTTGGCATCGTTGTTCTGGGCGCGGTCTTCAACACGACCTCGCCCTGCCATTGCTTCATGACCAGCAGCAACATCCTTACGACCGCCCAGGAGTTCTCCTACGTCGGCATAGGCGCTCTCGGCGGGGCGATGGTCATCATGACCAAGGGCATCGATCTCTCGGTGGGTTCGAACATCAGCCTGTCTGGACTTCTGACCTGCGCGGTATTGGCCAACGGGCACGGCACGGCGCTCGGGATCCTCGCCGGACTCGGCGTAGGGCTCGGCGTGGGACTCATAAATGGCTTTCTCGTCGTCGTGGTCGGAATGCAGCCGTTCATAGCCACTCTGGGGATGTTGAGCGTGGTCGGCGGAGCAGCTGTGGCCTATAGCCAGGGCTTCACACTCTACCCGCCCCAGTCGTTCGACCGGCTTGGCCAGGGGACGCTTCTCACCATCCCAGACCCGGTCGTCGTGATGGTCGTCCTGGCCGTAGTTCTGACCCTCTTTCTCCGCTATACGCCCCTGGGCCGTCACATCTACGCCGTCGGTGGCAACGAGGAAGCGTGCCGGCTGCTTGGCATCAGGGTCAGACGCGTGAAGCTATTCACCTACTGCCTAGCGGGTGTTCTTGGCTCCGTCGGCGGCATACTCCTGATGTCGTTCTTGGGTTCGGCCAACCCCAGCCAGGGTCTCGGCGACGAGCTGAACGTCATAGCCGCGGCGGTGATCGGGGGGGTCAGTCTGTTCGGGGGCCAGGGCACGCTTTTCGGAACGCTGCTGGGAGCCGCCTTGGTAGGAGAGATCTCGGACGGCCTCACTTTGGCCCAGGTGCCAGGCTACTGGACCGAGATGATCGTCGGGTGCGTGATCCTGACTGCCATTGGGGTGGACCAGCTGCGACGTCGGCTACGACGCGGTTAGAGGAGGTGGTAATAAGAATACCATTGGACATAATACGGGTGACAATGGAATGACGTCTGCAGGTTTGATCGACAGAGTTGTTTGACTGCCAATGGGACGATAGGAAGGAAGACAAGAGGATGAGCGAAACACCTGAGCCGGTCGCTAACGAGACCACCGAAGGTACGACCAGGCGTCAGTTCCTAAAGCTGACAGGAGCCACGGCTGGAGCTCTGGCGACGGCTCCTCTATGGACACGAAAGTCGTTCGGAGGACTTCTTCCGTCAAGGAAGTACACGATTGCCATTGTTCCTAAGGGGCTGGACAACCCGGTGTTCGCATTGGCCAAGCTCGGCCTCGAAGAGCGAGCCAAGGAACTCGGTGACGTAACCCCGATCTTCACCGCCGGGTCCACCACGAACACCGAGCTCGACATCAACGTGCTCGAGGGCCTGGTGACGTCAAAGGTGGACGCCATCGGGATCAGCTGCAACGACCCGGTTGCTTACGTCCCTGTCATCAACAAGGCGATAGAGGCCGGTATCTGTGTGATGTGCTGGGACTCGGACGCCCCCACCAGCAAGCGTCTCTGCTTCTACGGCGTCAACAGCTACGCGGTCGGGCAGAACATGGGCCGCGAGATGAACACGCTGCTGCACGGGAAGGGAAATGTCGTCATCATCAGTGGCGCCCCGACCGCCCTCAACCTGGACGACCGCATCAAGGGCGTCGAGTCGACCCTGTCCAAGGGCATCACGGTCCTTAACACTCTTTACTGCAATGACGACACCCCAACCGCGATTGCCATGGAGGAGGACGCAATCCGGTCGTACCCCAACCTGAACGGGTTGATCATGGTCGGAGGCTGGGCGTTGTTCTCCAATGTGGGGGCCACGCCGCTGTTGGACAAGGCCAAGGGCAAGATCAAGGTCGAATCCTTCGACCCGCTGGCAGCGGTGGTGACGTACCTACGTGACGACATCGTGCAGTCGGTGTGGACGCAGGACTACTGGGGCTGGGGGTACGAGTCGACCACCATCCTTCACTCCCTGCTGAACGGTGGGGGCTGGCACCAGACAATCCCGCAGGCGTCGCACAACGTGGTGCCCTCTGACTGGAAGATCTGGCAGACGCGCTGGGCGGCGACAAACAAGGGCTTCGCACAAGCGGCCCAGGCGTGGGGTGAGCCACCGCTTACCCCGCCAGGGCCGACGGGTTCCACGGGTCCGATCAAGAAGTGGAAGGCCTGACGGCTTCATCTGTAGGCAGTGGCGGCGGGCTGATGCCTGCCGCCACTGCTTCACCGACCCTGGAAGCACGACGCGTCTCGAAGGCGTTCGGTCACGTCCAGGCGTTGGACCAGGTCGATCTTGACCTCCTCCCCGGCGAGATACTGGGCCTCGTCGGTGATAATGGCGCTGGCAAGTCGACGCTGATCAAGATCCTCTCTGGTGTGCTGCAGCCTGACACAGGCGAGATCCTGGTCGACGGGCGCCATGTTCACGTGAGCAGCCCCGTCGCCGCGCAGGCCCTTGGCATAGAGACCGTGTATCAGGACCTGGCCGTAGTGCCGATGTTCGACGTCGCCGCGAACCTCTTCCTCGGCAGGGAGGAGCGGATCGGCGGCCGGTTCGGTCGCGTGATCCCGATCGTCAACCGACGGACCATGCAGCGGCGGGCGCGCGAACAGCTGGACTCGCTGAACATCGGTCTCGGATCGGTACGCCAGAAGGTCGAGACTCTCTCGGGCGGTCAGCGTCAGGCGGTAGCCGTTAGCCGTGCAGTGGTCTTTGGACGGCATATCGTGATCCTGGACGAGCCGACCGCTGCGCTCGGGGTCCGCGAGTCGCACGCGATGCTGGAGTTGATCCAAGCGATCAACGCCCGGGGCTTGAGTGTCATCCTCATCAGCCACAACATGCCTCAGGTCTTCGAGCTCACGAACCGGATCCTGGTCCTCAGGGCGGGCAGACGTGCCGGTGTGGTGCGGACCGCCGAGACAAACATGGAGCAGGTTGTGCGGCTAATGACAGGCGCCGAGATCCAGACGACTGCTTGATGACGCGGCGGGGGGGTCGGGTTTCGCCTTCTGGATAGGGCCCTCTCGCCGCGATATGGGTCGGCGACCTGACTCTTGCGCGGCCCGTTTCCGGCTTCGCTATCACCCATCCCCTTGTGAAAGTGAGGGGATAAGGGATATCCCCGCGGAAAGGCCGTACACCCGGACATCGCTGGTCAGCGGGTTGCCCCCTCGACGTCGCGATGAGCCGCAGAAGGCGAGGTTGGATGGCTAGTGTAGTGTCAGATTATTGAGTGCGCACTTGTTCAAGTGCGACACGTCCCCGTCTTACCTTCTCGAGAATCGACTCAGCACTCGCTGCCCACACGAATGGTTTCGGGTCGTCGTTGTGGGCGGTGAGGTAGTCCTCGATCGCGGCGATGAGTTCGGGCACGCTTGCGAACGCGCCGCGACGGATGGCTTTGTCGGTGAGATCTCTGAACCACCGCTCGATTAACCGGCCCTCAGGGTTGTGTCAAGCACAAGTCTGTTGATCGGGCTTGATTTCTGAGCCGTCGGAGATGGCCGTCGATGCCGGCGACGACGCGTTCGTGGCAGGCACTTGCCGATCACGACACCGGTGAGCACGTTGAGCGCCGCGAACAGCGTCGTAGTCCCGTTGCGCTTGTAGTCATGGGTCATCGTCCCGGCACGTCCGCGTTTGAGCGGAAGGCTGGGCTGGGTGCGGTCGAGCGCCTGCATCTGGGATTTCTCGTCGACCGAGAGGACAACGGCCTTATCCGGGGGGTTGAGATAGAGCCCGACCACATCGCAGAGCTTCTCCTCAAAGGCCCTGTCACTCGAGATCTTGAAGGTCTTGACGAGATGGGGCTTGATGCCCCGAGCCGACCAGATCCGCTGCACGGTGTCGTGCGACACGCCTGTCGCCCGGGCCATCGTCCGCGTCGACCAGTGTGTCTCGCCCTCAGGTGTGCTGTGGAGCGTGCGATCGACGATCTCGGCAACTTTCTCCTCGGGAATCGTCGGCTTTCGTCCTCGGCCTGGTCGGACTTTGCCGAAATCGGTGAGACCACAGGTTTCAAAGCGTGCCCGCCAACCCAATACGGTGTTGCGCGAGACACCGAGCCGTTCGGCGATCTCGGCATTGGCGACCCCATCAGCAGCCATCAGTAAACCCTTGGCCTGCTGCACATCTCGATGCTGGCGAGACGAAGAACGCGAGATCTGTGCCAGCGTGTCGCGTTGTGCAAGGGTCATGACCAGTGCTGCGGCTGCGCGGTTCGCCATGCACGAAGGCTACCACATACGCGCGTTCATTTGACTGACACTACACTAGCGGCAGCCAGACGGACTCCTGTTGGTTCGCGGTCAGGACACAGGTACCAGTGTTGTTGGCCATGGAGTCCAGACGGAGCCGGCAGTGAGCTTCCCTCGGTCCTCCGGACGGGTTGCTGAGATCATGCCGCAACTGCGGTGCTGGTGTGTCGTGCTCCGAACTCGACACGGCTGAGGTTGCCAATCGGGGAGTGGCGCCTTCTCGGGTTGTAGAAGGCTTCGATGCACTCAAAGATCGCCGAGGCGAGCTCGGAGCGGCTCTGTCGGCTCCGGCGGTTCAACAGCTCGCGTTGCAAGGTGCCGAAGAAGCTCTGGCGTTGTCGAGGCCTTCACCGATCGATCCCATTGAGCCGAGGATGCCTTGCGGCGCGAAGGCGTCGATCACAGTCGCCGAGTAGACCTTGCCTTCTCTGTCCGGTGCTCAGTGACATCGCCGATCCAGAGCCCATCAGATCTAGCGACTGTGAACTGGCGGTTCACGAGGTCATCCGAGAGCGCCGCTTTCGGGTCGCGCCTTGTGGTGCTTCCTGCGGCGATGGACCCCCTCGCGCCCGGCTTGTCGCAGCAGGCGCTCGACACGCTTTTCTTGCCGACCTGGATACCCTCGCCCAAGACGAGTTCGGCCTGCCCACGCGGGCTGCCAGAGGTGCCCCGTGACTGGGTGGGGATCTTGCGGATCTGCTCGGTCAAGAACTCGTCGAACACCGTGCGCCGAGCTGGGCGCTCGAGGCGTTCCCGCGCCCCTTGTCATACCCGCTTGTCGAGAATGCGAGCGCGTGGCACAAGACGATGACCGGATAGTTGGCCTTCTCCGCCTCGATGAAGGCGAAGGTCAGCGCGAGCGGTGGTGACTCTCGTTGGCGAAGAAGGCCGCGGCCTTCCCCAGGATCTCCTTTTCCATCTTGCGCACGCGGTTCTCGCGACGGAGGTGGACGAGCTCGGCGCGTGGTGAGTCCCTCCCGCTTCCCCTCGGCGATGTCGGCCCGGGTGAGCCGGCTGGCAGACAGCTCTCCGAGATCCCGATGTCAGCGGCGATCTGCGCGATCGGTTCGGCGTGCTCGCAGGCCAACGCGATGGCGTGGCGACGGCATGCCGGCGGATGTGGACGTGGCATTCCGACTCCTTTACGAGGAGAGCTTCACCCTCCTCAGGGTAGGTGCCCGTCAAACTGGGGAAGCTCAGGCGTAGCGTCTGGGTCGTCTACGGGCTTCGACGTCGGCGCCTAGGTGCCCGTGCAGCTTCGTGGCCCGTCGACGGAAGTCCGCGGCCTTTATCCGTGTTGCCCCGTTGTTCGTCAAGCAGTGCCTCTCGGTACTCGGCGAGGGTGCGCCAATATTCGAGTCGGCTGAGAACGTCTCGTAGCTCGGCGCGTAAGTGGTCCCTCTCGGCTTGTGTCTTCCTGAGCTGCGTTCGGCAGCGGTCCAGTTCGCCTCGAACAAAGGCGTGCTCATCGTTCTCAGTCACCGAGCACCTGCTCTCGGATCAGCGAGTTCCAGGCTCCCGTGCAGCAAAGGCCGACGAGGCCGCACGCAGTCCCAGACGGCGGTGCATCCCTCTCTTCGAGAATCTCGACGACACGAAAATCTCTCTCTGGCTATGCCCATCACGTGCAACCTGCTCCCTCATCATCGTCCTAATGAGGCCACCTCATGAGTTACGGTTCCAGGGCGGTTTGCGATGTGTGATCTCCTAAGGCAGAAGGGCACGGCGCGCCCTACGCTGGCAAAGCGGAATCGCGCCAAACTCCGGCTTGACGACCAGGTGATACTGGCTGCGGTCATCGAGTTCCCGGCGTGGCACGTTGTGGCGCCGTTCTTGGCCACTCCGCAGAGGTGCCGGCGTTAGCCGAGGGCGCGACGTTCTTGACTCCGGCAAGCGTTGCCTTCTGGTCCTGAATGTTCCAGCAGTCCTTTGTACCCGGTGAGTAGCCGTCATCACCAAGAGGCCCGTGCTGCCGCTGTGGTCCCGAGATCAAGTGCGACTTGGTCGACGCGGCCGTGCTCGTGTACGTCAGGCCGGTGTCGATCGCCGTGATGGTCGACAAGCCTGACACCGACCCACCCGTGAAATGGCTGTAGGTCCGGTTGTTAGCCGTGGAGAAGGTGTCCGCGCCCCTGCCAGTTGGCCTGGGCGGCCGTGCTGTTCGCGGTCTTGGTCACTGACAGGAACGTCGGGATCGCGATCGCCAGCAGGATGCCGATGGTGAGCAGGACAACGAGCAGCTCGATGAGCGTGAAGGCTTCGCCACCAGCCCCCGCGAATCTGAGGCGCCGCCAGCCCAGAGAAGTCCGACATGGGGCTCTTACCTTTCGGTCAACAATAGCGTGACCCTCTATTCATCGGCATACCGTCTGGAGCCGCGGAGGGAATCTTCGCAGAACTCTCGACAATTGACCTTCAGTCCTCATGCCAACAGATCCACCCGATCCGCGCACAAGCCAGTAACCTGGTACGGGATGTCTTCGGTGAATCGGTTGATGCCTTATCGATTCCTGAGCAGGAGTTGCGATCGTGAAGAGGGGGCCGCTCCGGCGGTGGTCACGGGAGACCAAACGGCTACGTGAAGTCGAGCGTACTTGCATGCGCAACCTGCTCTACGGCACGGAAGAACGCGTGTATTTCAAGGACCTGCAAAGCCGGTTCCTCTTGGTCAGCACAGGCTGGATCGCTGCAATCACTCCGGGCCGCGCCCTGGAAGAGATAATCGGGAAGACCGACTTCGACTTCTTCGGCGAGGAACATGCCGCCGCCGCCTTTGAGGACGAGCAGCAGATCATTCGCACCGGCGAGTCGATCTTGGGGAAGCTGGAGCGGGAGACCTTCCACGACGGAACCACTCCCTGGGTCTCGACCACCAAGATGCCGCTCCGCAACGAACGCGGCCAGACCATCGGCACTTTCGGCATCTCCCGCGATGTCACGGCGCAGATCAAGGCGGAGAGGGCTCTCGCTTACCAGGTCCTGCACGACCCAGTAACCGGCCTCGCGAACCGGGTCGCCATGATGGACCGATTGTCCCAGGCACTTTTCACGCTGGAACGGCAGCCCGGCCGGCTTGCGGTCCTGTACATCGACTTGGACCACTTCAAAGAGATCAACGACTCGTTCGGTCACGAAGTTGGAGACCAAGTGCTCGCCGAGGTCGGTCGCCGGCTCTCGACCCTCTCTCGGCATGCCGACACCATCTCCCGACTCGGCGGCGACGAGTTCGTCGTGCTGTGCACGGCTGTGCGCGATGAGGATGATGTCGGTCTCATCGCCGCGCGCATCGTCAAGGAGGTCAGCGCCCCCTACATCGAGGGCGGCCGCGACCTCTCCATCACCTGCAGCGTCGGAATCGTCACGACCAACGATCGCCTCACCGAGCCCGATCACCTAATCCGCGATGCCGACGAGGCGATGTACGAGGCCAAGGAAGCAGGGCGGAACCGTTATCGGGTCTACGACTCCGCCCAACGCAGCCCTACCGGAGCAAGTCTTCTCCAGGCCGAACTGAGCCGCGCGATCGAGGAATCCGAGCTGTTCCTTCTCTACCAGCCACTCTTTTCGCTGGACGACCAATCCTTGATCGGCGTCGAGGCGCTGGTGCGCTGGCGGCATCCCGAGCGCGGTGTCGTGACGCCCGACGAGTTCATTCGCTTCGCGGAGCAGCACGGACTTGTCGACAGGATCGACTTGTTTGTCTTATCGGAGGCCTGCCGTCAGCTCGCCGAGTGGACGTCGCGCGACGACTGGCCCGCTGGTTTCACGATTGCCGTCAATGTGTCCGGGCACGAGCTGTCCGACCCGGAGTTCGCCGGGCGTGTCACCGAGGTGATCCGTCGCCACGGGATCCAAGCGGCACGGCTCTGCCTGGAGATAACCGAGAGCGCGCTCGTAGACGAGTGGGGCGAGGTCCAAGAGACACTGTCAGCCCTGTCCAGGCTCGGCGTACGCCTCGCCCTCGACGACTTCGGAACCGGTTATTCGACGCTCGCGGATCTGCAGAGATTGAAGATCGACATTTTGAAGATCGATCGCAGCTTCGTAGCGCAGATCGGCCTCAGCTCCCTCGACCGTGGAATCGTCGCCGCGGTAACGGCGATGTCCCACGCGCTTGGGATCTCCGTGGTCGGCAAGTGCATCGAAACGAGCCAGCAGCTCGACGCTCTCGCAGGGTTGGACTGTGACCAGGGTCAAGGGTTTCTCTTCGCTCGCCCAATGTCGGCGGAAGCAGTCGTCGCGCTTGTGGGCGTCGGTGCCGGAGGCGGGTGACTACCGTCGAGAGCCATGTTGAAAGGTAAGTGACCAGCGCAATTCCGTTTACAGATGCAGCTCCAAGGGTCCGGTCGTCGATGCAGCCGCGCCATGGCTGATGTCGGAATCTGGCCTGTCTCACGTGGAGCGCCGAGCTCGCGGGCCGGACCAATCGTGTCTGCCTATTTCGTGCCAGTCGACAAAGCCAGCACTTCTGAGACGGGCCCCGGATGCGCGATCACGTAGCCCTGTACGAGATCCACACCGAGTTCCCGCAGAACTTCAAGAGTTGCGACATCCTCCGCACCTTCGGCCACAGTCTGCATCAAGAAGGCCTTTGCGAGGCTTACCACCGCCGACACGACGTGGCGGCTGGAGGCCTCCTCCGGCAGATCGCGAATGAACTCCCGGTCGATCTTGAGATAGGAAACGGGGAGCCGTTTCAAATGGGCGAAGCCGCCGTACCCAGAGCCGAAGTCGTCCAGGGCGACCTTGCAGCCGATGTCGTTGAGGCCATGGACGAACGCCTCCGCGGCGGCGGTGTCTCGCATGAGGGCCGTCTCGGTGATCTCGCACACCACCAACTCGGGTGGTGCCCCGTGGACTTCGAGGGCGTTGCGTACGACCGTGAGCATCTTCGGGTCGGCCACGGACTTGGCCGAGACGTTGAACTCCACAAGCTGGCCCTGAGCCGCCAGACGGGCTGACTCGTTCACAACCCAGCGGTCGATCTCGGAGATCAATCCGAACTCCTCAGCAGTCGGCAGGAAACGGTCGGGAAGCACGATCTCGCCTGTGGGGCTCACCATCCTGATGAGCAGTTCGTGCTGGACAACAGCGTTCGTCTCGAGGTCCACGATCGGTTGCGCGTAGAGCACGAAGCGGTCCTGATCCATGGCGTCGCGGATGCGTCCCACCCAGGTGAGCTTGTCGAGCTCACGCTCGACCCGGAGCTGCTCGGCTGCTCGCTCGGTGATGTCGTCGAAGACGACCACCGAGCCGCTGATCTGGTCCGTTTGCAGCGGCGAAGCGCTGTAGGAGACTGGGAACATCGTCCCGTCGCGGCGGATGAACGTGTCGTGGTCGACGAGAAGGGTCTCGCCACGCTGCCAAACCTCGCGGAACGGGCAGTCCTCCTCCAGGTAAGGGGTCCCGTCGGGCCACTGAAAGTGGTAGGCGTCGTGGGCAGACTTGCCGAGTATCTCGTCTGCCCCCCATCCGAGGAGCCGTTCCGCGGCCGCGTTGATGAAGGTCACCTTTCCCTCGTTGTCGGTCGCGACCATCCCCTCGGCCATGTTGTCTGTGATGGCCGACAGGAAGCGGCGGGAGTGCTCGATTTCCTGGTGGGCCGCCTTCTGTTCAGTGATGTCCTGGCAGGTGCCGACCATGCGCACCGGTTTGCCGTCGCTGTCACGAACGGCCTCCGTGCGCGTGCGGACGAAACGGGTCTCCCCGTCGGGTCGCACGATGCGATGCTCCACCTCGGCGATGCCATTGGTCAAGGAGCTGTCGATGGCCTGCTTCACAACCTGGCGGTCCTTTTCGGACACAAGCGCGAGAAGGAACTCCTGGGTGCCATCCCACTCAGCAGGAGTGATCCCGTAGATCGCGAACATCTCGTCCGCCAGGAAATCGACTCGCTCCGTCGCGAGGTCCCACTCCCAGTGCCCCACGTGAGCGATGCGTTCCGCCTCTCGCAAGAGCGCCTCGTTGTGACCGAGATGGTCGGCATCGCGCAGCCGACCGATGCCGTAGGCCAAGTCATCAGCCAGGTCGACCAACACGTCGACTTCGTCTGGGCCGAAGGAGCCCAGATCTCCGGCGTAGATCATGAGCGCCCCGATCGCGACGTCATCGACGACCAGCGGCAGCGCGCAGGAGGTGCGGAAACCGCAAGCGTCGGCTGCAGCCTGCCACGGCGCGTACCTCCTCGACCGGCGCATGTCCTTCAGCACCTGAACGGTGCGGGTCCGGATGGCCATGCCGGTCGGGCCACGTCCCATTTCGTCGTCGCCCCACCCGACTCGGACACCGTGCAAGTACTCGGTGCGTCCCGCAGACGCGATCGGCCGCACCGTGCGTGCCTCATCGTGTTCGACGTAGCCGACCCAGGCCAGCAGGTACCCGCCCGAAGCGACGATGGTCCGACACGTGTCGGCAAGCAGGGAAGCCTCCTCGGTGGCACGCACGAGGACCTGATTGCCTTGGCCCAAAGTGCGCAGCGCGCGGGAGAGATTCGTCTGTTCGGTGACATCGTGGGCGTTCACCACAATCCCCTTGATGGCGGGGTCGCTCAGCCGGTTGGTCGCCGTCGCCTCGACAACCCTCCAATCGCCCGCTGCCGTCTTGAACCGGAATACAGCAGGCTTGCCCGCCCCCGTTCGGTGAAGTGCCGCGAGGAACCTCTTCGCGGTCTCCTCAAGGTCGTCCGGGTGGACCAGCTCGAACAAGCTCCGGCCGAGCTGCTCGTCGGGGACGTACCCGAGCACCCGTTCCGCGGCCTCGTTGGCGTAGATCACCCTGGCTTGGTCGTCGACCACAGCTATCAGGTCGTTCGAGTGGGCCAGCAGCGCTGCAAGCCACCGCTCGCGCTCCGCCGGCGCCTTGTCGGAAAGCTGCCGGGCGGTGATACGGGACACCGAATGACGTTTGCTAAGCCTGCTTTCATGAGTCGCCAAGGCCGTCCGCGTTCCGGCGTGCGGCGGCACCTCCGGAGATCGCGTGGTGGCGCGAGAACCGGACGGAAGTCCTTCCGGCGGCGTCTCTGGGTTCGACGTCATTCCGGGCACTTGGGTTTCATCGGCAGAAACCGGTGTTGCGCTTAGCGGCAATCATCCCTGGAGGTGCGGTGATGTTTGTCACGTGACCGCCGCATCCGCGGCGTTTCGCCCCGGCGGGTCCCTGTCAAGCACTCCCGGTGCCAGATCTGACACGGCCAAAGGCCGATGAAACAAGCATGGACCCGAGGCGGCAACCTGCTGACCTGAAATGTCCGGGCTTGCGGCATTCCCGTGGGGATATTCCCTATCCCCTTGCGAAAGTGAGGGGATAGGTGATAGCCGGGCACGAAACGTCTGCGGGACGGGATCATGACTCATTGTCTGGCTCGTGACGGAACGAACGGAGAGCATCCTGGAGTCGGTCACCGAGTGGGTTTCGCGGACCCAAAGTCCCTTCTGCGAAGCTGACACTGGGTTGGTCCACGTCTTGTTGCGGTGTCGACAGTGAGATCGGCATGAATCAACGTGACCAAACGGAGATAACCGACCCCGCCGGGGCGAATTCGCTGTGCGCGGACTGCGGCTTCATTCGCGGCCCCAGCATCGCCCTCGACTTGTTCGAATAGGGACGGGAAGCCCGAGTCACATCGGAGGCCCCGGTCAGGGGAAACGACGTGTTTGTTCAGGCTGTCTTGCGCGCGGATGTTACGCCGTGAAGACCGAAGATCACCCAGCCAGGCGCACGGCGCGGGCGCCTCTCCAAGGTCGCCGATCATTCACGTCGGCAGGGCTAGTGCACCGGGCGCGCCTCTGTCATAATGCGTCTTCGGAGCTCTCTTCCATGCAGGCACCTGAAGCCCAAGGAGGTAGTGATGGCTTCCATCGCCGCTAAAGACCCGGCCCTCGCGAAGAACGCGATCGGGCTCCGCGAGGTTCTTTTCCAGTCAGTCACCCACATGGCGCCGGCAGCGGCCGTCGCCTTCTCCATCCCGGCCGGCGCGGCTTATGTGGCGCGCGCTTTGCCGCTTGCGGTGGTGTTGGCGCTGATCGCATGCTTGTTCGTGGCGGTGTCCATCGGCGAGCTAGCCAAGCACCTACCGTCGGCGGGCGGTTTCTACACATATACCTCCAAGGGCCTGCATCCCTGGGTCGGCTTCCTCGTGGCGTGGGCCTATGCAGGCGCCGAGGCTCTCATCGCGTCCTTCTTGTTCCTGAACTTCTCCTTCGTTCTCGCGGACGCTCTGAACTCGGAGTTCGGCTGGACCAAGGACACCTGGTGGATCTGGGTCCTGGCCACCGCGTTGATCGTCTTGGCTCTTGGCTACTTCGGGGTCCGCGTCTCGACCAGGGCCGGCACCATCATGGGGGCTTTCGAGATCGTCGTCTTCGGACTGATCGCCCTCTGGCTCATCGTAAAGGCGGGCAACGCCAACACCTTCTCCGTCTTCACCACCAAACACGCCAACGTCAAGGGCTATGCCGGAATGTCGGGGATAATCGCAGCATGCGTTTATTCAGTTCTGGCGTTCACGGGCTTCGAGTCAGCGGCGCCGCTCGCTGAGGAGACCCGCGACCCCAAGCGCACGATCCGCCAGGCTGTCATCCTCTCCTGCCTATTCATCGGGATCTTCTACGTTTTCACGACATACGCCGCCAGCGTCTCGCCGTTCTCGGGCAACATGGCCACTTTTTCCTCCCTCGGCAACGGTGACCCCTGGACTTTCCTTGCCAGGGCGGTGTGGGGAGTGGGATGGGTGGTCGCCCTCATCGCCATTTGCAACTCCTGCCTGGCCAACGCGAATGCCGGGAGCAACGCCACGACGCGAACCTGGTTCGCTATGGGTCGCATCCGCTTGCTGCCGGAAATCATGTCCAGCGTCCACCCTCGGTGGAAGTCGCCGCACTTTGCTGTGGTGACGCAGTTCGTAGTTGCCGTGGGCCTCGCCCTGTGGCTCGGCTTTCAGTACGGCGCGTACACCGCGTGGCTGTTCATGGCCACTTTGTTCACGCTCATTCTGATTGTCATATATATCCTCATCTTGCTCAGCTGCATCCTCTACTACTGGCGGTTCCAGCGGCAGGACGCCAACATATTGCTGCATGGGGTCGTCCCAGTGCTCGGGATCGTAGCCTTCGTGCCCGCGTTCCTCGCCGCTGGGGGTCTGCGCGTTTTCAGCTTCATCTCCAAGCTCACTTATCCGTCGTCCCTGGCGGGGCTGGTGGATGGTATCTGGGTACTGATCGGTGTCGCTTATCTCGTGTACCTGCAGTTGAAGCATCCTGACCGCCTGGCCCAAACGGGGCGGATATTCGTCGACGAGGTCCCGTAGGAGCCGGACAGCCAGATCTCGACCTAGCAAGAGGCACGGCCAGCGTTCGGTCCAAGAGCTGCGGAGGTGAAAGTCATGAGAATCCGTGAGGGAATGATCGACGTCCCGGGTGGCCGCGTCTGGTACCGCAGCGTGGGGCAGGGAGGCATCCCGCTGCTCTGCCTGCACGGTGGGCCAGGCATGACGCACAACTACATCGACCCCCTGGAGGACTTGGGCGACAGCCGCAGGGTCATCTTCTACGACCAGCTCGGCTGCGGGCGTTCCGACAGGCCGGACGACACCTCGCTGTGGACGGTCCCGCACTTTGTCCGTGAAGTCGAGGCCGTGCGCAGTGCTCTGGAGCTCGATCGGTTCCACCTCTTTGGCAGCTCGTGGGGTGGGCAGCTGTCCATGCAGTACGTCCTCGACTACCAACCGGCCTCGCTGGTCAGCCTGTTGATGTCGGGAAGCCCGGCGAGTATGCCGCGTTGGGTACAGGGCTGTGCGGAGCTGTTTGCAGAACTGCCTGCCGATGTCCAGGACGTAATAACCCGGCACGAGCAAACTGGCTTCACGTCCTGCCCCGAGTACACAGGCGCGGTTAGCGTGTTCTACAAGCGCCACCTCTGCCGTCTCGACCGCTGGCCGGCCGGCCTCGAGCGCACCTTCGCCGAAATGAGCCCGGTTGTCTACGAGACGATGAACGGGCCCAGCGAGTTCACGGTCACGGGACGGTTCCGCGATTGGGACATCTTTGACCGCCTGGGCGACATCCGCATCCCCACATTGGTGATGAGCGGTCGCTACGACGAGCTGCGGCCGGACCAGGCCGAAGACATACACAAGGGCATCGCCAGCTCGGAGCTGGTGATTTTCGAGAACAGCTCCCATACCCCGTTCCACGAAGAGCGTGAGTCGTTCATGCGCACCGTAAGAGACTTCCTCGACCGCGTGGAAGCAAAGACTTCTTGAGGCCCCGTAAACGAGTCAAGAGTTACCATCGCGCATATCTGACTGACAAACGAAGCCTGTTCCCGCCCTACGCTAGGAGAGCCTGGGAAGAAGAACCTTTCCCCAAGTCGGGATGGTCTCGGAGGCGAGCCTGAGTCGTAGCTAAGAACTCAGCCATGAGAAACGCGTGGAGGCCAGGCTCTCGACCTGTGCAAACGCTCACGACCTTGGCGCCGCCGGTCAGATATCCGGCCTTCGATCGCCTCAGCGAACACCGATGAGTTCCGGCCGAGCGGCCCGTCGCACAGATGAGGAAGTTGACCGAACGACGAGAGGAGAACGCATGGATTGGAAGTTGGAACTGGTCATCGTCCCGGTCTCCGACCAAGACCGGGCCAAGGACTTCTACGTAGAGAAGCTCGGATGGAACCTCATCGTCGACCACCGGGCGGGAGAGGACTTCCGGGTCGTACAGATCTTGCCGCCTGGATCCGGGTGCGCCGTTGCCCTCATGCGCAGTCTGGACGCTGCTGGATCAGTCAAGGGGCTCCATCTGGTGGTCAACGACATCGATGCTGCCCGTTCGCAGTTGGTGGACAAGGGTGTCGAGGTGAGCGAGCTGTACCACTTCGTAGACGGAGCCCAGGTTCCCGGCGCTGATGCCGAGCGGCGTGACTACAACACCTTCTGCTCGTTCACGGACCCCGACGGCACCGGCTGGATGGTCCAGGAGGTCCGTCGACTGCATGCCCCTGCTCAGTGAGCAGCGACGGCCTCGTCGCCTGCCGCGCGTCGTCTTCATAAGACAAGGCGGTTCGTCCGACTGCTGAGCGATCTTTGTCCTAGTTCAGCACCCGCGCCGCGATCGACCCCTCCGCGTCCCACGGCCACGGTGCACCTTGGCTGCTTCTCCCTCGGGCAAGAGAGCAAACTTCCTGTTCTCTTGCTTGCTCAACCCTGCTAAATGTATTGCAATAGAACACCTTGCACCAGTACATTTGAACAGTAATGGACAGCCACGCACGGCGACTTGACACACGGCGACTACCCAGGGAGAAGGTGGATCTCTCGGTCGCCGAGAGAATCCTGACAGGCGCTTCCGCGATGACAATCAGGCGCGGTCTTGAGTCGTGCGAGAACGAAAACGACCTGCGCGGATACGCGGCAGTACTGTCATCGCCGCGTACGGAGCTATCTGTCGACTCACTCGACAAAGGGGAAGCGGGATCTGCCCACCAGGATTGCTACCAGCGAGGCAACGACGGTGTCGACAGGCAACGCGAGACCGTGGTGCTTGACGTCAGGAGAACCGCTTTGAGACGGCCGGAGCCCTGCGTGGAGGGCTTGACGTGACCCTGATCACGCTCAAGCCCGTATATGACGAAACTCTTCGCCAGGAGCTGGGGATTCCTTTGACGATGACCGGCGGCACCCTTGCCCTGGGTGATCTCTCGCTGATAGCCGATCTCGCCGGGGACACATTTTCGCGGTTTCGTTTCGACGCGTTCACGATCGGTGAGGCTCGTCTGGGTGACACGAGAAGGGGGAGAAGGCCGAGCAAGCGACGAAAGGACCGACGATGCGCACATTCCTGAAGGGCGGGACGGTCGTCACGTCCGAAGGCGCTGTCACCTCGGACGTGCTGATCGAGGACGAAAGAATCGTCGCCGTCCTAGTTCCAGACTCAGATGCCGCCCGAAGTCTTTGTGCAGGCGCTGACCGGGTCCTCGAGGCCACCGGCAAGTACGTGATCCCCGGCGGTATCGACGCTCACACGCACATGGAGATGCCCTTCGGCGGCACTACCTCGGCCGACACGTTCGAGACGGGCACGAAGGCGGCCGCATGGGGTGGAACCACCACGATCATCGACTTCGCAATACAAGCTGTGGGCGGATCCCTGGGTTCGGCCGTCGATGAATGGCAAGGCAAGGCAGACGGCGTCTGCGCCGTCGATTACGCCTTTCACGCCATCATCTCCGACATCAACGAGACGACCCTCAAGGAGATGGACTCCCTTGTCGAACAAGGCGTAACGAGCTTCAAGCTCTTCATGGCCTATCCGGGCGTCTTCTACGCAAGCGACCGCGACATCTTGCGGGCGATGAAAAAGGCTGCCGGCAACGGTGCCCTTGTGCTGATGCACGCCGAGAACGGCATCGCCATCGACGCTATCGTCGAGGCGGCGGTCGCCAAGGGCCAGCGTGAGCCGATCTTCCACGGCCTCACACGACCGTCGGAGCTCGAGGGAGAGGCGGCGCACCGTGCCATCGTCTTGGCCGGTGTCGCGGGCGCGCCGGTCTACATAGTTCATGTCTCGTGCTCCGAAGCTCTCGCCGCGATCGTGGAGGCCCACGATCGCGGACAGAAGGTACTCGGAGAGACGTGTCCCCAGTACCTCTTCCTCTGCCAGGACGACCTTGCCCGACCGGGCTTCGAAGGGGCGAAGTACGTGTGCACTCCCCCACTGCGACCCGCTCGTCACCAGGCCGAACTTTGGAGAGGTCTGCGCAACGACGACTTGTCCGTCGTCGCGACGGACCACTGTCCCTTCCGTTATGGGGGGCAAAAGGACCTTGGTAGGGACGACTTCACGAAGATCCCGAACGGCCTTCCGAGCCTTGAGAACCGGATGGACCTCGTCTACCAGGGCGTTGTCTCGGGTGAGATCTCCCTTGCCCGTTGGGTCGAGGTCACCTCGACCAACCCCGCCAAGATCTTCGGTCTCTACCCGCGCAAGGGGACCATCGCCCCGGGCGCCGACGCCGACCTCGTCATCTACAACCCAACTGCCACTCAGACGATCTCGGCGGCCACCCACCACATGGCCGTCGACTACTCCTGCTACGAAGGCAAGACCATCACGGGGCACATAGACGACGTGTTTTCGCGCGGCCGCCAGATCATCACGGCTAGCACCTACACCGGGAAGCAGGGTCACGGCCGGTTCGTGCCGCGCCAAGTCGGTCAGCAGCTTCACTGATTCCAGAAAGGAAACGTCAATGGACATAGGCCTCGTGCTGCAAACAGACCCACCCGCGCGCCACGTCATAGACCAGACGAAGACGGCCGAGGAAGCCGGATTCACCCACGTGTGGACGTTCGAGTCCTGCGTGCTGTGGCAGGACACCTTCATGATCTTCCCCGCCATGCTGGAGGCAACCTCCAAGGTCATGATCGGACCGATGGTAACCAATCCGGTCCAGAGGGACTGGACCGTCATAGCCTCGATGTTCGCCACGATGAACGACATGTTCGGCCCCCGTACCATCTGCGGGATCGGTCGCGGCGACTCCGCCCTGCGAGTGATCGGCGGCCAACCAATCTCAATGAAGGGCTTCGCCCAGTCCATCACGACCATCAAGGACCTCGCCGAGGGCCGGGAAGCCGTCTTCAACGGCCGGACCATCCGCATCGCGTGGGCAAAGGGATACCCGCTGCCCATGTGGGCGGCCGGATACGGCCCCAAGGCGCTGCAGTTGATCGGCGAGCTAGCCGACGGCTTCATCCTCCAGACGGCCGATCCCGCCGTCACCCATTGGGTTATTGAGACCGTGCGCGCGGCCGCCGTGGCCGCGGGACGCGATCCGAAGTCGGTCACGATGTGCGTGGCCGCGCCCGCCTATGTGGGTAATGATATTGCCCACCAGCGCGACCAGCTCCGCTGGTTCGGAGGCATGGTCGGCAATCACGTGGCCGACATCGTCGCCCGCTACGGCTACGACTCCGACGTGCCCCATGAGCTCACCGACTACATAAAGGACCGCCAAGGCTACGACTACAGCCATCACGGGCGAGCGGACAACCCTTCCGTCGCCTTCGTGCCCGACAACATCATCGATAGGTTCTGCCTCGTGGGTCCGGCGGAGAACCACGTCGCGCGCTTGAAGGAGCTGGCCTCTCTCGGCGTCGACCAGTTCGCGCTTTATCTCATGCACGATCAGGCCGCCGAGACGCTCGAGGCCTACGGCGAGAGCGTGATACCGGCGGTCGGAAAGTTCTGAGCGGTCAAGGGACTGCCTCGTCGCGATGATCCTCACGGAGCCGTGACGGTTCCTTCACGAACGCTCAAGTCGGGCTACCAGGTAAAACGCAAAGGCGAAGGTGACTTCGGCAATGGCGACGAGTACGAAGACAGACCTCAGGCCGACTAGCTCGAGGCTCGTGCCGAGCGCGAGCGGCAGCACGATGACACCCATCCTGTTGACGAGGGTCGCGGCGGCCATCGCGAGCGAGCGGTGGGACTGGCTGCTACCCCCGACTGCCAGCAGGTTCATCGCCGCGACACCGACCCCGATCGCGACACCCTGCAGGGCACAGCAGGGAATCACGCCGACGTGGGACCCATAGCCCTCAAGGCCGACCCCCGCGGCACCAACGGCCGCCGCCACCAAGACGGCGGTCACCGCCGGCGGCGAGGATGCGTCCCTCCCCGTAGCCAGCGTCCAAACCCCGACCGCCATGGCAACAAGGTCACGCGCGGCCAGCGACGCCGTCACGAACACGGCCTGTCTCACGCCGTGATGAGGATCGACCAGGGGCAAGAAGGAGTTGGTCTCGATGAAGATCAGGTTCACGGCGACGCTCACTAGCGACGCCATGAGGATCTTGCGGCGCCGCAGGAGCCCCAGTCCCTCCCGATAGCCGGCAACGAGCAACTGCCTAAGCCCAAGGGCCACGTTCTGCTCGGCGCGGAGCAGGCTTGCCGGGCGCGCGCGGCCTCGGCTGTGAAGCGCGGCAATGGAAGCCATGCAGGCGATGCCCGCGACCAAGAGGAGCACGCTCTCGCGTCGGGTGGCCAGAGCAATGCCGATCGTGAGCGCGGAGATCAGGGCCCCAAAGCGTTGGATCGTGACGTTGAATCCCTGTGTCCTCTCCTGGGTATGAGAGTGAGGCGTCGTCGACAACAGCGCCAGCACGGAGTCGAGCACGGCCGAGTTCGCGAATCCGGCCAGCAGGCATGCCAAAGACAGCACCCAGAGCGAGGTGTCCACGAGGATGATCACGACCGCGGCCAGACCGAAGAGATAACCCGCCGACACGACCTGGGCGCGTCCCCGCGCGTCGGCAATGGCCACGAAACCAAAGTCGGTGAAGACGCCAAGGCCGCCGCCCACGAGCACGAGGAGCGCCCCGAGGGTCACCCCCGAGGCGCCGATCGTTGCTGCCCGCAGGGGCACGAAAGCCTGCAGGACACCGGTCACCACGAAGTAGCTGCCAACGGAGACGAGCACACGGGCACGTGGCGACCCGCTGTCTGTCCGGGTCCGGGGTGCAGTGGGCGGCGTCGTAAGGGGATACCTGCCTCAAGCCAGGACTGAGAGAGCAGAGCCCCTGTTCACCGGACGGCGACGATCACGAGGTCGTTCGCATTGGTCTGGGTGAGGCCGGTCACAACTGCATCGGAGAGCCTCCCAAGTGCCGCACCGGTGTCGTGGACGAGGACGGCCCGCCTGAGGTCGATCCCGCTAACGGCGGCACGATCGGAAGTCGAGTGGTCGACTATGGCACCGGCGACCGGTGTCCCACCGTCCGAGCCGTCGGTGTCCATGAAAAGGGCTACGACCCCGTCGACGCCGTCGATCGCCAGTGCGGCGCCTACAGCTGCTTCCTGGCTTGGTCCGCCGCGGCCGAAAAGGTCCCGCCGGTCCGTCCCGAGGCTGACGACGCACTCTCCGCCGCAGGCGACGAGAATGCTCCCCCTTTCAAACGGGCCAACGCCGAGGCGCGACTCACGTGCGAGAGTGGCCAGGAGCCCCCCGACAGTGGACGCCTCGCCCTCGAGCTGCTCGCCGAGGCGAACGCCGCGAAGGCCCCTTGCCCTTGCCTCGGCGACGACCGCGTCCGAGCCGTCACGACCTCTCGTCACGAGCATCGACTCGATGTCGATTCCCTCGAGCGACGGCGACTCCGCGTCGGGACTCGAGTGGAGGTGGGCGACAACAGATGGTGGCACCATGAGCGTCAGGTCATGCGACTCGAGCACGGACAGGGCGTCGGCCGCCGTCGTCGTGTCCTTCACGGTGAGATCCGTGATGCAATCGAGCGGATCGCCGACGACGTCGGACACGCTCAGATTGAGGACGGTCGCCGGGGACAGGGCGCGGGCGAGCCTCCCGCCCTTGATCGCTGAGGTGTGCTTGCGGACGGTATTGATCTCAACGATCGACATTGGAGACGACAAGAGCAGTCGATGCAGGGCGATCTTGTCCTCGCCTGATATCCCGGGCGCCGGCAGGCAAGCCAGCGCCGAGCTTCCCCCTGTGAACACGCAGATGGCAAGGTCTTCCTCGCCCAAGCCGTGCGCCCTTGCGAAAAGCGCCTCTCCCGCCGCGATGCTTCGCGCTACTCGGGACCGGGTGGTCGGCTTCGACGAACTCGATGCGTTCCGATGCCTCGGCCGGCCGACGGGGCACGACCACGAGCCCTCCGGTCAACCACAGACCCAAGAGGCGGTCGAGGCCCAGAGCGAGCGACGCACTGGCCTTACCGGCTCCGAGCACCTCTATCCGGCGGTAGCCGGACAGGTCGTAGGTGCGCCCGGTGACCCAGAGCCTTGAACCGTCCACACTCGCACAACGCTCGAGGCCGGCTGCCGGGCTTAGGGCCGCGAGGGCAACCTCGGCCAGGTCCAGCACAAGCCCGCGCAACTCGCGGTCGCCGTGGCCCACCAGCTCGGCCCGGTTCGAGACCACGACCCGGTGGTCCGCCAAGACGACGCCCGTCAGCGGGGCCGGCGGTATGCGCGACCGGCGTAAAGCCCGGCGTTGCCGAGCTCCTCTTCGATCTGCAAGAGGCGGTTGTACTTGGCTGTCCGCTCCCCTCGCACAGGAGCCCCCGTCTTTATCTGGCCGGCGTTCAGGGCGACGACCAGGTCCGAGATAAGCGGGTCTTCGGTCTCACCGGAGCGCTCGGAGACGACGACGCTCCAGCCGCCCTGGAACGCCTGTCTGGCGGCGCCGAGCGCCTCGGAGAGAGTGCCGGCCTGGTTGACCTTGAAAAGCAACGCGTTCGCTGCACCCAGCTCCTGCGCACGGGCCACACGGTCGCGGTTGGTCACGAGCAGGTCGTCACCGACCACCTGGACCCCTAGTCTCCGCGTCAGCTCGGCGAAGCCATCGAAGTCGTCTTCTTCCAACGGGTCTTCGAAGGACACGACCCCCCAATCCTTGGCCAGCGCCTCGTAAAAGTCGATCAGCTCTTCTCTCGAGCGGTCCTTTCCCGCCAGCGAGTACACGCCCCGCTCGGCGTCGTAGAAGTGGCTCGCCGCACAATCGAGCGCGAAGGCCACCTTGTCTCTGAAGCCCGCCTGGTCGACGGCGGCATGCAGGTGCTCCAGTGCCTCGGTCGGTTCGCTTATCGGGGGCGCGAAGCCTCCTTCATCACCGACGTTGACCGCCGCTTTGCCGTAGCGACGGGCGAGGATGTCATGCAGAGCGAGGTTCACTTCGGTCGAAAGAGCCATGGCGTCCGAGAACGTCTCGACTCCGACCGGCATGATGATGAACTCCTGGATCTCAAGATCGTTCGAGGCGTGCTTACCGCCGTTTATCAGATTGACCAGAGGAACCGGCAGCACATGCGCGTCGGCGTTGAGGTGCCGGTACAGCGGCTGGCCGCACGCGGCGGCGACGGCCCGGGCCGTGGCGAGCGAGACACCGACGATCGCGTTCGCCCCAAGCCGGCTGCGGTCAGAAGTCCCATCGAGCGCGACGAGGCGGGCGTCGAGCGCCCTCTGGGGAGCAGCCGCGGAGCCCGAGAAAGCCGGCGCGATGACGTCGCTGACATTCGCGACCGCGCGCCGTACCCCAAAACCGCCGTAGCGGGCGCCGCCGTCTCGCAGCTCGACCGGCTCGTGACGACCCCGCGACCGGCCGGCCGGAACGTCGGCCCGGCCGAGGTACTCGTAGTCGACCACCACGTCCACCTGCACGGTCGGCAGGCCCCGGCAGTCGAGCACCTCCCTGGCCCGCATGGAGGTGATCTTGGGCGCCTCGAAAAGCTCGTTGTCCACCTGTGCTCTCACTCCTTCTCGGCGCCCGAGCGGTCGCCGAAGTCGAACACCGCCATTTCCCTGTAGCACTGCACCAGCCGCTGCGCCCAGTGCTCGACGACCTCGGCACCGACCTCGGCCGAAGCGGTACCGGGGTCACCGATGACGCCGTTGACGGAAAGGTCGCGCGTGAGCCATGCAGTCGGAATGTTCATGCCGGGGCCGCCCTCGGCGGGCGGGCCGAACAGACGCGCCGCCGAGTGGCCTCCGCTCTGTCGCTGGTCGCCGACCATCGAGGCGTCCAAGGCCAACATGACCGAGGTCTCGAGGAAGTCTGCATGCGCGGCGAATTCGGCGTCCGGGCAGATGAGCCCCTCGGGGAGCCCGAGCTGGCTCACCATCAGCCGGAACACCATGAGACCGGTTTCAGAGCGGATGTCTCGCGCCACGACGTCAAGCAAGGCGACGTTGCCCCCATGGCCGTTGACGAACACGAGGCGACGGAACCCCATGGCTGCCACCGACCGTCCGACATCTCTGCAGACGCCGAGCAACGTCTCGGTCGATAACGACACGGTCGCGCCGAAACCCGCGTGCTCTCCCGAGCGCCCGTAGCAAAGGGTGGGCAACACCCACACAGGTGGATCCTCCACCACACACCGTTCGAGCGCGGCCCGCACAACCGTTTCGGCTATGTACGCGTCCGTCACCACGGGAAGGTGGGGGCCGTGCTGCTCGACCGACCCGATCGGCTGAACAATGACCGCCCTGTGCTTGTCGAGCGCGGCGATCTCGGTCGCACTCAGCCTCGCCAGCTCATGCGAACGGGCCGGAACGGCATAAAGGCCCATGTCGCCAGGTCCGGACGAACCTCGGGTACTCAAGTCTTCCTCCCCGTCAAACTCCGACCCCGCGGCAGTCCCGCGTCGGATCACACTCGCGAGTCACGTGGCCCGATGTGCGCGGGCTCGGCCAGCCAGCGCTCACGTTTCGTGCCGGCAACACGGCGACCGTTGGTTATCACATGCAGCCGGTCGGAGCGGAACTGGATCGCCTCGCGCGGATGCGTGCAGTCGAGCACGACGAGATCGGCACGACAGCCGACCTCGAGCCCGTAGTCGGAAAGTCCCAGGGTCTTCGCGCCGTTGCCCGTCACCATGTCGAATACCTGCTCTATCCCGCGAGGGTAGGCGAACTGACCGGCGTGGGCGAGCGACCAGGCCCACTCGAGTGGGTCCTCCTGACCGAAGGGGTAGTAGAAGTTGTCGAGATCGTCCTGGCCGACAGAGACGTTGATCCCGTAGTCGACCATCTCGTGGACCCGTGTGAGCGCGCCGAGCAGGTTGACATGGCTGTTGCAGCAGATGTTCATCTCGGCGTCGCGGATCATGTTGAGCACCTTGATGGCATGGGTGTCGGGATAGCTCGACAGGGCACCGTTGTGGCTGGAGGAGACACGGCCATAGCGGCGGGCCTGCACGGTCTTTGCGGCGACGTATTCGAGCGTGCGCGACATAGGGCTGGCGACGTCGTCGCAGAGGAAGTGAACCGGCACCCCGTAGCGGTCTGCCAGCTCGAAACAGAAGTCAGCATGATCGTGGCACATCTGCTCGGTCCACTCGACGTGCGGGAGGCCGCCCACGACGTCGGCCCCCATCTTCATGGCCTGCTCCATGAGCCCTGCGGTCTCGGGATCGGCGTCGAGTCCCTCCTGGGGGAACGGGCATACCTGGAGCCGCATCAAGTGACCGACCCGGCGCTTTGCCTCGAGCGCGCCCTCGAGCTCGACGAGTCGGGCGAAGCTGTCTACGTCGACGAACATCCGGCAGGCGACGACTCCGTTGGAAAGGCCGAGGCTGAGGGCCTCGCAGATGCGGTCGGCAACCGTCTCCGGCGTGTAGGCCTCCTTCCACGCCCATTGCTTGACCAGGGGAACGACGTTCTCGTGGTAAACCTCGAGGTCCGCCATCCCCGAGCGGTACCGGTGGCGGTAGTGCTCATCGAGGTCGCTCGGGTTCCATTCGGCCCGGCGGTAGTCGTAGCGGTGGGTCTCCCTCCCGTAGAAGGACTTGCCGATGTGGAAATGGCAGTCGATGAAGCCAGGCACAACGAGCCGACCGCCGGCATCTATCACCTCGGCGGCATCTGTCGGTATCTCGGGTGCCAGAGCTGCTATCTTCCCGTCGGAGATCCCTATGTCGCTGAGTTGCGGCGCGCCACGCAGCTGTGCTCGCTTTACGACCAGTTCGTATGCCATTTACGACTTCTCCTCAAATTTTCTGCGTGCCGCGAAACGGCCCGGCCCCACCCGACGGAGCTGCCCGCCAGGCTGAGGGCGCCTCACGACGTCCGCCCCCAGCCGGTGCGGGTCCTTCATGTGATCACTTCACCTGTGTCGAAGCACTACAGCGGAATGTGGTTCTTCCCGTCGTAGATCTCCGCGAGCAACGAGTTGTCAAACAGGGCCTTCGTCGCGGGAACCTTGCTGAGGTTCAGGCTGCGGATGTTCTCCTCGATGTCGGCCTCCGACATCCAGAACAGGCCATGCTGGCGCGTGACCGCGTTTTGGATTAGGAGGTTCACCTGGTCCTCGCTCTGCATCTGCTGCACCTTGCGGTTGAGGCCAAGATGCTTGCCCCACACGTTCATCGTAAGGTCGAGCCCGAGGGCCTGGTTCTGGCACTCGACCTGCCAACCACGGATCTCCCCCTTGAGGAGGGCGACGATCTGGGCCCGTTGCTGCGCGTTCTTCAGCGCGGCCTTCGAGACACAGTACGTGAGGTCGAACAGCTTGAGGCCAGTGTCGCCGAACAGCAGGTAGTCGACCTTCTCGCCCTGGACGACGAGCCCGAGCACGTCGCTTGTGACCCAGCCGACATACGCGTCGCATCCACCCGAGGTCAGTATCGAGGCATCCCTGGTGGTCAGCAGCGACTTGACCTTGGACTTGATGTTGTTCACGGCGAGCCAGGCAAACCATGGGACGGCCATGTTCGGCCCGTAGCCGACGGTCTTGCCGACGAGGTCCTTCGGCTCGTGCATCGGCAGGTGCTTGTGCAGCGACATGACACAGAAGGGGTTGGTCTGGTACTGCGCACCGACAAGCACCACTGAAGCGCCCGCGTTGTTCGCGGCTGCCGAGGTGGTCGGGTCCGTCTCCGCGGAAAGCGCCCTGCCCTGCATGACCAGCGGCTCACCGTCGAACGAGTCGCCGCCGGGCAGGAACGTGACGTTGAGTGGGCTGTAGTACTTACGCTGGTAGGCGATGTAGGAGCCTGCCTGCTGGACGTCGTACAGCCACGAGAAGGCCAGGGTCGCATTGCCGAGGCTGGCCGCAGCGCCATCTGCGAACGACCCGACATCGGAACGCAGCCGTGGCTTCATCACTGAGAACGCGGCCGCGCCTGCAGCCACCGTCCCCATCCCGCCGAGGAACCGCCTACGGCTCAACGCCTCGTCGAGTCTCGGATCTGTCATTTCCTTCCTCCTATCTCTCCTAGGTGTTCTCCAGGTGTTTCGCCATCGGAGACTCTTGAGCCCACCCGGGGGAGGAGTCACCCTTGAGGCGCCGTACCAATTCGCGGTGGGCGCGCACAATCGGCTCCTCTTCCTGGACGAGATGTCCGTCAAAGACCACAAAGCGGCCGTCGACCATGACGTGGGTTGCCAAAGCGGGCGGCGCGAGCACGAGCGCCGCGACCGGGTCGTTCTCCGTCCCGGCACCGGCGACACCCTGCAACGAGTACAGGGCGACATCCGCCCTCATCCCCGGTGCCAGCGCGCCGATATCGTCGCGCCTGAGCGCGGCGGCACCACCGATCGTCGCCATCTCAAGCGCCTCGCGGGGCGTCATGAGCCCGCCCCCGGAGCCCACGCGGGACAAGAGCATGGCCTGGCGTATTTCGGCGAGCAGGCTCCCTCTGTCGTTGGAGGCACTGCCGTCGACACCGAGGCCGACGTCTATGCCCACCGTCCGCATGGACAGCACCGGCGCGATGCCTGACCCCAGCCTCATATTCGAGCTGGGGCAGTGTGCGACCGCCGTGTGCGATCGTGCCAGGCGCTCGATGTCGGGGGCGTTGGCATGAACGACGTGGGCAAGCCACACGTCCTCGCCAAGCCAACCCAGGTCTTCCAGGCGTTCCACCGGCCGGCGCCCGTAGACCTCGGCGCAATGGCGCTCCTCCTCGATCACCTCTGCGACGTGGGTGTGGCGAGTGACGCCAAGGCGCCGGGCGAGCTCGGCCGACTCGACCATGAGCCTCTCCGAGCTGATCGTGAGCGAGCACGGCGCCAGGCCGACACGCACCATCGATCCCGGTGCCGGGTCGTTGAACTTCTCGACTGCGACCTGCATGGCCGCCAGCGCCTCGTCGGTGTCCTCGACGAGCTCGGCGGGAGGGCTGCCGCCCGCGTCGAGGCTCACGTCCACGGCGCCACGCGTCGCGTGAAGGCGCATTCCGAGCTCTCTCGCGGCGACGATCTCGGCTTCGATCATGGAAAGGCTGTCACAGGCTTTCGGGAAGGCGTAGAGATGGTCGCTGCTCGTCGTGCAGCCCGAGAGCAACATTTCCGCCATCGCGACCCGTGCGGTCGTGTAGACGGCCTCCTCGTCGATGCGCGACCAGACGGCGTAGTTGCTTGTCAGCCAGTCCAGGATGCGCACGTCCTGCGCAATGGGAAGAACCCTCGTCACCGTCTGGAAGAAGTGGTGGTGAGTGTTCACGAGCCCTGGCAGAGCGACGAGTCCACGACCGTCGATGCGCTGGTGTGTGCGCAACGTACAGGTGCCGGTCCCGAGGCCGGAAATGGTGCCGTTGTCGACGGCCAACCAGGCGTCTTCGAGCTCTCTTCTCGCCGCGTCCATGGTCGCGAGCGTGTCCAGGTGCTCTACGACGAGGGCCACGTCTTGGGTCCCGGTCGGATCGACGCGCACCCGGACCACCTCGTCAGTAGCCACGGGCCGCGGTGAGCCGCTCACCGAGCCCGGCGAGGCTGAATAGCAGGAACGAGACAACCGCCGCGATCACGATGGCGGACCAGATGAGTCCGAAGCCGGACTCGTTCGTGGCGATTATCACCTGCGCCCCGAGACCGGTCCCGGTGACGGTCCACTCCGTCACGAGGGCGCCGACGAGGGCACCCGGCCCGGCGATCTTCAGGGCCGCAAAAAAGGCCGACAACGACGAGGGGATGCGCACCTTGCGCATGGTTTTCCAGCGGTTCCCCCCATAGGAGTGGATCAATGCGATCGAGCCCGCCGTCGCGGAGTTCAGTCCTGCGACCATGAGCACGAAGGTCGGGAAGAACGAGATCATGGCGCACACGACGATGGCGGCGGCGAGCCCGCGTCCGAACACGGCTCCGATCAACGGCGCAACAGCGGCAATGGGAAGCACGCGCAAGGTAATGCCCCAGCTGAGGACGTAAGTCTCCACTCGCGGCACCAGCACGACGAGAAGGGCGAGTAAGCAACCGACGATGCACCCGGCGACAAGGCCGAGGCCGGCGTCTCGAAGCGTGGTCCCGAGTCCAGCGATGATCGGGTCCCGGTTCTGGGAGGCCATCGGCCCGACGAACAGGTAGTCCCAGACATCTTTGGGGCCCTTGGCGACGTAGTTGCTCAGGCCGAACAGCTTCAGCGAACCGGCCCACACGATCAGGATGAAGACGATCGAAGCGACCCAGGCCAACGACCGGCTCGCAACCTGACGGATCTTCGAGGCGCCTGCAGCCGTCGTCGTCCAGTCGACGGGGATCGTGCCCATATTCGCCGCGGCACCGCTCGCCCCCGCCTCCACAGACCATCGAGTCAGCGACCTTCCGATAAGGCCTATGACCCCATAGCAGAAGGCGGCTATCACGCTGCTGACGACGATGAGACCCCACATCTCCTTGGTGTGCAGTTCCGCCTGAGCGACGATCATGGCTATTCCGAGCCCTTGGCTGCCACCCAGGAACTCGCCGAGAATGGCCCCGAGCAGCGCCGTGGGAGCGGCCAGTTGCAGGGCGCGGAACAAATGCGGCAGCACCGTCGGGATACGGACCTTGCGCAGGGCCTTGAACTTGCCACCTCCGTAGACCTTGATCAGCTCGAGGGACACGGGATCGGCTGAGCGAAGCCCGGTTAGCACGATGACAAGTGTCGTGAAGAACACCGAGATGGCGGCGAGGGCGATCTTGGGCGACTCGCCATTGAGAAGGATCTGAAGGATCGGAGCGATGGCAACCGTCGGCAGGCAGTAACTGACGATCGCGAGGCGCATGAGAAGCTTCTCGGCCACCGGCACGAGCAGGAACAACAACGCCACCAAGATGGCGGTTAGGTTGCCCCACAAGAAGCCAATGGCCGCCTCGTGCACCGTGGTCGGAGCCGATGCCTGGTAGATGCCGCGGTCCTGCCATATTTCCCAGATGACGCTCTCAGGCGGCGGCACGAGGAAGCGGCCTGCGAACACCGTCCGCGCCAGCAGCTCCCAAAGGGCGAGAAACCCGACGACGAGCAGGAACGGGGCTGTGAGCGCCCGCAGCCTCGCGCCAATGTGTGAGACCCCCTTTGTACCGGCGACCGGGTCCTTACTTGACATCTTCGGCCGTAGCTACCGCTCTTGAGCCGAAAAGCGCCGCCGAGACGGCGTCACACAAGTCGTGGAACTCCCTGGCGTGCATGAGCTCCGGGCTGCGCGGCCGCTCCAGACCGATCGGCATGACACTCGTCACTCGTCCGGGGCGGCTGGACATGACGACGACTTCGTCGGCGAGGAAGACAGCCTCCGATATGGAATGCGTCACGAGCAGCGTGGTCGTGGCGCGCTCGGTCCAGACCCGGAGCAGCTCGACGTTGAGATACTGACGCGTCATCTCGTCGAGCGCCCCAAAAGGCTCGTCAAGGAGCAGGATGTCGGGATTCAGCACGAGGGACCTCGCGATGGCGACCCTCTGGCGCATGCCGCCCGAGAGCTGAGCCGGGCGCGCCCGCTGAAACTCCTCGAGTCCGACGAGCTTCACAAGTGAACGGACCATATCCTCGTCGGGCTTGAGCCCCGCCACCTCGAAGGGCAACCGGATATTCTCGAGCACCGTCCGCCACGACAACAGCGCCGGGTCCTGAAAAGCGATCCCGATGCGGCTCTTTGCCCGCAAGGTGCTCGGGGGCATCCCATTGACGAGCACTCCCCCCTCGGTGGGCGTCTCGAGGTCGGCGAGCATGCGCAGCAAGGTCGACTTGCCGCATCCTGAGGGGCCGATGAGCGACACGAAGGCTCCCCTTCGCACAAGGAGGTTCACGCCCGCAAGCGCTTCGATCGTGCCCCGGCCGAGCTTGAAGGTCTTGCTGATGTCGACCATGGATATGCCGGGGTGGTCGCCGCCGCGCGCGCCCGCCGACGGCTGTGGACCGCTCCCCACGCCTGGCTTGCTTGCCCGCCGGCCAAACCAGCCGCTGGACTTCGGCTCCTCCTCTAGTGTCGCCAAAGGATCACCAGACCGACGAAGGTGGGTGAACGAAATTGCTGTAAATCGCTCCGATCCACGCACCTCGTTTACACCACGGCTGCTATGATGTCAAGGTTGTGAGCGTGGGCTACTGGCAAAGGCAGGGGTAGGGCCGATGCTCGGTGAGCGACGCCGCCGCGACATCTGCGATCTGATCGAGAAGTCCGGCTACGTGGAATCCCGCCAATTGGCTGTTGATCTGGGCGTTAACATATCGACCGTCCGACGCGACCTCGAAGCCCTTGCCGAGGCAGGGATGATCCAGCGCACCCACGGCGGGGCGATGCCGGTCACGGACGGGAGTGCCGTGGATGTCCCCTATGAGGTCAAAAAGAGGCAGCGGCTGGCTGAGAAGCGGGCAATCGCGCGCTACGCGGCGTCGCTCGTCGCAGATGGCGACTCCCTGGTCGTCGACAGCGGGTCGACGACGTTCGCCCTCGCTCAGGTCATACGGGGCCGCACCGGACTCACCGTCGCGACCAACGACCTGCGGATCGCCCATTTCCTGGCCGAAGGCGGCGGCGTCAGGCTGCTCGTGACCGGGGGCCAGCTGATTGACTCGGTCTTCACCCTGGTCGGCCCGAGCGCCCTCACCAACCTCGCCGGCCTCCAGGTCGACTGGGCTTTTCTGGGAGCCGACGCCGTCGACCCTGAAGCGGGCGTTACGAACGTCAACACGGTAGAAGTGCCAATAAAACAAGCGATGTTGGCTGCAGCCGCCCGCGGCGTGCTTCTGGCAGACAGCTCGAAGTTCGGTCGGCGGGCGCTCGCGGCCGTGTTCGGGATCGAAGCCTTCGACTATGTGATCACCGACGACGGCTTGCCGGCCGACGCGGCCGCGGACTACGGGCCAAGACTCGTACGGGTGCCTATGGAAACCAAGCTCAAACGAGCTGCCGAAGCTGCAGCGCAGTAACTCCAAACTCGCCTCGGACCCACCGGCTGGGACTTCGGCGGACCGACGACGACGTCGGACAGTTGAAACGGCACACGACCGGTGGTAGAACGCTTGCATGACCCTAAGCGAAACCGTGCAGAATGATGCAACGCAGTCCGGGTCGTCCGTCAGCCGCTTCAGGGCTATCTTTCCGAAGGTAGCCAAGCCCCTGATCGCAATGGCCCACGTGCCCGCTCTTCCGGGCACGCCTTCTTACGATCCCCGCCAAGGCGTGGGCGGCCTCGTCCGACATGTGCGGGACGAAGTCGAAGCTCCTTGTCGAGGCGGGCTTCGACGCCGTCATGTTCTGCAACGAGCACGACCGGCCCTACACGCTCAAGGCCGACCTGGTCGCTGTCCGTGGTCATGGCGCGTGTGGCGACCGAGTGCCGTCCGGACAACATCCCCTTCGGAGTCGACTACCTCTGGGACCCGCAGTGCGCCCTCGCAGCCGCCGTTGCCTCCGAGGCGAGCTTCATTCGTGAAGTCGCCACAGGCTCCTGGGAGTCCGACATGGGCAACTGGTCCCCCGACGCCGCCGAACTGCTGAGAAGGCGACGGAGCCTCGACGCCGGCAATCTCGCCATCTTCATGAACATCACCCCGGAATTCGCCTCCAGCACCGGCCGGCGGACGCCTGCCCAGATCGCCTGGTCCGTGGCGGTCTCGAGCCTCCCCGATGCCATCCTCGTCTCCGGACCGATGGCGAGTGTCGAACCCAGCGTCACGATGCTCGCCGAGGTCCGCGAGGCGGTGCCGGAGGACGTACCCGTGCTGCTCAACACCGGCGCGTGGACGGACAATATCGCCGAGTACCTCCGCGTCGCCGACGGCTGCATAGTCGGCAGCGCGGTCGAAAGTTGACGGGAATACCTGGAACAGGGTCGATCAGGCGCGCGCGAAGGCGTTCGTCGAGGCCGCACGGGCGGCCTGAGGTCCATGGGCGACCTGCTGCTCGCCGTCGACAGCGTACCGCGGGCACCTATTGTCGACGTCCGGCGGAGCTACCCGGCGGCCACCGCGATGAGGCGCCTGTAGACACCTGAGAAGGGCGCTCGCGTCGTCGCATTCCTCGCCGGCAGCGACGCCGAGTCCATGACCGGCGAGGCCGTTGCCGTCAACGGCGGGCACAGATGGACCAGGCCCAACTGGGGCGTTCCACAAAGGAGACAATCAATGGTTACCAAGCTTCTGAAGGGGCGGGACTTCATCTCCCTGGTGGAGTTCAACCGGGAGGAGCTCGACACGATTCTCGACACGGCCTTTCAGCTGAAGCTCGAACGGGCCCGCGGCGTCCAACACCATCTGCTGGTCGACAAGACCGTCTTCCTCATCTTCTACAACCGGTCGCTCAGGACCCGTAACAGCTTCGAGTGCGGGATCATGCAGCTCGGCGGTCACGCCAACTATCTCGACTCGAACATGGTCTATACACCGGCTGCCGCCGATGCCGAGAAGGCCTACGAAACCGAGCGCCTCACCGACGTCGCCAAGACGCTGTCGCGCTTCGGCGAGGCGATCGCCATCCGTATCTACGGCGACCCGACCGGCTGGCTGTACGGGCGGGGGAACGAGTACGTCCGCGCGTTTGCAGAAGCGGCCGATGTGCCCGTAATCAACATGGAGGACGACAAGTACCACCCCTGCCAGGGACTCGCGGACCTCATGACCATCAAGGAGAAGTTCGGCAATCTCGAGGGACGCAAAGTGGTGATGAGCTGGGCTTACTCACCGAGCCGCCACAAGCCGGTCTCCGTCCCCCATTCGATGATGGCGGCCTGCTCGTTTTACGGAGCCGACCTCGTGTTCGCCCGCCCCCGCGGTTTCGAGCTCGACCCTGAACAGATCGCCCACTACCGCGCCAACGTCGCGCGCTACGGAGGCAGCTTCGAGGAGACCGACGACATGCGCGCCGCCTTCGCGGGTGCGGACGTCGTTTACCCAAAGAGCTGGTGCAGCATGGAGTACGTGGCGCCCTTCGTGCCCGCCGTGGACTGGGACGCGCAGGACAAGCTCTTCGACGCCAACAAGGACTGGATCTGCGACGACGAGATCATGAAGCTGACCAAGCCGCACTGCCTGTACATGCACTGCTTGCCGTGTGACCGCGGCTACGAGGTCACCGACTCGGTCATCGACGGGCCGCACTCGGTCGTCTACGACCAGGCTGAGAACCGGCTGCACGGCCAAAAAGCGGTGATGGCTCTAACGATGTGAAAGCGCGGTCGGACCATCCATTCGACGACCTGAGTCGAAGCCCCGAGTTCGCGGCGCCGACCGGCTCACTCGAGCCGATCGGCGCGCCGAGATCATGTCGTGCGAGCCGCGCGAATCTGCAGCTTCGTCGGTGACTCCATGGTTGCCTGCTCGCTGACTCGGCGATGACCCACCGGTTTGTAGCCGGTCTTACCCTCGATGTGGCAAGTCAGGCTGTGTTCGCAGCCGGGACACCCGCGTCCCTCGCCGCGACATGACAGGCGGCAAAGTGGCCTCGCCGGAGCTCGACCAGCTCCGGGCGGTCGACTCGGCAAACCTCCTCGGCGAGCGGGCAGCGGGGCCGGTACAGACAACCCGAGGACACCACCTGGGCGCCGGGGATGGGGACTGCCTCGCCTGCGAGCTGCACACGACGCTTGGCCTCGCGGACCGGGTCCGGGATCGGCACCGCCTCGGCGAGCGCCCGCGTATACGGATGCAAAGCCGCGCCCAAGACGTCGTCGTATTGGCCGGACTCGACGACGTGGCCCAGGTACATCACGTCGATCACGTCCGCGACGTGTCGGACCGTCGCGAGATCGTGGCTGATGAAGACATATGACAGAGCGAGCTCGTCTTGCAGCCGGACAAGGAGGTTGATCACCTCCGCGCGAACCGATACGTCGAGCGCCGACGTGGGTTCGTCGAGGACGAGTGCTCTCGGCTCCACCGCGAGCGCTCTCGCGATGGCCACCCGCTGCGCCTGCCCGCCCGAGAGCTCGTGGGGATAGAAGGCCGCGAACCGCCGCGCGAGCGCCACCATGCCGAGCAGCTCCGTGATGCGGGACTCACGCTGTCGTCCCCGCGCGGCAAGACCATGCACCGCCAACACCTCGCCGATCGCGGTCTCGACTGTCAGGCGGGGATCGAGCGAGGAGTAAGGGTCCTGGAAGACGAGTTGCACGCTGCGGGCGAGCTCGCGATGGCGACCCGGCACGATCGCCTCGCCGAACAGCTCGATGGTCCCCGAGGTCGGCCTCTCCAAACCGACGAGAAGGCGTGCGAGCGTGGACTTGCCACACCCGCTCTCTCCGACTATTCCGAGTGTCCGGCCCGATTCGAGCGCCACCGAGACGCCGCGCAGTGCCTGCACCGCTGGCCCTCGTCGCATCGGGTAGACCTTCACGAGATCAACCGTGCGAAGCGCTAGTGCCACTCGCTCGGCTCCTTCCAACAGGCCGCGAAACTGCCCTGCCCGCGATCGAAAAGCGGGGGTTCCTGTTCGGCACAGCGGTCGAATGAGAAAGGGCAGCGCGCCCGGAACGGGCACCCCTCAGGCAGCAGCGTGGGGTCCGGCGGAGAACCACCGATCTGGGTGAGTCGTGCGCGGTGTTCGACCTCCGGCCCGGGCAACGAACCGAGCAATGCCTTCGAATAAGGATGGGTGGGCTGAGCGAACAGCCGCACCGTCGGTGCGTGCTCGACAACCCGACCCGCGTACATGACGAACACGCGGTCGACCAGGCGCGCGATCACACCGAGGTCATGGGAGACCCAGACCACCGACATCGCGGTCCGCGCCTGCAAGGAGTCGACAAGGTCGAGGATCTGCTGCTGAATGGTCACATCGAGCGCCGTGGTCGGCTCGTCGGCCACCAGAAGACGCGGGGATGTGGCGATCGCCATGGCGATCATCACGCGCTGGACCATCCCGCCGGAAAGCTCGTGCGGGAATGCTGCCTCGACACGTTCCGGATCGACGAAACCCACTTGGCCGAGCACCTCGCGGGTGCGTCTGCGCGCATCCGCATCGCTCGAGCCGTGGCTCCGGAGTGTCTCGACGACCTGTGTCCGCACGCGGAGCAGGGGGTTCAGCGAGGTCATCGGGTCCTGGTAGACCATTGCGACGCCCGCGCCCCGAACCGACTCCATCCCGCGCTCGTCGAGGTTGGTCAAGGTCCGGTCCTCGAAGCGGATCTGGCCGCCGAGCACTTCGAGTGGTCGCGGGAGCAACCGCAGCACCGACAGCATCGTGAGCGTCTTGCCCGACCCGCTCTCGCCGACCACGCCGACCTTCTCGCCGGCCATGACGTCGAGGTCCACTCCGCGGACGATCTCGCGGACCCCGTGACGGCGGCGGGAGCCGACGCGCACCTCGCGCAACGAAAGCACGGGTACCTGCGCCACAGCGCTCACCGCTCCCCCGCAATCGAGTCGGCACCGTGCACTACGAGCCGGGACGGTGCCCTGAGCCCTGCCGGGGACGGCAGTGGCCGTTCACCCGGCGTGATGGACCCAAGAATGCTCGCATGGCGCGCACCTGTACAAGAAGGCACGGACGCCTTGAACCCGGACCCGGTCAGGTAGCCGATCAACGCGAACGCGAGGGCTTCCTTGGATGCCTCCGGGACGCCGAACTCCTCCAGGGGACGAAAAGCCACACCGGGAAGACGCCCCCGCAGCTCGGACATCAGCACCGGGTTGCGCGTGCCCCCACCGGCGGGCACCACTTCGGTGACCCCGCATCCGAGGAGTGCCCCGGCCACCGTCTCGGCCGTGAGCGCGGCCAACGTTGCCAGGAGGTCGTCGGCGTCGAGCTCCCGGCCGGCGAGGGCGGCTCGGACGTAGCCGAGGTTGAACAGCTCCTTGCCGGTCGACTTCGGTGGCGGCAATCGGTAGTAGGGCTCGTCGAGCATCGACGCCAGCAGGCTGGTGTCGACCTGCCCCCGTGCCGCGCGCCGTCCGCTCTCGTCGAAGTGCTCCCCGCCTTCGCTCCGCGAGGTGACGACGGCGTCCATGAGCGCGTTCGCCGGGCCGATGTCGAAGGCGACCGGTTCACGCCCAGAGGCGAGCACGGTCACGTTCGCGATCCCCCCGAGATTCAATGCGCCCCGCACCGTCCCGGCCGGTGGCCCGAGCAGCAGGACGTCGAGCACGCTCGCCAGGGGCGCTCCGTGCCCTCCGGCCGCGATATCGCGGCTGCGCACGTCGCTCACGACCGTCGCCCCCGTTCGCTCGGCGATCCACGAAGGCTGGCCGAGCTGGAGCGTGCCGAGCGCACGGTCTCCTGAGACCCAGTGGAACACGGTCTGGCCGTGAGAGCACACGAGCTGCACCTCGCCTCCACCGACCTCGGCGGCGAGGCCACGTGCCACCTCACCGAAGAACTGGCCGATACCGGCGTCCAGCTCGCAGACCTCGCCGATGTCGGTGGAGGCCGGAGGCAGAACCGCGGCGATCCGCTCCCGCAGCTTGTCGGGATAAGGAACCGAACGGTGGGCAACGAGCTCACAGTCGAGCACCTGGCCGTTCTGCTCGAACTCGGCCAGCACCGCTTCGACGGCGTCAAAGGAGGTCCCTGAGATCATGCCGATCACCCGCATCTCTGGCCCTCTTTCCCGTAGCGGCCGACCATGCGCGTCACGGCTTCCTCGTGCGAGGGTCGATGGCGTCCCGTAACCCGTCACCGAGGAGATTGAAGCCGATCACCGCGAAGATGATCGCCACCGACGGGAACGCCAGCGTCCACCAGGCTATGGCAGCCAGGCTGCCAGCCTGGCTGACCATCTCCCCGAGCGAAGCCGTTGGAGGCGGCGGACCGAGCCCGAGGAAGCTGAGGCTCGCCTCCGCGAGGACCGACCAGGCAAGGGCGAGGCTGGTCTGGACAGCCAGGATCCCGGACACGTTGGGGAGGATGTGACGGAAGAGGAGCCTGCGGCGGGAGAATCCGAGCACCCGGCCCGCCGAGACGTAGCCCGACTCGCGCAGCGCCAGCACCGGGCCTCGTACCACCCGGACGAAGATCGGGATGTAGCCGACACCAATTGCGATGGCACTGTTCAGCCAGCCGGCACCGAGTGCCGCGACGACGATCAGAGCGAGCAGGATGGCCGGGTATCGCGAACATCATGTCGGTCACCCGCATGATCACCGCCGAAGTCCACCGACCGAGAAAACCTGCCACCACACCGCCGATAGTCCCGATCACGCCGGCAATCAGCACAGCCAGGCAGGCGATCTCGAGGGAGACCCCCAGACCGTCGAGCACCAACGACAAGATGTCGCGCCCGAACTGGTCGGTCCCGAAGGGGTGGCTCCAGGTCGGGTGCTGGAGAAGGGCGGCAGCGTTCTGGAACTGGGGGTCGTAGGGAGTGCCGCCGAAGGAGGCCGCGATCGCCGCCGCCACGACAACGCCGACAAGGACCAGGCCCACCCGGCCGTTCGGGCTGTGCCACAGCGCCCGCACCAGGCCCCGCCGGCCAACGGGCGTGGCGGGGATGTCCAACTCGCCGGGCGGGGCGGATGCGGGCCCGAGGCCTGTCACGTTCATCGGTTCCGGATCCTCGGGTCGATCACGGCGTAGAGAACGTCGACAACCATGTTCACGACGACGAAGCCGGCCGCAAAGATCATCGTGACGCTCTGGACGACGGGGAAGTCCCGGCCGTTGATCGACTCCACCAAGAGCCGGCCGAGCCCCGGCAGCACGAAGATCTGCTCCACGATCACGGTTCCGCCGAGCAGATAGCCGAGCTGGATGCCGGACATGGTGAGGACCGGGATGAAGGCGTTCAGGAAAATGTGCTTCCAGGTCACCGAGTGCCGGGAAAGCCCCTTGCCCCGAGCTGTCCGCACGTAGTTCTGTCCGACCACCTCCAGCACCGAGGCGCGCGTGGTGCGCATGATGGCGGCACCGATCCCGAGGCTCAACGTCAAGGCCGGAAAGAAGATCTGCTGGATGTTCAACCAGGGGTCGCTCGTCAGGCTGGCGAAGGTCTCCGAGGACGGGAAGTACTGGAAGACCGAGGCGAGCAAGGTCACCAGTCCTGTGCCGATCACGAAACTCGGCACCCCAAGCCCGATCACCGATACGCCCTGACCGGTAACATCAACGGCACGCCCTGGCCGCAGCGCGCCAAAGACTCCGAAGAGCACTCCGATGAGGAGTCCCAGCAGCATCGCCGCGATGGCGAGCTCGAAGGTCACCGGCAGGGCGGTGCCGACAAGCGAGGCGACCGACGTGCGCGACTGAAGCGAGACGCCGAGGTTGCCGGTGAGTATGGCGTGCAGCCATGAGCCGTACTGCTGGATCACCGGCTCGCCGATGCCGTAGTAGTGGTCGAGGGCGACGAGCTGGGCGTGGGTGAGCAGACCTTCGCTCACTCCGAGGGCACTCGTAAGGGCGTTACCCGGCAGCAGCCTCAGAACGAGGAAGACGATGATGGATACGCCGAAAATGGTGAGCACCATCGACGCCAAGCGACGGGCGACCTCGAACAGGAGGCCGCGCGCGCGGCCTTCACCGGCTAGGCGACGACCCGCCGGTGCGACCGCACCGGCGGGTCCGTCGTCGGTCAAGACAACTGTGCTCAGGAAACGCTCGTCGAGGACAAGGTCTGCAACGAGTCGGTCAGCGACGGGAAGAAGCTGAAGCCGTTGACGCCGTGGCCGAGCACCGCGTAGTCATAGCTGGTGAACAGCCAGACCCACACGGCGTTGCCGGTGAGATTCGCCGAGAGCTCGCTGTAGTACTTCTGCTGCGCCGAGGCCGAAGAGGACTCGTCTCCTTGAAGAAGGAGCTTCTGAAGGGCTGGCGAGCTGTAACCGGCGGGCACCCCAAGGTTGGCGCCCTGGCCGAAGTAGCGACCGTACATCGTGTAGGGGTCCGGGTTAGCGCCGTTCCACGCGAAACACGCCTGGAAGTCACCCTTCAGCCAGTCCTGGATGTAAGCGTCGGTTGCAAGGTTCTGGATGTTCATCTTGATCCCGGCTTGAGCCAGCTCGCTTTGTGCCGCAATGGCCTGCGCAGAGCTGGTCGGGTCGATGGCGACCGACGTGATGGCGGTGAAGGTGAAGCCGGACGGGTCACCGGCCGCCTTGAGGTATGCTCTTGGCGGCAGCGACGTTCGTTTTGGGACAGACAGCGGAGACGGGATTCGAGGCGAACGGCCCCATCGGGATCGGGCCCACGACCTGGCCCTGCCCGAAGACGGAGTCGGCGACGATCTGCTTGCGGTTGATGGCACACTCGAGCGCCCGCCGGTTGTTCACGTTGGCGAGCGGCCCGGTCTTGTCCTGGAGCATGAGGGCCCGGTACGAGAGGTCGAGCACGTTCTGCACCGTGTAACTCGACAGCGTCTTGGCGACCTCCGGCTCGGTGAGCAGGCCCAGCTGGACCGTGTTCGCCTCGATCGCCGAGGCGATCGACTGCTCGGTGGGGATCGCTTCGATCTTCACGGAGGCCAGCTTCACCTTGCCACCCCAGTAGTGGGGGTTGGCGGTCAGGATCAGGTAGTTGTTGGGGCTCCAGCTGGAGAACTCGTACGGCCCCGTGCCATCGGGGGTGGTCGCGAGCGTGCCCGCCGCGATCGCCTTGGTCGAAAGCATGGAGAGGTTCACCGACGTGAGCCCTGACAGGATCGAGGAATCGGGATGGCTGAGGACGAACTCCACCGAGTAGGGGCCCTTGGCCACGACGGTCTTCACGGACGAGATGTAAGACGCCGAGGCGTCGCCCGTCTTCGGAGCAAGTACCCGGTCAATTGACGCGACCACGTCGGCCGAAGTGAAGCTCGTACCGTCGTCGAAGGTCACGCCCTTTCGCAGCTGGAACGTGATCGCCCTGTTCCCGTTGCTGAACGCCCAGCTCGTCGCCAGGTCCGGCACGAACTGCAACTGCTTGTTGTAACGAACCAGCTGGTCGTACACGAGCCCGAGCGCCTGGAAGTCAACGAAGTTGGTGACTACGTCCGGGTCGAGTTTCTGAACCCCCGAAGTGCTCGCGACGACGAACGGGCTGGCAGACGACGAATGGATAGCCTGCACCCGCGGAGCCGCGCCTACCGACGAGCAGAGCGCCCCCGCGAGACCCACGCTCGCGGCAAGCACGACGACGTTACGAATAACTTTTCTGTACCTCACGAACCCACCTCCACATTGTTAGTGCGGAGAAGATAACACCTTATTGCGGTTATGTTAAGCATCGAGCTGGACTTTTCTTTGACAGTTCCAACGTCTCCATACCGAAAGCCAGGGACCGTGCAGCGCGACAACCAGCATCTGGATGACCTCGGACGGCCGGAGCACGGGCAAGACAATGTCCGGGTGCGGACCGGTTTGGCGCAGGACGCGGCGGGGCTGGCGACGGTTTTTGTGTCCGCCTGGCGGCACGCTTACCACGGTGTCGTCTCCGAAGACAGACTCGACGGGCTCGACGAGAACGAGATCGCCTCCTGGCTCGAGACCCTGATCGGAGAGGGCAGCTCGACGATGACGGTGGCCGAGTCAGAAGACCACGAGCTGCTCGGGTTCTGCCGCCACGGCCAGGACCCTGACGACGCCCGGATGGGCCACGTGTTCTCCCTGTACGTGAGACCTTCATCCTCCGGGCGCGGGCTCGGACGTCGCTTGCTCGCCCACGCGCTCGAGGAACTCGCCCTGGGACAACTCGTGCCGGTCACCATCTGGGTCTTCGAGAAGAACGCGCCGGCACGACGGCTCTACGCCGACTTCGGCTTCGTGCCGGACGGGGCGCGGCGTGTCGAACCCGAGTACGGGGCCGAGGAGATTCGTCTCCGTCTCGTACCGAAGAGCCCCTCATGAACCTCTCAACCCAGCCGGAGCCCGTTCAGGTGACCGTCGAGCGCGCGACGCCTGATCTCACCGCGCTCAAGGGATTGCTCGGGGAGTTGGTCGCCGTGTCCTTCCCGTCGGGGTTCTCACTTGCGGTCCTCGACGCCGAAGGACCCGTCTTCTCCGCCTACGGCGGGCAGGCATGCCGGATCGGCACGTCGCGCCCCATCACTGCTGGCACCTTCTACGACCTCGCCTCACTGACCAAGGTCGTCTGCAGTGTGACCTTGACACTCGTGTTCGCGGCCCGCGACATGCTGAGCATCGAGGACAGGGTCGCGCGATGGCTCCCGCGCTTTCCGCGTTCGGATACGACCCTGACCCATCTCCTCACCCACACCTCGGGGCTCATCGCCCACAAGCCCTTCTTCGAGTCTGTGAGCGGCCGGTCGGCCATCGAGGCGGCGGTCTGCGGCGAGGCCACGGGTTCGGCGCCGACAGGGGAGGTTCTGTACTCGGACCTGAACTTCATGCTCCTCGGATGGGTGCTCGAGGCCTGCGGCGGGGCACCGCTCGATGACTTGTTCGCCAGAGAGGTTGCAGGTCCGCTGGCAATGTCTCGCACGGGATTCCGGCCCGGTCCCGGAGTGGAGACGGCCGCGACCGAACTCGACGGGGACCAGCGGCTCACTCCTGGACTGGTATGGGGTGAGGTGCACGATGGCAACGCCCACGCGCTCGGCGGCGTCGCGGGCCACGCCGGGCTTTTCGGACCGCTCGACGATCTCGTCGCCCTCACCCGACACTTGCTCGTCCCTGACGGCAGGGTGCTCACCCCCGCCTGCTTCGCCGCGATGGCCGCGAAGAGGGCCGGCACTGGTGACGACGTTCGCGGCCTCGGGTGGCGGCTCGCTCCCCCAGACTGGGGCAGTTGGCCGGAGGCCACCTTGTGGCACACCGGTTTCACAGGGACCTCGTTGCTCGTCTCACCACCGCTCGGTCTCGGAGTGGTACTGCTCTCGAACGCAATCCACCCCGTTCGACGCCTTGGCGAGCAAGCCGAGATGCGCGCCGTGATCCACCGTTGCGTGAGCGAGGCGTTCGCGTGAGCCGCGACGACGAGCTCGCAGGTTTCGGGGCTCTCGACACCGAAGCAGTTCGCCCGGAGCTCGCCGAGCTCGACATCCTGGATGTCCCTGATCTCGTCGCGCTCATGACCTCCGAGTCGACCCGAGCGTGCGATGCCGTTGTGACGGCCACTTCGCAAATCGCAGGCGCCGTCGCAGCGGTGGCCCAACGACTCGCGAAAGGCGGCTGCCTGATCTACGTCGGCGCAGGGACGGCGGGCCGGCTCGGCGTGCTCGACGCGGCCGAGGCCGGGCCGACATTCGACGTTCCTGACGGCCTCGTGCTCGCCGTCTTCGCCGGAGGCAGTGACGCCCTGACGCGTCCTCGCGAAGGGGCGGAGGATGACAGCGAGGCTGGTGCGGTCGAGCTTCGCGCGCTGGGTTGCTCGCCTCGAGATGCGGTCGTCGGGATTTCGGCGAGCGGCCGGACTCCCTTTGTCGTCGGCGCGATTACTTACGCGCGCGCCGAGGGAGCACTCACGGTCGGGGTCGTCTGCAACCGCCAAAGCGCGGTGGCGAGAGCCGCTGAGCTCCCGATAGAGCTCCTTGTGGGCGGCGAGGTGATCGCGGGCTCCACGAGGCTCAACGCCGGCACCGCGCAGAAGATCACCCTGAACATCCTCTCGACTGCGGTGATGATCCAACTCGGCAAGACGTACGGGAACCTCATGGTCGACGTCCGGGCGACCAACGAGAAGCTGCGGGACAGGGCCACGAGGATCGTGGCAACGGTCGCGAAGACGACGCCGGCGCGGGCAAGGATGGCGCTCGAGGCGTGTGGGTGGCGGACGAAACCCGCCTGTCTCGTCGCCGCCTCGACGATGGACGCCGAACGAGCGGCCGAGCTGCTGGCGGTGAGCGGGGGAAGGCTGCGCGTCGCGCTCGAGGCGGTCCACACAAGCCATCGCGCGACCGCGACCGTGCCCGGTCGCCGCCCGGGAAGCCAGCGGCGGCTCGGCGTCTCTGCCTTCCTCCAGCACGGTCGGCTCGTGCCGGGCGACGTCGCGGTCGAGGACGGCAAGGTGGTCGCGCTTGGCCTGACAGCCGGCAGGGGCGGGATCGCCATTCCCGGGCTCGTTGATCTGCAGGTGAACGGTTACGCCGGCGTCGACGCACTCGGTGCGTCGGTGGAAGAGCTCGGGGCTCTCTCGAGGGCGCTTTGTCGCGACGGGGTCCTCGCCTACCAGCCGACACTGATCAGCAGTGAAACCGACCGCACGAAGACGGCCGCCGGGCACATAGCCGAGCTATCCAAGCAGGGGCTCGACGGGGCGCGCATTGTCGGCATCCACCTCGAAGGGCCCTTCCTCTCACCACTGCGGGCCGGAACTCACCCAGCCGAACGCCTCGCGAAACCCAACCTCGCGCGCCTGGCGTCACTGTGCGACGCAGGTCCGGTCACGATGGTCACCCTTGCCCCCGAGCTGCCCGGTGCACTCGATCTCGTGGCGGAATGCCGCCGACGTGGGATCGTGGTCTCCTTCGGCCATAGCGATGCCGACGCTTCCGAGGCGCGGCGCGGATTCGAGTCGGGCGGCCAAGCCGTCACCCACATCTTCAACGCGATGCCTCCGATTTCTGCCCGCGCGCCCGGCTTGGCGGGAGCAGCGCTGGCGGATCCACGCGTGACGGTCCAGATGATCGCCGACCGGGTCCACGTCGCCGACGACCTGCTCCGACTCGTGCTGGCAGCGGCACGGGGGCGCTGGACCTTGGTGAGCGACGCCACGGCCGCCTCAGGACGCGGTGACGGGGAACTTCTTCTCGGGGAGGTGCGCGTGGTCGCCGAACGCGGAGTCGTGCGCCGCCTGGACGGGACCATCGCCGGCTCGGCCGCCAAGCTGCTCGACGGCGTACGACGCGTCGCCGGCACCGGCGCTGCGCTCGGCGACGTCCTTGCCGCGGCGAGCGAGCGCCCGGCCGCCTTGCTCGGCCGTCAGGACATCGGGCGGATCCGCCTCGGCGCCCGGGCGGACCTCGTCGTGCTGAGAGACGACCTCGAGGTCCACGAGGTTCTCCTAGAAGGTCGATCCTTCAGTTGACCGGACGCCGGGATTCCTTGCACGGGGAGCTCGGAATGACCCGTGAACTCGCTTCTCGTCGGGCCGGCACCGGGGATCGCCTGATCGCGGGCCTGATGACCGGTAACTCCCTCGACGGCATCAGCGCCGCGCTGGCGACGACGCGTGGCCACGGGACCGACCGGAGCGTCACGGTGGCCGCCCACCTCAACTACCCGATAACCCCCGAGATGCGCCAGAGGTTGTTCGGGTTCCACTTCCCCAACACGTTCCGCGCCGACGAGCTCATGGCGATCCACACCGAGTTCGGCGAACAGCTCGCTCTCGCGGCAAACGCTGTCATGGAGCTCGGTGGCGTCCGGGCGGACGAAGTGTCGGTCATCGGCGTGCAGGCCGCGAACCTCATCCACGCGATCGCCGGGAGCCAAGGCCAGTCGGCCAACGGTCACATGGAGATCGGCGAGCTCGCTGTGGTCGCCGAGCGGACCGGATGCCTGGTTGTCGGTGACCTCCGCCCGAGCGACATCGCGCTGGGCGGTGAAGGGGCGCCGCTCAGCTCGTTCCTGGACTTCGTCCTGTTCGCGCGACTCGACGATCGATCTCGCGCGATCCAGAACCTGGGTGGCATCGCCAACGTGACTTTCCTCCCTCGCCATTGCACCGCCGGCGATGTGATCTCCTTCGACTGCGGGCCGGCGAACATGGTCATCGACAGGCTCGTCTCCAGGCTCACCCAGGGCCGTGAGCTATTCGATGAGGACGGCCGTCGCGCGACGCGGGGCGATGTCAGCCCGGGCTTCCTCGCTGAGCTGTCGACGCATCCGTACCTCAGGCGCGAACCCCCGAAGACCTCACGAGGGCCGGAGGATTTCGGGGAGGAATTCGTCGACCGACTCATCGCGTCCGCCGCCGCGCTCTCGCTGACCGACGACTCTATGGTCTCCACCGCCACCCAATTCACCGTCGAGTGCATCGCCAGCCATTACGAGCGGTACTTCCCCTACCTGCCTGACGAGGTCGTCCTGACGGGCGGCGGCGCCCACAACCTCGAGATCCGGCGCCGTCTCCAGTCAAGGCTGCCGACGTGTGCGATCCGGCTCCATGATGAGTTCGGCGTTCCGGGCGACGCCCGCGAGGCCACGGCGTGGGCCGTTCTCGCGGACGAAACCCTCCAGGGAAACCCCGCTACCCTTCCGAGGGTGACCGGAGCGGCGGGCGCCGCGCTCCTCGGCAAGATCGTCCTGCCCTCCCGGTTAGCCCACGGCTTTCACCTCCTCGTCGACCGAGCCGAGGTCCCAGGATGACTCCGGATCAAGAAACCACTGGCCGCGCTGCTCAGGACTACCTACAACGCGTCGCGCAGCTCATCGGCGAGCTGATAGACACCCAGGGAACCGGCATCTCGGCCGCGGCAGACCTGCTGGCGTCTGCCATCGAGAAGGGCGGGCTGGTCCACGTCTTCGGGCCGGGCCACTCTCACATAATCGCCGAAGAGGCCTTCAACCGCACCGGTGGGCTTGCCTGCATCAATCCGATCGTCGATCGCACCGGAGGTCGTGCAGAGCTCGTCGAGGGTTATGCGGCAGCAATCCTGGAGGGCCACGATCTCCGCCAGGGCGAGGTCATGGTGATCTCCTCGAACTCCGGCATCAACCCGCTGCCGGTCGAGATGGGCTTGCTCTCGCGCGGAAGAGGTCTGGGGGTGGTCGCCATCACTTCGCTCGCGTTCTCACAGAGCCTCACGCCGCGCCACTCGAGCGGGTCCCGGTTGTTCGAGATCGCCGACGTCGTGCTCGACAACCGCTGTCCGGCCGGCGATGCCCTCGTGGAGGTGCCCGGTGTGACGGCGAGAGTCGGGCCAGGATCCTCGATCGCCTCAATGACGCTGCTGAACGCAATGATTGCCGCGACGATCGAGCGTCTGAGCGCTGCAGGTCTCGAGGCTCCCGTGCTGCTGAGTGAGCGGCATCCGGGCGAATTCGAGATCAACAACGAGCTCAAGAGCCGCTACGCGAGCCGAGTCCGTGCCCAGTTCACGGCGATGCTCTTCTACTGAACCACGCGTCAAGCCTCCTTGAGATCCGAGCGACGGAGGGGTCTTGCCGGTCCGGAACGGAGGCGAGCCGATCAGCGCGAAGGGACGGCTTCGAGCAGTTCGTCCAACATGGGACCGATTGCGCCCACGGCGATCGAGAGATGACCCTCGCCCTGTTCGAGATGGACCGTGGCGTTTGCAAGCCGCGAGGAAAGCCACCGGCCGTGTGCGAACGGCACCATCAAGTCAGCGCTCCCTTGCCAGATCATGGTCGGGATCGAGACCTCCTGCAGATCGAAGCCCCACGGTTTGACGAAGGCCAGGTCATCGTCGAGCCAGCCGTCCACGCCTACCCGCAGGGCCTCGTGGAAGGAAGAGGCTCATGTCCTCCCCGAACTCGTCGGTGAGCACGGCCCTGTCCACGTCGGGTAGCACCGACCCGAACGACGCCACGATGCCAGCTGCGGTGACTTCAACCAGGTGCTCCCGCACTTGCTCGAGGTAGGGTCGCAGCGTCCCCTCACCTCGGATCGCGGCCCCGAACTCGGTCACGTTCTCGTCGCCCATGCCGGCCAGCCAGTCGAGACCGTCTGCCTCATGGGGGGCGACACTGCCGATCAACAGCACCGCTGCGGCCTGTTCGAGCCTCGCGGCGCAAGCAAGCGCGTGAGGGCCGCCGCCGGACCAGCCAGAGACCAGGCAGCGCTCGGCACCGATCGCGGCGAGAACTGCCCGGGTGTCCGCCACGACATCGACGACGACCCGGCCCTCTTGACGGCTCGAGTCCCCATACCCGGGTCGCGAGGTCGTGACAAAGCGCAGCCCTCGCTCGTGAGCCGCTCTTTCCACGGCGCGGAACGGCGTGACGGCACCGGGGGTCCCGTGATGGAAGATGAGGGGCAGGCCATTCGATGGCCCGCTCACGCGAACGCGGAGGCGTCGCCCCTCAGGGAGCTCAAGGAACTCAGTGACAATCATGCGACAGCCTCCCGCGCGCCGTTGTTGTCGTGGTCACTCCAGCGGGCCGACAACACCCTCGACTGCCTCGAGGATCTCCCCCGACTCGACTAGCGCCGCCATGGCGTTGTGGTCTGGGTACAGCGGGCGGTCTTCGCCAAGATGCTCGACGTGTCTGCGCACGACCTCGTGCGCGACCCGTACACCCTTGCCGGGCGTGAAGTCACGAAAGTCGAGCGCTTGGGCGGCGGCCATGAACTCGATACCTATCACGGCCCAGGCGTTCTGGAGGATCTGGCGGTTCTTGAGGGCCGTGTTCATTCCCATGGAGACGAAGTCCTCCTGGTTGGCTGCGGCCGGGATGGACATGGTCGAGGCCGGAGCGGCGAGTATGCGCTGCTCTGTGATCAGCGCATCGGCTGTGTACTGGCTGAGCATGAGACCGCTGTAGAAACCCGGCTCAGCGGTCAGAAAAGCGGGTAGACCCTGACTGAATGCCATGAAGCGGGGCCGGGAACGTTGGGTTCTCTACGGAACCAACCCACAAGAAGGAGACCCCAGACACAATGTTGCACGTTGGAATGGATCTCAGCAGGACGAGGCTCGACATTTGCTTGATGGACGAGAGCGGCACGATCCTCGAGGAGGCGCCCTGGCCCCCGGACGCGGACGGCCTTCGCCAACTCTGTCGCCACGTCGCCGAGCGCTTCGACGAGAGTGAGGTGCTCGGCGTCGTCGAGTCGATGAACGGCGCCGGCTTCGTTCATGACACGCTCGAGCTGCGGGGCTGGTCGGTCGAGCTCGCCGATGCCCAGAAGGTGAAGGGCCTCGCGCCCCTTGCTTGTAAGACGGACAAGATCGACGCCCGAGTTCTCGCGGAGCTTTCGCGGCGCGACCTCGTGCCGTCGATTTGGCTCCCTTCTCCGGAGGCCCGCGGTGCACGCGAGCGGGCGCGCTGGCGGCTGCATCTGGTGCGGCACCGCACGGCGCTGAAGAACCGGGTCCACGCAACCCTCCTCGCGTTCGGAAAGCCCTGCCCGGTGTCGGACCTTTTCGGCATCGCCGGCCGTGAGCTCCTCGCACGTCTCGAGGTCCCCGAGCCCTGGGCATCGGACGTCCTCGCCGCGGTCGGCCTCATCGACGCCATCGACGAACAAATCGATGGGATCGAGCGCGACCTGCGGCGCCTCGGAGCCGACCACCCCTACGTGCCCCTTCTCATGACCGCCCCGGGGATCGGCTGGGTCCTCGGCTACACGATCGCCGCAGAGATCGGCGACATCGCTCGCTTCGCGGTCCCGAAGAAGCTCGTCGCCTATACCGGGCTCTGCCCACGCGTCTACCAGTCCGGCGGCAAGGACCACCGGGGGTCGCTCTCGAAGAACGGTCCCAAGTACCTCCGTTGGGCGCTCATCGAGGCCGCCACCCACGCCGCGCGCCACGCCGCCTATCGCGACCATTACGAGCGGACCGCGAAGCGCCTCGGTCGCCAGCGCGGCAAGAAGGTCGCCCGCGTCGAGGTCGCGAGAAAGCTCACCGAGGCGATCTTCTACATGCTGAAGAAGGGCGAGCCCTTCGGTCCCTATGTCGACAACTCCCGCGTCGCAGCATGACGCGTCCAGATCGCTCGGTTCGGCAGGCCCCACACGTACCCTCTGGTCCCACGAGGACCCTTGACTGAGATGGGCCACCGGAACGAGTCTCCCACCCGACCTGATCCTCCCCCGAGGAGGCGATAGAGAGATGAGCACCGCTCGAGCCATGACGGGAGACGAGGGCCACCAGGCCCCACAGCTCCGCTGCGGGGCCGATGAGATCGTGGTCCGTGCACCACTTCGATCGCGCCAGCGTCAAGGGCCCTCCGCTTCGCTGCGGGTCCCACCACGTGGGACGGCCTTATGGGGCCGCCCTTGACCCCGGCTCAGCGCGCCAGGCACTGGCGTCAACAATCAAACCCCTTGACCATCGGCTCCGCTTCATAGAGAGGGCCGGATTCTCGAGCCGGTTCATCCGCCGCTCCGACAATACGCTCACCAAGGTGATCGCCTGGCCGACCATCTCCATGGGCAGCGATACCGGCGTGCCTTGAAAGTTTGCGCCGGTGAGAGTGAGCCTGCTTTCCGGGATGAAGATCGGGTTGTTCTCCGACTCCGTTCAACTCGATCTCGACCTGGCGGGCCGCCCATGCGACGGCATCGTGGGCGGCACCGATCACCTGTGGAGACGAGCGCATGGAATAGGCATCCTGCACCTTGGTCTTGATCTTGCCCGTCGCCAGGTCGCTGCCCTCGATGCACCGGCGAATCGCGGCGGCACTGCGCACCGCCCCGGGAAAGCCGCGGAGCTCGTGGAGTCGCTTGTCGTAGGGCTTGAGGTTGGCGAGCAACGCCTCGAACGACATGGCGCAGGCGATCTCGGCCTGGCGCAGCAGGTGGTCGGCGTCGTACAGCAACAGGGCGCTCATGGCCGTGAGCACGTTGGAGCCGTTGATCGTGCCCAATCCGTCTCGGGCCTGCAGGCCCGGGACGGGGATACCCGCGCGCTCCATTGCGACGCGCGTGGCCATGCGTTCGCCCTGGTAAAACGACTCACCTTCGCCCAGCAACGCGAGCGCGAGCTGGGCCATCGGAGCAAGGTCGCCCGATGCGCCCACCGAGCCTTTCTCGCACATGATCGGGGTGACGCCGCGGTTGAGCATCGAGACGAGGGTCAGAGTGATCTCGGGTCGGATGCCCGTGTTGCCGTGGGCGTGCACGTTGACGCGGCCGGCCATGGCCGCGCGCACTACCTCCGGGGGGGCCGGCTCGCCGATGCCGGCCGCGTGGTTGTAGACAAGCGACCGCTGGAACAGCCTGACCTGCTCGTCGGTGAGCACAACTTCCGAGAACTCGCCTATGCCCGTGTTGGTGCCATACATGATCTCGTGGGCGGCGAGCTTGTCTTCGAGCATCGCGCGGCACACACGGATCCGCTCCAGCGCTCGCGCGTCGAGCTCGACTGCCTCCCCACCGCGCGCGATGCGTACGAGTCGCTCGATCGTCAACGAGCTGCCGTCAAGAACGATGGCCACTCTGTCTTCTTTCCCTATCGGGTAATCGACTTCCGTCAGCTCCCCAGGAAGCGGAACTCATCACTTAGACCATAGGCCCGTGGAAGCTCCCGGCACCATGGAACCGGACCCGTGTCCCCCGCGGATCGCCGCCGAGTCACTTCGCGCCTGCGAGATCGCGGCCGCGAGCATCGCCGAACGCCCACCTGCGCACAGGAAGGTCGTTTGGGGAGTCCCGACAACAGCGAGCGAGGTGGACCCAAGCGCAGGCCCTGTTGACCCACGACCACAACAGCCGGCCGAGGCTTTCTGTCGCGTGGCAGGCGTTTAGCGCCCCCGGGGATTCCGGCGGTCAGGGTAGGCTGTCCGAGCCAGCACCTCAGCGACCGGGCCCGGACGTGCGATCACGTAGCCCTGTGCACGATCAACGCCGAGTTGTTTGAGGAGCTCGAGCGTTGCCTCGTCCTCCGCTCCCTCTCCGACGGTCTGCATGACGAAGGCTTTGGCAAGACTCACGACTGCCGACACGACGTGGCGGCCGGAGGCTTCCTGCGTCAGGTCACGAATGAACTCGCGGTCGATCTTGAGATAGGAGACGGGGAGCCTCTTCAGATGGGCGAAACCGCTGTACCCAGAGCCGAAGTCGTCAAGGGCGACCTCGCAGCCGATGTCGTTGAGACCGTGCACGAACGCCTCCGCGGCTGCGGCATCTTGCAGCAGTGCCGTCTCGGTGATCTCGCACACGACCAGTTCCGGCGAAGCACCATGGGTTTCGAGGGCGTTTCGCACGATGGTCAGCATCTTCGGGTTCACGACTGACTTGGCCGACAGGTTGAACTCCACTCGATAACCCTGCGCCGCCAGCCGGGCCGTCTCGTTGACCACCCAACGGTCGATCTCGGAGATCAGTCCGAATTCCTCAGCCGTAGGAAGGAAGCGATCGGGAGCCACGATCTCACCGTCGAGGCTCACCATCCTGATGAGCAGTTCGTGCTGGACGACCGCGTTCGTCTCGAGGTCGATGATCGGCTGCGCGTAGAGGACAAAGCGGTCCTGGTCCAGAGCATCGCGAATGCGCCCGACCCAGTTGAGCTTCTCAAGCTCGCGCTCGACCCGAAGACGCTCGGCCGCTCGCTCGGTGATGTCGTCGAAGACCACCACTGAAGTCCCACCCTGGTCCATATGCGGCGGGGAGACGCTGTAGGCGACGGGAATCAGGGTTCCGTCGCGGCGGGTGAACGTGTCGTGGTCGACGTGAAGCGTCTCGCCGCGTCGCCAAGCGTTGATTATCGGGCACTCCTCCACAGGGCAGGGCGAGCCATCGGACCGCTGGAAGTGGAAGGTGCTGTGAGCAGATCTGCCGAGCACTTCGTCACTCCTCCATCCGAGGAGCCGCTCGGCAGCAGCGTTGATGAAGGTCACGTTACCCTCGTTGTCGGTTGCGATCATGCCCTCGGCCATGTTGTCGGTGATGGCCGCCAGGAAGCGGCGGGAGTGCTCGATCTCCCGCTCCACAGCCTTTTGCTCGGTGACGTCGACGAAGACTGCCCCGACGCCGATGATCTCCCCGTGCACTCGCACCGGATAGAGGCTCTCCAGCCAGAAGTGGAGCCGTCCCGGGTCCTCGGCTGTCTCGCAGGCCACCTCCACGTTCAAGATGGGCTCGCCGCGCTCGAGCACTGTCCGGTAGGAAGGTTCCAGTTGGGGCCAGAACTGGGGGATGACCTCGGCCATCGTGCGGCCGAGGTGGTCTTTGACCAAGACGCCGTTGATGGCCGCGGCCTTCTCGTTGACGCGCACGAAGCGGAACTCGCGGTCGACGAACGAGAAGCCGACCGGGGCGCTCGACTGCAGCGTGTCGAGGATGGAGAGGAACTCGGCGGCCTCCTTCTCCGCCTGGCGCATCGCCGCGGTGAGAAAGAACGTCTCGGTGCGGTCGTGCGCGATCGAGGAGACCCCAACGACCGAGCCGTCCGGTCCCAGCACCGGTGAGACCGTGAGCGTCACCTGGACACGGGTGCCGTCTTTCCGGACCCGCTCGGAGTCGAAGCGCCGTACCGTCTGTCCCTGCCGGACCGGGTCCAGCAGGCCGGACCATTCCTCGGCCCGGTCCGCGGGGAACAGGGGCAACAGGCTCCAGCCGATCATCTCGTGGGCCTGGTAGCCGTAGAGGCGCTCGGCGCCGGCGTTCCAGGAGAGAACCGTCCCGTCCAGCGTCTCTCCGATTATGGCGTCGTCCGCCGAGGCGACCAGGGCCGTCAGGAACTGCTCGGGCTGCAGGCCAGGTTCTGTATCGATGACAAGAAACTTACGCCGCGTGACGAACAGGCGTCGTCGGGTCCCGGGGAAGAGAAGGTTGTTGTCGGGTTCTTCAGGTGTTCGCACTGCCGAAATCCTGCGTTCACACTTCATGCGTACCGTGACACCATGTTTCGCTACGTGGTCGTCCGGCTGTGGCTCGCGGACCGACCAGGATCGCTCGGCCAAATCGCCACCAAGATCGGTGAACTCGGCGGGGACTTGGTCGGCATCGACATCCTCGAAAGAGATGGCGCCCGAGCCGTCGACGAGCTCACGGTCGAGATTCCCGACGGCTACAGCCCCGAGGTTCTCGCCGATGCCTTGTGCGAGATCCCGGGCGTCGAGGTTGAGGACCTGCGCCATCGCGTCTCTGAAGCGCCCTATGCGGGTCGTGACCCGCTCGACACGGCTGTGCTTCTCGCCAGTGCGGCCGGCCCGGCAGAGCTCTTGGACCTGCTTGCTCAGGGCATCTGCAACGCTTTCGCCTGTGACTGGTGCACGGTATTAGACACGAGCGATGGCCGGGCGATCGTGCTGGCCAATGCCGGAGACCCGCCCAGTGCCGCCTGGCTGGGGGCTTTTGCGGCTGGGGCTCGCGCTGGCTTGTCCCTTTCCACAGGCGGCGGTGCGGGCCTCGTCGGCCCCCGGGACGTGGCTTGGTCGCCACTCGACCTGTCTGGTCTCGTGGTCGTGGCAGGGCGTGACGGTCCGCCCTTTAGGAGCCGGGAGCGTCACCAGCTCCAGCAGTTGTGTCGGGTCGCTGACGCCAGGTGGAGCGAATTGGTTCGTCGAGGTGCCCGAACGGCCGTTTCAGGCGGAGGTCAGTCGCGGAACCAACGCCTCGCGGCCTCGTGAGGAGCCGGTCTGCGGTTCCCGTCGAGCGCGCGTACGGCGTTCAAATGCATCTTCGAGACCGGTAGCTCAGCCCGATCGGGGTCTCGAGACTGAGCCCGTCCGGCCACGCTGCCGCGGCCTGGCCGTCCGAGCCGAGCACGAGGCTTGCGACAGGTCCTTCACCCGCGCGCTAGGCCGGTGCCCGGCCTTGCGCGAATGGCTCGAGCAGGTCCTTCAGCGTCGGCGAACCGATCTCACTCAGCTGGTAGGAGACCCGCCTCGAGGGGTGACCGAGGTCCACGAGGCGCGCCAGATCCATCGGCGTGCCGATGACCACGACGTCACAGGCCGCCCGGCGAACCGTGGCGCCGAGCTCGGCCAGTTGCTCGTCCCCATAACCCATGGCCGGCAGCACGGCACCGATGCCCGGGTAGCGGGCGTAGGTGGCGGCGATCGAGCCGACTGCATAAGGACGCGGGTCGATGATCTCCGCGGCGCCCTCGTGCCGCGCGGCGACGGTGCCAGCGCCAAAAGGCATGCCGCCGTGGGTGATGGTGGGCCCGTCCTCGATGACAAGGACCCGTTTGCCCGAAAGAGGCGGGCCTTCCCCCAAGGTGACCGGCGAGGCTGCCTCGACGACACGGGCCCGCGGGTTGGCGGCCCGCACGTTGGCCAGCACCTGGGCGAGGTCGGCGGGAGCAGCCGAATCGATCTTGTTGACGACCACGACATCTGCCCTCAGCAGGCATGTCTCACCCGGGTAATAGGCGAGCTCGTGGCCGGGGCGCAGCGGGTCCACGACGGTGATCTGCAAGTCGGGTACGAAGAAGGGGAAGTCGTTGTTGCCGCCGTCCCAGACGACGACGTCGCACTCCTGCTCCGCCCGGCGAAGGATCTGCTCGTAGTCGACCCCGGCATACATCACCATGCCCATGCGCACGGACTCCTCGTACTCCTCCCGTTCCTCCAGGCTGGGATGGGAGGCGTCGATCTCGGCCACCGACGCGAAGCGCTGTACCCGCATGGCCTCGAGGTCGCCATACGGCATCGGGTGGCGCACGAGGGCGACCCGGAGCCCTGCCTCGAGCAGGATCCGACCCACCCGGCGGGTGGTCTGACTCTTGCCACACCCCGTCCTCACGGCGCAGATCGCAACGACGGGCTTGACGCTTCGCAGCATCGTCGCGCGTGGTCCCAAGAGGCGGAAATCAGCGCCGGCCGCCAGAATCGCCGATGCCTTGTGCATCACTTCGACATGAGGCAGGTCCGAGTAGGCGAGGACGACCTCGTCGATGCCCTCCCGGGAGATCAGGTCGTGGAGCTCCTCCTCCGCCACGATGGGGATTCCTTCCGGGTACAACGGCCCGGCGAGCGAGGCCGGGTAGGAGCGGTCCTCGATACCCGGGATCTGGGCAGCGGTGAAGGCCACCACCTTGGTCGAGTCATCGTGACGGAACACGGTGTTGAAGTTGTGGAAGTCGCGCCCTCCGGCTCCCGCGATGACTACACGACGCTTTCTATCGGCCATTACGCCATCTTGCCCCCGCCACTGTCGTAACGGATAGGGCCATAGGACCTTGCCAGGCCCGCCGGCGTCGGCGTGGTCGAGTCCGCCAGACCGGCGGTGCAGTGGTAGCTGCATGTCCTGACATGCGATCCGCCGATACCGGCCAGAGGTGAGCGAGCAAGGCGGAGGCGCCGACCGGCCGTAGCCTTCTGGTAGGCGGGGTCCGGGCGGAGACCCCCGAAAGTCCCTCGTCCTTGCCCTGGCCTCGGACGCGTGGTCGTGCTCCACGTCGGGTGTCGTGCCTCCGGCGCGCCTTGACGCAAGACGCGGCGCAGTCGAACCTGCAGACAGCGTGACCGGCGGCGGCGTCTTCTACTCGTCGAACCACGACAGCTCGACGCGGGATCGGTGAAGGTCCGTCGCTTGCTCCGGGTGTGTCCTCGATCTCAGAGCTTGGTACCGGGCTCAAGTCTCCGGGCACAAGGGCTCGATTGAAAGCAACATCATCAGCATCTACGCGCCCAGTCGTTCTGTTCTGCTCCTGACCGCGTACGAGCCGGGGCTTCGGCCTTGCTGGGGCGTCCTCAGCCTGAGACGCTCAAAGAGCGAGCCCTGCTCCCGCGACGACCCAGGCACAGCCCTCGCGGGCACCTTCTACTTCAGGGGAGCTTCGTCACGCTCTGGGTACTGCGCAACTTCCAGAGTCGCGCCGGCTGCGTTGAGCAAGAGCGGATTCCCGGCCACCTGACCCGGAAGAGTCTGCCCTCTCAGAAGAGGTGCCTTTCCGGCCAGGGTGCCGTCGAACGAGCGCGTCCTGCAGTCCATACTCACGTCCAACTGTCGCCACCGCAAGGCGGCACCGGGAATGCCCGGTGGCTTGGCCCTTGATGGCGGCAACCCCTCGCGGCAACGGCGGCGGGCGCGACGCTGACCAAGACTGCGAGCCGACGGTCGGCCTCGAAGTCATGCCGCCTGTAGTGAATAGAGGATGGTCCTGGCCACCATGCCGTTGCCGGCTAACCCGATTGACAGAAGGACCGGCTCGTCACGGCCCGGTACCGTCACACTCAGCAACAGGACGCTGTAGTCGGGTGTGCTGCTCGGACACGCCGTAACGCCACCGCTTTGCAGGCAACCGCCTCCCGACGAAAAGGACCCCGTTGGACTTTGTCCTCCGCTGTCAACCCGCACCCCGTTTGACGGCGTGACCGGGAACGCGAGCGGGGCCGGGCAAGGCAAAGCCAAGAACTTCTTGTCTGTGTCGAGGGTCACACCTTGTCCGATCGCAATTTGAACCGGCCCACAAAGGTTCCACGTATCTGCTCGCTCGACAGGCCAGCCGGCCGGAAACGACAGGCGGAGTCCCGCGAAGGGCACCGACTGCCATGATGCCGGGACCGCAGGCGCGATGCCGGGCGCGAGTGCCCTGGCACGAGGCGACCGCGACAAGGTGCCGATTACCCGGTGGGCCAGGGGACCACGAGCGGTGACCTCGACGCCGAGGGAGGGCGCATAGTAGGCGTAGCTCGATTCGCGCTGGTCGCTCGGACCGAGGTAGACCGTCACGCCGTTGACGAGGATGGGTTTCCCGTTTGCATACCTAGGCGGAACCTGTCGCGTCGGGACGACGCTGACCAGCGTGCTGGGGACCTCGGTCGGACAACCGGGAGTTTCCTGGGTCGTGGCTGTCGGCGCGACATAGAGCGCCCCGGGCGGAGTCACAGGCGCACAGACGCGGTTCTCGCCCGGGTACACGACAGAAAACGAGCTGGGCACTGATACCTGGGCATCGCCGTAGGCGACCGGAACCCATGCCGTCGCCACGGCCGAAAAGGCGAACGCCGATAGCGGCCGCGGGGGGACGGCGAGCCGAGAGCCGGTGCACGCGGTGAGCGTGATCGCGAGGACCACGGCAGAAGAGAAGCTCAGCCTCGTTGCTTGCATGCCCCATGAAGCCCTAACGGAGTCGGTTCGCGTACGGGGGCCAAAGCGCGTCGGGCGCACCTTTGGATCTTGAGACGACGGGCGATCCACGACCGAGGCCAGTGCACCGTGACCCCGTAGGACTAGCTTGCTTGTGGTCGACGCATCGAGGCGTCGATGCCAACAGTCAGGGGTCGTCCAATGGGTGATTGGCCGTATCCGGAGGCAGGCGGGACTCAGGACGTGTTCTTCGACCGTGGGACGGCACGCACGTTGCCGACGATTGTCGCGGGAGAAGGCGTCTATCTGATCGATGATCGCGGCAGGCGCCTTCTCGATGTCTGTTCGGGCCCTTTTCTCGCGGCCCTTGGGCAAGGAAACGAACGCGTGCTCCAGGCCATGGTGCAACAGGGGCGGAAACTGACCTACACGTATTCGCGGACCACAAGGCACGCCGCCAACGCCGCTCTCACCGAACGGGTGTCCGCCCTCGCCGGCGCCGGCTTCGAGCGGGTTCACCTCACGTCCGGCGGTTCCGAGGCCGTCGAGATGGCACTCAAGTTCCTGCGCGCCCATGCCGTCGCGACCGGACACGAGCAGCGCCAAGGGGTGATCTCGCTGATGCCCGGCTACCACGGCGCGACGTTCCAGACGCTCGGCCTCAACGGCGACTTCCGAGCGCCGTCAATGTGGGGTTCCATGACTGTGTACTCGGAGAAGATCCCGGCGCCGCTCACGTTCAGAGCTTCGAGCCCGGAGTCGTCCGCCACCGCGAGCCTGGCAGCGCTCGAAGAGACAATCGAGCGGCTGGGACCCGAGCGCGTTCTGGCGTTCGTCATGGAACCGATTGGCGGCCAGGCCTCCGGCGTGAACGTGCCCCACCCGTCGTTCGCCAGCGGCGCCCGCTCCATCTGCGATCGATACGGCATCCGGCTCGTGTTCGACGAAAGCGTTTGCGCCTTCCGGACGGGCCGGTTTCTGGCCGCCCAACTTGCCCCCGACGCGCTACCCGACGTTACGGTGCTCGCGAAGGGTCTGGCGGCGGGCTACGCGCCCCTCGGCGCCGCCCTCATGCCGGCGCATCTTGTCGAAGAGGTGGCGGCCACCACCGGATTCGTCGTCTCCCACTCCTACGACGCCAACCCGATCGCCTGTGCTGCCGGCGCGGCCGTGCTCGACGAGATCGTCGCGCGTGATCTGATGGGCAACGCTGAGCGAGCCGGCGCGAGGCTAAGAGCCGGACTCGAAACGCTGGCGCAGAGTTCTCCCCTGATAGGCGATGTCCGCGGCCGGGGACTGTTGCTCGCGATCGAGCTCGTCGCCGACAAGGACGACCTTGCGCGGTTTCCCGCCGAGGTGGATCCAGGCGCCGTTGTTCTTCGTCACGGCCTCGACCACGGGCTCCTCCTCTACTCGCGCCGACAGAACGGCGGGTGCTTCGGCGACTGGCTCCTGATCGCCCCTCCTCTCGTGATCGACCCGCAGACTGCTGATGACCTGCTCGGCCGGCTCGAATCGACGCTCGCCTCCGCAGCCAGGGAGCTTCTCTCGAACCACGCTTGAGGCGCTCATGGCCTCCTCCAGCCTGTCGCGATCGACTGCCAGAGTCTCGCTTATGAGACCACGCCATCTCTCCCCGTCGTTCTTGTTCACCCAGGCGAACAGCCGTGGCGGCTTCACTCAGGCGAACAGCCGTGTCGGCCCGGAATCGGTCGCGAAGCTGAAACCCCTATGAGAGCTGAACGACAGCGGTCAGGATCGAGCCCGCATGCGAAACTGAAGGCCTCGCGCGTGACGCCAACCCGAGTCACGCATGGCAAGACGGCTAACACCGACAAGCCCGAGGTGAGAATGCTTTGTCGCGACAAGGGACCTGCCAACTCAATTGGGGAGCAGGCTTCGCGTGCTGACGTGAGCGAGACGAGCCGTCACAGAAACCAGTCGTTTCCTCACGATGGGAAAAGGCGAGGCAGCCGCCAGATGTCGTAGAAGGACAACGTGGCACGACATGAGACCGACGGCACGGGACGACTGCCTATCACCTTAGGACCGCCGCGCAAACCGGGACGAATGCTCCCGTGCTCTTTCGCAATCGCGATTCGTTCGATGAGAATACGCGAAACGACTGTCGGGACGCTTCTTGCTTTCGTGACCGACGGACTCGCGAAGATGGCCCCCGCCGGAACGGGACCTGCTCCGTCCCGACTGCCAACGGTGGGGACCGGTCACACGCTCCGGGTCTCGGGCTCCGCTGCGGTGCGCCCGCCCCGAGCCCTGCGGGCCGTTCTTGTCACGAGCCTTGTCCTGGCAGGCACGCTCGCGGCAAGCAGCCGGGTGCAGGCGCAGGCCAGACCCGTGTCGACGTCGCCGCGGACGCTCCTGGTGACACGCGCTGGTCTCGCCTCGCCGTCCCGACGCGATCTCGCGCGGCGAGACGCGGCTTACCTGCTCACCCTGGTCCGGCTCCCAACCGGATCCGCGCGACTGACCGCAGAGCCAAGTGGCGACTCCCACCTGTTGCGCACGGCGGCCCAGAGCATCGGCGATCCGAACCTTGTCGACCTGCACAGCTTCTTCGTGGCTCCGCAGGACGCGTGGACGCTTTACCGCTACGAACGGAGCCACCCGCCGAGCGGGTCCACGAGTCGCGGTGGCTACAACAGCTACGGCACCGCAAACACCTATGGGAACACCGATGAATGGTTCGTCTCGTACAGCTGGCTCCCTGTCAAAACGCTCTTGGATTCCCGGGTGTTGGTCATCTCGATCGCGGCCCTCCCAGGCCATCGAAGCGGGATCCGCGTCGACGCCCAGGTGACTTGGCTGCCGGCAAAGCCCGCCGGCGACATCGTCCCGACAGGGGCGAAGGTCCTCACGGCGGTGTTGTCGGCAGGTCTGAACCCCGGCGAGCCCGGCCACTCCCCGGTAACGACCACCAACCCGAAAAGGATCGAAGCCATCCGGGATTTCGTGAACCAGCTGAACGTCGTGCCTCCCGGCGTGAGGTTCTGCCCGGTCGACTTCGGCCAGAACCTCACGATCAGCTTCCGCAAAGACGCCCAAACCACTCCCTTTGCGGTTGTCGTGGCCGACGTCGGCGGATGTGAGGAAGTCCAGGTCCTGCGTTTCGGGCACGTGGCGGAGCCGGAGCTTTCCGGGTACGGCCTTGTGCCGTTCGTCGAACGCGAACTCGGTTTCAGCTGAGAAAGCCCCTATGGCTAGCACCGCTCGACCGGTCAGCGTGGTGGACCCGGCACGGACTCCCCCGTGGTCAGGGTCGGCGAACACGTCGCCTGCGCTCTTCAAGGGGCCAAGTCCTGAGACTCACAAGGTGGCGCCCGTCACGACGCGCAACGACACTTCTGACAGTCCGCCTGATGCCATGCCAAAGGACGTCGAAGGGTTCGACGATTTCTTTGCCGATGTCCTCCCGCGAACGCTCCGCGCCGCTCACCGCCTCACCGGAGACCCGTGGACAGCCGAGGAGGTCGCGGTCGAGGCCCTTGCCCGGGCCCATGCGCGCTGGGCACGCCTCGCGCCCCTGCCATGGCGCGATGCGTGGGTGTTGAATGTCGCCGGCAAGCAGGCGCTCCGGCGCGTCCGGCGTCACCCGCCGGTACCGCCATCCGGCCAGGGTGGGAACGAATCCGCCGGCGCCATGCGGCGGCGCGAGCTCGTCGCCTTCCTTCACCGACTGCCAAGACGCGAGCGGAAAACGATCGTCCTGAGGTACATCTGCGAGCTTCCTGAACCGGACGTGGCTCTGGCACTCGGCGTTTCCGCGAGAACCGTCAAGGCTCATCTGCAAAGCGCAGGTACATCGCTTCGCGCCAAGATTGATGTTGACATCGAGGAGGTAAGCGTCCATGAGACCCACGTCTGAACCGACCGAGCGGGCCTACACCCCTACTCCACCGCGAGGAGCTCCTCGTCCGAACCAAGCACCGCAGCCTGGACATCCGACGACACCGACTGTTCGGTGCCGGGGTTTGTTCGATGGCCGTCCTGGCCTTGGTGCTCAGTCTAGTGCTAATACCAGGCGGAAGCGCAGCACCACAGCAGTCGAAGAACAAACCGGGCAAGATCTTCATTTCCGACCGCATCGGAAGCGCCTACGAGCTTAGTGCCAACGAGCCGCCACCGTCACCGGCCCCGCCAGGAGTGGCCAAGGCAGTGGAGAAGGCCGAGGTCGGTTTCTCCCTCGACCTGTTGAACAAACTGGCCGCGTCGAGCGACTCGAACGGCTCGACGAACGAGCTCGTTTCACCGTCCAGCTTGGCGACTGCGCTCGCGATGCTGGAGCTCGGCGCAGCAGGCTCCACAGAACAGGGCATCGCTTCGGCTCTGCATTCAGCCGGCCTGTCCGCCGGCGAGCAAGCAGAAGGTTGGTACAGCCTCGCGGCGCTGCTTGCCGGCGAGACGTCGACGTCCTCGGCGAACCTGAAGCGAGTGCCCGAGCTCGACGTCGCAAACTCGCTCTGGGTCCAGCAGAACTTCCCCGTGCTGTCGACTTTCGTGCGCGCGCTGGAAAGCGAGTTCCAAACCGGAGTGTGGCAGGTCAACTTCCAAGACGACCTTGCCGCGGCCGTGAACGCCATCAACCGCTGGACGAGCGAGCACACCAAAGGCTTGATAAAGCAGCTCTTCAGCCCAGGCGGTCTCACCCCGACCACGGTTCTCGTGCTTGCCGATGCCGTCTTCTTCCACGCTGACTGGGCCGCTCGGTTCGAGAGCGCTACCAGCCAGAAACCCTTTTACCTCGCGGCGGGAGGAAGCGAGAACGTCCCGTTCATGAGCTCGGAACCAGTCGATTCGACCAAGGCCTTGACAGTGCCCGTGTCGAAGACGGGGCAGTACGTGGCAGTCGAGCTTCCCTACGCAGGAAAGAAGCTGAGTGCCCTCGTGGTGATGCCGACGGGGTCATCCCTGCCGCAGTTCGTCTCCTCGCTCACCGCGGACTCGCTCGGCCGGATCGTGAGCAGCCTGTCCCGCGACCGCGTCCAGTTCTCGATGCCCACGTTTACGCTGCGTTCGGACAATCGGCTGAATCAGACGCTGTCGTCGATGGGCATGTCCCAGGCCTTCGAGACCGGGGCCGATTTCTCCAGGATCAACGCGACCGTGCCCCTCGAGGTTGGCACCGTCGAGCAGCACGCCTACCTCCAGGTCACGCCGAAGGGCACCACGGCGGCGGCGGCAACCGGAATCGGCGTCATCGCGACTGCGACACCGTTTCCCGAGCAACCAATCGTCGTCGACCACCCCTTCCTTTTCCTCCTTCGGGACAACGTGACCGGTGCGATCCTCTTCGAGTCCATGGTCGAGAACCCGGCCTCCTGATATCAGTCGGAGCTTGAGTTGGTCGGCTGCCACTTCGCGCTGGCCGCCGCTCCCGAAGGGCCCTGGCGCGACCGGGCCGGGCCACCGGCTCGCCGGCCTGGCCAGAGGTGACCGCGGGTGACGTCCCCACTTGTTGGCCCGTGCGCGAACGGGTGGCAGGGCTCTTTGCGTCCGCAGAGCCCAGGTGCCGAGTGTTCACTGGGCGGAAAGGGGCTCCCAGCCTTCGCTTTGCCGGGGGATGACCGCCCGGGGCGGGTCGCCAAGGAGAACGTGAGTCTCTCGCGCTGTAATTGCGAAGGCAATGGCCTCGCCCCCAAGCCCCGGATGGTCAGGCGGAATGTTGCGGGCTCCGTCGGCCATGTGGCCGGCGCGCAGCCGGTCGTGGAAACTCGGTGGCCGTGACCGAAGGGTAGACGACAGAGAGCGCGGCCTGGGTCGCCGAGTAACCGCCGAGTCCTGGCAAGACGCGGAGGGACGTGGCCGAACTCACGTTGACGATGGACCCAGCGGCTTGAGACCGCATGACCGGGAGCACGGCCTGCATCCCCGCTACCACGGCAACCATGTTCAACTCGAAAACGACGCGCAAGTCGTCGGGGTCGAGCTCCTCGATGGCAACGTGAAGGCCCTGCCCGGCATTGCTCCCAAGCACACCGACTTTTCCGTAGGCGTCGACGACTCTAGCCACGAGTCGTTCCGGGTCCTCAGGAACGGTGGCACCGGTTGTCACCGCGAGCACGCCAGGCCAGTATCTCGAGGCGCTCAGCCCGGCGTGCAGCCGGCACAACCCCGGGCCCACGCCTGTGCAACAAGCGGGCCGTGGCCGCAGCTATGTGGGAAGGAGCTCCCGTGACTGCTCCCTCGATCTCCATGGTGCCTCCTCGGGACCGCGTCCGCGAAGTAGCTGCGGCTTTCGAGCCCTTGCGCCGGGCGGCTGTCGCGAGCCGCCCTGGGACCCGAGGTGCCGGGGGCGGTCACAAACTGCCTCTCGCGAGGGACGCCAGCTCCGTTCAGAGTTTGCGGGACACCAATAACGTCGTGCCGGCCGACCCCAGGGTCCTCCGCGCGGGAACTGCCTGTTGCAGATAGGACGCCCCGGACGTGCCGCGGACGGCACGGCTCTGGACGCGGTTGCGTCAGAGTCTGCGCCTTCCCGCGTGGCGGAACACCAGGTACAGCACACCACCGATAACGGCCAGGACGATGATGGTCTTTATGAAGAACGCGATTAGGCCGACGATCGCATGCAATGCCACGTAGGCCACGAGCACTGCAACGACGGCAGCCGCGGCAACGGTCAACTTGTGCCCGGGCCGCAGCCCCCGCTCTTGCTTGGATCTGGGCTCGATCATGAAACCTCCTACCGTGAACCGTACCCCCGCCCGGCGGGCCACGGAGGTCGTCCACCTCCGCCAGCTGGCCGAGAGCCTTCCCGGGGCGCGTTGACGGGCCCTGCGAGCGCGAGAGCCGACCGCTCCAGAACCTGTCCGAGGCGCGTCCGGAGCCCTGCAACACCCTGCCTATAGTTGGGGAAAGGTCGCGCGACGAAGCTGGAGAGCCCAATATGGGCCTGGGAAAACTCACAACAAACGCCGAGCGGAGCCTACGGCGGCGCGTCTTTGGAATCGTGACCGGCTTTGTCCTCGTCGTCGCCCTCGCCGCCGCCGGGACCCTGATCGGTCTGCAGCAAGCCCACACGCCCTCGTCGAGTGGTCCCCGAGCTCACCCAGCGACCACCGTCGCGCCTCCACCTTTGACGATCACCTCGGTGACGCCGTCGCCGGGCACCTCCAACGCCGCTTTCGACACCAGCGTGACGGTGGACTTCTCCCAGGCGCTGGCGGCCGACAGCCCCTTGCCGACGCTCTCGCCGGCGCCGCCCGGTAACTGGGTGAGGACCGCGCCTGCGGCCGTCCGTTTCGTTCCGCATGGTTACTTCGCTCCTTTCGCAACGGTGCAGCTCAGCGTGCCGGGCGGCCCTGACGGGATCCGCAGCCGTTCCGGCCAGGACCTGTCGACCACACTCCGGAAGAACTTCGTGATCGAGGGAGGTTCCGAGCTGCGGCTCCAACAGCTCTTGGTGGAGCTCGGCTACCTTCCCCTCCAGTTCGTGCCCCCCACGCCGGCGGTGTCGCCGAACCTCCCGGTTGCCAATGTCCATTTCACCTCGGGTTCCAACCAGGCGCGCGAGAGCACCACCCCGACATCGCCCGCACCGGTTCCGGCGATCGACTCCGAACCCTCGGTGGCGGCCGAGGTCCCGGCCCAGGCGTTGCCCGGCAAGCTCGTCTGGCGTTCCAGCACCACACCTGCTTCGCTCGTGGCGTTGTGGAAACCGGGGCAGCTCAACGTGATCACGACCGGAGCCATCATGGCGTTCGAGAGCGCCCACGGCCTGACGGTCGACGGTGCGGCCGGGCCCAGGGTCTGGTCCGCGCTCCTCGAAGCAGTCGCCCTGCGCCAGGTGTCCACTGCGCCCTACGACTACGTCGTCGTCAGTCAGACCCTCCCAGAGACGGCCTCGGTGTGGCGCGACGGCCAGATCGTCTTCACCGCGTTCGTGAACACCGGCATCGCGGTGGCACCGACCGCCCCCGGCACGTATCCCGTCTTCGCCCGCTACCGCCTCACGACGATGACTGGGAAGGAACCGGACGGGAAGCCCTACACCGACCCCGGCGTCCCGTGGGTGAGCTACTTCAACGGGGGCGACGCTGTGCACGGCTATGTCCGGGCGAGTTACGGCTTCCCGCAGAGCCTCGGCTGTGTCGAGATGACCTATGCGAACGCGGAGACGATGTTCGCTCTGACGCCGATCGGGACCCTGGTCACCGTGCTTCCGAACCCGATCCAGGCGCTGCGCCGGTCAATCTAGGGCGGTCGCGATCCCCCAGGTCGCGTGCCACCGTTCCCCCTCTTCGAGCTCGATCACGCCTGTGCCAGTACGCAGCGCGTTCGGCGGACAGGTCATCGGCTCGATGGCGATGGATCGCCGTCGGGTCTCCAGCTCGCCCAAGGTGTCACCCGTGTAACACATGGCATACGCGAACGCGGCGTCGGCCCAGATCTCGCTGCGCCGCCCGGGCATGCAAAGGCGGGCATGCCAGTGGCCGTCGGCCTCTGTCTCCAGGCCCGTGTAGCAGTCGTCCAGCTCGAGGCCCGTCAGCGGCCGGCCCCCGAGATCGAGCTCAGAACCCGATACCAACTCGTCACCGGTCGGAAGGCCTCGCTTGTCCAGGATCAGTCGCCGCCGGGCGGACAGGCGTATCTCGGTTCCGTCGATGCCACCCGGGCCGGCGAAAAGGTACGGATGAAAGCCCAGCCCAAAAGGTGCTATGCCGCTGCCGGTGTTCGTCACGCCGCAAGCGACCTCGAGCCCGCCTTCACCGAGCCTGTAGTCGAGCTCGAGCCGAATGCGGAACGGATAGGCGGGCTGCGGGTGGACAACACACGAGAGCACCGCTCTGTCTCTGCCCCGCTCCTCGATCGACCACGGCAACCACCGCACGAAACCATGGATCGCGTTTGACCGCTCCGGCTCATTGAGATCGGCATGTCCGACGACGGCGCCTACGTGGTACACGCCGTCCTCGAGCCTGTTCGGCCAGGGGGCGAGCACCTGACCCCGGCAGCCGGATGCGGTCTCTCCCTCAGGAAACTCCCAGATGACGGGCACCGGCCCGTCCCTGAACGAACGCAGCGTCGCACCGACCTCGGTGATCACAGCGTGAAAGTCGCCGTAAACGAGCCCGATCTGCTCGCCCGAGGGGGGGGGCATGGCGATATGGTAGCTGTCAAGCTCCCTCGGAGAGCTTGCCGGACCGGCGGGACAGAAACAGACTCAGGTCTCGGTCACGCAAGCGATTCGGACAAGGAGCGAGCGGGTATGCGGATTCTGGTCACCAACGACGACGGCTTTGACGCGCCCGGTCTCGCCGTACTGGCCCGCGCCCTTGCCGAGGCCGGACATGACCTTCTCGTGGTCGCACCTCTCATTGAGGCAAGCGGTTCAGGCGCGGGCATCGGTCCGTTGCGCGCCATGGGGGGCGGCATCCACGTCGAGGCCGTCGCGCCTCCCGGCCTCGAGGGGATCAGGGTCCTCGCTGCGGACGCGCTTCCCGCATTGATCGTGATCACGGCCTGTCTTGGAGCGTTCGGACCGCCGCCGGACCTCGTCGCATCGGGCATCAACCCTGGTCGCAACGTGGGGCGGGCGGTTCTGCACTCGGGCACCGTGGGAGCGGCGCTCACCTCTGTCCATTTCGGTCGCAAGGGGCTCGCCACGAGCATCCGAGCCGTGTCGGCACCGCCCCCTCCGCGCCACGACAGCGCCCGTACGCACTTCGAGAGCGCGGCTGCGCTCGCGGTGGCCCTCGCTTCGCACATGGAACGACTCCTGCCCGCACGGTGCTCAACTTGAACGTGCCCAACCTTGCCCTCGGCGAGATCCTTGGTGTTCGTCGCGCAGGCCTCGCGACCTCCGGACTGATCCTCGCTGCACAAGCCGTGGACGGTGGCCCGAGGGTTCGGTTCGACCTCGGCGCCTCCCAGCCCAACGACGACGAATCGGACGAAACCTTGACCCAGCTTGGATGGGCCGTGGTGACACCACTCGCCGGTGTCACCGAGGACAAGCGGCCAGAGATAGCTGACACCGTGGCGGCCGCGATGGCCTCCGCCGCCCTGTGCCTAGGTGCCTGGTGTTGAACAAGGGTTCAATGTGACTGGCGGGCAGCTGGAAGTTGTTGAGAAAGCATTCTTTGCTCCGCGTGACGGTGTCGAAGATGTCGCGAACAAGGCCGACTCGTAGCGATCGACGGGCCTCGAGGGGCACGCGTGGGATGCCATTGGCCTCCACCTCCTTGTCATCGGGCCATCATCCATCCTCCGCCTTCGATCGAACGAACCTCGAGCTTGGCGAGGCGTGCAAGGTTGGCTGCGGCAGCGAGAAGACTGAAGTCGGCTGCAACCCGTAGTTTTCCGCGCACTCTCGCGCGCCTTCCCCCGTGTCTTCGTCTCATGAGGTGGCCGAGCTTGCGCTCGACTTTTGGACGCGTCGCTCTGTAGTCGGCTCTCCATTTCGGGTCCTTCTGCTCGACGCGTGCACGGGCAACGACGGCTTCGTGGATCCCGACGCGGATCTTTCGCCCGATTCGTGACGTGGTGCACTGCCAAGCGAGCGGGCAGGTGACACAGTGCGTAGCGAACTTCGCGATCCCATCTCCGTCTTTCAGTCGCCGGATCTTCACGGTCACGTCGTTCGGACACGTGACCGTGTCGGTGCCGAGGTCGACAAGGAAGCGGTCCTTTGTGAACAACCCATTCTTTGCCACAGGTGGCTGGGTCTTGCATTTCGAGGCGATGTTGGCGTCTTTCAAGCGGGACTGGAGGCTCACCGGTCCCATAGGCGGCGTCTCCATAAACCGTTGCGCGCTCATGGCCGAGCGCGCCAGGCTCGCCTTGGCCTTCGCGGACAGCGTCGTCACCGGTCACCTCGTCATTTTCGAGGAGATCTCCGATCAGCTGCTCTGCGACGCTCGCGTCGCCGGCGTTGCCGGCGCTCACCGTCGTCGCGGTGATGATCTCTGAGTCGGGGTCGATCGCGACATGACCCTTGTAACCATCGAAGCCGTGCGCCGAGGTCTTGTGCCCGTGGCGGGCCTCGGGGTCCACGACAGAGATAACCCTGTCTTTTGCGACCTTTCTGGCGATACGCAAGATCTTGTCGTCGCCCTCTTCCAAGTCCTGGCCGACGACAGTCGCGAGCAGGCGGGCCGCCTCGGTGACAACATCGGTGAGCTCACGGCCTTCGAGCGCCAGGAGGCAGCCATAGGCGTCCTTCGCGCGAGTGTCGACGAGACGCTCGCGCGCTGGGGCGTCCTCCCAGTCGATCTGAGGCTTGTCCGAGCTCGCATAGTCGTCCCCGCTCGTGAGAACGGCCAACACCTCGGCGCGAAGTGATCCGTCGGTGACCTTCAACAAGTTGCGGACCGCGGAGCGGATCAGCGTGATCGTGTCCATCGTCGCGACGGCGTCATACAGCGGCGTCGAGTCAAGGACGCGCTTTCTCCCGACGAGGCCTGCGGCTTTGGCGGCGCCGAGCACGATCGCAAAGACCCGGTCGGGATCGGTCGATCTCCGCAGGCGCTCGCGCATGTCGACGAACACCGTGTGGGAGAAGATCGTCCATTCAGAGGTGTCGTAGCTGCCGACACCCGCGGCGTAGCGCCAACGGGCGTCGAAGGCGTAGCGCTCTGCTGCTTCGCGGTCAGACAAGCCCTCCAAGCGTTGGAGCACCATCACGGCCGCTACAACCGAGGGAGGGACCGAGCGGCGTCCGTCATCGGCGAAGAGGTCGGCGAAGGCCTCGTCGGGAAAGAGCCGGTCCCGCTCTCGGTGCAAGAACGCGTAGATCGAGTCCTTGGCGAGCGTCTTTTCACAGAACTCGCTCATGTCATCGAGCAGACTGGCTTGTCTGTCAGCCACTCCGAGGGTCATCGGTCGCTCCTCACGAAGAGTTACACCCATGTAATTATCCCTCATCCCGGACCGGATCGCGAATCCTCAAAAGAGCGAAAGACACCAGGCACCTAGGAGCCTGGGTCAGAATCCACCACTGACCCGTTCGTAGCTGTGAACATCGTCTCATGACCTCCGTGCTCTCCGGTGATCAGCTCTTCGAAGTGGAGATGGGCGAGGCGGAACGCCCGAAGGCGACTCCGGTCGGCGAGGCGAAGACCTTTCGCCGCTACGACCAGAGTCAGTGCTTCTTGTTGCCACCCTCGCTCGATGACTGGCTCGACGAGGACGACGAGGCGCGCTTTGTCTCCGAAGTAGTGGAGAACCTCCTCGACCTCACCCCGATCTACGCCTCCTATGAGTCCGCCTCGGGCGCCCCGCCCTATGAGCCGCGAATGATGCTGAAGCTGTTGCTCTACGGCTACGCGACCGGGGTCACCTCCTCGCGCGAGATCGAGCGCCGCTGCAAGCGCGACGTCGCCTTTCGATGGCTGGCAGCGAACGAGGCGCCCGACTGCCGCTCGATCAGCCGCTTTCGCCGCCGCCACCTCGACGCGCTCCGGCCGCTCTTCCTCCAGGTGCTCGGCCTGTGCGCGAAAGCAGGGCTCGTGCGACTCGGGCGCGTCGCTCTTGACGGCACCAAGCTCGTCGCCAACGCCTCGCGCCACAAGGCGATGAGCTATGACCACATCGTGCCGAGGATCGAAGAGCTGCAGGCCGAGGTTGACGCGATGCTCGCCGAGGCAGAAGCGGTCGACCAGGCCGAGGACGAGGCCTATGGCGAGGACCGCCGGGGCGACGAGGTCGCCCCGAGCTCGCCCGGCGTGAGAGCCGCCTGCAAAAGCTGCGGGCGGCGAAGGAGGCGCTCGAAGCCGAGGCGCGCGAGAAGGCCGAGGCGGCGGCGCGAAAGAAGGCCGAGGTGGCCGGCAAGTCCGAGGAGGAGGTCACCGCGGCCGGTGTGGTCGCAGCAGCAAAGGCGAAGCCGAAGCCCTCCGCCCAGCGCAACTTCACCGACCCGGAGGCCCGGATGATGAAGACGAACCACGGCTACGCCTACGCGTTCAACGCCCAGGCTGTGGTCGACGAGAAGAGCCAGGTCGTGCTCACCGCCGAGGTCACCCAGGAGGCCGGCGACGTCGACCAGTTGGTCTCGATGGCCGAAAAGACCGAAGAGAACCTCTCCCAAGCCGGGATCTCCGGCTCCCCGCAGACGCTCCTCACCGATGCCGGCTACTGCTCGGAGGAGAACCTCGAAGCGGCCGAGGGCCTCAACCCCGACGTCCTCTGTGCCACCGGACGGGAACGCCACGGCGAGAAGTTCCAAAAGACACCACGCGGTCCGGTCCCGAAGAACGCGACGCGACGCGAGAAGATGGCCCGGCGGCTGCGGACGAAGAAGGACCGTGCCGACTACGCGCGCCGAAAGGCGATCGTCGAGCCGGCCTTCGGACAGGTGAAGGTCCGCCAGCACGCCGGACAGCTCCGCCTGCGCGGCCTCGCCGGTGCGCAGGGCGAGTGGACCCTCCACATGATCTGCCACAACCTGCGCAAGCTGCAGAACGCAGGAGGAAGTGCGGCGCTCGCGTTCGCATGAGGCCCTGAGACCGCTCCATCGCCGCCTTGGACTCGACTCGGCCGCCGATTCCTAACCCGAATAGAAGGTGATCATGACGAGATCGACGATCGCGTGCGTCGGGGTTGGCCACCTGGCCGGTTCTGACCCAGGCTCCTAGGTGCCTGGTGTTGAACAAGGGTTCAATGTGACTGGCGGGCAGCTGGAAGTTGTTGAGAAAGCATTCTTTGCTCCGCGTGACGGTGTCGAAGATGTCGCGAACAAGGCCGACTCGTAGCGATCGACGGGCCTCGAGGGGCGCGCGTGGGATGCCATTGGCCTCCACCTCCTTGTCATCGGGCCATCATCCATCCTCCGCCTTCGATCGAACGAACCTCGAGCTTGGCGAGGCGTGCAAGGTTGGCTGCGGCAGCGAGAAGACTGAAGTCGGCTGCAACCCGTAGTTTTCCGCGCACTCTCGCGCGCCTTCCCCCGTGTCTTCGTCTCATGAGGTGGCCGAGCTTGCGCTCGACTTTTGGACGCGTCGCTCTGTAGTCGGCTCTCCATTTCGGGTCCTTCTGCTCGACGCGTGCACGGGCAACGACGGCTTCGTGGATCCCGACGCGGATCTTTCGCCCGATTCGTGACGTGGTGCACTGCCAAGCGAGCGGGCAGGTGACACAGTGCGTAGCGAACTTCGCGATCCCATCTCCGTCTTTCAGTCGCCGGATCTTCACGGTCACGTCGTTCGGACACGTGACCGTGTCGGTGCCGAGGTCGACAAGGAAGCGGTCCTTTGTGAACAACCCATTCTTTGCCACAGGTGGCTGGGTCTTGCATTTCGAGGCGATGTTGGCGTCTTTCAAGCGGGACTGGAGGCTCACCGGTCCCATAGGCGGCGTCTCCATAAACCGTTGCGCGCTCATGGCCGAGCGCGCCAGGCTCGCCTTGGCCTTCGCGGACAGCGTCGTCACCGGTCACCTCGTCATTTTCGAGGAGATCTCCGATCAGCTGCTCTGCGACGCTCGCGTCGCCGGCGTTGCCGGCGCTCACCGTCGTCGCGGTGATGATCTCTGAGTCGGGGTCGATCGCGACATGACCCTTGTAACCATCGAAGCCGTGCGCCGAGGTCTTGTGCCCGTGGCGGGCCTCGGGGTCCACGACAGAGATAACCCTGTCTTTTGCGACCTTTCTGGCGATACGCAAGATCTTGTCGTCGCCCTCTTCCAAGTCCTGGCCGACGACAGTCGCGAGCAGGCGGGCCGCCTCGGTGACAACATCGGTGAGCTCACGGCCTTCGAGCGCCAGGAGGCAGCCATAGGCGTCCTTCGCGCGAGTGTCGACGAGACGCTCGCGCGCTGGGGCGTCCTCCCAGTCGATCTGAGGCTTGTCCGAGCTCGCATAGTCGTCCCCGCTCGTGAGAACGGCCAACACCTCGGCGCGAAGTGATCCGTCGGTGACCTTCAACAAGTTGCGGACCGCGGAGCGGATCAGCGTGATCGTGTCCATCGTCGCGACGGCGTCATACAGCGGCGTCGAGTCAAGGACCGCGCTTTCTCCCGACGAGGCCTGCGGCTTTGGCGGCGCCGAGCACGATCGCAAAGACCCGGTCGGGATCGGTCGATCTCCGCAGGCGCTCGCGCATGTCGACGAACACCGTGTGGGAGAAGATCGTCCATTCAGAGGTGTCGTAGCTGCCGACACCCGCGGCGTAGCGCCAACGGGCGTCGAAGGCGTAGCGCTCTGCTGCTTCGCGGTCAGACAAGCCCTCCAAGCGTTGGAGCACCATCACGGCCGCTACAACCGAGGGAGGGACCGAGCGGCGTCCGTCATCGGCGAAGAGGTCGGCGAAGGCCTCGTCGGGAAAGAGCCGGTCCCGCTCTCGGTGCAAGAACGCGTAGATCGAGTCCTTGGCGAGCGTCTTTTCACAGAACTCGCTCATGTCATCGAGCAGACTGGCTTGTCTGTCAGCCACTCCGAGGGTCATCGGTCGCTCCTCACGAAGAGTTACACCCATGTAATTATCCCTCATCCCGGACCGGATCGCGAATCCTCAAAAGAGCGAAAGACACCAGGCACCTAGAGATGGCTCGCGTGACGTCGAAGTGAGATGCCCCACCGGGCGGCCCGGGGCGTTCGAACATCGTCAGTTTGCATAACCAAGTCACTGCACGACAACAGCCAAGCGGACACCTTCCCCTGGCACGCGACTGACAAGAACCGAGATCACCCACGTGAAAGGCGGCCCGCGATACCTGTTGTTCACTTTGCGAGCACACGGCAAGTGCTTGGCAGCAATTGTTACGACTTGGCGACCACTGTCGAGATTACCTCGGAGGGGCACTCCCGTCATCTCAATTGACGATAGATGTCATCTCCATGGCCTCAGCCACTTGCGCAGACGCGACTCGTCTCGTAGGGTTTCCGCCACACCAACTGTCAACGACGAGCGGTGCCGAAACGCCCGGAGCTGTCCCGCCGGGTCGGGGCTAAGGCTGTTGCCTCCCCGCAGGCATTGCTGGATAACTCGGCGCCTGCGAGCCGAGCCGCGCGAGCGGCCTTGCTCGTCCCGGCCTGTGCTCCTGAAGGAGCGAAAAGGAGTCGCGACAACAAATAAGACAGGGCGAGATTCGTCTGCACCTCGTTCGGACGTCCCAACGTCCAGATCCGGCCAGCCCTTCCGGCCCCGTATCGCGAGTCGCATGCAATAGACGGACTGCCCGCATCAACGCATCCACCTGGAACCCACCGGGTTTTCGACACTCCAAGGAGGAGCAAGATGCGCAAGCACCCCCTGATCGCGCTCATCGCGTTCACTTTTGTTGCTGCATCCATATTCATCGGCACCGCTGGTGCCAGCAGTATCAATGCAGTACCTGTTCGCGCCACTGCCCACCTGGCTAAAGGCGAAAGTGCGACGGTTGTGCCCACCGCCAATCTCAAGTGGCTGGCGGCGACCGTACGTGAGCGCGCGTATGCTGCGGCGCAGCTCACGGCCCTGCTGGCGCGCGAGAAGTCCTCGCCGTTCTGGCAGGGCCTTGCCAGCGATCGGGTAGCGATTCACGACGGCGGACGCCCAGCAGGAACCCTTCTCCCTTCGAGATGGCGAGCAATGCAGGAGGCAAACGCTCACGCTCGTGCGGTCGCAGCCGCCGAGGCGGCTCAGGCGGCCCAGGCGGCTCAGGCGGCTCAAGCGGCTCAGGCAGCCCAGGCAGCCCAGGCAGCCCAAGCGGCTCAGGCAGCCCAAGCGGCTCAGGCAGCTCAGGCGACCCAAGCGGCTCAGGCGGCCCAAGCGGCACGAACAGCCCAAGCAGCACAGCAAGCAGTGGCGGCGAGGACGGCAAGACTCACGAAAAGGACCCTCGCTGCAAAGCGTCCTGTGGCAGCGGCTCCGCCAACATCTGCTCCCGGCGGCGTCTGGCTGGAGCTGCGACTTTGCGAATCCGGTGACAACTACGCCGAGGACACAGGAAACGGTTATTACGGCGCTTACCAGTTCGCGCTGGAGACCTGGTGGGGACTCGGTTACTCCGGCCTTCCGAGCGACGCGCCACCAGCTGTGCAGGACCAGGCCGCCGAGAGGCTCCAAGCCGAGGCCGGTTGGGGGCAATGGCCGGCCTGCAGCGCGGACCTCGGTCTCTAGAACTCTCAGGCGCTTTTCGCCATCGGGTCATCGTCAGGTGAGTGACGGCAGATCTCTGCAATGACCTCCAAAGTTATGGCGGCGTTACGCCTGTGTCCTGTTGCACCATCGCTGACACATTCCCAGAGAGAACCGGGCCGCGCGCAAGCGATGCCCGGCCCTCCCGCGCTCCGGCGCCGGCAAACTGCGCGGTCCTAAGCTCGGACCGGGAGGTCGTGCGCATGCGGTTCAGCATCTGGATCGGAACAGAGCAATCCTCGGGCGAGCTTCTGGGTACGGCGGAGCACGCGGGACGCACCGGCTGGGACGGGATCTGGGTCGCCGACCACTTCATGCCCAACGGCGGGCGCAGCTCCATGCCCCGCCTCGAGGCCTGGACGACAATTGCGGCCGTCGCGGCCCGCGTCGATCGAGTGCGTGTAGGTGTACTGGTGACAGGCAACACCTACCGGCACCCGGCTGTGCTCGCGAAAATGGCGGCGACCGTCGACCAACTCTGCAAAGGTCGCCTCGTGCTCGGCCTGGGCGCTGGATGGCAGGTGAACGAGCACGAGGCCTACGGCATCGAACTTCCCGCCGTCGGGGAACGACTGGCACGCCTGGACGAAGCCTGCCAGGTCATCCGCCTCCTGCACGGCGAGGACCGCAGCAACTTCGAGGGGCGCTATTACCGTCTCGTCGACGCCCCCTGCGAGCCGAAACCCGTCCAGCGACCGCTCCCGCTTCTCATCGGGGGCGGCGGCGAGAAGGTGACCATGCGCATCGCCGCCCGTTACGCGGACGAATGGAATCACTGGGGGCTGCCAGACCTCATGGCGCACAAGGCCGCCGTCCTCGAACGCCATTGCCTCGAGATCGGGCGCGATCCGGCCACGATCAAGCGCTCAGCCCAGGCGGTCGTGCTCATGAGCGACGACGGCGCTCAGCTCGAGGCTTGGCGCTCCGCAGATTCAGGGCTTCCCCGCATCATCGGCACGACGTCGCAGGTTGCAGAGGTCATGGCCCGCTACGGCGAGGTCGGCGTTGACGAGTTCATCGTCCCGGACCATTCGCTCGGCCGGGATGTCGCCGAGAAGCGGGAGAACATGGACCGGTTCGTCGCTGAGGTCGCCGTTCACCTGCAGGACCGATCTGGCTCCTAGGTGCCGGGGATCTCCCGTCCGGCGGGCCATCTCGTCGCCGCCCCCGACAAGTTCCGCGGCACCGCTGACGCGGCGCAGGCCGCGGCCGCGGCTGCGCACGGGGCGCGCCGCGCCGGTTGGACGGCCTCGGAGGTACCTCTCGCGGACGGGGGCGACGGGCTGTTGTCGGCCTTTTCTGGGGAGCTTCGCCACGACGAGGTGACCGGACCGCTCGGCACGCCCGTGACGGCGGAGTGGAAGCTCGTCCCCGGTACGGCCCGACATGTGGGCACGACCGCGGTGATCGAGATGGCGCAGGCTTCGGGGCTTGTGCTCGCGGGCCGGGGGCTCGGAAACGACCCGATGAGGGCGTCCACGGTTGGAACCGGCCAGCTGATCCTGCGGGCCATTTCGCTCGGTGCGGCGCGGGTCATCGTCGGCTGTGGCGGCTCGGCGACGACCGACGGCGGGGCGGGGGCGCTGCAGGTGATCGGCTCGCCCCAAGCCCTCCGAGGTGTCGAGCTCGTCGCCGCGTGCGACGTGACGACTCCCTTCTTGGAGGCGGCGAGGATCTTCGCCCCCCAGAAGGGCGCCACCCCCGGACAAGTCGCAGCTCTCTCCGCCCGACTCGAGCGGCTCGCCGGTCGCTACCGGGCAGATTTCGGCTTGGACGTCACGACGCTGCCCGGAGCAGGCGCAGCCGGCGGCCTAGCCGGGGGGCTCGCCGCCCTCGGGGCCCGGATCGTCTCGGGTTTCGAGCTCGTCGCCGACTTCGTCGGCCTGGACGGTCACCTTGCCGACGCGGACCTCTTCATGACCGGGGAGGGCTACCTCGATCGACAGTCCTTCGCGGGCAAGGTCGTCGGGGGCGTAACAGCTCATGTCGCCGGGCGGGTCCCGATCCTGTGCATCGTCGGCGACGCCGCCGAAGGCGTCGTCGCGCCCGCAGAGCCCGGCAGAGCGGGCTTCGAGCTCGTCAGCCTCGTCGAACGGTTCGGACCAAGAAGGGCGCGATCAGAGGTCCTCGAGCTGTTGGATGACGTCGTCGCCCAACACATATCCGCCTTGTGATCCCGGGCGGCTCCCCGGGTGCTCTCAGCGGACCCCGACGCCGAGCCGGACCACGTCGCGAAAGAAACCCGGGTACGTCTTGGCAACACAGCCCGGGTCGGAGAGCTCGACGCCCGGCACGACGGCCCCGATGGCAGCAAAGGCCATGGCGATGCGATGGTCTTTGTGGGTATCGATCCTGCCGCCGTACAAGGGCGCGCCCCCGTGCACGACCAGGCCGTCCGGTGCTTCCGCGACATCGGCGCCGAGGCGCCTCAGCTCGTTCGCGACCGCTGTGATCCGATCGCTCTCGTGGCCACGCGCGATCTCGACGCCGGAGATGACGGTGTCTCCTCTCGCCAGGGCTGCAAGCGCGGCCACGGTGGGAACCTGATCCGGCATCGCCCCGAGGTCGACCTCGACGCCCGTGAGCTCGCCGCGGCGCTCGATCCTGGTGCCGCCGGGACCGCGCGAGACGCTGGCGCCCATGGTGGCGAGAACTTCCACGAGGCGCCCGTCAGGCTGCGCTGTCTCGAAGGCGTTGCCAACCGTGATCGACCCGCCCGTGGCGACTGCGAGGGCGTACAGGTGGGCCGCGGCGCTCGCGTCGTGCTCGACGGACTCGGTCCTCGGGACGTATCCGGTCCCTGCGCTCACCCTGTACCGTGCGGGCGCCTCCTCGAGGACCGACGCCCCCCAACGAACCATCGCCCTGGTCGTGAGGCGCACATAGCCGGGGTCGCGGAGACCCGCCACCTCGACGATGAGGTCATCGTCGGCATAGGGCCCGACAAGGAGGAGCGCCGTGGCGAACTGCGAGCTGGCCGAGGCATCAACCCGGAGCCGGCCACCGGCAAGGCCGTGGCTCGAGATCTCGAGCGGCGGTCTGCCCAAGGCACTTCGGACCTCCGCGCCCGCCGCGTGGAGCGCCTCCAGGAGCGGAGCGATGGGACGAAGGCGGAGGGGCTCCTGGCCATCGAGCACCACCGTTCCTTTCGCGAGCAGTGCCACTGCGGCGAGGAAGCGGAGCGTCGTCCCCGAGAGCCGCGCGTTCACCTCCGTCCCCCCGGCCACCGGCCTGCCCGCCGTCCCGGTCACCTCCGTGTCGCCGCCGACCTCCACGATGCGGGCACCCAGCGCCCGAAGCCCGGCGGTCATCGCCGCGGTGTCGTCGCTCTCGAGCACGCGCCTCAAGACGGACTTGCCCTCTGCCAGGGCGGAGATCACGAGCAGGCGATTGGTCAAGCTCTTCGACGACGGCGCCTCGAGCGTGCCCTCGACCGGACCGGCCGGGATTAGCTCGAGGACTTCCCGGGAAAGCCAGTCGGGTTGCTCGGAGCCGGCCATCGGCAAAGCCTAGGTCGCCCCAAGGTCCGAACGGCCGGCGCCCGCGTCGGCCCCGTTACCGCCCGAGAACGCCGGGATGCGACGATGGCGCCGTGAGTTTCCGGATCTGCTTCGTCTGCTCGGGCAACATCTGCCGCTCGCCCATGGCCGAGGTCGTCCTCCGCCATGAGGCGTCGGCGGCTGGGCTCGCCGGCGCCTTGACGCTCGACAGTGCCGGCACCGCGGCCGACGTCGGCTTCGACATCGACCGCCGCGCCCGCAGGGCGCTCGAGCGACGCGGCTATGGGCCTGTCAGTCACCGTGGGCGCCAGTTCCAACCTGCCTGGCTCAACGAGCGCGACCTCGTCGTCGCGATGGAGAAGAGCCATGTGAGGTGGCTCGAGAACCGTGTCCCGGAGACGGGGTGTCAGGCCACGGTACGGCTCCTCTTGAGCTACCCCACGGGCCGGGCCGATGAGGCCGGCCCGCTCGAGATCCCCGACCCCTGGTACGGCGACGAGGCGGACTTCGAGTCGTGCCTCGATCTCGTACAGGCCGGGTGCGAGGCGCTGCTCGGCGAATTGGCGGCCGAGCTCGGGCGGGGGTGACCGTCAGGTCGCGGGGCTCACCGAGGCTCATGTTGAACTCGGCGACGCGCAACGCCGGCATCGCGGTCCTGTTCAGCCACTCGTTCCACTCCCGCGAGAGCGCCCGTTCCGTGCGCCCCGCCTCGATCGTCTTCGACAGCATGTCGACCGGGCTCTCGTTGAAGCGGAAGTTGTTGGCAGAGCCGACGATCTCGCCGTGCTCCACCAGGTAGACGCCGTCTCGGGTGAGGCCCGTCAGAAGCAGCGTCTCCGGGTCCACGTCGCGGATGTACCAAAGGCATGTGAGCAAGAGCCCCCGCTCGGTGCGCCCGATGAGCTCGTCGAGAGAGCTCGTCGCCCCGGGCACCTCGAGGATGAGGTTGTTCGCGGGCGCAGCCGCCTCGACGCCGGATCGCGCCGCGCCGGCCCGGTGGTACTGCAGGCGCGCCAGACGGCCGTCTGAGATCCAATTGGTGCGCTTGAGCGGCAGGCCGTTGTCGAAGACGGACACATCCTGGCCGGAAGCCCCCGCGACGAGGAACGGTGTGCACTCGAGGCCCGCGGCGAACGGATCGCTGCGCAGCGAGAACGGCTGCGACGAGAGCGACTCCCCCACCCTCGTGCCCCCGCCGGGCGCCGCGAAGACGCTGCGACCCTCTTCTGCTTCTCTGCCCGAGGTCGCGTCCCCGAGGGGCACGACGAGGTCGGCGACCGCGTCGGGCGGGAGCACGACCTCGTAGCGACCGGCCTCCAAGTCGAGCTTGCGCTCGCCCCAGCAAAGGCGGCGGTCGAGCCGCGCTTGCAGCTCCTCGACGTGCACCACGGTCATGTCCCCGGCCCCGGTTGCCGCCCAGGCCGACCGCGCTCCGCCGTCTGCCCGCGCGACAACCTCGAGCTTGCCGGTCGGCTCCACGTACCGCAGCCGTAGGCCCGTCGAGGAGCCGAGATAGACGGTCGAGACCTGGTGCTCGGCGTAGCCCGCCAACCTTGTCCCGGCGGCATTGGCCCTCCGGAAGGCGTCGCCGAGGCCTGCGAGCACGGTCCCGAGCCCCACCAGGCTCGTCATGACCGGTGGGTCGGCGAAGTCGTCCGCCGCGGGGTGCTCTGGGGTGACAAGCGGCGCGGCGTCCTCGGCGGCCTGGGCCGTCGCCGCGTTCGCCTCCGCCCGGCGGACAAGATCGGCCACATCGGTGGCGCCACTGCTGCTCGCCGTCCCGACCGCTGTTCCGCCTTCGGTGTCCCGAAACGCGATCACGCTCACGCCCCGGTCGCGGCGCGTCCCGTTGGTCGTGACAGTGTTGTTGGCGAAACGGACCTCAGCCTGGCTGAGCTCCTCCACGATCACCACGCAGCCGTCCGAGCGGGAGGCCTCGAGGGCCTGGTCGACGACGCGGTCCGCCGCGGTGAGACGGCCCGTCCCCGCGCTCACCGCCCCGACTCCGCACGAGTGTTCAGCACGTTGATCCCCCGGAACAGGGCTGACGGGCAGCCGTGGCTCACCGGCGCCGCCTGGCCGGGCTGGCCCTTCCCGCAGTTGAAGGCGCCTTCGAGGCGGTAAGTGGACGCACCGCCGGCGGCCTGCATCGCCCCCCAGAACTCGGTCGTGCGGGACTGATAGGCCAGATCCTTCACCTGGCCGGCCAGCTTGCCCCTCTCAATCCGGAAGAAACGTTGACCTGTGAACTGGAAGTTGTAGCGCTGCATGTCGATCGACCAGCTCTTGTCCCCGACGACGTAAAAGCCGTCCTGTACAGACGAGATGAGCTCGTCGGTCGTAGGGCCGCCGGCCGGGGCAGGGCGCAGGGAGACGTTCGCCATGCGCTGGATGGGGGTATGGCCCGGCGAGTCGGCGAAAGCGCAGCCGTTGGACCGGCCGAGGCCCACCAGCCGCGCCATGCGGCGGTCGAGCTGGTAGCCCACGAGCACGCCGTCGCGGATCAAGTCGAAGCTCTGAGCCTCGACGCCCTCGTCGTCGTAGGCGACGGTCGCCAGGCCATGTTCGACGGTGCGGTCGCCGGTCACGTTCATGACTTCCGAACCGTAAACGAGGGTGCCGAGCTTGTCGAAGGTGGCGAAGGACGTCCCCACGTAAGCCGCCTCGTAACCCATCGCCCGGTCAAGCTCGGTGGCATGCCCGATCGACTCGTGGATCGTCAGCCAAAGGTTCGTGGGATCGATGACGAGGTCGTAAGCGCCGGGCGTGACAGAGGGGGCACGGACCTTCTCGGCGAGGTGATCGGGCATTCGCGCGAGCTCGCCGTCCCAGTCCCAGCCCTGGCCGAGGAGGTACTCCCAGCCCCGTCCCACGGGCGGGGCGACGCTGCGCATGGTCTCGAAGCCTCCTGCCTCGGCGTCGACCGCGGTCGCCTCCACCTCCGGGTGCACACGGACGCGGCGCTGAGTCGTGACCGTGCCGGAGAGGTCGGCATAGTGCTTGTCCTCGACTACGGCGAGCACGGAGGCCGTGACGTGATCCACACCCGCCGAACGCAGCAACCGCCCGCTCCAGTCCGCGAGCAGGGCCACCTTCTCCGCCAGGGGAACCCCGGACGGGTCCAAGTCGTAGGCGGCGCTCCACACCGACTCGCCGTGGCACGGCTCATCGGCGAGCTCGACCCGCTCGGCGAAGGCGGGAGCCGTGGCCCGCGCGGTTGCGACGGCCTGGTCGGCGAGCGCCGCCGCGGCGTCCACGTCGATCTCGACGGTTGCCGCGAACCCGAACGAGCCGTCGTGGACGACCCGGAGCCCGAGACCGAGCTCGAGGTTGTCGGCGGAGGTCTCGAGCCGGCCATCGCGCAGGCGCACGACCTGAGAGCGGATCCTCTCGAGGCGGGCCTCGGCGTGCTCGCATCCGAGCGCGCGGGCCCTTTCGAGGACGGCACTGCGGATTGCCTCCAGCGGGAGGTCCAGGAATTCGGCGTCGAGCTCCACGGTCGCCATAGGTGATGTGCCTCCTCGCGTTCCGGGCCAAGTGTACGGCGTAGGACCCACCGGTATCGGCTGTCGGAAAGGGCCGGGAGCGGCCCGCCCTCAATCGGGGCGGTACCTCTGGTCGTAGAAGATCTTCCCGTCGGGCGAACGGTGCGGGGGCCGTTTGGGGGGCATCAACTCGAGCGGGAGATGGCGCCGTTCGCCCGACCACGGCCGCGGGGCGCGACGACATAGTCGGCCAAACGGTACGCCAGGGACTCGTAGTTCACGCGCCAGCCCCGGAAGTGTCGCCACGCCTCGTCGCTGGCGCGCTCGGTCGGGAACCCGGTCTCTTTCACGAGGTTCACGGCGTAGACGAAGTCTTCGTAGGTGAGCTCGAGCGCGCCCGTTGGCGCTGGGTCGGCTTCGAAGTCCCAGTGCAGGGTCTGGGCAATGCGGCGAAGTGCCGTGAAGCCCATCCGCAGGCACATCCGCGCCTCGGAAGGCGCGTTGGTCGGGTTCAGCGACAGCTGCATCGCGGCCGCGTCCAGCACTGCGAGCAGCGAGATGATCCACGAGAAGCCGGGCTCGGGCGAGCGGAACCACAACAGCACGGGATAGGAGATGTGGCTCTCCGCGAGATCGGCGGCCCACAGCTCCCAGTCGCCGTAGAGCCTGGGCAGTGCGTCGGTGATCCGGACGAGCTGGTGGCGCATGAGGACCTCCGGGCCCCACGCCGGCACCCCGGCCCGGCTCTCCATCAAGGTCACGAGCGACTCGCGACGGTTGAAAGCCTGGTAGATGGCCGGCAGGTAGCCGATCTGGAGCGCCACCGCAATCGCCCCGGTGGCGCCCGCGAGCACGACGAGCGCGTCGTTGCCGGTCACGCTTGCGTGCACGAGGCCGACGGAGAACAACGAGGCGCCCGCCTCTTTGATGCCTGCGGGGAACGACTTGGTCCAGGGCCACTGCATGAGGCCGTAGCCGAGGATGTACAGCCCGAGGAACGCCGTAAGCTGGGCGATCAGCGCCACCGGGCCGACTGCGGCCAGAAGGCCGTCCTTGCGGGCGAAGCTGCGGACCGGGCGGGCCACGAGCAGGAAGCCACGCCGCACCACCCGGCCGACCAGCATCGGCAGGAGCTGAAGCCTCGAGCCCCCGCGGGGCAACACGAACGTCGTGACGAGGCTCATCGTGGCGAACACCACGACGAGCACGCCGATCGCAAAGCCGACCCAGACCATGAGGGTTGTTTCCTACACGATCAAGGCGCCGCGCGCCAGGGTCACAGGGTCCCGGGCCGGCGCCGTCACGGCGACCGAGGTCGGGGCGCCCCCGGTCGTTCCGTGCCTACGAGTCCTCTGCGTGGCTGGAATTCGGGCCCTGGGCCCTCACCTCTTCCACGCGCGAGAAGGCCGCGCGCAGCTCTTCGATCCACGCCGCTTCGTTCCTCCCGACCAGCTCGACGCACCAGGCGAGCGCCTCGCTGCGGCTACGCGCGATCCCGGCGTCGATCAGGGTGTCGAGGACCTGTCGCTGTGACATGCGCAACCGGGTCATCACCGGCACGTTGGCTGTCGTGAACAGGCGGGTCGTGCCCCCTGTGGTGGCGCCCCAGGAGACGACACGTCCGAAGCGGCCCTGTGCCTCCTCTGCGATGCGGACCCGGTGGTCCCTCGTGTCCTCACGGAACCGCTCGATCCGCGCCTCCTCGGCCGTCGCGGCCTCCCCGGCGGTGGCGCCTTCGGCTAGTTCGACGGCATCGAGGGCGCCAACGACGAGGATCTCATCGTTGTCGACGGTCACCTCGGGAGCCCCCACGAAGAAGTCGCCGGGAAGCCGGCCCGTGAACCAGGCCCTGATCTCAGCCCGTTGCTCGGAGGAAGTGCGCTCCTCGGACGCCGAGCCCCACCGTCCCCGCGCCCAACGAGGCCCGGGACCACGCCTTCCCCCGCGCTGGCGAGGGTCATGTTGATGTTCGTGAAATGTCATGGGTGAAGATTACCTGATTACTTGTGAGTTTGCAATCAGCATCACCACGACGGCGAGGCGCGTGCCGTCCAGCGACCCTCCTCCCTGGTCAAGGTGACCGCCAGCCCGAAGCACTGCTCCAACGAGCGCTCCGTGAGCACGTCCTCTATCAGGCCCATCGCCACCACTTCCCCCTCCCGCAGCAGGAGTGCGTGGGACGTCGTGGCCGGCAGCTCCTCCAAGAGGTGGCTCACGTGCACGGTGGTCGGGGCGTCCGAGGAACGTGCCAGTGCCGTCAACGCGAGGACGAGGGCCTCGCGCCCAGGCAGGTCCACTCCGGCACAAGGCTCGTCCAACAGCAACAGAGGATGTTCGACGAACAACGATCGGGCAAGCAGGATGCGCTGGCGCTCGCCCTGTGAACAGGAGCCGAACGGGCGCTCTGCGAGACCTTCGCACCCGAGCGCCTTTAAGATCCGGCGCCCGCGCACAAGATCTGCCTCGTCGCGCGACGCCCACCACGGCGCGAGCACGCCGCGGCCGCCTGTCAGCACGATTCCCAGCGCGGCCGCTCCCGGGGGGAGCCGGTCGGCAACCGCGTGACTCACGACGCCGATGCGCGAGCGGAGCCGGCGCAGGTCGCTCGCGCCGAGCCGGGCGCCGAGGACGATCGCCGTACCCGAGGACGGATGGCGTTCCGCACCGAGCAGGCGCAGCAGCGTGGTCTTTCCGGCACCGTTCGCGCCCAGCACGGCCCAGTGCTCGCCCGTGCGGATCGCGAGCGACACCGGTCCAAGCAGGCGCCGGCCGTCAGGGGTTGTGACGGTCGCGCGGTCGAGCAGCGCCGCGAAGGCGGTCGTCGGCTCGGCGTCAGCCTCCGATATCCGGTCGCTCGCCTCCATTCGCCGGAAGTCTCGCGCAGCGCGGAGCCCACAAGGTCGAACAGAGGCCGGCGAGCCGGTCCGGACCTAGTGGCGAGAGCGCTTGTCGCAGGGGACGACCACCACGGCGCAAGGTGCGTGATGCATGAGATGCTCGGAGACCGACCCGAGGAGCATGCCCGCGAAGGCGCCGTGACCGTGGCTCCCCACGACGAGCAGGTCTGCATCCCTGGCGGCGGCCAGCAGGACGGGAGCCGCGTGACCCTCTTTGACGACCCGCTCCACCGTGATGTCAGGCTCGGCACCGAGCGTTTCGGTGACCGCTTCGTCGAGCGTCTGTCCTGCCAGCACTTCCGGGTCGTAGCCGATCGGGAAGGTCGGGACCCATCCCGTGCCAGTCGAGACCTCCCAGGTGATGAGGACCCGAAGTTTCGCTCCCGTCAGACGCGCCTGCTGGGCTGCCCAGGCGAGGGCCTTGAGCGACGGTTCGGAACCGTCGACGCCGACGACGATGAAATGCTCGGTCTTCTCCCCCGGCTCATTCACTGTCGTCATGTTAGCTGCTCGATGCCCCTGAGCTGCGCACTAGGCTTGGGAACATCAAGAGGCTCAAGACGGTTGAGTGTTTATGACTCAACACTGAGAGGAAGATCGACTAGTGTCAAAGACGCAACAGCTCCCGGTTCTGCCGCTCGCCGATGTGGTGGTCCTGCCGCACATGGTCGTGCCTGTCACCCTCGACGATGCCGAGAGGCAGGCGGCGATAGACGCCGCCAATGCCGGGGGTGAGAACCAGGTTCTCGTCGTGCCGCGCCTCGACGGCAAGTACGCGCCCGTCGGCGTTGTCGCGACGATCGAGCAGCTCGGCAAGCTGCCCGGGGGCGAGCCGGCCGCGGTGCTGCGGGCTGTCTCTCGGGCGCGCGTCGGCTCCGGAGTCACCGGGCCGGGATCGGCGCTGTGGGTCGAGGCCGACATCATCACGCAGGTCACCGATGGCGAGATGAGCGAGCTGGCGCGTGAGTACAAGAACGTCGTGGTCTCGATCCTTCAGCAACGGGGCGCCTGGCAGGTCATCGACTCCGTGCAACGCATCTCCGAGCCCGACGAGCTGGCCGACATGGCCGGCTACGCCCCTTATCTGTCCCTTGAGCAGAAGCTCTGGCTGCTCGAGACCGTGGACGTCGAGCAGCGCCTGGCCAAGCTGGTCGAATGGGGCCGCGAGCACCTCGCCGAGCTGGACGTCGCCGAGCGCATCCGCAGCGACGTGCACGAGGGCATGGAGAAGAGCCAGCGCGAGTTCCTGCTGCGCCAGCAGCTTGCCGCGATCCGAAAGGAGCTCGGCGAGGGCGAGCCTGACGGCGCCGACGACTACCGCACCCGCGTGGAGGCCGCCAAGCTTCCCGAAAAGGTGCTGGAGGCGGCTCTGCGCGAGGTCGGCCGGCTCGAGCGCGCCAGTGACCAGAGCCCCGAGGCGGGGTGGATCCGCACCTGGCTGGACACGGTGCTCGAGCTGCCGTGGAACCTCCGCACCGATGACAACAACGACGTCAGGGCAGCCCGCGAGGTGCTGGACGCCGACCACGAGGGCCTCGCGGACGTGAAGGACAGGATGGTCGAGTACCTCGCCGTCCGCAGCCGCCGCCAGGCTCGTGGCCTCGCGGTCGTGGGCGGGCGCGGGTCCGGAGCCGTGCTCGCGCTCGTCGGGCCTCCGGGGGTCGGCAAGACGTCGCTCGGCGAGTCCGTCGCGAGGGCCTTGGGGCGCAAGTTCGTCCGGGTGTCGCTCGGTGGGGTGCGTGACGAGGCCGAGATCCGCGGCCATCGCCGCACCTACGTGGGTGCTCTTCCAGGGCGCATCGTGCGGGCGATCCGCGAGGCTGGTTCGATGAACCCGGTCGTGCTGTTGGACGAGATCGACAAGCTCGGCAGCGACTACCGCGGCGACCCCACCTCGGCGTTGCTGGAAGTGCTCGACCCGGCGCAGAACCACACCTTCCGGGACCACTACCTCGAGATCGAGCTCGACCTGTCGGACGTGCTCTTCTTGGCCACCGCCAACGTCGCCGAGACGATCCCGGCGCCGCTACTCGACCGCATGGAGCTCGTCCGACTCGACGGCTACACGGAGGACGAGAAGATCGCCATCGCTCGCAACCACCTCGTGCCACGCCAGATCGACCTCGCCGGGCTCGCTCGCGACGAGGTCGTCATCGACGAGGAGGCCCTGCGGGTGATCGCCACCGAGTACACCCATGAGGCCGGCGTCCGCCAGCTCGAGTGGGCGATCGCGAAGGTCCTCCGCAAAGTCACGACGCGTCTCGCCGGCAAGTCCGAGGCCACGCCGGCCGAGGTCGGGACGAAGGACCTGAAGGGATTCCTCGGTCGGCCGCGCTTCACGCCGGAGTCGGCCGAACGTACCGCCGTCCCAGGTGTGGCAACGGGCTTGGCTGTCACCGGCGCCGGCGGCGACGTGCTGTTCGTCGAGGCGACCGTCATGGAGGGCGAGCCGCGTCTCGTGCTCACCGGACAACTCGGCGATGTCATGAAGGAGTCTGCTCAGATCGCCCTGTCATATCTGCGCTCGCACTCCGAGGCGCTCGGCATCGACACCGAGCGCCTCGCCAGCGGCGCCGTCCACCTGCACGTCCCGGCGGGCGCAGTGCCCAAGGACGGGCCTTCCGCGGGCGTCACGATGGTCGCTGCGCTGGCATCTCTCGCTTGCGGACGACCGGTGCGCTCCGAGGTGGGCATGACCGGGGAGGTCACTTTGAACGGTCGGGTGCTCCCGATCGGCGGCGTGAAGCAGAAGCTGCTGGCAGCTCACCGCGCCGGTCTGACTGAGATCTTCCTCCCGGCCCGCAACGGCCCCGACCTCGACGATGTTCCCGCGAACGTCCTCGAAGGCCTTAATGTGCACCTCGTGACCGATGTCGCCGAGCTCGTCGCCTCGGCTCTCGAACCCGCGAGCGGATCGGCCGTGGCGCAAAGGGGATCGGCCGCGGCGTGAGGGCGTGGGTCCTCGATCACCCGGCCCCGGCCGCCGAGCACTCGCTACGCCTCGTCGAGCGCCCGGTCCCGGAGCCAGGGCCGCATGAGATCCTCGTGGAGGTGCATGTCTGCGGGGTCTGCCGAACGGACCTTCACCTCGTGGAGGGCGACCTCGCCCCGCGCCGCCCCGGTGTCGTCCCAGGCCACGAGGTGGTCGGGCACGTGGTCGCACAGGGCAGGGACGCCAGGCGCTTCGCCGAGGGTGAGCGCGTGGGGATCGCCTGGCTGCGCGCCACGTGCGGCGTGTGCCGGTTCTGCCGGCGCGGCGACGAGAACCTCTGCACCGCGCCAGGGTTCACAGGTTGGGACGCCGACGGCGGCTACGGCGAGTTCGCGGTCGTCGACGAGCGGTACGCCTACAAGGTCCCCGACGTGTTCTCCGACTCCCAGGCAGCCCCGCTGCTCTGTGCCGGCATCGTCGGCTACCGCGCTCTCCGGCGCTCTGCGCTGAGACCGGGGGGCCGGCTCGGCATCTACGGCTTCGGGGGTTCCGCCCACCTGACGGCCCAGGTAGCCCTCCACGAGGGCGCCACGGTGCACGTCATGACCAGGGCCGCAGACGCTCGGGAGCTTGCCCTCTCGCTCGGGTGCGCGTCGGCGCAGGGGGCCGACGATCCCCCCCGGAGCCGCTCGACGCCGCGATCCTGTTCGCTCCGGTCGGGACGCTCGTGCTCCCGGCGATGGCGGCGTTGGACCGTGGCGGCCGGCTTGCGATCGCCGGCATCCACCTCTCGGACATCCCGACGCTCACCTACGACAGCCACCTCTTCCAAGAGCGCGAGCTCGTCAGCGTGACGGCGAACTCGAGGCGCGACGGCGAGGAGTTCCTCGCCCTCGCCGCCGAGATGCCGATCCAACCCACGACGACGGAATACCCGTTCGAGAAGGCGGCCCTCGCGCTGGAGGACCTGGCCCGGGACGCCGTCAACGGCGCCGCGGTGATCCGTGTTTCGGGAGACGGCTGAGTCCGGCCGGTGGTGGAAGCTCGCAGCAACCGGTTCGGCAGTGGGCTGCGACGATGCTGCAAGGGGCCACGGCGAGGTCGATTGCCGTTGTCAGGGGCCTAACACCCGACCACGCGCCGGCGCAGCTCGACGTAGACCTCGGTGCCAACGATCGCCTCCAGTTCCGCGCCGAGCGAGTCGATCACGGGACGGTCGGCCACGTAGGCCAACGAACCCTCGGTGCAGCACCAGGCCATCTCTTCTCCATCTGGGCCCCAGTCACGCCGCGTCCAACGCCGCACGGTCGCCACCTCGCTCTCAGTAGCCGCGAGCTCCCAGTCCACTCTGATCGGCAGCTGCCAGCACACCGAGGGCTTCCAATCCATCGGTGGCTCGCCCGCGCCAATCGCCCCTAGGTGCAGCGCGCACCCCGCACCACCAGCGAACCCCGGACGGTTGAGGAAGATGCAGGCGCCGTCGACAACGCGGGTGTGATTGCGGGCGCCGTCACTGAAGACGCCATGCTCGCGCGCCTCGTCGTGGCGCTCGAAGCGAGCCGGATCGAGCGTCGCCGCCAGCGCAGCGGTCAGCCGGGCTTCATCCACATCGCATAACTCGGCGCCGGCCGAGCAGCAACCGAGGCCGAGGTGCTCCGCCGGTTCGGGGCCGATGCCCAAACAGCCTCGACCCCAGAGACAGGTCCACCTCGACTCCAAGAAGTCCCTGTCAAAGCGCCAGAGCGTGTCGCCGTCCTGGATCTCTTCCATGTCCGCGCCCATGGGACGACACTAGGCAAATCCGGCCACGCGTCGAGTCGTCGCCTCCGGGCAAATACCGCCGCAGCCAGCCTGCCTGCCTGCCTGTTGTCAGCCGTGATGTCCCTGGGACGCCGGACCCGCCCCTCGGTTCGCGGTCGCGGCCGCCGTCCCGGGCCTGCGCGCAGGTCCAACTTGCGCTAGTCGGTCGGCGCGCCGTAGTGACGGCCCTTCCACGCCACACCCTTTCGGTAGTGACGCCAGGCCGAGGTCACCGTCATGGCCCCGTACAGACACGCCGCCACCGGCAAACCGGCGGCGCGCCAAGAACCCAGGCGGTGATAACGGATCATGGGAAGGTAGGTCACGTCCATGGCCAGCAAGGCAAGGAGCCCGACCAGTGTGATCGCCAGCGAGCCGGCCACGAGACCGCCGACCACGGCGGCTATGGGCCCCAGGAATGTGACGGCGAGGCCCACAACGGTCCCGAGCAAGAAGACGAACGAGAAGCCGAGCTGGGTATAGGCGCTGCGGGCCACCATGTCCCACAGATCGCCGAGCCCCGGGTACGGGCGAACACTGCGCACCTCGTCGGCTAGACCGATCCAGATGGCCGAGCCGGTCCTCTTCAATGCCTTCGCCAGGGCCACGTCATCGATGACCGCGCCGCGGATCGCCGGGATCCCGCCGGCGCGTACCAGCGCCTGGCGGCGAACCAGCACACAGCCGCCGGCGGCCGCAGCGGTCTTGCGGCCAGGGCGGTTGACCCAACGAAACGGGTAGAGCTGCGCAAAGAAATAGACGAACGCAGGGATAAGGAGCCGTTCCCAGCCGGTGCGCACCCGCAGGCGGGCCATGAGGGAGACCTGGTCCAGCCGGGCGGCCTCGGCCCAGGCAACCAAGTGGCGCACGGACGCGGGAGGGTGGACGATGTCGGCATCGGTCAGAAGGAGCAAGTCGGCCGCAGGAGAACCAGGAGGGGGCGCCTCGCCCAAACCGGTCGATGACACGGCACTGACGCCCTGGGCAAGCGCCCAGAGCTTCCCGGACCAGCCCGGAGGAGGTTCTTCACCCTCCACCACCACCGGGACCAGCCGCGCACCGGATTGGGCACCCAACCGCCGGGCCACCGCAGCTGTCTCGTCCGTGGAGCGGTCGTCGACCAAGACGACCTGCAGAGGTCCCGGATAGTCCTGCGCGAGCAGGGCCGGCAAGGTGTCGCCCAGCACGAGCTCCTCGTTGCGAGCCGGGACGACCACCCCCACCGAGGGCCACGACGGCGGGTCGGCGACGATGGGCAGCCGAATCCCCGTGCGCCAGAACCCGCCCCGGAACAACAGCAGATAGACCCAGATGATCAGCGGGAGCGCCGCCAGCCATACCACCAGACGAAGTGTACGAATCACTCCGTGCAGAAAAACGCTCCTCGCGTCCGCCCCGACCGGGCGAACACCACCGTCACCAACCCGGCGCCGCTCGCCATTCCGCTCCACGCGACGCCGCGCCAGGCACGGTACGCCGTTCGGGCGCTATGAGAAGTTCTCTGGGGGCGGTCCGCGGCCGTCGTGCGAACGTGGCAGGGACGCGCCGGATCGCCCGAGATCAGCCCTCGGCCAAGTCCAAGCTGACCTGGCACGAGACCCCGGTCCCGCCGAGTCCGCAGTAGCCGTTCGGGTTCGCCTCGAGGTACTGCTGGTGGTAGCCCTCGGCATAGTAGAAAGGCCCCACGGGCTTGATCTCGGTCGTGATCCGTCCGTAGCCGGCCGCTTCGAGCGCCTGCTGGTAGTTGTCGCGCGACCGTTCGGCCATGACTTGCTGGGCGGCAGTCGTCGTGTAGATCGCGGACCGGTACTGGGTCCCGGTGTCGTTCCCCTGACGCATGCCCTGGGTCGGGTCGTGGTTCTCCCAGAAGATCGAAAGCAGCTTGTCGTAGGAGGTCTTCTGAGTGTCGAACACGACGAGAACCGCTTCGGCGTGGCCGGTCCGCCCCGAGCAGACCTCTTCGTAGGTCGGGTTGGGAGTGAATCCCCCGCTGTAGCCGACTGCGGTCGAGTAAACCCCGGCCGCACTCCAGAACTTCCGTTCGGCGCCCCAGAAACAGCCCAGGGCGAATATGGCGCGCGCAATGCCGTCCGACATCGGGGGGCGAAGGGGCGTCCCGAGTACGAGGTGGCGCTCGGGCACGGCCATCTCGGCCTCCCGGCCCTCCAAGGCCTGCGCGGGGGCCACCATCTCCGACTTGTTCTTGAACCAAGTCATCGTTTCTTCTCCTCGAGGTCGAGTGAGCACGAGTTGAGGCAGTACCGCTGGCCGGTCGGCAGAGGGCCATCGTCGAAGACGTGCCCGAGATGCGATCCGCAGGCTCGGCAGAGCACTTCGGTCCTTTCCACCCCGATGGACCGGTCGCGCTGCAGCTCGACCGCGCCAGCCACGACAGGTTCGGTGAAGCTCGGCCAACCCGTGCCCGAGTCGAACTTGGCCTCGGAGGAGAACAACTCCGCACCGCAGGCCGCGCAGTGATACGTGCCGTCGAGGTGGCAGTCGAAGTACCTGCCGGTGAAGGCGCGCTCGGTCCCGGCCTTGCGCAGCACGCCGTACTGCTCTTTGGTCAAGCGGCTGCGCCACTCGCCCTCTGACAGCGAAATCTTTCGGGGGGTGTCGTTCTCAGCTGGGGATGCCTTAAGGGCGCGTGATCGGAACATGCTGTTCAGTCTCGTCTGGACCCTCGCCGTTACATGGTCAGGCTTGAAGGCACCGGAGCTGGCCGAGCCGGGCCGCGCGGCACCTAGGGCTCACCGGAGACCGCCGCCTCACGCAGGGCCCGCAGTCGCAAGGTCACGTCGCCCGGCCTGCCGGCGCCGACAGGGCGGCCGTCGACGCTCGAGACCGGGAGTATCCCTGCGACCGAACTGGCGAGGAAGGCTTCGTCCGCAGTGAAGAGCTCGCGCGGGACCAGGCGGTCCTCGCGGACGACGACGCCGAGCATGGGCGCCCCCGAGGAGATGATCCACTCGCGCGTGGTGCTGACGAGGATGCCGCAGTCGAGCGAGGGCGTCACGAGGGCGGCTCCCACGACGAGGAAGACGCTCGCCGAGGTCGCCTCGGCGAGGTGACCGTCGGTGGTGAGCAACAGGGCGTCGTCGGCACCGCGCTGGCGGGCTTCGAGCTGGGCGTAGACGAACTCGGCCCGGCTGGTCGTCTTCACCGTTGCGAGCGGGCTCAACGGGTCCCGGTGCACACCTGAGATGACCAGGCGCAGGCCTCTTTCGAGCAGTTCCGGCGGAGGTGGGTCAACCCGCCACGTTTGCACCACGAGGTTCGGCCTCACCTGTTCCGGAGGGCGCAGGCCACGTCCGTCGACCGGTCCGCGGCTCGCTGTGACCCGGACCGCGACCTGGGTGCCGGGGTCGTCCAACAAGTTGGCCCGGCACACCTCCGCTATGGCGCGGTCCAGGCATCGCTCGAGACCGTCGGGGAGCGGGATCTCCAGCACGGCGGCGGAAGCCTGCAGCCGGCTCGCGTGAAGTGCCGAGCCGCGGGCCTGCCCCCCGACCACGCGCACCGTCTCGAAGATCCCGTCTCCGACCTGAAAGCCGCGGTCGGTGACGGTGAGCAGGGCCTTGCCCGCCGGCTCCAACCGGCCGTTGACCCAGACGGTCCGGACTTGGTCACGCGGCCGCGTCTCTAGTCTCCTCGCCCGCCGAAGTGTTCCAGCCGTGGGTCGCGCACTTGGGCCCGGGCCGAGTCGGAGGCGGCGTCGGTGAGCAGAGCCTCCGCGGCGGCCTCGGCTTCGAGCCGGGCCCGGTAATGGGTGATCTCGCGATCGATGACGGCTTGGTCCCAGCCGAGCACCGGAGCCATCAGCCTCGCCACGCCGTCGGCGGCCGAGTGGCCCCGGTCGGGCACCTCGAAGGCGATGTGCGTGCGACGCGTGAGCACATCGTCGACGTGCAGCGCGCCCTCGTAGGCCGCCCCGTGGCGTATCTCTGCCGACACGTACCCCTCGGCCCCCACGAGCGGGGCAGCCAAACGAGGGTCGGCCGCGATCAGGTCGAGCACTTCGGTTGCCAGCGTGCCGTAGCGCCTCACCAGGTGGTGCAGCTGACCGGGTGTCAGGTGACCGACGCCGGGATGGCCGCCCAGACGAAGCGCTCGGCCCCAGTCAGGCCGACGGCACCAAGGAGCGGCACGTCAGCCGTGCGGCTGGAGTCGACCGCGAAACGAAGGTCGCGAACCGCCAGGTCAACCGCGTCGCCGCGCCATAAGCCGGTAGGTCGTGTACTTGCCACCGGCGACGCTCACGAACCCGGGCGCGCTGCGGCGCACGGCGTGGTTGCGGGACAGCTTCGCCGTCTCCTCGGCCGTGCCGCCGAGCAGAGGGCGCAGGCCCACGAACACGGCGATGACGTCGTCGAACCCGAGCGGCGCGCGGAGCGACTCGTTGACATGGTCGAGGAGGTACTCGATGTCGGCGTGCGTCGCCGCGGGATGGTCGAGGCCGTAGTGCCAGTCGGTGTCGGTCGTGCCGATGATCCACCGGTCCCCCCAGGGCAGGACGAAGAGCACACTCTTTTCGGTGCGCAGGATGAGGGCGCACTGCGAGTCGATGCGGTCCCTCGCCACGACCAGGTGCACTCCCTTGGAGGGCCGCACGATCATGGGATCGGCGACACCGGCGAGTCGCTCCATCTCGGTTGTCCACACTCCGGTGGCATTGATCACCGTGCCGGCACACGCCTCGAGCTCACCTCCGGACTCGAGGTCCTGCGCGCGGACACCGACGACCCGGTCGCCCTCGTGCAAGAAGCCGACGACGCCGAGCCCCGAGACGCAGACCGCGCCGTACGCAGCCGCCGTTCGCGCGAGCACGAGCGAGAAGCGGGCGTCGTCGACCTGGGCGTCGAAGTAGCGGATGCCCCCGGTCAAAGAGTCGGAGCGAAGCGCCGGCACCGCCCGCAGGCACGAGCGGCGCGTCAGGTGGCGGTGACGCGGCATGGCGGGGTGCAGCCCGGCGAGGGCGTCGTAGAGAAACAGACCCGACCCCATGTAGAAGCGCTCCCAGGCCCTGTGCTTGAGCGGGAACAAAAAGGGTGTCGGATGGACGAGGTGGGGGGAGATCTTCTCGACGAGGAGGCGCCTTTCCTGCAGCGCCTCGCGCACAAGCGCGACGTCGAAGCTCTCCAGGTAGCGCAAGCCACCGTGAATCAGCTTGCTGGAGCGGCTCGAGGTCCCGGCGGCGAAGTCCCGCTTTTCCACGAGCGCCACCGACAGGCCGCGGCTGGCCGCATCCAAAGCGGCGCCGCAGCCGGTCACGCCACCGCCTATGACGAGCACGTCGAAGGTCTCGGCCGCCAGGCGTTCCCGGGCGCGGGCACGATTGGCAGGCCCGAAACGTGCTTCGGTGTCAAACGCCATCAGACGATCAGCCTCCGAGCGAGACGGTTCACGGGCGTCAAGGGTGCGTGGGCCCCTCGGGCACAAGCTCGCCCAGCGAGTCAATCACGAAGTCGGGTTGCACGGGCGCGCCGTCGACGCTGCCGGCAGAAGTCGCCCCTGTCAGCACCAGCACACCGGTCATGCCCAAAGAGCGCGCCAGGGCTATGTCGGTGAGCAGGCGGTCGCCGACCACAGCGACATCGTTGGCAGCCATCCCCAGCCGACCGAGCAGCGCACGCGCCATGTGGACGCTCGGCTTGCCGACGATGGCTTCGGCCCTCGATCCCGAACACGCCTCGACCGCCGCCAACATGGCTGCGCAATCGGGGATCCCGCCCTCCGGCGTCGGGCAATAGGGGTCTGGGTTCGTGGCAACGATCACCGCGCCGCCGTAGCGCACGGCCTGGAAGGCCGCGTTCAGTTTCTCGTAGTCGAAAGTGCGATCGAACGAGACGACCACGACCTGGGCCCGGAGAGGCTGTGTGGTAACCGTGAACCCCGCGTTCGAGATCTCGTCGATCGTGGACTGCTCCGCCACGGCGAGCACCGTCGCGCGAGGGTGCTCCCGTTCGAGGTAGTCAACGAGCGCGTCCACAGAGGTCACGACGTCGCGGCGCTCGGTCGCAAGGCCGAGGCGCGTCAGCTTCCGGGCGTAATCGTCGGCCGTTTCCAGGGGCTTGTTGGTCACGTAGACGACTCGTGACCCCCGACGGCGAAGCTCCAGGATCGTCTCGGCGGCATGGGGAAGCAGCGAGTCACCGAGGTACACCGTGCCGTCGAGGTCGAAGACGTACCCCGGGTACACCTTCATCGGTCGGTTCGCAAGTCTCATGACGGCGCGATCAAAGCCGAATCCTGGGGCAGGCGGTCCGTACAGCCGACAATAACCTGAGACCTCGCGACGCCTCAAAAGAGCCCGGCGGGCACAAGACGCCTGACGAGCGCACCTGTGACACTCAGGCCTTGGGCGCTTCGACCATCCTGCAAGGGATGTCGGCGTTCTCGTCGATGTGGTAGCTCGCGCAGATGCGGTGATAGCCGTCCGCGACCTGCAGGGGAGCGGAGCGGCTCATGTCCCCCCGCAGGAGGAGCACCGGAGACAGCTTCCCTCCGTCTTTGACCTTCTTGAGGTCCGAGCTGACATGGGGGTTGTCCACGGGCAACAACGCCAGGCCACTCGCCCGCAGGAGGTCCTTGGCCTTCCAATGGCCTAGGGGCGCCGCGCGCAGCTCGGCCACCACTGCCTCGACCGACGGCCCGGGCGCGAGCAGGGAAAGGTAGCTCACAGCCGCCGAATAGTCGTGGTCGTCAGGCTCCGCTTTCCAGTGCTCCTTGGCTGTCACGGGGCACCTCCTTCCTCATCGGTTCGGGCCGCGTCCTGCTGACGCACCCTGATCACGAACTCCTCCAAGGTACCTTGAGCCGCCGCGGCGGCCTTCGGGTCGGCGCCCGGTCCCTGCCGGACGTACGCCAGCCCCACGGCAACGGCCACGCCGAGGAGAGGCCCGACCGAGTACGCCCAGTAGTGGCTGAACATCCTGAGCACCGCGTCGGGCCCGAAGATCCGCGCCGGGTTTATCGAGGCTCGCTTGATCGGACTGCCCCAGATGCCGGCGAAGGTGATGTACCCGCCGACCGCGAGCGCGGAGAGCGGGCCGACCTGCTGCGCCCCCGAAGCCGTCCCCAGGATGACCGACCCGAGCCCCAGAGTGAGGATCGCCTCCAAGACGAACGCCTTGCGGTCGGAGCCACGCGGTCCCGGCAGCATCGTCGGGACCAGCTCCCAGATGAGGCGCCGCTACTCGTGGGCGAGGTTGTCGAAGCTCGGTCACCCAGGGCGGCTCGAAGACGAGGAGCGCACGCCGCGAGACCGGGCGCCTATCAGCGGCTGTCTCTGTGACCGGCACGCGCCTGGCGTTTTCTGCCACCGGTTCCGGGTTGCCAGAAGACCCGGCGCCGTTGCCGGTCAGACGCGGGCGCGCGACAACACCACAGTCCAGCCGGTGAGGCCGACGCCGCGGTCAGCGGCGGGGCGAGTCGCGGAGGGCCTCGAGGGCGGCGATGGCCTGATCGGCCTTGTCGACCGGGACCAGGAGGTGATCGTGGTGGTACCCGGCCAAGACGTTGCAAGCGAGGTTCTCGGCCGCGAGCGCCGTCGCGAGTGCCGCGGTCAGGCCGACGGCGTCGAGTGTCGAGCGCACCTCCACGGTCAGCCAAGCGGCGACGAACTCCGACCGCGCGCCGAGCCTCTCGGCGTCGGCGACAGACACCACGCTGGTCGTGCCCTCGTCTTCGACGATGGCGGCCGCGACCACCATCCCCAAAGGCACCGTCACGTCACTGACCATGCACCAGCGCCCGGGTCGCCGGCGCACGGAAAGCTGGGCCAACAGCTCGTCAAGGTCATGTCCGGCCACGGGCCCAGTATGTCGCCTGGGCGCCTGGTCCGACCCTAGGTCGCGACGGCCCCGGCCTCCTCGATCGCCTGGCGCTCGAACTGGGTGTGGTACAGGTCCGCGTACAGCCCGCCGGCCGCCAGCAGCTCCTCGTGGCGCCCTCGCTCCACGATGCGCCCGTCAGCCACCACCAGGATCTGGTCGGCGCCGCGCACAGTCGAGAGCCGGTGGGCGATCACGATTGACGTCCTGTTCTCGAGGGCCGTCTGCAGCGCACGCTGGACCGCCACCTCGGACTCCGAGTCGAGATGAGCGGTGGCCTCGTCCAAGACGACCACGTCCGGCGCCTTCAAGAGGAGGCGGGCGAGGGCTATGCGCTGTTTCTCGCCCCCCGAGAGCCGGTAGCCGCGGTCGCCGACGACCGTGTCGAGCCCGTCTGGGAGCGACTCTATGAACGGCAGGATCTGGGCCCCGGCGACGGCTTCGCGGAGCTCTTCTGGGCTCGCGTCGGGTTTCGCGTAGAGCAGGTTCGTCCGGATCGTCTCGTGGAACAGGTGGGCATCCTGGGTGACGACACCGATCGAGTCCCTAAGCGAGGCGAAGGTCACATCGCGGACGTCGACCCCGTTCAGGCGGACGGCGCCGCTGCGCGCGTCGTAGAGCCGTGAGACAAGGTAGCTGATCGTGGTCTTGCCCGCCCCGGAAGGCCCGACGAGCGCCACCAGCTGGCCCGGCTCGGCGCGGAAGCTCACGTCGTGGAGGACCTGGCTCGACGGCGTCTGGTCCAAGACGGCGACCGACTCGAGCGAGGCGAGGGAAACCTCCTCCGCCGTCGGGTAGCTGAAGTCGACGTGGTCAAACTCGACCGCGACTGGACCGCGGGCGATGGCGACGGCGTCTGGGCGCTCGGCGATGAGCGGAGGCAGGTCCAAGACCTCGAAGACCCTGTCGAAGGAGACCAGGGCGGTCATCACGTCGACGTTCACGTTCGACAACGCCGTGAGCGGACCGTAAAGACGCGTGAGCAACGCTGCGAGAGCGACGACGGTGCCGACCTTGAAGCGGCCGTCCACCGCGAGCACGCCTCCCCAGCCGTAGACGAGGGCCGTCGCGAGCGACGAGGTGAGCACGAGCGACAGGAAGAAGACCCTGCCGTACATGGCCGTCTGCACGCCGATGTCTCGCACGCGAGCCGCCCGGGTGGCGAACTGCTCGTGCTCTGTGTCCGGACGGCCGAACAGCTTGACGAGCAGGGCGCCCGAGACGTTGAAACGCTCCGTCATGGTGTTGTTCATCTGGGCGTTCAGGTTGTAGGCCTCCCTCGTCAGCTGTTGCAGCTTGCGGCCGATGCGGCGCGCCGGGAACACGAACAGCGGGAGCAGCAACAGGGCCGCGACGGTGATCTGCCAGGAGAGGAACGCCATCACCGCGATGGTGAGGGCCACGGTGATGAGGTTGGAGACGATCGAGGAGAGCGTGTCGGTGAAGGCCTGCTGTGCGCCGAGCACGTCGTTGTTCAGCCGGGATATGAGCGCACCGGTCTGGGTACGCGAGAAGAACGCCAGCGGCATCTCCTGGATGTGGCCAAAGACCTTCTCGCGCATGTCGTAGATCAGTCCCTCGCCGACGCGCGACGAGATGTAGCGCTGGGCGAGCGAAAGCAACGCGTCGGCAATCGCGAGGCCGGCCAGCAGCAGGCCGAGCTCGACAATCAGGCGCGAGTCGTGCCTGACGATGCCCCCGTCGATGATCTCGCGGTAGATCAGCGGGTTCCACACCCCTATGAGGGCGTCGACCACGATGACGCCGAGAAAGACGCCGAGCATCCGCCGGTACGGCGCGGCGAACCTCATGATCCGTCGGAGCGTGCCCGGAGGGAGCTTCTCCTTGGTCACGGAGCGGTCCCTCATGAGCGACCACATCCCCTGCGCGCCGTGGGCCATACCACGTCCAGGTCCCATCGCCTCACCGATCCCCGAGCATGTCGCAATCTATCTGGGGAAGGACGCTTTCCCGCCCGGCCGCTCGCGACATTGACCCTGCCCGCCGAATTCCAACGCGCTACGAACGCTGGTTCGCTACAGTGCGCCTTCATCCAGTTTCGGCCCGCCGAGAAAGGAAGCCTTCGATGCGCTGGAACCTTCCACCCGGACAGATGCCCGAGGCGTGGTTCAACGTCGTGCCACAGCTGCCCGAGGCTTTGCAGCCGGACCTGCATCCAGGTACCCGCCAGCCGGTCGGGCCCGACGATCTCGCCCCCCTGTTCCCAATGGCGCTCATCGGCCAGGAGGTCACATTCGCGCCCTGGGTCGACATCCCCGGCGAGGTGATCGACGTGCTGCGGCTGTGGCGCCCGACCCCCCTTGTCCGCGCAGAGCGGCTGGAGCGTGCCCTGGACACCCCTGCCCGGATCTACTACAAGGACGAGTCGGTGTCCCCCGCCGGGTCCCACAAGCCGAACACCGCCGTCCCACAGGCCTTCTACAACAAGCAGGCCGGCATCGCACGGCTGACCACCGAGACAGGAGCCGGCCAATGGGGCAGCGCTCTGTCGTTCGCGTGCGCGCTGTTCGGGCTCGAGTGCAAGGTGTACATGGTGCGCGCCTCGTACGAACAAAAGCCCTACCGGCGGGTCATGATGGAGGTCTGGGGAGGCTCGGTCGTCCCCTCCCCCGTCGACGATCCGGACAGCCCGGGATCTCTCGGCTCCGCGATCTCCGACGCGGTCCGGGACGCCGTCTCGCGCGAGGACACGCACTACTCGCTCGGCTCAGTGCTCAATCACGTCCTGCTGCACCAGACAGTCATCGGCCTCGAGGCCAGGGACCAGCTCGCACAAGCCGGCGAGCGGCTCCCCGACCTGGTGGTCGGCTCGTGTGGCGGCGGGTCGAACCTCGGCGGCATCTCCCTGCCGTTCGTGCCCGACGCCGACGTGGCCCTGCTCGCCGTCGAGCCGTCCTCCTGCCCGACGCTCACGGAGGGGACCTTCGAGTACGACTTCGCCGACGTCGCCAAGATGACGCCGCTCCTGCCCATGTACAGCCTCGGGCACGAGTTCATGCCGCCGTCGATCCACGCCGGCGGGCTGCGATACCACGGCGACGCCCCGATCATCTCTTTGCTCGTGAAGACCGGCCGGATGCGGGCGGTCGCCTATCCCCAAGGCAAGGTCTTCGAGGCGGCCGTCCAGTTCGCCCGGACCCAGGGGACGATCCCCGCCCCGGAGACGGCCCACGCCGTGCGGGCGGTGATCGACGAAGCGCTCGCAGCCAAGGAGGCGGGTGAGGAAAAGGTGATCCTCTTCTCCTATTCCGGTCACGGGCTCTTGGACCTCGGCGCCTACGACGACTACCTGCACGGGCGGCTCGACCTGGGCTGAGCGTCGGGGCCCACCGCCGTCCGCCCGCGCGACAAGAACCGCCGCGGCCGCCCTGTGTCGCGGCCGCGGCGCGGCTAGTTTCCACGACATGCCCGCGCCTCGGCCCGAGAATGCCGCGACTCGAACTCGGCTCACCTGCAGCGTCGCCTTGGTCATGAGCTGCGGTGTGCTGCTCGCCGCGTGCGGCGCCGGTGCCTCTGCAGGGACTTCCTTGTCCTCCGCCCACTCCACGACGACCTCGACCACGATGCCTCCCCTCCGCCAGCCGACGGCCGCCAAACCCTTGACGATCCTCGCCGTCGGCGACTCGCTCGGGGAGGATCTCGGCCTCGGCCTCGGGTACACGGTGGGCACTAACCACCTCGTGCGCATCGTGCAGGACGCGCACGGCGACAGCGGCCTCGCCCGTCCCGACTACTACAACTGGCCTGCGGTCCTCAAGTCCGAGCTCGGCGAGTACCACCCTCCGGTAGTCACCATCCTCATCGGCGGCAACGACGCCCAGAACTTCCTCGTCAACAACGAGCCGGTCGTCTTCGGCAGCGCCCAGTGGCGCACGATCTACGCACAGCGTGTCGCCCTCATGATGAAGGAGACGTTGAGAGCCGGTGCCAAGATGCTCTGGGTCGGGCTGCCGATCATGCAGGACTCCACGTTCGCGGCCTCCATGCAGATGCTCAACGCGATCTACAAGGCGCAGGCCTTGGCCCACCCGGGTGTCATCTTCTTCCCGACTTGGAAGCTTTTCTCGAACGCCCAGGGGCAGTACAGCGCCTATCTCACCGACAGCTCGGGTCAGACGGTGCTCGCCAGGGACCCCGACGGCATCCACATCGCCCCGCCGGGGGGCTGCGACATCATCGCCCTCGCGGCGGTAAGGGAGATCGAGGCGGTCTGGCACGTGCACCTCGGGGTTTGACCCCAAGCCTTTAGGCACCACCGGCCCAGGCGTGCATACCAGGCGGTAGCGGCCCCGCGGTCAAGAACAGCAGCACCTTGACGCCCTTGAGGTCGGCCTCGCCGGCGACCGGATAGTCCTGATGGAGCGTCGCCAGCATCCCGCGGCTCTGCGCCAGGTACCGCTTGAGCGGCGCCCAGCCTCCGTCGACCACCCAGATGCGAGTGAAGCGACTGTCGAGAGCCGCTATGGCCGCAGGCCTGGGCAGCCCGTGATCGGCGGCATAGGGCAGCTGCGAGCCCCAGGCATCCGCCGGCCAGACCGGTACCGGGAGGAGAGGGAGCCTGCCGGCCTTATCGAAGTCCGCGAGCAGGTAGTAGTTGAAGATCATCCTCTGTGCGGGCTGATCGAAAATGATCGCGTCGCTGGGACGTGCGCGCGAGACGACGAGTCTCGTGGTACCGGGACCGTTCTCGATGACCGCCCCGTAGCGACCCCAGGAGCGCACGAGCGGGTTCACGACGACAAGGCCGGCCACGACCGCCACGAGCACCGAGCCCGCGAATGGGACCCGCCTCTCGGGTGAGCCCCGTCCTGCCCGGACCTTCTCGATCACCTCGCCGGCGCCGGAGGCGGCCCACTCGGCGATCGCTGTGATCCCGAGGGTCGCGAGCACCGCGAACGCGGGCACCGACGCGATCAGGTAGTCCGACTGGAGAAGTGACACCTGAGACGAGATCGCCAGCAGGCCGGCGAGCGGGAACCCCGCCCAGCTCAACCACAGGACACGCTGCCAGCGCGAGGGAGCCCGCCTCGCTGTGGGTGGCCTCGAGCACTGCCCGCACGACGCCCACCATGATGACCACCAGCATCAGCCAGCGCAGCCACGTCGGAAACCAGGGCACGACGAGCCCGTAGAGGAAGCCCTTCACCGCCCCGGTGCTCAAGGGGGCTATCCAGTCGATCTGCGCAGTGCCCCGGTTGAGGGCCATCAGACCGAGCGGCACGACCGCCAGCGCCGCCACGACCGCCGCCATCGCCGCGGCCCGCACGAGGCCGCCCCGGTGCCGCAGGGTGCCCAATGACAAGAACTGCGCCGCGGCGAACAACGGCGACAGGAGCAGGCTGTAGCAGGCCAGCGCCGACACGACTGCCCATGCCATGAGACGAGGGGTCGAGAACCGCTCGACCGCGAGGGTGAGGAGCCACGCCGCCACAACCACGAGGAACAGCCCGAGCGCGTAGCCACGCGCCTCCTGGGCCTTGGTGATCACCATCCGGTTCGTGACGACGATGGCTGTGGCGACGAAGGCAACCTGGGTGCCCCAGCAACGCCGCACCAGGGCGTACAGGAACGGGACCGTGGCGACAAAGGCCACCACCGATGCGAGCCTGACCGGGATCGGGGACTGCCCCATGCCGGTAAGGAACAATGTGTGCAGCAACAGGTAGTAGGCGGCCATGGAGCCGCCGTCGCTGGCGACCGCGCTCCAAAGCGCATGGCCGTGCTGGACCGATATCGACACCGAGGCCACCTCGTCACTCCACATCGGTGACGATCCGAGCCTGTAGGCCGACACAAGCGCGGCAGCGACGCTGAGCATGCCGACGGGTCCCCATCGCGCGAGCTGCGGGGCGAGACCACGGCCCCGCGACGACGCTCGCAGCGCCGGCCCGGCGGTTACCTCTCGGGCGGGGGCTTCGCCAACCCGTGCGCCCTCGGGATGTGTCTCTGTTGGGCCCACCCCGGGGGAGCTTAGGCTCACGCCGGTCGAGCCACGGGCTGGCCGATCGGGCTGGAACCGCTCCGGGCCGCCGGCCGGCGACCCCAAATGGCTCTCGTGACCGCCGAGGGATCTCTGAAGCCCGCAGAGCGGCGGGGAGTGGCCGCGCGCTTGTCTTCCGATCCTTCCCGACGGTCCACGCTCGCGTCGCGCGGGCCCTAGTCCTCGGCCGCCATCGCAATCCCGCCTATCGGTGCGATCGCCAGGCCGTCGGGCTCGCCGCCTCCGTCCCAGTCCTCGACAAGCGCGCCGGTACCGTCGCGGCGGAACACGGGGATGGCGCCGAGCGCATGCACAAGGGCGACCGTGTCACCGAGCTGACGGCGCCAGGTGGCCGCCTCGGTGACCAGGGTGCCGACGGCGACCGGCTCGGCCCCGACCCGATTGAGGAGGTTCAGCGCCGCCCGCATCGATGCACCTGTGGAGATGACGTCGTCGACGAGCCCGACTCGCCTGCCCTTGACCGCCTCGACCCTGGCGGCGTCGAAGAGCAGCCTCTGCTGCGCGCCGGTCGTGATGGACTTGACCGGCTCAGTGATGGCGTCGCGCAAGTGCAGCTTCGGCGTCTTCTGCAAGATGAGGTAGTCGTCGAGGCCGAGTGCCCTGGTCACCTCGATCGCCAAGGGGATGCCCATCGTCGCGACCGAGACGACAATCTCGATCTCATAGGGCTCGAGAAGCTGCGCGAGCTCGCGAGCCGCCCGCTCGACGAATCGAACGCCGTGATCGACTGTTATGAGGAGCGCGATCGCCAGATCCTCTGTGATCGGGATCAGCGGCAGGTCGATCTCCTGGGAGCCGACTGTCGCTCGGTACGTACCTGCGGCGATGACCATGACCGCGATGCTCGCCCTTCTCGCGCCCCGGCGCAACTACGCGTCAGGCAGGTGGGCCGAAAAGCCGATCGCCTGCGTCACCCAGCCCGGGGACGATGAAGCCGTGCTCGTTCAGATCCTGGTCCACGGCCACGCATGCGACCTTCACGGTCGGGTGATGGCTGCAGAACAAATCGAGGCCCGCCTGCGAGGCGATCAGGCACAGGGCATGGATCTCCGTGGCGCCCCGTTCCTTGACGAGGTCGCACACCCTGACCAACGAGCCTCCCGTCGCCAGCATCGGGTCGCAGATGATGACGCGCCTGCCCGACAGGTCACGAGGAAGCCTCTCCAGGTACACCGTGGGGAGCAGCGTCTCCTCGTCACGGCGCAGCCCGACGTGGGCCACCTCGGTCAAGGGGAGCACTTCTTGGATCGCGGGGATCATCCCGAGTCCACACGCGAAGGATAGGGACCAGAAGCACCATCTCGCTCACTCGCTGACAGGCGACATCGGTCGCCATCGGAGTGTCGATCCGGTGCTCGGCCGTGCGTAGGTCCCGCAGGGCCTCGTAGGCGACAAAAGCAGAAAGCTCGCCCATGATCGTCCGAAACGTCGCGTTGTCCGTCTCGACTGCCCTCAGCACCGACAAGCGGTGGGCGACGATCGGGTGATCGACCACGAGCACACGCTGGCCTCCCGCTGAGGGGTGCCTGGCCGGCTCGGTGACGAGCCGGAGTCCTCGTCCAGAATGTGACATCTCCCGCAGGTTACCCGAGCGCCTGGCGGGGTGCCTCCCGGAACCGTCCGGCACGCCAGCGAACCCGCGGCAGGGGCCGGCACCGCGCCGTACGTGCCGTGCCGAGCCCGGTTTCAGGCCGAGGCGACGCTCTTGAGGACCGTTCCTTCGCGGAACTTCCGCTTCCCGTTGTTGGGCTCCCCAGAGGCGGGATGGTGCTCGAGCCAGATCTCGAACTCGTCCGGGGGCATCGGCCGGCCGAGGTAGTAGCCCTCCGCGACGTCGCAGCCGAAGGGCGCGAGGCGCTCCATGACAGACCGCGTCTCCACGCCCTCGGCCACCACGCTCAGGCCGAGGCTATGACCGAGGTCGATCGTCGAGCGGACGATGACCTCATCTTCTTCATGCACGGTCATGGCTGCCACGAACGAGCGGTCGATCTTGATCTCGTCGATCGGGAGGCGCTTTAAGTACGCGAGGGAGAAGTAGCCAGTGCCGAAATCGTCGACCGAGAACCGCAAACCCATGGCACCGAGGCGCTCGAGCACGTCCTCGGTCCTCTTCGGGTCCTCCACGACCGCGCTCTCGGTGACCTCGAGCTTGAGCATTGTGGCAGGCATCCGCCACTTGCCAATCAGCGCCGCCACCTCTCCCGGGAAGCCAGGATCGACGAGATCCCGCAAGGAGAGGTTGACGGCGATCGGCAAGCGGCGGCCCTCGTCCGCCCATGCCCGCCATTGGCGACCTGCCTCGTCGATCACATGCAGCGTCAGCTCTTTGATGAGGCTCGTCTCTTCGGCGACGGGGACGAACTCGCTCGGCATGATGAGGCCGCGAGCAGGGTGGTGCCAGCGGACCAGGGCCTCCACGCCGACCACCTGTCCGCTTCGCACCGCGATCTTCGGCTGATAGTGAAGGACGAGCTCCTGGTCCTCGATCGCATGCCGCAAGTCGCCGATCAGGCCGAGGTGCGTCGCGGCGCGCGTGTCCACGGAGGCGTCGTAGAACGCGTACCCGAGGTCGGAGTCCTTGGCCAGGTACATCGCCGTGTCCGCGCACCGCAGCAGGGTGTCGACGTCGGCCCCGTCCCGGGGAAAAGCGGAGATGCCGATGCTCACCGCCAGGTTCACAGGCAGCCCCTCGAGATCGATCGACTGCTCGACGGCCCCGCGCACCCGGCGAACGATCTCGAGAACCTGCGCCCGACGGGCCTGGGTAACGAGCACGGCGAACTCGTCGCTGCCAAAGCGCGCTATCGCGTCGCTCTCGCGTAGGGCCTCCTGGAGCCGGTGGGCGACCTCCTTCAGCACCCGGTCGCCAATCACGTGGCCGAGCGCGTCGTTGACTTCCTTGAACCCGTCCAAGTCCATGACGAACACGGCCAGATCGCTGCCCTGGCGCTCCGCCTCGGAGATCGCCCGGACGACGCTGGCGTAGAAGAGCGTGCGGTTGGCAAGCCCGGTCAACGAGTCGTGCAAGGCCTGGTTGCGGAGCCGGCGCTCGACGATCTCGCGCGACTTCTCCGCTGCCTTCTGTCGGGTGATGTCCAGGATCACCCCGACGGTCCTCTGCCTACGGCCGTCAGGACCGAGTATCGGGCGCCCGTGCTCGGCGACCCAACGGATCTCGCCGCTGACATGGATCAACCTGTACTCGAGCGAGTACGAAGAACTGCGCGCGAGGGCTTCGCTCACCTCCTCGACCACGTAGGCAAGGTCATCGGGGTGGATGATCGAGTCGTAGGTGCGGACCCCGTTGCCGATGAAGTCGCTCGCAGGGTAACCAACGAGATCCTCGATCTGGTCGCTCAGGTACTCGACCGTCCAGGCCTCGTCGCAAGCGCAGCGATAAACGACACCGGGGATGTTGGCGACAACCGATCTGAGCCGCTCGTCAGCGCCCACCGTGCCCGTCTCGGTTCTCGCCCGCGGCGTGATGTCCAGGCAATTGCCGTAGAGCGTCGTGGCACCGGCGGCATCGGTGACCGGCATGGCCCTGTCGTATATCCACAGGATGGTCCCGTCCTGGCTGACCATCCGGTACTCGCTCACGAACGGCTCGGCGTTGGCCGCCGCTTCCCAGTGCTCGTTCAAGACCCGGTCCCGGTCGTCGGGGTGCAGCAGCCTCGAGAACAGCTCCGAGTCGTTGAGGACGCTGTCCGGCGCGATCCCGAGCATGGTGCCGCTGCGGAGGCTGAGGTCGTTGATGAGGACGGGAATGCCGGGGGCCGAACGGTAGGAGAGCACGAAGAATTCCGCGAAGACCGACCACGCGTCGATCGCGTCGGTGACGACCGCCGCTCTGACAGTCGGCTGTTCGAACGGGGGGCCGGGAGCCATCTGACTACACATCCGCCGTGCTCACGCCTCTAAACATCGGCCCAAACGCGCCCCGACTTGAGAGCGATCGCAGGTCAGAGCATTGCGCGGACTTCGGTGCCTACACAGCGGACCTGACCGGGCTGCGGCTCGGAGGCCGCGGCCCGCACCTGTCACCTGCCCGAGAGCCTCCCGGGCCATCTGCACGCTCTCAGTCTGCCAGCCCAACGCGTCCCCTGCCCGCGGCGCGGATCCTCGCGACCCGCACTCGGGGCGGCGCTCGCGCCGACCGGCGCCCTGCTCACAGGTAGGGCGTCCGCCCCTCGTCGTCGTCCTGCCCACTTGCGGGACCCCGCGACGGCCCCACGCCTCGCATCTGCTCGAGTTGTCGCTGGGTGGCCACCTGTTGAACAAAGAGCGTCGCTTGAATGCCCTGGAAAAGACCGGATAGCCACCCGACGAGCTGGCCCTGGGCGACCCGGAGGCTCCGCGTCGGAGGGCGGCGCGCCGTCGTCAAAGGGGATCGCGAGCCGGTCGAGCTCGGCTGCCAGCTCGGGTGAGAGCGTCGCTTCAAGCTGGCGAACGGACTCCTGGTAGATCTCTTTCATGCGCGCCCGGCTGGCGTCGTCGAGCGGGGCCATCCGGACCTCCTCGAGGAGCTGCTTTGCCATCGAGGCGATCCGCATCAGCTTGGCGGGTTGCGATACGAACTCCTCGTCCTCGACAGCGCCGGGCTGGGCAACCTCGACTGGTACGAGGGCGCGCGGAGCGGTCTGGGGTTGTCCGGAGACTGACGGGTCATTGTCCATGGAACGATTCTGCCCTCAACTCGGACGCCGTGAACGCACAGGCGTCATCCCACGCGCCGGCGCTTGTCAGCGCCAAAGGTGATCGAGGTCGACCGTGATCGTCGCGTGAACCGCACCGATGCTCGCGACCCTGGGACGCGCCGGTGCCAGCTCTTGGATGTCCAGGGCTGCGAGGACCTCTTCGGAAAGGAACCGGCTCGCCGGAGCCAGGCAGTGCCGATCGTTGTGGGCCCGCCGATGGATGGGCATCCGCAGCGGTGTGTACAGCGTGAGCGAGTCACGCGCCCGGGTCGTGGCGACATAGAACAGGCGCCGCTCCTCAGCCAGTCCCTCCCCGGAGCCGAGCGCCATGTCCGAAGGAAAGGCACCGTCCACCAGGTGCGGGAGGTGCACGGCCAACCATTCGAGACCCTTGGCGGAATGCACCGTGGAGATGACCACGTAGTCCTCGTCGAGATGGGGCTCCCCGGCGACGTCCCCCGTCGCCACCGGAGGATCGAGAGTGATCTCGGCCAGCCAGGCGGAGAGGTCGTCCATCGCACAGGCCGCCGAGCACAGGCGATCCAGATCCTCGACCCTCGCCGGGCCCTCGCTGTAACGGCTGAGGACGAGCGGGCGGAGAATCCGCAGGACCGCTGTCACCCGGGCAGAAGTGCCCACCTGCCCGCGGGCGGCATCCAGGTCCTGCAGGGTCTGTGTGAGCGCCACGCCGCGATCTCGCCGGAGCCGCGGCCACAGCCTCGCCCCAGTCGTAGGCGCTGGCGCCCGAGCCGGGCGCCAGGAGCCCGAGCAGCATCCGGCCTCGGGCAGGGCCTATGCCCTCGTGTAGGCGCAGCAGCCGGAACCAGGCGAGTTCGTCGGCCGGGTTATCGAGCAGGCGGACCGCGGCGGCGAAGTCCTTCACGTGCGCCGCCTCCACGAACCGAAGGCCGCCGTACTTCCGGTACGGAACCCGACGAGCCGTGAGCTCGAGCTCGATGAGGTCACTGTGATGAGCCGCGCGCACGAGTACCGCCTGGTCGCGCAGCCGCATCCCCTGTTCGTGGGCATCGAGGATGCGGTCCACAACGGCGCGGGCCTCGCTCGGCACGTCGTGGCACCGGACCAGAACCGGCCGACGACCACCCGGCCGGTCTCCGTGCAGTATCAGGCGAACCCCCGCCTGGGTGGGCCGGACAATGTTGGCCAGGTTCAAGATGGGTTGCACAGACCGGAAGTTGCGCTCGAGCGGAATGACCGTCACCCCCTGCAGACAAGTCGCGAGCTGATGCAGGTGCCGACGCGTCGGCGCCCCGGAAACCATAGATCGCCTGCGCATCGTCGCCGACGACGGTGAGCCCGCGCCCGTCGGGCCTGAGGGCGCACACGATCTCGACCTGGAGCACGTTCACGTCCTGGTACTCGTCGACGAGAACATGGTCGAACATCGCGGTCAGGTGTGGCCCGAGCCGGTCGTCGGCGAGCGCCGCCCGCCACAAGAGCAGCAGGTCGTCGAAGTCCACCTGGCCCTGCGCCCGTTTGCGGGAGATGTAAGCCCTGAACAAGGCGGCAATTGCTTCGGCGTGAGGCTCGCACCAGGGGAAGTCGGTCGCCAGCACCTCACTCAGGCGATGGCGGGTGTTCACGCACCTCGAGTACACCTCGACGAGGGTGGCCGAGCGCGGCACCCTTACGTTGCCCGCGTCGAGCCCGTTTTCGTCCCGCAGCAGGTCCATGACGTCGGCGGCGTCCGCCGGGTCGAGGAGCGAGAAACCCGGTTGCAGCCCGAGCGGCTCGGCAAAACTGCTGATGAGCCGGTGCGCGACGGCGTGAAACGTGCCCCCACGCAGTCGTCGCGCCCACTCTCTGTGGCCGCTCAGGGCAGCCGCCCGAGCGAGCATGTCGTCTGCGGCCCGCCGCGTGAAAGTGAGGAGCAGGATCCTCTCGGGGGCGGTGCCACGCTCGAGCAACCGGGCCACCCGTGCCGTCAACGTCCGCGTCTTGCCGGTGCCGGCGCCGGCCACGATCACGAGCGGGTCGTCACCATGAACGGCCGCGGCCAGCTGCGCCTCGTCGAGGTTGGCATCCCATCCCGCGTCGACGTACATATGTTCGATGCTAGCTGCCTGGGCCGCGTCGGGCGAGAAACCCCAATCCGGCTGTCCGGACCGCTACCTTCGTGTTGGTGGAACAGATGTCTCAAGGATGACGCCCAGGTGCCGATAACTTTTCTCGTGGCCTCGAATGACCGCTACGACGATCGCGGCACCCCGCGCTTGTCAAAGGCCACCCCTGGACCGGGCGAGTCACACGATCCCGTTGAGTCTCCTGCACCTGGAGACATCTCCCAGGACGCGCCCGTCGCGACGGTCGCGGTCCAGCCGAGTCTCGCCACAAGACTCGCAGTCCCGACATTCGCCGGTCTGCTCGGTGTCGGTACGGCGGTCCTTCTCATCTGGGGGCCGATCGCAGGACTCGGGCCCGTCCGGAGCCTGATTGCTCAGCCCCTTGTCGCGGCACTCTTGACCATCACCTTTGTGGCTGTGACGCTCGGACCGGTATCGGTCCACTACCGGGGCCAGACCTATCTGTTCGCATTGAGTGAAGTGCCGATGCTGCTCGGTCTCGTGATCGCGGCGCCTGCCGTCCTCGTCATCTGCCGCGTGCTCGCGGAGCTGTTCGTTCTCGGCGTGATCCGGCGACAGCCCCCCGCCAAGCTCGCCTTCAACCTCGCCTCTGGCGCCGGGTCCTGCGTCGTCGCGGTCCTCGTTTACCACGCAATCCTCGATCACTTGATCGCCACCGATGGCTCACGCGTCGCGGTCCTCCCCATCGGGTGGGCGGCCGGGGCGTTGGCGCTCGGCGCGGCGTTCGTCTACGGCCACTTGGCCGTCACCATCGTCGTGCGCCTCACCGGACGCCCCCGCCAACGCCAGTACGGGTTCGAGTTCACGACGGTGGCTCTCGTGCTGATCTCGAGCATCGCCCTCGCCCTTGTCGTACTCGACGCGGCCTGGTGGGACACCTGGGCGATGCTGCCGCTCGTCACCGTCGGCGCCCTCATCGTGTTCGCCTACCGGGGCTATCTGCGCCTCACCAATCGTTTCGGCGCGCTCCAACAGCTCTACGACTTCTCGAGGTCTGTGAGCGGCCCCTACCTCGAGACCACGGGAACTGCGTGGGCGGTGCTTGAGCAGGTGCAATCGGTGATGAGGTCGAACCGGGCAGAGCTGATCATCGTCGACGAATGGCCCTCGGTCCGGCACATCGCCTTCCGCGGCGAAGCCCGTTCAACAGTGGAAAGAACGATCGTCGACAACTCGTCGGTCATTGCCAGGGCTATCAACAGACAGCAGACGAGCTTGTTGTTGGGTACGGCCGGGAGCCACAAACGCGAAGCGGACGCCGACTCTCTCCTCGGTGAGTTCCGGGGTGCCCTCGTCGTGCCGCTCGCCAGCGGAGAAAGGACTCTCGGAGCCCTCGTCGCGCTCGACCGCGATGAGGGCTTCACCCCCTTCGACGAGGATGACCTGAGGCTCTTCGAGGCATTGGCAGCCCACGCGAGCACGACTATGGAGCGGGCCCAACTCGTCGAGGAGCTTCGCCTCGAGGCCGAGAGCAAGTGGCACCAGGCGACTCACGACCTTCTGACCGGGCTCCCCAACCGGACGCTGTTCCTTGATCGCGCGGCAAACGCCATTACCGACACCGGAAAAGCGGCGGTTGCTCTGTTGGACCTCGACCGCTTCAAGGAAGTCAACGACACCCTTGGCCACGACATGGGCGACCGGCTGCTGTGCGAGGTCGCCGAATGCCTGGTGCGCGCCAGCAGCGGCCGAGCGACTGTCGCCCGGCTCGGAGGCGACGAGTTCGCCCTCGTCGTGCCGGACATCATCGGGCCCGAGGAGGCTCTTGGCATCGTACGGGACCTTCTCGCGGCGGTATCCAAGCCGATGAACATCGACGGGATCATCCTTGCTGTTACCGCCACGACAGGCATCGCCCTCGCACCCGAGCATGGGAACAACGTCGCGATCCTTCTGCAACGGGCCGACATCGCCATGTACCACGCCAAGGACAAGCGATCGGGCATCGAGTTGTATCTGCCCGAACACGATCAGAGCATGCAGCGCAAGCTCCTCCTCGGAGGCCACCTCGCGGAGGCGCTGTCCAGCGGCACACAGCTCAGTGTGATGTACCAGCCGATCGCCGGCATGGTCTCAGGTGAAGTAGTCCGTGTCGAGGCATTGGCGCGCTGGTTCCATCCCGTGCACGGCCAGGTCCCGGCCGACGAGTTCATCCAGATCGCGGAACAGATGGGCCTTATTGGACAGATCACAGACCTCGTGCTCACCGAAGCCTGTCACCAAGCAGCCCGATGGCGGCAGGAAGGTCTCGATATCGGCCTCGCGATCAATATCTCCGGGCGCGACCTCTCGGATCGTTCCCTCGTCCGCAACGTCACCGCCCACTTGGGGGCGAACGGTCTCCCAGCGAGCTCGCTCACGCTCGAGATCACCGAGACCGAGGTCATGGCAGACATCGCCGAAGCGAGCGACGTGCTGGGCCAACTCGCCGACCTCGGGGTGCAGATCGCGGTCGACGACTACGGGACCGGCTATTCGTCGCTCGCCTACCTGCACCGCCTGCCCGCCAACGAGTTGAAGCTCGATCGGTCGTTCGTCGCGAACGTGGCCGCCGACCAGAGCAACTCGATCATCGTCCGTTCCTCCATCGCGATGGCGCACTCGCTCGGCCTGTCGGTCGTGGCCGAGGGCGCCGAAGACGAGGTCACCTGCGCCATCCTCGCCGACGCAGGTTGCGACGCAGTCCAGGGTTACTACTTCTCGCCCCCGCTCGGCCAGGACGATCTCGTGCGGTGGTTTGCCACCAAACCGCGTCTCAAGTTCTCACGCGAGCTCCCTTCCTCGCGACCGCTCCGCATCATTTCCGGGCGGCGGGAAGACGCGAACCAAGAAGGCAGGAAAGAGAACTCCCAGCTGCGAGGTTGAGCTCGCTGCCGTGCAACTGGGCGGGGCCACCGAAGGGCGTCAGAAGGACGGTCATCCCGGGAGTTGAGACCGCGCCTGCACGCTGCCTGGGCCGACGGCGCTTCCCACCGAGCCCCGCCACGTTTGACCCTTGCGCCCTCGTTGACAGCGTGCTTAGTGTGACTGTTGTGCAGTAGCCCCCTGAACTGGGATGATTGAGTACGCGGGGGACTTGAGGGCACCGGTAGCTCGGTTTGTCGCCCTCGTATCCCCCGACCGTGGTCCCCTGCTTGTGAAGGGAGGTGGTCGACTTGGTCAGCCTCGGGCCCATTTGGGGCTGAGTCTTGCGGTTGTGACCGCTTGAACTCTTAGCTGGAGCCGCTGTTGTTTTGAGATCGCGGCGGCTCTTCTCATGTGTTATCGGAACGGCAGGCGGAATCCTTTAGCAGTACAGGATTGCCGCCTGCCGTTCCCCACTCAGAGCCCTGCGGAGGAGGCACCTTCGAGGTCGCTGTCCCACTTGGACGGCCGACAGGCGCGTCGGGGTTCGATGATCGCAGCGCGGGTGTCAAATGCGAGCAATGATGAAATCGTGAGCTTCCCGCGGGGCGAGAGAACTGAAGCTGTGCCTCAGCGAACACCCCGCGTCGGCCGATCGTTGGGGCGACGATTCGGCTACCTCTGGGCAACTTTCGCGGTATCGAGCCTCGGCGACGGCCTGGGATACGGAGCGGTTCCCCTTCTCGCTCTGTTCGTGAATCCGCATCCGCTCCCGGTGGCGTCTGTCGCGGCTGCCGACACATTCCCGTGGCTCGTGCTGGCGCTTCCAGCCGGCGCGCTCGCGGACCGATTCGAGCGGGGCCGATTGATGGCTGTGACCAATTTTGGACGCGCCCTCGTGCTCGTGACACTGGCTCTGCTGGTCGCGAGCGGTCACATCAATCTCCCGCTCTTGATCCTTCTCGTATTCGTGAACGGGGGGCGCGGGCCATCTACTACTCCGCCTCCCAGGCGACGGTGGCAGAGCTGGTCGAACCACGCTCGTTCGCTCAAGCGAACGGGCTCCTGAGCGGCACCGAGGCTGCCACCGAACACCTCGGCGGCCCGATCCTGGGAACCCTCGCTTTCGCCGTCGTCAGGACTCTGCCCTTCTTCGCCGACGCGTCGGCGGTCGGGGTTGCGGGCCTGTCGCTGCTGGGCTTTCGTACCGAGCGCCCCATTCGCAACAGCGGGCACGGCTCGATCCTGGACGGCGCCAGGCAGCTCGTGAAGGATCAGTCGCTGCGGCTTCTCGTGACGCTGCTCGCGGCGTTGGCCGCGCTGCAGGGGCTGGTCATGGGCGTGCTTGTCATCATCGCGACGGTCGACTGGGGAGTGTCCAAGAGCCTGTACGGAGTGTTCCTGGCGGCCGGCGCCGTTGGCAATGTCCCCGGTGCCCTGCTTGCGGACCGCATCGCCACCCGGATCGGAAACATTCCGACGCTCGCGGGCGCCGCCCTCGTCTCGGGACTCGCCTATCTCGTCATGGCTTCCGCTACAGGCTGGCTGCTCGCCGGTGTGGCCTTTGCCGTGGTCAGCTTCGCCGTCTACGCCGGGAGCGTGATCGCGAACTCCCTCCGCCAGCGCCTGTCCCCACGAGACTTGATGGGACGGATCGGTGCCGCGTGGCGCGGCATCGTGTGGGGCGCGTTCCCGATCGGGTCGCTCATCGGGGGCGGTCTCGCTGTGCTGGGGGGCCTGCGCCTCCCGCTTTACGTCGCGGGCGCGGCTCAGTGCGCCGTCGCGCTCGTCATCGCCCGCCCTCTCGCCCGCAGCCTCGCCGCGTCAGAGCGAGCCGCCGCCGCGGATCAGGTGCCAGCCGCCAGCGGCACAGCCGGCCTGGCCTTCGCCGACGGGACCCACTCCAATGGTGGCCCGCCCCTCACCGCGTCGTGCGACGGTGGTGCGCCCACCGCGGCGAGCGTTGCGAGCCAGGCTGTGCAGGCGTCGCCGAAACGCCGCCTGCACAGCCGTGCCGGTCACGGGCCGCTCTACTGGGGACGTTCGTCTAGGAACTCGCGCCTGTAACGCCAGCGCCGGTGTCTCCGATCCCGTGACCACAGGAACAGGGCGATCAGGCCGATCAACAGCCATGGGATGTGGATCCAGCCGAACCCGAAGAACCCCCTAGTGACCGCGGCCGCGATCGATAGGGCCCACAGGGAGACAACAACGAACAGCACGACCCTGAGCACCCGCGGCCTGCGCCGCGGTGGCAGTGCGGCAACCGCCTGCTGCTCGGGGGTTTGCAGCCTGGGCAGGTCGACGAGCAGCCCGGACAGGTCGGAGCGCGTCTTCGCGCTCATCGCCCGGTCCAGGCGTTCCTGGAACTCTGCGGCATCCAGGCGACCGTCGCTGTAGTGCTTGGAGAGCAGCTCGCTGATCTCGTTGCGCTCGGCATCGCCGATGCGCAGGTTGACGTCGTCATTGGGCCTCGGGGGCGACCCCCAAGGGACATCCCGTCGTGATTGCATTTGCATCCTTCCTCCGGACGAGTGGGCTCGATCGATACGGTCGCGGTCATCGGTGCCAGGAATGGCTGAGTACCTCGCCAGCGATGGCGACGTCGGAGCCTTCCTCCGGGATCAACAGCCATGCGGCCACGTAGAGGGGCACTCCGGCACCGCCCAGCAACGTGAGGGCCACGAGGGCGATACGCACGAGTGTGGCGTCCACGTCGAAGTAGTCCGCGAGCCCGGCTGCGACGCCCGCGAGCATCGAGCCTTCCCGCGATCTGCGGAGGAGGTGGGTCTCCTCATTCGAGTTCTGGTTCGTAGTGATATCCATGCAGCCAGCGTGCGCCTTCCGGGGCGGCATGAAAATCGGGGGTATCCCGGATAAAGCCCTGACAACTCCCGGCAACCATCAGGGGCTCCCCTGATGGTTGCCGGGCCGGAACGGCGCGATCATCGTTACATCGCCGATCAGTTCAATCCCTGGCAGCAGCAGCATTACTTCGACGACAGGCGCGCGGACCGCGCCTACAGAAGAGGCCGCTACGGACGCCACCGCGGGCAGGGACGGCTCCAGCGCAGCCGCGACAACCGGATGATCGCCGGCGTTGCCGGAGGCATCGCCGCCCGGCTCGGGCGCGACGTGACCGTCGTTCGCATCGTCCTCGTCCTTTTCGGCCTCGTGAGCGGGTTCGGCGCGGCTGTGTACGTCTTAGCCTGGCTGTTCCTCCCCGTCGAGGGGTCGACCGAGACGATCGGCGCCCGGGCCCTGTCTGACCGCCAGGGCATCACGATCGTGCTCGCCCTCATCCCGGCGCTGGCGGTCATCCTGCTCGTCGCCTCGGCGCTGCACGCCAACTTCGTGTCGTCGTGGGGAACGCCCCTTCTCGTGAGCGCCGCGGGTCTCGTCCTCGTCGCGCGCAATGCCGACGAGGACGAACGGGCCTTCCTGGTCAACTCGGTGAAGGCCCTGCTGCAGCTCGGCTCTGAGCCGCGCCAGTCGCGTCGCTCGTTCATCGCCCGGCTCGGCGCGGGCGTGGTGCTCTTCGTCCTCGGCGTGTTCGTCATCTCGGACGGAGCTCTGAGCCGGTCCTGGCTCCGGCCCGTGGGGGGGACACTCCTGATCGTCGCCGGGACGGTGGTCCTTTTGGGCCCCTGGTGGTTCCGACTGGCCCTGGACCTCGTGCACGAGCGCCAGGCGCGCATCCGCGCCGAGGAGCGGGCTGACATGGCCGCAAGAGTCCACGACTCGGTTCTGCAGACCTTGGCCATGATCCAGCGCTCCGCCGACCATCCCCAAGAGGTGGCGAAGCTGGCCCGCGCCCAGGAACGCGAACTCCGATCGTGGCTGTTCGAGGGGAGGGCGCCCGGATCGTTCGGGGCCGAGGGTGCCGCAACGCTCTCGGCAGGAGTAGAGCAGATCGAACGAGAGGTCGAAGCCGCCCACGGTGTCGCGGTCGACGCTGTCACCGTGGGCGATGCCCCGCTCGACGACGAGCTGAGGGCACTTCTGGAAGCCGGGAGGGAGGCGACCGTGAATGCCGCCAAGTGGTCCGGCGCGAACTCGGTCTCCATCTACGTCGAGGCCGAGCCGAAACGCGTGTCGATGTTCGTGCGCGACCGCGGTGCCGGTTTCGACTCCGAGGCGATCGCCGGGGACCGCCAAGGGATCGCGGAGTCGATCCGCGGCCGGATGCAGCGACACGGCGGGACCGCCGTCATCCGGTCGGTGCCCGGAGAGGGGACAGAAGTCGAGCTCAGTGTCCCGAGGCGTCCGGGCCGGCCATGACACCGACCGGCGTCCCCACGGTCTTCCTCGTCGACGACCATCACCTGTTCCGCGCCGGGGTCCGCAGCGAACTGGGGGACGCAGTCGACGTCGTCGGGGAGGCGGACGAGGTCCCTGCCGCCATCGAGCTGATCTCAGAACGGCTGCCGGACGTCGTGCTGCTCGACGTTCACATGCCCGGCGGAGGCGGCAAGGCCGTGATCGAGGCCATCAAGCCCGCGTATCCGGGCGTCAAGTTCCTCGCCCTGTCGGTGTCGGACGCCCCCGAGGACGTGATCGGCGTGATCCGGGCGGGAGCCCGTGGCTATGTCACAAAGACGATCTCGGGGCCGGAGCTCGATCGACGCCGTCTTGCGCGTCGCGGGAGGTGACGCGGTCTTCTCGCCGCGGCTGGCCGGCTTCGTGCTGGACGCGTTCGCGTCAATGCCGACCGACGTCGAGCCTCTGGGCCCTTTCGATCCCGAGCTCGATCAGCTCTCGCCCCGCGAGCGCGAGGTGCTGCGCCTCATCGCGCGGGGCTACACCTACAAGGAGATCGCCCGGGAGCTCACGATCTCGATCAAGACCGTGGAGAGCCATGTCTCGGCAGTGCTGCGCAAGCTCCAGCTCTCCACGCGCCACCAGCTGACCCGGTGGGCGACCGAGCGGCGCCTGATCTGAGCCGCGAGGCCGCGGACCAACTAGCGTGACTGCCACGCCCCGAACCTTTCGCACGATCATCGAGCCGTTCCGCATCCACGCAGTGGAGCCGCTGCGGATGACAACCCCGAAGAGCGCGCCGCGGCCATATGCGACGCCGGCTACAACGTCTTCAACCTGGCGGCGCGTGACGTGCTGATCGACCTGTTGACCGACTCGGGCACCGGCGCCATGAGCCGTGACCAGTGGGCGGCGGTCCAGCACGGCGACGAGTCCTATGCCGGCTCGCCCTCGTGGTTCATCTTCCTCGACGCCGTGACCGAGCTGTTCCCGTTCCGCCACGTGATACCCACCCACCAGGGCCGCGCCGCCGAGCGGATCCTCTTCTCGGTGATCGGGGGCCCCGGGCAGGTCGTGCCCAGCAACACCCACTTCGACACGACAAGAGCCAACGTGGAGTTCACCGGGGCCGAGGGGGTCGACCTCGTGATCGCCGAGGGACGCGACCCCGCAAGCCTGCACCCGTTCAAGGGGAACCTCGACACCGCCGCCCTCGACGACCTCATCGCGACCCGGGGGCGTGAGCACGTTCCCGTGGTCATGGTCACCATCACCAACAACTCGGCCGGCGGCCAACCGGTCAGCCTGGCCAACCTGCACGCGGTACGGGCCGTCTGCGACAGGTACCAGGTACCGCTGTTCCTCGACGCCTGCCGCTTCGCCGAGAACGCCTGGTTCATCCGCGAGCGCGAGGAGGGCCAGCAAGGCCGCGACGTCGCCGACATTGTCCGGGAGATGGCCTCGCTCGCGGATGGGATGACGATGAGCGCGAAGAAGGACCCGCTCGCGAACATCGGCGGCTGGCTCGCGTGCAACGACGACACGCTCGCCGAGTCGTTCCGGAACATGCTGATCCTCACCGAAGGCTTCCCCACCTACGGCGGCCTCGCCGGCAGGGACCTGGAGGCCATCGCGCAGGGGATCCGCGAGGCCGTCTCCCACGACTACCTCCGTTACAGGATCCAATCGACGGCATACCTCGGCGAGGCGCTGCATCGCAGCGGGATCCCGGTGTTCATGCCCATCGGGGGCCACGCCGTGTACCTCGACGCCCGCGGTCTCCTCCCCCACATCCCGCCCCTCGAGTACCCCGGCCAGTCGCTCGCGGTGGCGCTTTACAAGATGGGCGGCATACGCGGTTGTGAGATCGGGACCGTGATGTTCGGCCGCCAGCCCGACGGTACCGAGCGCCCGGCCGCAACCGATCTCGTCCGGCTGGCCATACCGAGGCGCACCTACACCCAGAGCCACATCGACTACGTGATCGAGGTCTGCCAGGCGGTCGCCGAGGAAGCCTCCTCGCTCCGCGGGTACCGGATCGTCGCCGAGGCGCCCCAGCTGCGCCACTTCACGGCCCGTTTCGAACCTCTCAGCTGAACCGGCCTGCCGGCGGGACCGGGCCGCGCGACAATGGCCGGCGGGGGGCCGTCATCCCGCGACGCCTTGAAACAAGGGCGCGCCGCGACTTGCATGGACGTCATAGGCCTCACCACACGCAACCGACGAGACAAGGAGACCAGCGATGCCCAATTCCCCTGCCCGCAGCATCGGGCGGCCGATCCCTCTTTTCATCCTTGCCGCCGCAGTGCTGGTCGGCACGTTCTCGGGCGTCGGCTACGCCGCCGCCCGAGGCTCGTCGCCGGCGAAAGCCGTGGCCGCGACCACCACGACCTGGCCGTCCGCCGCGCCAATTACCACGGCCACCAAGCTCGTGTTCCACCCCCTGACGCTCTTGAACGGCGCCAAGTCCGCCCAGTCCTACGGCACCGGCGCCCCCCAGTACGCCGTGTCCCAAGAAGGCGTCGTGTACCTCGCGGGCTCGCTCATAGGCCCGGCCAACCAGTCCCTTCCCGCCTTCGTCATGCCGAAAGGTGCCCGCCCGGGCTACTACGACTGCTTCTCGGTCTACTCGGAAACCAGCGCCCAGGTGATAGCGGCACTCCACATCTACGCCAACGGCCAGGCGCTCGTCCAGGGGCCGGGCACGAGCGACTTCTACTCGCTCTCGGGCGTGAGCTACGTCGTGGGCTACTAGACCTCGCCACCGCGACCCTGAGTGCCTCTCAGGGTCATCCCCGATGGCAAGCGGATACGACACAGCAGAGGATTACACGCGAGGTACGGCCTCTCGAAACGATGCGGCCGGGAGCCGAGCGAACGACCAAGGAGACAGATGCCGAGAACAGCCTGGCAGGGACGCCCATGATCGAGGCGAAGGGCCTGACCAAGCACTACGGCTCGAAGCTCGCTGTGGACCAGCTCAGCTTCAGCGTGCGCCCCGGCGTCGTGACGGGCTTCCTCGGCCCCAATGGCGCAGGCAAGTCGACGACGATGCGCATGATCATGGGACTCGACGCGCCGAACGCCGGGGACGTCACGGTGAACGGGCGGCACTACCACGATCTCCCGTGGCCGCTGCACGAGGTGGGCGCGTTGTTGGAGGCGAAGGCGATCCACCCCGGTCGCACAGCCCGCGCCCACCTGCGGATGCTCGCTGAGGCCAACCACATCGCGCTCAGGCGAGTCGACGAGGTCCTCGGCGTCGTCGGGCTCTCGGCCGTGGCGGGTCAGCGGGCGGGGAAGTTCTCCCTCGGCATGAGCCAGCGCCTCGGCATCGCCGCCACGCTGCTCGGCGACCCGGAGGTGATGCTCTTCGACGAACCCGTCAACGGGCTCGACCCCGACGGGATCCGCTGGGTGCGCAACTTGCTGAAGGGCCTCGCCCGCGAGGGCCGAACGGTCTTCGTATCGAGCCACCTCATGAGCGAGATGGCGCTGACAGCCGACGAGGTCGTCATCATCGGCAGGGGCCGCCTGATCGCCCAGATCCCGACCGACGAGCTCCTGGCACAGAGCTCGCAGCGTTATGTCCGCGTGCGCTCACCCGAGATCGCAAAGCTGAAAGCCGTCCTCGAGGGCAACGGAGCCACGACGGTGCTCGAGGAGGACGGCTCGCTCAGCGTGCGGGGCCCGGACGAGGTGGAGATCGGTGAGCTCGCCGCGACCATCCCCGTCGTCCTGCACGAGCTCGCCCCGCAGTCAGCCTCGCTCGAAGAGGCGTTCATGGAGCTGACCGGCGACAGTATCGAGTACCACGGGGAATTGACGACAGGTCCGGTCGTGTCACGTGAGGTCGTCAGGTGAGCACCGCCGCCCTTGCCGCCGTCGGTCCTGCCGAGAGCCTGCCGCCGGGTCGCTACGGCATGTCCGGCCTCTTGCGATCGGAGTGGACGAAGCTGCGCTCCCTCCGCTCGACGATGTGGACTCTCGGCATGACGGTGGTGCTCGGCATCGGGATAAGCGCGCTGGCGACGGCGGAGACCCGGGCGCACTGGTCGTCCACCCAGGTCCCGGGCTTCGACCCGACCGCGACGAGCCTGATCGGGGTGTTCTTCGGGCAGCTCACGATCGGCGTGCTCGGTGTGCTCGCGATGAGCGGGGAATACGGCTCCGGCACGATCCGGGCGACCTTCGCCGCCGCGCCCCGCCGGCCGCTCGTTCTGGCAGCAAAGACCCTGGTCTTCGGGACCGTCGCTCTCGTTGTGGCCGAGATCGTGGCTTTCGCCTCCTTCTTCCTGGGCCAGGCGCTGCTGTCGGCGCCGGCGATCCACTCAACGCTCCCCAGTCCGGGAGCGCTCCGGGCGGTGGCGGGAAGCGGCCTCTACCTCTGTTTGATAGGACTGTTCGCGCTCGGCCTCGCAACGATCGTCCGCCACACCGCGGGCGCGATCAGCGCGTTCTTGGGAATCCTGCTCCTCGGGCCTGTCGTCATCCGGGCGCTGCCCGCCTCGCTCGCCGACAGAACCGAGATGTTCATGCCCGACCACATCGGAGCCGCCGTCGTCAGTCTCCACATGGGCCAAGAAACACTGCCACCCTGGACCGGTCTCCTTGTGCTCTTCGGCTATGCGGTGGCGCTGCTCGTCATCGGGGGGGTGCTGCTCGTCCGGCGGGACGCCTGAGCCGCCGTGGCGACCTGAGTCGATCGGGCGGAGGTACGGTCCGGCTCCTCGGGTGCCCGAGCGGGTCAGCCCATTGTCTTCGCGCCGTCGAGGGACTCCCGGATTATGTCGGCATGGCCAGCGTGCTGGGCCGTCTCAGCGATCACATGCAAGAGAACGCGACGTGCCGACCAACGCGCACCAGGTCGGAACCAGGGTGCCGGCGGCAGAGGCTTGGAGTCGTCGAGGGAAGGCAACGATGCCACGAGGTCGTCCGTCCGGCGGGCCACTTCCTCGTATTTCTCGAGCAAGCCCGCCAGCGTCTCGCCCTCCAGCATGCGAAAGCTGGCCGCGTGGGCCTCTAAGTCCACTCCGCCGTCGGCAGGTGCTCCCACGATGAAGTCGGCCCAGCGCTGCTCGACGCGGGTCACGTGCTTGATCACCCCTCCGAGGCGGAGCTCGCTGACGGTGGTGCGCTCGCGTGCCTCGGCGTCGGTGAGATCCCTGACGGTGCGGCGCAGGAAGGACCTCTGGGTGGACAGCGCCTCCAGGAAGTCAGCCCGCTCGCGGTCTTCGACGGCTCTCTCGTTTGTCATGAGTCGCGACCGTAGCGACGAGCCGACCGTCCTCGGGCCTCGCCCCCGTTGAGCTCGCGCCAGCGAAAGCAGCTCGTCACGTGGTCCATGACAAGACCGGTCGCCTGCAGGTGCGCGTAACAGACGACCGGGCCCAGGAACGTGAAACCCCGCCGCCTCAAGTCCGCGCTCACCTGCTTCGAGAGCGGCGTCTTGGCGGGGACATACGACATGTCGTCCCAGGCGTTGACTATCGGCACGCCGCTGACAAAGCCCCAGATGTAGCTGTCGAAAAAACCGAACTCGCGCCTGATGTCGAGAAACGCCCGGGCATTTCCGATCGCGCTCTCCACCTTGCGGCGGTTGCGAATGATGCCGGGATCGCCCAGAAGTCGCTCGACGTCGGCCAACCCGAGACCTGCGACGGCTTCCGGGTCGAAGCCGCAAAAGGCGTTGCGATAGCCATCCCTGCGCTTGAGGATCGTGACCCAGCTCAAGCCGGCCTGCGCGGACTCGAGGATCAGGAACTCGAAGTGACGGCGGTCGTCGTGGACGGGTACGCCCCACTCGGCGTCGTGATAGGGCTGCAGGAACTCCCCGGCCGCCCAAGCGCAGCGCGGCGGCTCCGGCGCCGCACCCCCAGGTGTCACGCTTTGCATCGCCGAGTTGTACCAGACCGCTTCCCGGCACTCAGAGCAGGCGCAGCTGCTCGTTCACCGGACGCAGGCGCGGCGGCGGCTCGCGCGGGTGCCCGGTCGGCTCGTGCCCGCGGCGGCGGCGCGTCGGGTAGCCACGTCCGCCAGCCTCCTGCACGGCGCGTACAACCTCGCTGATGCGGCGCTGCTCGGCTCGCGGCTGGTAGGAGCCCTTCCGAAAACGCTGCGCGTACAGCTCCGCCAGCTCGGGCCGGGCTCGGGCGAGCCAGTCGAGGTAGTGCTCGCGGACGCCGGGGCGCAGGTGAAGAGCGACCGGTGTGACCGACACCGCCCCCGCTTCGAGGCAGGCCTGCGCCACGGTTCGAAGCTGGTCGTCGGAGTCCGACAGCCCGGGCAGCACAGGCGCGATGAGCACGCCGCAGCGGATGCCGGCCTCGCTGAGCCGCCTCACAGCTTCCAGGCGCTTGTCCGGAGGCGGTGCCCCGGGCTCGGTGAGCTGCCACACGTCGCGCGCGAGCGTGCCGATCGACAGGGCGAGCCTGAGGCGTGTGCGGGCGGCGGCATCTGCGAGCAAGGCGAGGTCCCGCAGCACCAGTGTCGACTTGGTCAGGATGCTGAAGGGATTGCCGGCGTCGGCAAGCACTCCCACGATGCCCTGGGTGAGGTGGTACTTGCCCTCGGCCTTCTGGTAGGGGTCGGTGTTCGTGCCCATGGCGATGAGGTCGCCCCTCCACCTCGGTGACCGCAGCTCGGCGCGGAGGCGCTCGACGGCATTGACCTTGACGACGATCCTGCGCTCGAAGTCCTCGCCGATCCCGAGGCCGAGATACCTGTGCGTCGGCCTCGCGAAGCAGTACGTGCAGGCGTGGCTGCATCCCCGGTAGGCGTTGATCGTGTAGCTGAACGGCCTCCGCGACGACGCCGCCACCTCGTTGATGATCGTGCGCGCGTTGACGGGGAGGAACTCCATGCCTTGGAACTCGCCGGTGCCGACGTGACGTTCCCCGAGAGACGACTCGGGCAACAGCCTCCCCGACTCCTCGGGCTCGGCGAGGCGCCAGCGCAGCTCGCCCGAACGCCCCTCCATTTTCACGCCGTGAGTTTATCGAACATACGTACGACTACGCGAATACCCCCCGCCGCTTGGAGCCCGTCCTAGTGTTTCGGTGTGGCCCGACTGCCCGAGGTGCTCGCCGCAATCACCGACCCGGACGAGCGCGAGCTCGCCTGCAGGGCATACGAGGTTTCCGTGAAGGCGTACGCGCCCGGCTCCAAGTTCCACGTCGGCGCCGCCGTGCGCACGACGAGAGGCGTCTACGTGGGCTGCAACGTCGAGAACGCCAGCTACGGGCTGACCTCGTGCGCGGAGCGCAACGCCGTGTTCGCGGCCGTCGCGGCCGAGGGCGGCGGGATCGAAATCGAAGCTGTGGCTGTGTACGCCCGTTCCCCGGGCAAGAAGGTGAAAACCGCTTCTCCTTGTGGGGCCTGTCGCCAGGTGCTGGCGGAGTTCGGGCGCGAGGCGGTCGTCACGTTCCTGAAAGACGGGCGTTTCGCGTCGATGACGGTGGACGCGCTGCTACCGGAAGCCTTCGCGCTCTACTGAGGCCGGCACACTCCCAAAGCCGCCAGGACCTAGAGGTCGGCCACGAGCCCGGCCACCGCTGCGAGCAGCCGGTCCACGTCGGACGCGTCGTTGTAGTGCACCACCCCGGCCCGCACCGCTCCCCCGCTGTCACGGATCCCGAGCACGCCCGCCAGCTCCCAGGCGTAGTTGTCGCCGTTCCACACGTTGACCCCGCCCCGCGCAAGGTGCTCCGCGACGTCATGCGGCCGCATCCCGGCGACGTTGAAGCAAGTCGTGGGCGCACACGATCCCGCCTTGCCGTAGGTGGTGACGTGTCCGATCGCTTCCAGGCCACTTTGGAGCGAGGCGAACAAAGCCGCCTCGTATACCTCGACGGTGGTCATCGAAGCGACCAGCCGTTCGCGTCGCGAGCCTGTCGCCGCCGGGTCGATCGAGGCCAGGTGCTCCACCGCGGCCACGACTCCAACCAGGTCCGCGAACGGCAGCGTCCCGCGTTCGAAACGGCCCGGCACCGATTCAGGCGCCGGCGCGAGCTTGTCGGGATGCAGGCGCTCCAGCAGCGCCGGGCTCGCGATGACAGCGCCGACGTGGGGACCGGACCACTTGTATGAGCTGGTGGCATAGAAGTCAGCGCCAAAAGCGGTGAGGTCGACCGGCGCGTGCGGCGTCGCGTGGACCCCGTCGACGTAGGTGAGCGCGCCGACCTCATGGGCCTTGCGGGCGATCGCGGCCACATCGGGCCGGGTGCCGATGAGATTGCTAGCCGCTGTGACCGCGACGAGCCTCGTGCGCTCCGACAACAGGCCGTCGTACTGTCCCGTCCCCAGCTCACCTGTGACGGCGTCGACCTCGGCCCAGCGGACGACTGCGCCGGCACGGGAAGCTGCCTGAACCCAGGGCCGCACGTTCGCGTCGTGGTCCAGGCGGGACAAGACCACCTCGTCCCCTCGGGTCCAGCTCCTGGAAAGGGTCTCTGCGAGCCGGTAGGTGAGGGTGGTCATGTTGGGTCCGAGAATCACTCCTTCCGGCTCGCCTCCGACGAGATCGGCCATTGCCTGCCGGCAGGCGTGGACGATCTCCCCGGAACGATGGCTGGCCGGGAAGGCCCCTCCCACGTTGCCGAGCCCTGCCAGGTACCGCGCCCGAGATCGCCTCGATGACGCTCACGGGCATCTGGGTGCCTGCCGCCCCGTCGAGGTAGGCGTAGCCGTCCGAGAGCGCGGGGTATGACGACCTGATCTTGGCGACGTCAAGGGCCACGGCCCAGCCTCCTTTGCGGAAAGGTGCCTCTTGCCTTCGACAGGTTTCCCCGTGCGAAGTTGAGATATTCATTCAGCCATTCGAACGTCCAGCGGCCTGCCTCCGTGCGCCGGCACCCCAGCTTTTGGACACGAGAGCGGCCTGACGAGTTCAACGACAGTCCCGAGGGCAACGATGCCTGGTCGACACCCCGGTGAACTTCCCATCACCAGGCACGGCAGGCGGCTCAGTTACCGCCGGTCGGGCTCCCGGCTACTCAGCGTTGTGGCAGACCGCTTCCACGTTGTTCCCATCGGGATCGCGTACGAAGGCTCCGTAGTAGTTCTCGTGGTACTCCGGCCACGGACGCGGTTCATGGAGGACCGGGGCGCCCGAAGACACGGCCGCGTCGAAGAAGTCCCGCACGCGGGCGCGGTTCTTCGCCGTGAAGGCGAGATGGTTCTCCCGATTCGGCTCCCCGGAAACGAGCGGGCCTATCCAGAACTCCGGCTTGCCCTCGAGGCCGTAGCCGACGACCTCGCCGAAGTCCATGACACGGCCACCGCCAAGCGGGGCAAGGACGGCGTCGTAGAACGCTGACGCTCACCCTCACGTCTGCGCATTGAATGGATACATGATCGATCATGGCCGGATAATACGACCGGGCTTCGGGCCCGGCAGAATGGAGACGGTGCCGCCGGCGCGTGCGCTGGTTCGGGGACGGGCGACCGGCAGCATGAATATGCCGTCGACCAGGAGACGAGGGGGATTCAGGTGCACACTGCCCACGAGCTCTCGGACGAGCTGAGGCCCAAGGCCCGCGCGTTACGGGACGAGATCGGAGGCGTTTTCTCCGGCTACGCGGAGATGAGCCAGGCGGCGCTGTCCGCCGGCGCGCTCTCCGTGCGGGTGAAGGAGCTCATCGCCTTGGCGATCGCAGCCACACGCGAATGCGACGGGTGCATCGGTGCCCACGCGGGGAGCCCAGCGCGCGGGAGCGAGTGCGGCCGAGGTCGCGGAGGCCATGGGCGTGGTGATCATGATGAACGGCGGCCCCGGGACGGTTTGGGGTCCCCGGGCGTTCGCCGCGTTCGAAGAATGGGCAGGAGGCGCCCCGCCAGAGCCAACAAGTAGTTGAGGGCTCTGCAGCCCCAGCGGCGGTACCGGTCTCCGGTACGACGGAGGGAGCCCGAGAGGCATTGCCGACAGGCCCGGTGCGCGAGACTTGGCGAACCTCGAGGAGGTCCGAGCCAAATGGATATGGTGAACTTGATCTGCTCGAAACGGGACGGCCGCGAGCTCACCGACGCTGAGATCGACTGGGTCATCGGTGCCTACGTCGCCGGTCGGGTCGCCGACGAACAGGTCGCCGCCTTGCTGATGGCGATCTTCTGGCGTGGGCTCTCGGTGGCCGAGCTGTCCCGGTGGACGGCCGCGATCATCGCCTCGGGCGAGCGGATGGACCTGTCCGGCCTCTCGCGGCCCACGGTCGACAAGCACTCGACCGGCGGCGTCGGCGACAAGGTGTCGCTCATCCTGGCACCGCTCGTGGCTGCCTGCGGGGCCGCGGTGCCGCAGCTGTCGGGACGCGGCCTCGGCCACACCGGTGGCACCCTCGACAAGCTGGAGGCGATTCCCGGCTGGCGCGCCGATCTGTCCAACAACGAGATGCTCGCCCAGCTCGAAAAGGTCGGCTGCGTCATCTGCGCTGCCGGCGCCGGTCTGGCTCCGGCGGATCGCAAGCTCTACGCGCTCCGCGACGTCACCGGCACGGTGGAGTCAATCCCGCTCATCGCCGGGTCGATCATGTCGAAGAAGATCGCCGAGGGGACCCAGTCGCTCGTCTTGGATGTGAAGGTGGGCTCCGGCGCGTTCATGACCGACCGGCACCGGGCCACAGAACTGGCCCGGACCATGGTTCGCCTCGGTCGTGACCACGGGCTCAAGGTGAAAGCGGTGCTCAGCGCGATGGACACCCCCCTCGGGTGGGCGGTCGGCAACGCCCTTGAGGTCGCCGAGTCCGTGGAAGTGCTCTCCGGTGGTGACAACTCAGCGGATCTTGTCGAAGCTGCACGCTCGCGCTCGCACGTGAGATGCTCGATCTGGCAGGCATCCGGGCCGATCCCGCCGTTGCGCTCCGAGACGGCTCAGCCCTGGAGCGGTACCGGGCAATGGTCGTGGCCCAGGGGGGTGACCCCGATGCCCCCCTGCCCCGCGCAGCTCACGTCGAGCTGGTGACCGCGGACAGCTCAGGGATCATCGGTCGGCTCGACGCCCGCGCGGTCGGGGTCGCCGCCTGGCGGCTCGGGGCCGGGAGAGCGCGCAAGGAGGACCTCGTGAGCGCGACCGCAGGCGTCGTGTGTCGCGTCAAGCCTGGTGAGGAGGTTACGGAGGGTCAACCTCTACTAGAACTCCACACCGACGAGCCTGAGCGTCTCGACTGGGCCCGCGATGTCCTCAAGGACGCGATCGCGATAGTCGACGAGCTCCAAGCACCCACGCCCGTCGTCTTGGAGGTGATCTCGTGAGCGCCAAGCCCGATCTCGATCAGCTCCGCCTGGCCCCGAAAGTGCTCCTCCATGACCACCTCGACGGCGGGCTCCGGCCCGCCACGGTGGTAGGCTCGCGGCCGAGCACGGTTACCGGGGCCTGCCGACGACCGATCCGGAAGAGCTCGGGGCCTGGTTCGTGTCGGCCGCTCCCCGGCGCGACCTCGTGCGCTATCTCGAGGGCTTCGCCCACACCGTCGGTGTGATGCAGACCCGCACGGCACTCGCGCGAGTCGCCACAGAATGCGTTGAGGACCTGGCCGAAGACGGGGTCGTCTACGCCGAGGTGCGCTTTGCCCCCGAACTGCACACAGAGCGCGGCCTCGCGCTCGAGGAAGTGCTCGAGTCGGTGCTCGCGGGCTTCCACGAGGCCATGGGGGGCGCAACCGCCGCCGGACGGCCGATCGTCGTACGAGCCCTGTTGACGGCCATGCGCACGGCCGCACGCTGCGCGTGAGATCGCCGAGCTCGCGGTGCGATACCGGGATGTGGGAGTCGCCGGCTTCGACGTCGCAGGTCCTGAGGCCGGCTATCCGCCCACCGATCACCTGGACGCGTTTCATCTTGTGCAGCGCGAGAACTTCCACGCCACCTTGCATGCCGGCGAGGCGTTCGGACTGCCCTCGATCTGGCAGGCGATCCAGTGGTGCAATGCGGAGCGGCTCGGCCATGGGGTGCGCATCGTGGACGACATCGTCTTGGATCCCGATGGTGGCGCCGCTCTGGGCCGGCTGGCGGCCTACATAAGGGACCGCCGCATACCGCTCGAGATGTGCCCCACTTCGAACGTGCACACCGGGGCGGTGCCGTCGCTCGCCGAGCACCCCATCGGGCTGCTGCACCGCCTCCGGTTCCGGGTCACCGTGAACACTGACAACCGCCTGATGAGCGGCATCAGCCTCTCCTCGGAGCTTGCCGGGCTGGTCGAGACCTTCGACTGGACCTGGAGGGACCTCAGCTGGCTGACGATCAACGCCATGAAGAGCGCTTTCTGCCCCTTCGACGACCGATTGGCGCTGATCGACGGAAAGATCAAGCCTGGCTTCGCGGCCTTGGACCCGGACGCCCCCACCGGGTCCTCCAAGGGCCGGTCGGGGCTCAATCGCCGCTCGCCCAGGAACCCCTCATCGACTGACAGCGGGCCGCGACGTCGTCTCGCAGCGAACCGAGGAGCAGGCCTGCGCCGCGCCGCCGCCTCGCCTACGCCTTCGGGTGGGACCGGCGGTGTGACGACCTCGAAATAGACCTTGAGCTTCGGCTCGGTACCGCTCGGTCGCAGCACCACGCGGGCCTGCTTCGCAATCCGGAGCACGAGGGCGTCGGTGAACGGAAGCTCCCCGACTCCTTGGGAGAGGTCCACCAGCTCGTCCACCGCCAGGCCGGCAAGGGCCGCGGGCGGTTGCGTACGCCAGCACCCGACGATCTCGGCCATCTCTGCCTGGGCCGTCCGGCCCTCGAGCCGGAGCGACCATTGTGCGGTCGCGTGTACACCGAAACGGGACGCGAGGCCGTCCAGCCGGTCGAGCACGGATGTCCCCCGAGCCTTGGCGTCGGCCGCGATCTCGGCGGCAAGCAGTGCCGCCGACAACCCGTCCTTGTCGGACACCGCGTCACCGACCTGATAGCCGAGCGCCTCCTCGTAACCGAAGACGAACCGGGATCCCGGACGCGAGAGCGCGGCCCGCGCGATCCACTTGAATCCGGTGAGCGTCTCGACATAGGCGACCCCGGCCGCTCGCGCCATCGCCGACAACATCGTCGACGAGACGATCGTGGTCGCCACCAACCGGTCCTCGCCCCTGGTCGCCGCGAGCACATGATCGCCAAGGAGCGCCCCCAGCTCGTCACCGGTCAGCATTCTCCAGGCCCCACTCACCCGGTCCGGCACGGCGATGGCCAGGCGGTCGGCATCGGGGTCGTTCGCCAGGACCAGGTCGGCTCCCAGCCGCACGGCATCGGCCAGCGCGAGATCGAGCGCCCCGGGCTCCTCCGGGTTCGGAAACGCCACCGTCGGGAAGTCAGGATCGGGTACCCCCTGGGCGGCGACGACCGACACCGGCCCGAAACCGGCCTGTTCCAAGAGCTCCGGGACCACCTGACCGCCGACGCCGTGCAGGGGCGTGTACACGATCCGGAGCCGGCGAGGACCCATTGGATCCAGCAACGCGAACGCCGCGCGTCGGTACGCGTCGAGAAGTTCCGTCTCGTCGACGGTTTCGACGCGCCCGTCCGTCGTTTCGTTTGGCGCCTCCACCGAGGCTCGCCGGCGCGGCGATCGCACGCGCCATCGCGGTGCGGGCCGCCTCGGCGATGACGGCGTCGTCCGGCGGTATCACCTGGGCGCCGTCGGACATGTAGACCTTGTACCCGTTGTCGGCCGCAGGGTTGTGGCTCGCTGTGACCATCACCCCCGCCGCGGCACCGAGGTGCTTGACGGCAAAGGCCGTGAGCGGGGTCGGCAACGCCCGGGCAAAGACCCGCACCCGCACGCCCGCGCCGGCGGCAACCGCGGTGACGTCGCGGGCGAACTCGTCTGATCCATGGCGGGCATCGCGTCCCACGACGATCCCCCGCCGCGCAGCTTCGGCGCCCTGGCCGAGCACCCACTGCGCCACCCCGGCGGTTGTGGCGCGAACAACCAGCCGGTTCATCCGGCCCGGGCCCGCGCCGAGCGCGCCCCGAAGCCCCGCGGTCCCGAAGGCGAGCGGGCTGTCGAACCGGGCGCGCACCGCGGCGCCGTCGCCGGCGTCGAGGAGGGCGGCGAGCTCGGCGCGGGTGGTCGGGTCAGGATCTGCCGCCAGCCACATCTGGGCCTCGGCGGCCAGAGCGGGAGAGATCGGCTCGCTCTTCTCGTGCCCGTCCTTCACAGCGCCGACAGCACTCCCGCCAGGAGGCTCGACCAGATAAGGCGCGGCCGCGGCACCGGCCGCGAGTACCTCCTCGTGGTCGAGCGGGGTGGGGCTCACTCCCGCCGCGAGGTTTGTGACGAGCGAGATCCCCAGCACCGACGCCCCCAGGTGGTGCGCGGCGATCGCCTCGAGGGCCGTGGACATCCCGACCAGGTCCGCACCTTGACGCCGCAGCATCGCGACCTCGGCGGGCGTCTCGTAGTGGGGACCTCCCAAGGCCGCGTAGACGCCTTCTGTGAGCGTGGGAACCACCTGCTTGGCAAGTGCCCGCAGGTTGGCCGGGTAGAGATCGGTGAGGTCGATGAAACGCCCCCGATAACCGGACGGAGGCGCCGGGCCGCTGAGCGGTGAGGTACCCATCAAGTTGATGTGATCGCGGATCAGCACGGCCTGTCCGGGCCTCATGGCCGGATCGAGGCCGCCGGCGGCATTGGTCAAGATGACGGCCCGGGCGCCGGCGATCACGGCCGTGCGAACCGGATGGACGACCTCAGCCGGGGTACGGCCTTCGTAAAGGTGGGTGCGCCCTATGAGTAGGAGAACCCGGTGCTTGCCGGCCCTGAGCGAGCGCAGCTGGCCCTGGTGGCCGGCGACAGTCGGCGCCGCGAATCCCGGAAGGTCAGTTGTTGCCCGTTCCCTTTCCGTGCCGCCTAACCCGTCGGCAACGCCCTGCCAACCCGAGCCGAGGACGATCGCCACGTCGTGCGGCGGAGCGCCTGACCACCGCGCCACTTCCGCGGCAGCCCGAGCCGCGAGTTCGTACGGGTTCGACGTGACACCTGCGGCCGTCATGGAGGCCAAGGCTAGCGAGGTGCGTGCCGGAGAATCCTTGCGGACGTTCTCGTCAAAGGCCGATGGGGTGCCAGACGGTCTTGGTCTCGAGAAATGCCAGCATGCGGCGTGGCGTGGGAGCCGTGGTCCAATCGCCATCGCAGGCGTCCGGGCGAAGGACACGCTTCACGTTGGTGACCGCGGCCCGCTCGAGATCGGCGAGAAGAGAGTCCGGCGCGCCCGCCAGATCGAGCGCATCGACATCGCGGTGAGCGGCGAGCACAGGCGCGAGCTCGCCAACACGGCCCGTGATCAGGTTCACGACGCCACCGGGAATGTCCGAGGTGGCGAGCACCTCGGCGAGAGTGATCGCCGGCAGCGGCCTCGTCTCACTCGCGAGGAGCACGACCGTGTTCCCGGTCACGAGCACGGGTGCCAGCACGCTCACAAGCCCGAGCAGTGATGATGCCTGCGGCGCGACGATGCCGACGACGCCGGTGGGCTCGGGCACGCTGAAGTTGAAGAACGGGCCTGCAACCGGGTTGGACGACCCGACGACTTGCGCCACCTTGTCCGCCCAGCCCGCAAACCAGACCCAGCGGTCGACGGCGGTGTCGACACGCGCCACCGCCTCGTCCCGGCTCACCCCCTCGCTCGAGGCGACCTCATCGCTGAACTGGGCGCGCCGGCCGTCGAGCATCTCGGCGACGCGGTAGAGGATCTGCCCCCGGTTGTAGGCGGTCGCACCAGCCCAGCGGGGCTGCGCCTTGCGCGCCGCCACGACGGCGTCGCGCACATCTTTCCGCGAGCCTTGGGCGGCGTTCGCCAAGAAGGCACCCTTCGCGTCCACCACGACATAGGACCGGCCGGACTCCGAACGCGGGAACGCCCCTCCGATGTAGAGCTTGTAGGTCTTACGCACGGCCAGGCGTTCGTCAGACATCGAGGTACGCCCCCAGGCCTTGGCGGCCGCCCTCTCGGCCGAAGCCCGACTCGCGATAACCGCCGAAGGGACTCGTGGGGTCGAAGCGGTTGAAGCTGTTCGCCCACACGACCCCGGCGCGGAGCTGACCGGCCATCCACAAGATACGACTCCCCTTCTCGGTCCAGACACCAGCGGACAAGCCGTAGACGGTGTTGTTGGCCTTCGCCACCGCCTCCTCGGGGGTGCGGAAGGTCAACACCGAGAGCACCGGCCCGAAGATCTCCTCCTGGGCGATGCGGTGCGCCTGGGACACGTTGGTGAAAACCGTCGGCGCGAACCAGTAGCCCTTGGAAGGAAGGGTGCAGCTCGGTGACCAGCGCACGGCGCCCTCCGCCTCACCGGCGGCGGCGAGCTCGCGGATCTTCTCCAGCTGGGCAGCGTTGTTGATGGCGCCGAGATCGGTGTTCTTGTCGAGCGGGTCTCCGACGCGAAGTGTCCCCAGGCGACGCTTCAGCCGCTCGACGACGGTGTCCGCGATCGACTCCTGCACCAAAAGGCGCGAGCCGGCACAACAGACCTCACCCTGGTTGAAGAAGATCCCGTTCACGATGCCCTCAACGGCCTGGTCCAAGGGGGCGTCCTCGAAGACTATGTTCGCCGCCTTTCCCCCGAGCTCGAGCGTCAGGTGCTTGCCCGTGCCGGCGATGGCGCGCTGGAGATCCTTGCCGACCTCGGTCGAACCGGTGAAGGCCACCTTGTCGATCCCCGGGTGGGCGACGAGAGCCGCCCCGGCGACCGACCCGGCCCCGGTGATGACGTTGACGACCCCGGGCGGCAGGTCGGCCTGCTGGATGATCTCGGCCAGCAAGAGCGCGGTCAACGGCGTTGTCGACGCGGGCTTGAGCACGCAGGTGTTGCCCCCCGCGAGCGCCGGCGCGAGTTTCCAGGCCGCCATCATCAAGGGAAAGTTCCAGGGGATGACCTGGCCGGCCACTCCGATGGGAGCGGGATGGGGGCCGAAGCCCGCGTACTCGAGCTTGTCCGCCCAGCCCGCATAGTAGAAGAAGTGCGCCGCTGCCAAAGGGACGTCGACGTCGCGCGATTCGCGGATCGGCTTGCCGTTGTCGAGGCTTTCGAGCACGGCAAGCTCGCGCGACCGCTCCTGGATGATGCGGGCGACACGGAACAGGTACTTGGCCCGCTCGGCTCCCGGCATCGGGCCCCAGACCTGCCTCTGGGCGCGTCCGGCCACCTCGACGGCCCGGTCGACATCGGCCCGGCCAGCGGCGGCGATCTCCGCCAGTACCTCTTCGGTCGCAGGGTTCTCGGTCTTGTAGGTGTTGCCGTCGGCCGGCGCTACAAAGGCCCCGTCGATGAACAGCCCGTAGGAGGACTGCAGGTGCACGATGGAGCGGGACTCGGGTGCGGGGGCGTAGGCGAAGGCCGCCCCCTCGGCAGCCCGGGCCGCGACGAGATCTCCCGATGAATCGTCGTGCCCACGGCTCGGGTCGGGGGCGTCGGCCCCGAGCTCAGCCTCGGGCTTTTCGGTTGGGTAGCTCTCGGTCATTCGATGCTGAAATCCTCACTCCCCGCATAGGCGCCGCTCAGCTGCTTGGAGCGCTGTCGGAGCAGATCGTTGAGCAGGCTGGAGGCCCCGAAACGGAACAGCGAGGGGTCGAGCCAGGCGTCTCCGACGGTTTCGTTCACGATCACGAGGTACCGGATGGCGTCTTTGGCGTTGCGGATCCCACCGGCCACCTTCACACCGACGAGCGCTCCGGTGAGCTCGGCGAAGTCGCGCACGGCTTCCAGCATCACGAGCGCGACCGGAAGAGTCGCCGCCGGGCTCACCTTCCCGGTCGAGGTCTTGATGAAGTCGGCGCCACCCACCATGGCGAGATAACTGGCCCTGCGCACGTTGTCATAGGTGACGAGCTCGCCCGTCTCCAAGATGACCTTCAGGTGCGCCGGCCCGCAGGTCTCCTTGACGGCCTGCACCTCCTCCAAGACGAGACCGTAGCGGCCGCTCAGGAACGCTCCCCGGTCGATCACCATGTCAACCTCGTCGGCACCTGCCGCAACGGCGTCGCGCACGTCGGCGAGCTTCACGGCGAGCGAGGCGCGCCCGGAGGGGAAGGCCGTCGCCACTGAGGCCACCTTCACGCTGGTACCCAGGAGCGCCCGCCTGGCGACCGGCACGAGGTCGGGGTAGATGCACACGGCGGCCACCGGTGGGACCGACGCATCGGCGGGGTCGGGCCGACGCGCCTTCGCACACAGACTCAGGACCTTGCCTGGTGTATCGGCCCCTTCGAGGGTCGTGAGGTCCACCATGCTGACGGCCATCTCGAGCGCCCACAGTTTGGCGGAGGTCTTGATCGAGCGCGTTGCCAGCGACGCCGCCCTCGCTTCGGCGCCGACTTGGTCGACACCGGGAAGGCCGTGGAGAAACCGGCGCAGATCCGTCTCCGAGCGACGCAGGTCCGCGAGCATCTCGCTAGCAGCTGTGCTGGGTGAACCGACGAGGGAATGGCCCGCGGCGAAGGTGCTCGCGAGCGGCCGAGAACTCTGCTCGAAGCGGGCAGGCGCGCCCGAACCGCTCTGGATGGTCGTTCTCGCCTCGCTTTCCATACGCCCACCTCTCGGGTTGGTGCGGATTCGAGCGTAGCCTTCCGTTGCCGTGAATCGGGCGCCCGGACTGACGCACACCGCTATGAGGGGCGCCGCGGCGCTGCTGCTCGCTCGAGGTCGGTGGCTGTGAACACCGCACTCACGGTGAGCCCGGCGGCCCGGAGCCGATCATGGCCTTGGTCGCGGCGGTCGATGACGCAGAGGACATGCTCGACAATGGCGCCGAGTCGGCGAAGATCCTCGGTCGACATCACGACCTGTCCGCCCGTCGTGATGACATCCTCGACCACGAGCAACCGGCGGCCGGTGACCTTGCCCCCCTCGGCAAGCTTGGCCGTCCCGTAGGGATTGGCCGCCTTGCGTACGAACACCGCCTCAAGTCCGGTCGCGAGTGAAAGCGCAGTGGCAAGAGGCACACCTCCGAGCCTCGAGGCCGGCGAGCACCTCGGTACCGGCAGGTATCAGCGGTACGGCGTGCGCCACCACCTCCGAGAGCAGTTCGGGGTCGCCCTCGAACAGGTACTTGTCGAAGTAGTGGTCGGAGACCTGGCCCGACCGGAGGGTGAAGGTCCCCTCGAGCCGGCAACGGCGGTTTATGAGGGTGGCAAGCCTCTGTCTGTCCATTGCCGTCAGTCTGGCGCAACGGTGAGAAGTGCGGCAGGCACTTTCGCATCGGCTCACCCTCACTCTTCTGCGCTGTCGCGACATCACCGCCGCTACTTGCAAATAGGCGGTCCCCCGAGGTGGTCACCGGTGCGTTGGGGACACTGATTTCAACCCGCCTACACCGCCGGCAGCGCAGCAATGTCTACCCTCGTTGATCCGTGCGGGGTTCGGTGAATACCGGCGACCGGTCACCATGAACTTGCCGATTATTACCTCAGGTCAACAACACAAACTCCCGATGTACATAGATCAGGAACTTAGTTTGCGGCCGAGCCACCGTGGGCAAGGGCTTCAGGTCCCGCTTGGCGTTCCACCGGAAAAAGGCGAAGGTGAAGATATAGTTGGTGCTTCTGACGGGGTTGGCGGATGAGACAAACCGAGTCGGCTTCCCGAACATGCGGGGTGGGCGTCGGCCCAGGGTGTCCTGCCTTCACGCACGACTGACTGTGCCGGGTGGGCGAAACCTTGAAAGGTCGTGAGAACATGGAACTCTCGCGGAAGTTGGCGTTGACTCTGCGCGTCGCCGCAGTGCTGGCTCTCGGGGCGGCACTCGTGCCCATCCTGGCCGCTCCTGCACAAGCACTGCCAGCCACCCAGATCGTGTTCAGCTCCACCAACTGCGGTTCGACCCTTACGTCGGGCTTGAGCTGCTCCATCACGGCGACCCTCGAGGACGCCGGCGGCGGCACCGTCATCGACAGCTCGCACGTCATCTTCGCCCAGGGCGGCAGCGACACCGGCACGGTCAACTTTGCAAGCGTCACCAACAACGGTAACGGCACCTACTCCGTCACGGTCACCGGCGACAAGGCGGGCACCGTCTCGATCACCGCCGCCGACTCGGACCACTCGATCAGCGCCTCGAGCATCGGGGTCGACTTCACCGTCGCCGACCTGCCAACGGCCACGATCAGCTCGCCCGCGACCGGCGGCACCTACTACGCCGGCCAGGTTGTCGCGACGACCTTCAGCTGTACTGAAGGCACTGACGGCCCGGGACTCGCCTCCTGTGACGACAACCACGGCACGAACACCGTGTCGGGCGGGTCGGGTACCCTCGACACTTCCGCCACCGGGTCCCTCACTTACATCGTGACCGCCACAAGCAGCGACACCGGGACCGGAACGGCCAGCATCACCTACACCGTCGCCGACCTGCCGACGGCCACGATCAGCTCGCCCGCGACCGGCGGCACCTACTACGTCGGCCAGGTTGTCGCGACGACCTTCAGCTGCACTGAAGGCACTGACGGCCCGGGACTCGCCTCCTGCGACGACAACCACGGCACGAACACCGTGTCGGGCGGGTCGGACACCCTCGACACCAGTTCGCCGGGCCATTTCACATATACCGTGACCGCCACAAGCAACGACACCGGGACCGGAACGGCCAGCATCACCTACACCGTCGTCACCCCGCCCCCACCACCCCCGCCGACCCATACGACGATCACCCAAACCGCACCATTCTCGAACTCGACGACATCAGCCAAGAGCGCGTCGTTCACCAACACCCTGACGACAACGGGTAACACGGGCGCGGTCACCTTTGTCACGACTTCGGCCCCACCCGGGTCTGCGGGCGGGATCAAAGTCTCCTCGAGCGGTGTCGTAACGACGACGGGCGCGCTCTCCGCGGCAACCTACAGAGCCTCGGGCACCGACTCGGACAGCTCGGGTGACACCGGGACCTGGAGCTTCTCCCTCACAGTCAGCGCCACGGCGATCACCCAGATGACCCCGACGACGGGCACCACCTCGACCGGTAAGGCCTTCACCGGTCAGCTCAAGGTCTCGGGCTCGCATGGCACTGTCACTTACACCCAGTCGACCGGCGCGCCTGATCTGAAGGTCTCGTCCTCGGGTAAGGTCTCGGCGCCGGCCACCTTGGCGGCAGGGACCTACAAAGCCACCGGCACCGTGAAGGACACCTCCGGTGACACCGGCACGTGGGGTTACTCGCTGACCGTTGTCGCTACCAAGTTCACTCAAGTCGCCCCGACGTCGGCGACGACCACACCCGGCCAAGCCTTCACCGGCCAACTCAAGGTCTCGGGCTCGCACGGAGCCGTCAGCTACGCCCAGTCAACCGGCGCACCTGACCTGAAAATCTCGGCATCCGGCGTCGTCTCGGCGCCGGCCACCTTGACGGTAGGGACCTACAAGGCCACCGGCAGCGACAAAGACACCCTTGGTGACACGGGCACCTGGAGCTTCACCCTGACGGCCACCTCCTTGGAGATCAATCAGATCGCGCCCACCACCGCGACGACCACGTTGGGCAAAGCCTTCACCGGCCAACTCAGGGTCTCGGGTGAGCACGGGGCGGTCACCTATACCCAGGCGACCGGCGCCCCTCAGCTCACGGTCTCGTCCTCGGGCGTGGTCTCCGGCTTGGCCACCTTGACGGTAGGGACCTATAAGGCCACCGGCGGCGACAAAGACACCCTTGGTGACACGGGCACCTGGAGCTTCACCCTGACGGCCACCTCCTTGGAGATCAATCAGGCCGCGCCCACCACCGCGACGACCACGTTGGGCAGAGCCTTCACCGGCCAACTCGAGGTCGTCGGCGCGCACGGGACGGTCACCTATGCCCAGACGAGCGGTGCGCCCGATCTCACCGTCTCGTCTTCGGGAAAGGTTTCGGCGCCGGCCAACTTAGCGGCAGGAACCTACAGGGCTACCGGCACCGTCGAAGACAGCTCCGACGACACGGGAACTTGGAGCTTCGCGCTGACGGTCAGTGCCAAGACCATCGCCCAGGCCGCTCCCATCACCGCGACCACAACGACCGGAAAGGCCTTCTCCGGCCAGCTTGCGTTCTCGGGCGCGCACGGGACGGTCACCTATGCCCAGACGAGCGGTGCGCCCGATCTCACCGTCTCGTCTTCGGGAAAGGTTTCGGCGCCGGCCAACTTAGCGGCAGGAACCTACAGGGCTACCGGCACCGTCGAAGACAGCTCCGACGACACGGGAACTTGGAGCTTCGCGCTGACGGTCAGTGCCAAGACCATCGCCCAGGCCGCTCCCATCACCGCGACCACAACGACCGGAAAGGCCTTCTCCGGCCAGCTTGCGTTCTCGGACGTGAACGGAAAGGTCACTTTCGCACAGACGGCCGGTGCACCTCAGCTGACCGTCTCGTCTTCCGGCGAGGTCTCGGCCACGGCCGACTCGGTGGCTGGGATCTACAAGGCAACCGGCACGGCCAAGGACGCCTCCGGCGATGCCGGGGCATGGAGCTTCTCCTTGACCGTCACTGCCACGAAACTCCTCCAGAGCGCACCGGCCACCGCGAGCACGACGACCGGCAAGGCCATTTCCGGCCAACTCGAAGTATCGGACGCGCACGGAGCTGTCACCTACGCCGAGTCGGCCGGCGCGCCCGATCTCAACGTCTCGTCCTCGGGCAAGGTTTCTGCCACCGCGAGCTTGGTGGCTGGAACCTACAAAGCCACAGGGACAGAGCGAGACAGCCTCGGTGACACCGGGAACTGGAGATTCGCCGTGACGGTGGTGGCCACCAAGCTCACGCAGGTGGCCCCTGTGAAGACGAGCACGACGACGGGCCAAGACTTCACCGGCCAGCTCCAAGTCTCCGGGGCGCACGGAGCCGTCACCTACGCCCAATCGACGGGTTCACTCGTCTTGAAGGTTTCGTCGTCGGGCAAAGTGGCCACTACGGCCAGCTTGGTGGCGGGGACCTACAAGGCGACGGGTGTCGTCCGAGACGTCCTCGGTGATAGCGGGTCCTGGAGCTTTGATTTGACTGTCGTGGCCACCAAGCTCACTCAGGTGGCCCCTGTAAAGGCGAGCACGAAGACGGGCAAGACCTTGACCGGCCAGCTCCGAGTCTCCGGGGCGCACGGAACGGTCACCTATGCCCAGTCCGCCGGCGGGCGCGAGGTAAAGGTTTCGTCCTCTGGCAAGATCTCAGCCGCGGTCGCTTTGGCAGCGGGGACCTACAAAGCCACGGGGACCGTGAGGGACAGCTTCGGCGACACCGGCAAATGGGGCTTCGTGTTAGCGGTCGTGGCCACAAGGCTCGCTCAGATGACCCCTTTGACGGCGAGCACGAAGACCGGCAAAGCCTTCACCGGCCAGCTCCAAGTCTCCGGGGCACACGGAACGGTCACCTACGCCCAGTCAAGTGGCGCGCCTAATCTGACGGTCTTGTCCTCGGGCAAGGTCTCGACAACGGCCACTTTGGTGGCAGGGACGTACAAGGCCACCGGCACGGCACGAGACACTCTCGGTGACATCGGTAGCTGGAGCCTCACCTTGACGGTCGTTGCCACCGAGCTCACTCAAGTAGCTCCGGACACGGCCACCAACACAGTTGGTAAAACCTTCACCAGCAAGCTTAAGGTCTCCGGCGCGTCCGGCACTGTCACCTTTACCCAGTTGACCGGTGCGCCTCATGTGAAGGTCTCGTCCTCTGGCAAGATCTCGGCGGCGGCTGGCTTGGCAACAGGAATCTACAAGGCCACCGGCACTGTCAAAGACACATCCGGTGATACCGGGAAATGGACCTTCACCTTGACCGTTAAGGGCAGCAAGCTCACTCAAATAGCCCCGACCACGGGCCAGACCACGATCGGCGAAGCCTTCACCAGCCAGCTCGAGGCTTCGGGCTCACATGGCACTGTCACCTACGACCAGTTGACCGGTGCGCCTTATCTGAAGGTGTCGCCTTCCGGGACGATCTCTGCCCCAGCCACCTTGGCGGCCGGGACCTACAAATCTACAGGCAAGGCGAGAGACAGCCTCGGTGATGTCGAAACCTGGACCTACACCTTGACCGTCGCAAGCCCTGACTGATCTCAGGGAAAAGTCTAACGAACGCGATGGCCCGTTCGCTCCTCAGGTGCAGGTGCCGAGTATCGGGGAGCTACAAATAGCAGTGATTCGGATCGTCTCCGGCCTACTGGCGGCTCGCTTCTTCGGGCTGGGCTGAGCACCTAGCGCTCGCGCAGCCTCGCATCGAGCGTGTCGCGCAGGGCGTCACCGATGAAATTGAAGGCGACCACCGTCACCATCACGATGAGGCCGGCCGGGTAGACCTCCCACCAGTAGCCGTCCAGCAGGTAGGTCGTGCCCTGCGACAGCATGCCTCCCCAGCTCATCGCCGGCGGTGGCAAGCCGAAGCCGAGGAAGCTCAAGGTGGCGAGGATGATCATCGCGTCGGCCACCTGGAACGTGGCGTTGACCGAGATTGTCCCGAGGGCGTTCGGGATGATGTGCCGCCCGACGATCCGCGAGCTGCGGCCGCCGGCCGCGCGCACGGCGTCGACGAACTCCCGGGTGCGAAGCGAGAGTGCTTCGCCGCGGACAAGACGCGCCGGCCCAAGCCAGGAGAGCAAGGAGAGCACCACGATGAGAAGCGGGACAGTGGGCCTGAACACCGTCGCCAGGTAGATGAGCAGGAAGATGGCCGGCACGGCGATCACGACATCCACGATGCGCATCAGGACGGCGTCGATCGCACCGCCCGTGTAGCCGGACACGGCGCCCCAGAGCGCCCCGAAACAGGTCGCCACGAGCGCGACGGCAAGGGAGATCTCGAGCGCGCTCTGGCCCCCGACCATGAGCCGCCCGAGGATGTCGAATCCGTTCGCGTCCGTGCCGAGCGGGTGGCCCGCTCCCGGTGCCAGGTTCGTGAGGGCGATGTGCGCGTGGACCTGGTCGCTGTGGTAGACGAGCGGGCCCAAGAAGCAGAACACGGCGACGGCGACGACGACCCCGAGGCCGGCAACCCCCGTCCGGTCCTCCACGAACGCGGCCGCGAACGACTGCCGCCCGCCCCGGCGGGGCTCCGCCTCGGCCGTGCGCAAGACATCGGACTCCTCGGCAGTGAGCGCGACCAAAGCGGGCGCGGTCCCGCCCGGGTCGGGAGCCCGATGCCCAAGGCCTGTGCCTGCGACAGGCCGGGTGTCTTCGCCCGGCCTGGTTCCCCGGAAGGGCTCAGTCATATCGCACTCTCGGGTCGAGCACGGCGTAGGCGAGGTCCGCCAACAAGCTACCGAGGACGGTGGCGATCCCGACGATCACGGTGATGCCGAGCTCCACGGGGTAGTCCGCGTTCACGGCCGCGTTGTAGTAGGTAAGGCCGAGGCCCGGGAAATTGAAGACGTACTCGACGACGAGCCCGGTCGTAAGCACGGCCGGGATGGACAGGCCGAGCAACGTGACGACCGGCACGAGCGAGTTGCCGAGCACGTGGCGCCAGAGCACCATCCGCGCCGGCAGGCCCTTCGCGCGCGCGAGGCGGACGTAGTCCTGGGCGAGGGTGTCGACTGCAGCCGAACGCATGTAGCGGGCGAAGAGGGCCACGTTCACGAGAGTGAGAGTGACGACGGGCAGTACCAGGGCGCGGGGATCTGCCAGAACCCCGGCCGGGGACACCGCCTGCGGAGCCTCCGGCGGGAACACGTGCACACCTATCGCGAGCCCAGCGATGAGCAGCAGCCCGAGCCAGTACGAAGGCATCGAGTAGAGGAGGAACGAGACTCCTGTCGCCACATGGTCGAGCACCCGGTTGCGCCGTACCGCTTGGGCGACGCCGAGCGGGATCGAGATCGCCAGCGCCAACAAGAGCGCGATGCCGACAAGGATCAGGTCGTTCGGCAGCTCGTGGGCGACGAGGGAGTCGACACTCTGGTTCAGGCGGTAGGAGTACCCGAGGTTCCCGTGCAGGACATGGGAAAGAAACGTCAGGTACTGCGACACGACCGGGCGGTCGAGCCCGTTCAGCCGGTCGAAGGCGGCGATCTCGGCTGGGCTGGCCCTCGGGCCGAGGATGGCCCACGCGAGGTCGCCAGGAATCATGTGCTCGAGAGCGAACACGAGCACCGTGAGGCCGAGCAGGACGACCGCCGCCTGGACAAGGCGGCGCAGCGTGTATCCGATCATGTGCTGTCCTGGCCTCGCTTCGAGTCGTCCGTCTTCTTCAAGCCTTGGTGAAGTACCACTCTTCGGGGCTGACGAACCCGTAGGCGTTGGGAACAAAGCCGCGGAGGTTCGCCTGGACCGTCACGAGTGTTCCCGGGCTCGGCTGCCAGAAGTCGGGCAGCGCGAGACGGACCTGGTCCTGGTAGGCATCGAGGGCGGCCTGGGCTCTCGCGGCCGTTGCCCTGGTGGTGGCCGCGATGAGCCTGTCCGTCGTCGGATTCGAGAAGTTGGAGACGTTGCCGAGCGCGCCGGTCTCGAAGATCTCCTCCCCGCTTGGATAGTGGTCCGGCTCAAAGACCCATCCGGTGCCGTACTGCCCGAGCTGCCAGCTGCAGGCCGCCTCGGTCGCAAGACAGCTCAATATGGTCGAGGCGATCGTGGTCGGCGTCACCTCCTTGAGGGCGATCTCGATCCCCACCTGCTTGGCCACCGACTGCAGGTCGACCATCGCGCCGTCGGTGTAGACCAGGCCGCTCGGGTACATGAGCGTGAAATTGAGCCCCTCGCCCCGGGCGATCCCCTGCCCGCAGTCATCGGCCCCCACCCCGGGACGCACACAGGTCGTGACCCCGTTCGGCACGACCTTCCAGCCGTGGCCGACGAGCAAAGTCCTCGCGGCCGGGATGCTGAAGGGATCCGGATTGACCGAGGCCTTTTCGTCCGCGTACGGGTTGGGAGGGCTCGCGGGCACGGGACCGTACGTGGGCAGGCCGAGGCCGCCGTAGTAGGCGTGGATCCAGCCCTGCTGGTCCACCAGGTGCTGGAACGCCTCGCGGAAGTAGAGCTGGCGCAGGATCGGCCCGACCTCAGGGTTGTTGAAGTTCGGCTCGAAGTAGTCGAACTGGAAAGGGAACCAGTCCACAAGCTGGTAACCCTGCGCCTTGAGCGCCCCGGTCTGCGGCAGGTCGTTGTCGGGCACGTAGCCGACCGAGATCTGGTCGCTCGAGGCCGTGGCGCCGCGCCCGCCGAGGGCCGAGCCCGCGCGCAGCACCGAGAACTCGGCCGAAGCACTCGTGTAGGGGGAGCTCGACGAACCTTGCCAGGTGCGGTCTGTTCGGTCCTGAGAAACGCCGGTTCGGAATGAAGGTCGCCGTCCCGTCGGTCGTAAGGCCCACGAGCTTCCACGGGCCGTCTACCACGGACCAGAGCGGGCTCGACGCGTAGCTCCCGCTGTCCTTGGCCTGGTCGTTGAGGAAATTGTAGACCGCCCTCGCGCCCGGCGGCGTCACGTCGGGGAGATCCCTCGTGCCCGCTGTGGGTGCGGGCGCCTTGAGCGACGTACGGTCCCAGGAGAGCGGGAGGGGCGTTATCTGCGACAGCTCGTTGTAGGTGAACCAGACGGGGTTGTAATCAGCGTCGAGATGGAGCTGGACGGTCGTGGCGTCCACTGCTGTCGCCGAGGTCACGTTGTCGGGGAAGCCGCCCGGTACATACGAGGCCCATTCGTCCCGGTTCGCCTTCAACAAGTTGATCCAGAAAATGACGTCGCGGGCGCTCACCGGCTGGCCGTTCGACCAGACGTAGTGCTTCAGCGTGATGGTCACGAGCCGGTTGTCGTCGCGGTACACCGGCGCGTTCCCGATCGAGAGCGAGTAGTCGACCGCGGTGGATTCCCGGTCGCCGAACCAGTACAGCGGCTCGTAGAGGAGCGTTTGGAAGTCGTTTGTGTTCTCGACGGTGAAGTACTGGCCCGAGACGAGCGGGAGGATGTAGTCGGGCGGTGTCTCGGGCTGCTCCGCGAAATAGGCGGTCCCGCCGGCGACCACCGGGGCGTGACCCGAGGTGGCGGCGGTCGCGCCGGCCGGTGACCGGGACGCCGACGAACCGCACGCCCCGAGGCCGAGCGAGGCGAACGCGACAAGGCCGAGCGCCACGGCGGCGGGCCGCAAAGGCGCGTCCGCAGCCGTCCTTCTCAGCTGACCCGCCTCTGCCCGCCGCTTCCGGGAACCGGACCGGAGCTCCCGGTGGGGCGAGGCCTGCCCGGCACGGTCGCATGAAGCCCGCTCGCCTTCGAGCGGACGACATCGCAGGAACCTCTTCAACACCTTCGGGCTCGATGTCGTCACTGTGGCCACCTCCCTACGCCGGCATTACCCGGTCAGGTTCGAACGGTCGGTGGCACTCCGGCCTGCTGGCCAGCCACCCTCTCAGCCCGGTACACCCGAGCTCCCGTGCGCTTCTTCCCCTAGGCTATCGGTGTTCGGTCAGTTCCGTCCTGGAACGCGACCCTCCCGGTGCGTCTTGATGCCAAAAACCCGCGCGCCGGCCTCGCCCGGCACGCGAGCCCCGTCCGGCACCTCCCGCCCTGCGTTGGTGCCGCTGACCACGAGATCGAACGATCGCCGCGGGCGCGTGGTGGAGAAGTACCGCTTCTCGGCCTCCAACCACTTCCAGTCCCAGTCCTGGGGGGCGATGCGCCCGCGCGAGACGCGATAGCCTCGCGGGCTCCGGCGTGTCGACAAAGATCGCCCGGTCGACGAGGTCAGAAAGCTCGGGTGCAGCCGAGCACACCCCTTCGACGAGGACGAGCTCCTTCGGCTCGACACGCGTCTTCAGGCTGGAGATCGCTCCGCAGTCCCAGTCGAAGCCGTAGAACACGGCCTCCTGCCCCGCCCGGAGGGGCTCGAGGGCCTCACCTCGCAGCCGCCGGAGGTCGTAGAAGGACGCGATCAGCCGTCCGGACTCCCCCACCGGCGCGCTGCCGGCACGCCCCGGCTTGCCAGGTTCGCCGGCGTCCGGGCGTCACGCGGGAGGCAGAAAAAAGTCGTCGGTCCGCACGAGGCACGCCCCGGTCTTCGCGCAGAGGCGCGCGGCGATCGTCGACTTGCCCGAGGCGCCATACCCGTCGATCGCGACGATCGTCACGCCCTGGTTCGCGCTCTGCCACAGCCCGAAAGCACTGACGGCGACGTCGAGCTCGTCCTCGGTTGGCCGGCTTTGTCCATCGGGCGTGCGCCCCGGGACCTCGTCTCGGTGCTCGGGTCCGGTTACAGCGCCGGCTTGCTCCGCCCGCGAGGCGGGGACGTGCGCCGACATATCTATATTATACCGATCGAATCACTCCGGAATCAAAGCGCCGACCGCCCCTGCTCCCCTGCTCGTCTGGCCCGCGCCGGGGGAGGGCGCCTTGGGACACGTGTGGCCTGACCTCGGCTTCCGGGCATCTATTCTGGGGCGATCAGGGCCGAACGACTGGGGGCACAGAGTGACACCGGTTCCAGATGCGGGCGGGGCAGCCACGACTGGGCGGCGGACGTTCCTCGTCGCCGTGGTGGTGGTCGCGAGCGTCCTCGGATTGACCGGCTGCAGCAAGGTGATAAACGCCATCAGGACTGCGCACAACGTGCTGCACCAGGGCGCCGCGATCAGCGCGCTCAGCAACAAGCTCAAGACGGCCGACACGAAGGCCTACGACGTGAGCTACGTGACAACGGGCGCCAACCCGGTGACGACCGAGTACGCCGCCTCGCCCCCGCACGACTTCGCGTTCGGTACCACGTTGTCGGGCAAGATCCTCCACGTCATCTCCAACCCGACCGGTGAGTACGCCTGCTCCAAGTCGTTGAGCGTGACCGGCACGTGGTCCTGTTTGAAGCTCCAGTCGGCGGATATCGAGACCTACAAGGCCATGTACGCCCTCTACTCGGGGGCGTACTGGATCGACTTCCTCAAGCTCTACTCCGCGGCCGCGGCCCTGCAGGGCATCAAGATCCACTCGACGAGTATGTCGGTGAACGGCTTCGCCCTCTCGTGTGTCGTGATCACGGGCAGCAAGACCAATCCCACCAACTCCAAATGGTGCGTGACCTCGCAAGGGGTCCTCGGTTACGTCTCGGTGTCGGCCAAGTCCGCCGACTTCGAGATCAAGAGCTACTCCTCGTCCCCGGCGGCTTCTCTCTTCCAGACGCCGCCAGGAGCCACGATCACGACAATCCCCAAAGGCACCTCCTAAGCCGTGACAGAACCGCCGTGTGCGGGATAGCCGGGTTCACCGGCCGTGACCCGGAGCTGCTCGAGGCGATGCTGGCCTCGATCGAGCACCGTGGTCCCGACTCGTGGGGCACCGAGGTCGGCGAGGAGTTCACCGTCGGGATGCGGCGACTGTCCATCGTCGACATCGCAGGTGGAGAACAGCCCATCCGCTCGGAGCGCACCGGTGCCTGCATCGTGTTCAACGGGGAGCTGTACAACAACGCCGAGCTGCGCGCAGAGCTTGCCCGCGCGGGGCATCGATTCGTGTCGGACCATTCGGACACCGAGACGGTGCTGCGCGCCTATGAGGAGTGGGGAGCCTCGTCGGTCACCCGCCTGACAGGGATGTTCGCCTTCGCGATCGTCGACCCGCGCACCCACGAGCTGTACCTCGCCCGCGATCGCCTGGGGATCAAGCCTCTCTACTACCGCGCCGTGCCGGGGCGGTTCTGCTTCGCATCCGAGTTGAAGGCGCTCTTCCAGGACCCGCGCATCCCCCGCGCACCGGACCTGGGGGTCCTCTACCGGTTCCTCCTCCACCGCGTGCACGACGCCGGAGAGGAGACCTTCTTCGAGGGCGTGAAACGACTGCTGCCCGGCCACTACATGACAGTCTCCGCCGACGGCCGTGCCGCCGTCGCGAAGTACTGGGAACCTGAGGTCAACCCGGAGTTCTCCTCGTCGCGGACCGACGGCGAGTACGCGGCAGGGTTCGCGGAGCTGTTCGAGCGTGTCATCCGGCGCCACATGATCGCGGATGTCCCGGTCGGCGTCTCCCTGTCGGGAGGGCTCGACTCGAGTGGGGTCTCGTCGGTGATGGCCGCACTCATGGGCGCGGGCGCGGACACCCATACCGAAGGCTCGTTGCACACCTTCTCCGCGTTGTACCCGGGCCAGAGCATCGACGAGAGCAAGTACGTCCACGCGGTCGAACGCCACGTGCAAAGCGTCCCCCACTACGCCTACCCGACGGTGGACGAGTTCTGGGACGAGATCGCGGAGTGGGTCTGGTACCAGGAGGAGCCGACGATCTCGTCGGCACCGTACGCGTACTACTGCGTCTACCGCATCGCCAAGGGCCACGTGAAGGTGATCCTCTCCGGAAACGGCGGCGACGAGTTGCTCGCCGGGTACGTCCCGTACTTCCGCACCTATCTGAGCCTCTGCGATGGACCAGCACCACTTCCTGGCTGCGATCCGCGAGGTGGTGTTAGGGCGGGACCTGTACTCCAAGTTCGCACGCGAGTTGCTCGCGAGGAGCCGGCCGGGCGGCCCGCGCCAGTTCTCAATGCCCGACTTCCTCACCGCCACGCCTGCCGACCTCGCCGAGTTCGACTACCGGCCGAGCCGCAACCTGAACGTGCGTCTCGCCGACGACGTGCTGAAATACTCGACACCGAACCTGCTCCGCTACGAGGACAAGAACTCCATGGCCTTCTCGATCGAGTCCAGGGTCCCCTTCCTCGACCACGAGCTGGTCGAATTCATCTTCCAGCTCCCGATCGACCAGAAGATCAAGATGGGATGGAACCGGTACGTGTACCGTCACGCCATGAAAGGGAAGATGCCCGAGGCCAACCGGACCCGGCGCTCGAAGATCGGTTTCACGAACCCCGAAACGGCCTGGACGCGCGAGCGGGCGCCGCTCATACGCGACCTGTTCTCCTCGAGCACCTTGTCGTCACGGGGAATCTTCAACGCCGGCCGCCTCCGCGAGGAGTTCGACGCCTGGCTCGCGGGCAAACCGGGCGATGGGCTCGCTTTCTGGCGGGTGCTCGTGACAGAGCTGTGGCTGCGGCGCTATGTGGACGCACCGGTGATGGTGCGATGAGCCCGCGAACGATGGGCAGGCGGTGATGGCGGAGCCGGGCGGCGGCCCACCGCCGGTCGAGATCGACGGGTGCACCTGGGAACGCACGATGGTGCACACCCATCTGATCCACATAAAAGAGCCTCTCGAACCGCTCCTCGACGCGCACGTCCGGCCGTTGCTCAACAAAGGCGACTTCGTGGCGATGTCGGAGAAGGTCGTGGCGATCTCCGAGGGCAGGGTCGTCCACGAGTCGGTCATTCGACCCGGGTTGCTCGCCAAGCTGATCGTGAAGGGCACCAAGAAGTACGAGCACGACGTCGCCTACTCCGACCCTCGCAAGATGCAGGTGGCGATCATGCAGACCGGCTCGGCGCGCGCCGCCTTCGCCATGGTGGTCGGCGGGGCGACCAAGCTGTTCGGACGTCACGGCGACTTCTACCGCATCGCGGGTCACCGCATCGCGGAGATCGACGGCTTCAACCCGGACACGATCGCGCCCTTCAACGAGTTCGCGATGCTCGGCCCGGCCGACCCGGACAAGGCTTGTGCCGCCTACGCGCGCTTCCTCGGCCACCCTGTGGTGATCATCGACGGGAACAACATCAACGTGGAGGTGCTCGGGATGAGCCCGGACATGCCCGTGGACAAGGCGCAGGCACGGCTCATACTGCTCGACAATCCCATGGGTCAAGGCGACGAGCTGACCCCGTTCGTCGTCGTCCACCGCGCCGGAGGCGGAGGCGACCGATAGGCCGCCGCGGCGTCACATCCCGGAAAGACGGCGAACCGCCCGGGCAAGCGCCGAGTTGTCGTCCTCGCCGTGTCCTTGCGCGATGAGGCCGTCTTCGAACGTCGCCGCGAGCGCCGCCACCGGCAGCACCGCGCCGACACTGCGCGCGAGCTCCAGGGCGATCGCCATGTCCTTGCGGTGGAGGGCGATCTTGAACCCGAGCGGATAGCTGTCAGCGATCATCCGCCCGCTGCGGTTCTGCAGCACCCATGAGCCCGCCGCCCCACCTGCGAGCGCGTCGGTCACGCGTTCGACGTCCACGCCCGCCCTCATCGCGAGCACGATGCCCTCGGCCACGCCGAGATAGGTACCGCACAGGATCACCTGGTTGACGGCCTTGGCCACCTGCCCCGACCCGATCGGCCCGAGGTGCGTGACACTGCGACCCATGGCGTAGAGCACGTCGTGGGCCCGTTCAACATCGGCCGGCGTCGCCTCCCACCATGATCGTCAGCGTCCCGGCCACCGCGCCCTCCGAGCCGCCGGAGACGGGCGCGTCGATCATGGCGACACCGTGCTCCTTGAGACGCGCCTCGAGCTCACGGGCGCTCGCGGGGCTGATCGTCGAGCAGTCGACGAGCAGCGACCCGGAGGCGAAACCCTCGGCGAGACCGTCCGGGCCGAACAGGACCGCGGCGAGCTGAGGGGAGTCGGTCACGCAGGTGACAACGAGATCGCTCGCCTGTGCCACCTCACGGGGGCTCTCGGCTTCGACGGCTCCGAGGGCCACGAGCGGGCCTGCCCGGCCGGGCGTGCGGTTCCACACCGTGAGCTGGAATCTTGCCCGCGCCAGGTTGGCCGCCATGGCGGCACCCATCGTGCCCAGGCCGACGAACCCCACCTTCTGGCCCGGTCCCCCGTTGCTCAGCGCGCCAAGCGTCACGACGCCTCCTTTCTGCTGCCCGCCGGAATAGCTTTCGCGAAAGTATGGTCGCCTTTTCCGGTTCGGGCACGGACGACGCGTCCCCTAGGGGCGGTCGCCTCGGTGCTCAGGAGGCTCGCGTGCTCGAGGCCGTCGACGACGAGGAGACCCTCCAGCTGCTCAAGCAGCTGATCGCCGAGCCGAGCGAGAACCCACCGGGCGCCGAAGAAGCGTGCGCCCGGCTGCTCGCGGCGTTCCTCGAACAGCGAGGCATCGCGTGCCACCTGGCCGAAGTGGCCCCGGGCCGGCCGAACCTCTACGCGACCGGTGGGGGCTCCTGGGCCGACGCTCGTCTTGTGCGGGCACCTCGACACGGTGCCCGCCGGCGACGGCTGGACTTTCGACCCCTTCGGGGCGACGGTGGCCGGCGGGCGCCTACGGTCGCGGCGCCTGTGACATGAAAGCCGGGCTCGCGGCGATGGCCGCCGCGCTCGTGGCCGTCAGGCGCGCCGGCGTCCAACTGCACGGCAACCTTGTCCTCCACGCCGTCGTCGACGAGGAGGTGGGCTCCGCCGGTGCCCGGAAGGCAGCTCTGGAGCATCCGGGGGCCTTCGTCATCGTCACCGAACCGTCGGGCCTCGAGGTTCTCGCCCGCGGCAACGGGCAGCTGAACTTCGAGATCGTCTTCCACGGCAGGGCAGTGCACAGCTCGCATCCCGAGGACGGCCGGAACGCCATCTGCGACGCGGCCGGTTTCGTGCACCTGGTGGAACAAGAGAACCTCCGTCTCGCGACCATGCCCGAGCCTGGCATCGGGCCGGCCACATACTCCGTCGGGCTCATCAAAGGTGGGCTCGGCGGCTCCACGGTCGCCGACCGGTGCGAGCTCACCCTCGACCGACGGGTTCTCCCCTCCGAGGACCTGGAGGCCGCCGCGGAGGAGGCGCGAGGCCTCTTGGGGCGCCTCGCCGAAAGGGCGTCCGGGCCTCAGCTGGGAGATGTCGCGCAGCGTTTCCTTCCCGCCGTTGCGAGGCAGGAACAACGAACAACTGGAGAAGGTCCTCGGCCAAGCGCTCGTGGACATCGGACAGCAACGAGGCGAGGAGCGCCGAGGCATGCGCTTTGCGACCGATGCCGCCCGGTACGAAGCCGCCGGCTGCCCGGCGGTCGTGTTCGGTCCGGGCGACGTCGCGGTCGCCCACCAGAGCGACGAGCACGTCGCGTTGCGCGACGTCCAAGCCGCGAGCCGTGCTCTCGCCCTTTGTGGTGTGCGACTGTTGACCTAACCGGTGGCGTCCTTGGCCATGATCTGCTCGGACTCGAGCGTCACGGCGACGGCATGCACGACCGCGGCGATCCTGAGCGCCTCGTGGACCTGGTCCTTGCCCACACCGAGCTCGCGAACCGCCCGCTCGTGAGCGGCAAGGCAGCCCCCGCAGCCGTTCACCGCGCTGACCGCCAGGCACCAGAACTCGAAGTCCACCGGGTCGACACCCCCATGGGTGCCGATCACCTGCATGCGGAGCCGGGCGGGGATGTCCTCATAACTCTTCTCGCCCTCATCGGCGAGCAGGTGCTTGCTCCGGTAGTAGATGTTGTTCATCGCCATGACGCCAGCAGCCGCCTTGGCCGCCTCGAAAGCCACCTCGCTGAGGTGACCGCGGGCCTCGTTGGCAAGCTCGACAAGCACCCGCTCTCCCCGCGAGGCGACGGCCGTCGCCAGCACCGTGCCCCAGAGCCGCGGCTCGGGCAACGTCGACACGGCGATCGTCGAGTCGAGGTTGAGCCGGATGTCCTTGGCGTAGGGGGGCAGGGCCTCCTTGAGCGCTGCTACGCCCATCAGGCGCCAGCGCTCATGAGCGCCTTCACGTCGAGTGTCGCCGCTCCCTTGTGCCAGTTGCACGCGCACAGCTCGTCGGTCTGGAGGGCGTCCAGGACTCGGAGCACCTCCTCGACGTTGCGGCCGACGGACCCGGCCGTCACCATGACGAACTGGATGATCCCCTCGGGGTCGACGATGAAGGTCGCCCGGTCGGCGACGCCCTCGGTGTTCAGCACGCCGAGATCGGTGACCAGCTCGCGGTCGAGATCCGAGAGCATCGGGAAGGGGAGATTCTTCAGGTCCTCGTGTTGCAGGCGCCAGGCGTAATGGACGAACTCGTTGTCGACCGACGCCCCGAGCACCTGGGCGTCCCGGTCGGCGAACTCGCCGTTCAGCCGCCCGAACTCGGCGATCTCGGTGGGGCACACGAAAGTGAAGTCCTTGGGCCAGAAGAACACGACAAGCCACTTGCCCTCGTAGGTCGAGGAGTCGACTGTCGTGAAGTAGTCGTCGGGCGTTCTCGCCTCGACGGCCCGCAAGTCACCGGGGACGAGGGCTTTAAGCGAGTACTCCGGGAAACGGTCGCCGATACCAAGCATGGGGTCTCTCCTTGAGGTTGGATCCTTCGTGGGCACTACTTTGCCTTTCACCACAGCGATCGAGCAAAGTAGGCGATCTACATCGGGTGATAAACTATATTTATGACAGATCCTACGGTCGTGCAGCTCCGCGCCTTCGCTGCTGTCGCCCACGAGCGGCACTTCGGTGCCGCCGCCGACAACCTATCGGTAACTCAGCCCGCCGTCTCCGCCGCCATCGCCTCGCTCGAGGCGAGCCTCGGAGCCAAGCTCTTCGAGCGCACCGGGAAAGGAGTGATCCTGACGGCGCTCGGGGAACAGCTCCTGCCCCTGGCCCACCACACCCTCTCGGCGCTCAACGACTTGGTCGCCGACGCCGCGCGCTCCGGCCAGGCCCATCACGGACCTCTCCGGCTCGGGGTGATACCGACCGTCGCCCCGTACCTGCTGCCGACGATCCTCGAGGCGTTCGGGACGGACTTTCCGGCCCTCGTGCCCGAGGTCAGCGAGGCCATGACGCGTCCCCTGCTGGCGGCGCTCGAGTCCGGGAGCCTGGACCTGCTCGTGATGGCCCTTCCGAGCGGGAGGGCGGATATCGTCGAGCTGGCCCTCTACTGGGAAGAGTTCGTCCTGCTCGTTCCTGACGAGCACCGCCTGGCCGGTGCCCGGGGCCTGCCCACGACGACTCTGCAAGGTCTCGACGTCCTGTTGCTCGAGGAGGGGCACTGCATGCGCGACCAGACGATCGACGTGTGCCGCCAAGCCGGCGCCGCCGTCGGCCAGGCAGTCAAGATGGCCTCTTTGACGACGGTCTCCCAACTCGTCGCGGCCAGCCTCGGCGTCACGCTGCTGCCGGCAAGCGCCGTGCCCGTCGAGGTCCGCGGGCGGCTGTCGACGGCGCACTTCGCAGACTCGCCGCCTCCCGGCCGCCACGTCGGGATGGTGCACCGCCGTTCGAGTGCCCGGGCAGGCGAATACGCTGAGCTTGCCGAGGCGCTCCGGGGGGCGATCACCGCTGGCGGGCTTCCCGTGGTGATCGAGCGGGGGGAGCAGCGGCGCGAGGCCTCGTCGCCTGACGGCCGCGCCCTTGCCCTCGCGCAGGACGGATCGGCGTATGCCGATCCCCCGCGGCTCGGATCGGCGTGGCCCCGAGGGCCACGCCGATCCGTCTCGTGTTGCGGCGCGGCGCGCGACCGGCGCTAGACGCCGATAGCCACCGCGCTCGTCGTGCCACCAAGGTTGCGCGTGGTCCCGAAGTTGTAGACGGTCCCGTTCGCGGCAACGAGCCAGTAGCCGTGGCCATCCGGTGTGGCCGCGATCGCGACGATCGGTCGGCTCGATCGTGGCGGTGAACCGTAGGTCACGGCGTCACCGAACGGGTACACGCTTCCGTTCGCGGCGGCCAGCCAGTAGCCCTCCCCGTCCGGGGTCACGGCCATGCCCACGATGTGCGAGCTCGGCGGGATGTTCCCGGCGAGCGACCCGTAGGAGTGGGCGTCCCCGAAGACCGTCACCACCCCGTCTCTTTCCACCAGCCAGTAGCCCTTGCCGTCGGACGACGAGGCGATGGCTGTGACGTCGGCGCCGGCGGGCACGGCTCCCCGATAGGTCTTCGCACGCCCGAAGGCGTGCACGACGCCGTTGCGGGTGACGATCCAGTAGCCGGTGCCGTCCGGCGCGGCGGCGATACCGGTGACGTTGTCCAGCGCCTCCTCGCCGAGGAGGGTCGCGTCGCCGAAGGCCGTCACCGAGCCGGTGCTCGTCACGACCCAGTAGCCGAGCCCGTCGGCCGTCGCCGCCATGCCGACTGCCCGCGCGCCGCTTCCGTCGATCCCGCCCCGGGACCGGACGTCACCGAAGCCGAGGACGGCGCCGCCCGATGTCTCGACGAGGTAGCCGTCGTCACCGAGCGCAGGCGTGATCTCGCTCGAGACGCCCGCCAGACCGGCGCCCGCGCTGGAGACCGCTCTCACAGCAAAGCTCCAGGGGGCGCCTGCCTGCAGGTCGGTGTAGGTGGCGCTCCGGGCGCTCGAGGAGAGGGTCTCGCGCACCGAGGCCAGTCCCGGCGAGACGGCGGTCACCGTGTAGCCCGTGACGGCGCTGCCTCCGTCACTTGCCGGCGGGCGCCAGCTCACCGTGGCGGTCCCCGGCTTCGCCGTCGCCTTCACATCGGTGGGTTCGCTGGGCGCGCTCGGGGTATAGGTGTAGGTGATCGCATTGCTCGGCCTTCCCGACGGGTCGAGGGCGCTCTCCACCGTAGCCACTCGGACCGGCACCTTCGTCCCGGCGACCCCCGGCGGGGCAGTGACCGTGATTTGATCGGTGGTGCCGCATTTCAGCAGTGCTTTGGAGTTGGCTGTCTCGCCCGTCACGACCTTGCCGAAGGCCACAGCGATGACGCAACCGAGGTTCCCCCCGGCAAGGACCACGGCATTCCCACCCTGAGCGGGTCCCTCGAGGGGAGATAAGGCGTCGAGGCTGGGATTGCCCGGTGGATAGATGAACAGGAAGTCACTCTGCGGGTCGTGGCTGCAGGCCGTGACAGTGCAGACCTCGACATCCGCGACCGCCGGGTTCTGGGCGACGGCTTCTGTGTCAATGCTCTTGTCGCTCCTGACCGAGTAGCTGTACTGGGTCCCGAGCGAGAAACCGGTCTCGTTGTCGACGAACCCGATCGGGCCGACGACCTGGAGCAGCCCGACGCCGCTGATCTTGAGCGGCGTTCCGCAACCAGAGCGGGGCGGCGCGCCGGCGCAGGTGACCGAGTCGGGCACGCCCGGCTTGCGGGTGCGGGGGTTCACGACCTTGGTCACCTGGGGTATACCGGCATAGACGATGCTCCGCTCGTTGGACGCGCCCACGATCGACGTGAACCCGACGGCGAGTGCGAACGGCTCCACCGTCGGCTTGTGCGACCTCGGGAGAGCGGGTGCCACCAGCTGCAACGACGTCCCGGTCGCCGCCACCGGGTAGGCCACAGAGGTGTCCTTCGTGGGCCGGCCGACGGTGAGGTAGTTGAAGGTCATCGGGTTCATGCCCACCCCGGTGAGCGTGACGAGGTTGGCCGGCAGCCCGCCGGCTTCGCTCGCGAGCAGATCGGCGTTGCACTTCACCGGCACGGCCACAGCACAGTACTTCTTCAAGTCGGCGACGGTGCCGGTCGAAACCGAGACGATCCTCGGAGCGGGGATGTAGTCGAACTCGCTCGGCTGCGGCGCCAATTCGTAACCCTTCGGCACGATCTCGACGCCCATGGCGTCGAGGTGCGCCGCGCCCTCGTAGGGGGGCACGATCGTGCTCGGGGCGCTCGCGCCGTGGGCATTGGTGACCACGACCTGCACCTGGCAGATGTCGTTGCGGGCGTTCTCACGCTTGTACACGCCCTTTGCCGGCAGGGGTGAACATGCCTGGGTCTTGTACGAAGGCGGTGTCACGGTGATCTCGTAGCGCGACTTGACCGTGAAATGCGGCGCCGTCACACCGCCGAAGGTGACTTTCGTGGCGCCCGTGAAGCCCGAGCCATGGATCGTGACCGGCGACGGCGACGATTCCAGGCCGGCGTAGGGCCCGATGCTCGTCACGGTCGGCAGCGGCGACTTGGACACGGTCTTGTCCACGTACTCGAACACGGCCTTTGCCCCCGGGAAGCTCGACTCCCCGTTCTTCAACGTCACGACCACAACTGCGGGCCCGGCCCCCGAGGTAGGCGAACCGGTCGGCAACGTCGCCACGGCGGGAGGGAAGGTGGCGGCGAGCTTCGTCCTGCTCTCGACGGTGACGCGGGCGGCGGAGGCGGCTCCCACCTCGACGCCGGAGACGTTCGGACTGGCGGGTGTACCGAATCCCGAGCCCGAGACCGTCACGGAATAACCACCGGCCGTGGACCCTGACGACGGGCTGAGCCCGGTCAAAGTGGGCGGCGCGAGCTGTCCGGCGTAGTCACACATGTAAAAGGCGAGGGCATTTCCCCCTGTCGGCGTCGTCAGCTGCGGTGACCCGAGGCCTGACGCCATGTCGAAGCCGACGTGCGCCGGGAAGACGAGGCCGTTGTCGAGTCCGTAGGCGTCGGTGTTGCCCGAGACGATGTCGTTGAACGAACTGGCGTAAGCGGTCGGGTTGGCGGCGATGCCGTAAAGGATGGGGCTCGCGAAGCCGGCGTCCGGCACCCCGTTGATCTTGTCGGACGAGCACGTCGACGAGGCGTTGACAAGGGCAAGCAGCGCGGCCCAGATCGGGGTCGCCGACGAGGTGCCGCCGACCGTCGCCCAGCCGTTCGGGTTGCCGTAACCGAGGTGCTTGCCGTAGATCGTCACCGCGCCGGTGAACTCATCCGCCTCGGCGGAGACGTCCGGCGCCTCGCGACAAAGGCTCCCAGGCGGCAGGCCGAGCGTCCCGTCGCAAAACGTCGGCGTCGTGAAGGGGGCCGTCACCGCCTTGGTCTCGGTCTCGAACGCCTGGGCGTTCGCGATGTCGTTGGCGTTCTCGGGCGTGTCCGCCAGGGGCTCTTGCCACGCCGGCATCGCCCAGGACTGCGAGATGCCGCCACCGCCGGCGCCCCACTGCGCCCCGTCATCCCAGACGTGCTCAAAAGCCGGCTGGGTGGCGCCGTCGATGGTCGTGCCCCCGACCGAGAGGACATAGGGCTGGCTGGCGGGATCGTCGAGCGAGAGGACGTTCTGACCAGCGGGCGGGGAAAGGGAGCGACCCTCGTTGCAGTTGTCGTCACCCGTGTCGCCGGCGGCGGAGAGAACGGTCTGGCCCTGCGCGGCCGCCTGCTCGAACAGGAGGTTCTCGGCCGCCTGGGTGCCGGGCTCGCCGAGCTGCGCCAGTTGCTCACAAACTCCCCAGCTCGAGGTGACGACCTGGTCGACATCGCTGTTGACGATCTGCGAGTACTCGTCAAGTGAGCCGGTGGTGGTGTTCGGGGCCTCGTAGACGTCTATGTCCGCCTGCGGGGCGAGGGCGGAGACGTCCTCGATGTCGAGTGTCGGCTCGCCGTTGTTACTGGCGGGGTTGGCCGGCACGTCACCGCCGTCCACGGGGATCACCGAGAGCCGGCTGCCCGTGAGCACCCCCTTCACGCCTGACATCTGGGCCGCTTCGGTGGCACCGAAATAGCACGCGTCGAAGGTCTCGATGTCGGTCGCCAAGAAGGCCTGCAGCTCGAACACGGCGACGTGCTGGCCGGCCCCGAAGTCCCCGGCGTTGTAGAGACCGAAGGCGCCGTAGGCGTTGGCGATCTCGTCGTCGGTGAGCCCGCCGGAGGACTCCGCGTCCTGTTGGGCCAGGGTGCAGCCGTCGGGCGAGCCTGCCGGGTGCGAGAAAGCCACGGCTTTGGCGGCGGGGAAGGTGCGCTGCACCGAGATGGGACCGGGCCGGACTACGGAGGGCTGGACGTGGACCAAATCGTCGAGCCCGACCACTCCGATCACCGAGCCGGCGATCGTCGAGGGCACGTGCACAGCCGATGTCGTCGCCTGGCCGATGGCGCCGTCCGCGAGCCGGTAGCGCTCGAAGCTCGGTCCGAAAGGCGTTCTCGACGGTAGCGGCAGAACCCGAGAAGCTGACGAGAAGGCCGTCACGGGACACCTCCGTGACGCGGCAGTCCCTCCGCCGTCAGCTGGGTCCTGACCGCGGCGATTGTCGAGGGCGCCGGTCCGAACCGGCTGGCGAACTCGCCGGGCGCGAGGTAGTGGTGGTAGAAGGGCGAGCTCTTGTCCGTCACCGCCGTGATGAAGCTCGTGAGACCGGCCTCGTCCGTCGGCCGGAGCACGACGATGCCGGTCTCGGTCGAACCCGCCGGCACCGAGCCCAGGGCGCTGTCGCGGGCGGGGATCCGGGGCGCGGCCGTGACGGCCACCATCGACGGGGACCGCAGGGCGGCGCTGGCCGCGGACGGCAGCATCGCCAGGAAGGGACTGCAGGTGAAAAGCGCCGCGCCCACGCCGAAAAGCCGGTTGGACCAGCGCCGGCGGCGGGCCCGCGTCGCTCCTGCAGCCAAGTTGATGTCCAGGTTCGCCTTGAAAACACTCCCTGACACGGTGTCCCCTCTCCTGGTGTTGCTCGGCGCGCCAGGCGCGTGGTGGGTCCGCCCAGGCACAGTGATGCCAGGTACTGTCCCAGGCTGAGTCGCCCGATCATATCTGCAGGACTGCAGCCAACTGCTTTGCAGGCGGTCAGCCGCCGGGCGACAAGAGCCGCGTGCGCTTGTGAGAAGCGTCAGGCGAAACGCAACACGGTCACGGGGCGCATCCGGTCGGCGGCAAGACTCCAGGTGGACCCGTTGTCGCTGGACCGGAAGACGAGGCCGTTGCGCGTGCCGAGGGCGACCCGCCCGGCGCTGGCCGCGAGGGACCCAGTGTCGAGATTGAAGGGGAAGGACGGAGGAAGACCGCCGGCGCATGGCTCGAAACGGTCCCCGAGGCGGCATCGGTAAAGGCGGCCGTCGGCCGTGTCGGGGCCGGTCGAAGCGGTCACGAAGGCTGCGTCGCCGTCGAGTGCGACCGCTCTCGAATAGCCGGCGTGCAGCCCGTCGGTCGTCCATTGCCAGCTCTGACCGCCGTCCTCGCTCCACCCGAAGCCGACTGCCGCGGCGACCGCGACACACTCGCCCTCTCCGGTGACAACCTCGTGCACGTCCGCTTCAGGTGCGATGACGCTCTGCCAGGATTCGCCGCGGTCGCTGCGAGCACCACAGACCCCCGACGTGCACGCCCGCGAACCAGACGTCGGCGCCGGAGACGGCGATCGAGCGAAGGTCCGGCGACGGGCCGGCTGGGTTGTGCCACTCGTTCCTGCCTGCGACCGTGTCAAAGGAGCCAAGCTCGTTCACCTCGCCGGCTGCCGACACGGTGCGCAGATGGGCACCCTCGAGCCCGACCACGAGGCTGCCTGCGGGCGATACCGCCAGGCTCTGGGCGGTCGCGGTCGGCAAGCGCACCAGCGGCGTGACATCGAACTGTTCCAGCGCGACGATCCTTTCGCGGTCGAGAATGCTCCACACCTGACGCGCGGCGGTCGGCAGCAAGCTCCCGGCTCCCCCGGTGAACGAGCCGACGGCCAAAGCGGTGACCGACACGTCCTGCGCGTACGTGTACGACCGGTCGAGGTCCTCCAGGTGTGCTGTTGTCCCCACGACGAGCATGCAAAGCCTCCTCCGTCGGCTGTTCCGCGGCTACTTTAAGTGCTCACCCTTCGACCACGATGCCTCGGCGGCGGCTGCGTCGGCGACGAGGTTGCCAAGCGCGACGTTGACATCGGCAACGTGGTAACCCCAACCGGGCCCATCTGTCTCGGTCAAGACCGGGCGCCTGTCCGTCGGGCCGGAAAGCTTGGTTACCTGGAGCCAGGTCGCTCCGCCGGCGCTCTCACAGGACGCGCGGTAGAGCTGCGGGAACTCGACCCACGGGGTCGCCTCGAGACCATCCGAAGGGAAGAACGGCTCGAGCACGCCGGTGCCTCCACCCATGGCGGCAGGATTGACGCAGACCACTTGCAACCGCTTTCTCAGCGTCTGGCCGGCCATGATCGACACGCCCTGGCCCGGTCTCCCGAAAAAGGAGGTAGCAGGAGGTTGATCCGGGAAGCTCGAGTAGGCCACCACACACCCGTCCTCCCCTGCCCTCGAGCACGCCGGGACTTGGCTGAAGCTGCCGCCAATGAGCGACCCGGTGGGAACCACGACATTGCCACCGAGGATGATCGCGAGCACGAGACGGCTACGCAGGGCGGCATTGGTGTCGACGAGATGCTCGAGCAACAGGATCAACATGACCGAGCCCTGTGAGTGCCCGAGGAGGATGATCGGGCGCCCGTCGTTGAAGTGCGCCAGGTAGTCCTCGAACCCGGCCCGGATGCTGTCGTAGGCGGTGACGGTGGAGGGCGAGGTGACGGTCGGGTTGGCGGAGAAGCCCGCCAGGGTGATCTGACGGTACATCGGAGCCCAGACGCGACAGACCGTGGAAAAGCGCGACGCCTGGGCGGTGGCGGCCTTCCTCTCGCTCAGCTGGACTTTCAGGTCGGCATTGGCGGAAGTCTCCTGGCTGACCGTCGGATACACATAGAAGCAGTCGAACTTGGACGCGGCGTCGACGTTCGCGTGCGACACCGATGTCGCTCCCGAAGCCTGTACGACGGTCGTGGCAAGGCTCGAGGTGCACGGGTCGTCGGGCATCCCAGGCTTGCAGAGCCACACCGGGCTCGCCGCGGCTGCCTTCCTGGTCGTAGAGGACGCGCTCGGTCCACCGGGCGGGAACGCGGCGACCACCGCGAGGGAAACGAGCATGACTCCCCCGAGGAGCGAGGAGACACGGCGACGCATCGCCCGGCCGGGCAGCTGCGCCGCGGCACTCCTGCTCCCCCGCGCGGTGTCGGACCGCGCAGACATGCGAGAATTCCCCACGTTACGAAGCCTCCTTGACCGTTGACCGTGCACGTCAAGTGCGCGACAGGTCGGTGAGAATCTACTCGCCGGATCGGTCACACTGTCGGTGGGGGTGAAGCGACGACACGTAAGGAAAGAAGGAAGGGGAGTCGCCACGGCCACCTACCGAGCACGAGGTCGACGCTCGCCAGCTCTTGTCGTCACAACGATCGTGCTGTGTCTGTGCGCCGGGGGTCTGGTCGGAGCGCTGGTCACCCGCGCCATGAGCCATCGGACGACGCCTGGCACGGCCGGGCACGGTCGCCAGCCCGGCGCGCACAGCGGAACCACGACGGTCGCTCCCCCGGCGCTGCGCGTGCTCTCGGTCGTCCCGGCCAACGGAGCGACGGGTGTCTCCCCCACTTCGCCGATCACGATCACCTTGTCCTCCCCCCTTGCGAAGAGCTCGGCTCTGCCGACCGTCACTCCGACGACAGCCGGGGCCTGGCAATCCAGGGGCGCCTCGCTCAGCTTCACTCCGAGCAGCGACTTCGCCCCGCTCGCCGATATCGCCGTCACTGTGCCGGGAGGGCCCAACGGAGTGATGGGTGCGAACGGAGGCCGGCTCGGCACAACGGTCGTCGAGCAGTTCCAGGTCGCGGACGGCTCGGTCGTGCGTCTCCAGCAACTCCTTTCCCTTCTCGACTACTCACCGCTCGCTTGGACACCTGCCGGCGCGCCGATCGCACCGAGTGACACCGCCGCCCAGCTGGCCGCCGTCTACGACCCTCCCGCCGGTAGCTATGCCTGGCGGGACAGCGGTTGGCCGGCTGGGCTCAGCGCGATGTGGGAGCCCGGCGTCGACGACGTCTTCACGAGGGGCCTCATCATGTCGTTCCAGGCCGACCATGGGTTCGTGCCGAACGGGGATATCCAAGCCGCGCTCTGGACCTCGCTGCTCGGTGCCCTCGCCTCGGGCGTGGTCAACACCGGTGGGTACAACTACGCCCTCGCCGACAAGGCGGACCCGGAGTCGCTCACGATCTACCACGACGGGGTCGTCGTGCTTCACAGCCTCGCGAACACCGGCATACCCGGCTCCCCGACGCCGGACGGCACGTTCCCCGTCGATGCACGTCTTCGCCGACAGGTCATGCGAGGGACGAACCCGGACGGCCGGCACTACGCCGATCTCGTCCAGTACATCGCCTACTTCAAGGGCAACGACGCGGTGCACTACATGGACCGCGCCGACTACGGCATCCCGCAGAGCCTCGGATGCATCGAGCTGCCGTTCGCCGACGCCGCCAAGGCCTGGCCCTATCTCGCCTACGGAACCCTCGTCACGATCGTCAACTGACAACAGCGCCCGCGCCGGACTCGGCATCGAGGCGAATGAGCAGGTCGGTCACCAATTCTGGCTTTCTGCCACTTCCCGCCGGCTCCGTCCGTGCCCGGGCCGCCCTCCCCGAAGCTTGCGTTGCTACGTGGTTACGTCTTGGTTACGCCCTAGCTTGTTCAATTGTCACTGAGCCAGTAAGGTTTCCCCACTGTCCGCGGACAGGTACTAGGGGGCAAACGGGAGCCCCCCAAGTGCATACCTAGTGGAGGAGACCTCATGAGGCAGTCGCTCATCAAGGCCGCCGTGCCGCTCGTGGTGGGAGCACTCGTGCTCACCAGTCTGAGCGGAGCGGCGTTCGCAAACGCCAAGCATCAGACCACATCAACGCCGACGTTCGAGATTGCCTACGAAGGCCCGCTTTCGGGTGGCAACGCGCAGCTCGGCCTGAACATGGAGTACGCGGTCGAGTACGCCGTCAATGCCGCGAACTCCGGAATGTCGGCGTTCGGCAAGCTTCCCTTCAAGCTTGTGTTCATCCGCAAGGACGACCAGGGATCGGCGACGCTTTCGCCGACCGACGCCCAGGAGATCGTCTCCAACCCCGACGGTCATAGCCGCCGTCGGCCCCGCCTTCTCGGGTGCCACCAAGGCGGCTGAGCCGACCTTCAGCTCGCACAGCCTTGCGACCGTGAGCCCGTCGGCGACACTGCCGGCGCTGGCCACCTATGGATGGAAGAACTTCTTCCGAGTCGTCGCGGACGACGGCGTGCAGGGACCGGCTGACGCCAATTGGGTCGTCAACACACTCAAGGACACGAAGCTGTACGTCGTCAACGACGCCGGCACCTACGGCGTGGGCCTTGCCGACGCCTTTGCCTGCCCAGGCGAAGAAGGACGGCGCAAAGGTGACAGCCATCGCGTTCCCGGGCACCACCGAGTGCAGCGACGGGACCGCGAGCCCGACTCAGTACCCGGAGGACGCAGCCACGGTCGTGCAGGCCGATCCGCAGCTGCTCTTCTACGGCGGCTACTACTGCGACCTCGGCCTTCTGGTCAGTGCGTTGCACAAGGCGGGCTACAAGGGCAAGATCATGAGTGGCGATGGGAGCGACAGCATCTCGCTCATCACGAGCACCGACCCGCACACAGCCGCCAACGGCGTGTACGCGTCCTGCGCGTGCGCCGTGATCGGCCACAGCGCCGCCGACAAGGCCTTCGCGGCTGGGTTCAAGGCGCTCGCCCACTTCGCTCCGGCCATCTACTCGGCTGAGGCTTTCGACGCAACGAACACGATCATCGACGAGATGAAGATCCTCTCGTCCGGCAAGACCGGCACGATGGCCATAACTCGCGCGGCCATTGTCGCCGGCCTCCACAAGATCACGTACGTCGGCCTCACCAAGACGATTTCCTTCGCGTCCGACGGGAACATCAAGGGCAAGGCGATCTACGTGAACCAAGTGCAGAACGGCAACCTGGTCCAGCTCGGGCTCGAGTAGTACCGCTCAGCATCGTGTGAACGAGCCGGGCACTCCGCGACCTCGCGGAGTGCCCGGCCTTTTTTACCTGGGCGTGTCGCCACAACTTAGTAATGTGCTGGCCAAGGCCGAGGGGAGTGAATCGAACGCATGCATTGCCCGGGGTTCCTGGCGCACAACAACATCTGGGTCTCGCTCGTGGTTGGCGGACTCGCCAACGGGTTCCTCTACGCGCTCATAGCGCTCGGCTACACCCTGGTCTACGGCGTGCTCAAGCTCATCAACTTCGCTCACTCCGAGGTCGTGATGGCCGGTGGGTTCGGCGGCCTGTTCGCGATGCGGGCGCTGCTCGGCACCTCGACACCGGCGGGATTCTGGGCGATCGGGTTCATGCTCATCGGAATCCTCGCCGGCGCCCTCGCCGGCGGCGCGACCGCCTTCGTGCTCGAGCGGGTGGCGTATCGGCCTTTGCGCAAGCGCAACGCCCCCAGGCTCACCTACCTCATCAGCGCCATCGGCGCCTCCTTCTTCCTCTACAACATCGCGGGCAAGGAGTTCGGCCGCTACACGGAGTTCATCCAGACACCCGCCGTGGTCAACGGCAACGCCTTCACCCTCTGCGGCGTGGGTGTCCAGTCCGACTGGGTCCTGACCATGGTCGTCGCGGTGGTCCTGCTGGTCGTGCTCGACGCCGTCGTGAGCAGGACCAAGCTCGGTAAGGGCATCCGTGCGGTCGCCCAGGACGCCGAGACCGCGAGCCTCATGGGCGTGCACATCGACCGGACGATCGCACTCACCTTCGTGCTTGGCGGGCTCATGGGTGGTGTCGCAGGATTCCTCTTCGGCCTGCAGTTCGGCGTCATCTACACGATGGGCTTCGTTCCCGGCCTGAAGGCCTTCACCGCCGCGGTCCTCGGTGGCATCGGCAACATCCGGGGAGCCATGATCGGGGGTCTCTTGCTCGGACTGTTCGAGTCCATCCCGTTGCGCTGGATGTCCGCGGAATGGCAGGACGTCGTAGCCTTCGGCGTACTCGTGACGCTCCTTCTCTTCCGCCCGACGGGCATCCTGGGTGAGCGACTGGGGAGGGAGGCATGACTCCGACCGGCTTGGACACCGAGGCACGCCCGGGCCCCGGCCCCGTCGAAGAGGCGCCACGTGCTCAGCTTTCGAAACAACTCGCGCGCCTCGCCACCAGCACGGTTGCGCGGCGGCTCGGCGTTTGCATGGTGGCTGCCGTGGTCGTCGCTGTTGTGACCGGACCTCCCGGGACGGTCGATGCACCCACTTCGGGGTTCACCGGCGCCCTGCAGTTCCCAAGGCTGTTCTGGTTCCTCGGCTTCGGTGCCGTCATCTTCGCCGTCCTCTCGATCTGGCAGGCCCTGGGCGGGCCGACGACCTCGGGAGCCAACCGCATCCGCTCCTCGGTCCAGCGCGTGACCGGGCTGCGCAGGACGCGACTGGCCCTCGCCGCGGTGATCCTCGCGGTCGGCTTCATTTGGGTTTCCTTCATCGCACCGGGCGACACCTGGAAGGGCGGCATCTGCGTCCAGGTCGGGGCCGCCCTCGCGGCAATGGAACTGGTCGTCTACCTTCTCCAGTCGCACTCGCTGCGGATCGCGAGATTGGGCGGCTATTTATTCCTCGCCTTGTACGGGGTGCTCGCCTGGATGCACAACCCCGTCTCGAAGTACCTGAACACGATCGGGGCGGTGCCGCACAGCCGGACCCTGGGCCTCATCCTGTTGTGGCTCGCGCTCGGCCTTGGGGTGCTCGAGGGACTGCTCTTCAGCCTCGCCGCTCTCCACAGGCTGGTCCCCCTCCGGCGCGACCGTCGGCTCGTCAGGCTCGCGGGCGCAATCCTTGTGGTCTACGGGTGGCTGATGTGGACATCGTGGTCCCTCTGGCGAGCGTCGACACCGCATTCTGTCGCACGTTGGTTCGCGTCCATCCACGTCCTGCCACACAGCCACACCGCGGGGTTGGTGGTGATGGCCGTCGGCGCGGTCGTGGTCCTGTACGCCCTCGCGGGGGTGGCGGCCGACCTCGTTCGCGCCCTCAGGGGGTCACCTTCCGAACGGGGCGACCGATTCGAGTTCGTCGGGATCACGAAAAAGGCGAGGTTCGCCTACGGGAAGACGGCGATCACGATCGCGGCTTTGCTCGTGGCGATCCAATGGCCCCTGCACATGAACTCGGGGATCCAGTCGATCCTCACCACCCAGGTTGCGGTCTACGTGCTCTTGTCCATGGGTCTCAACGTCGTCGTCGGCTTCGCCGGCCTGCTCGACCTCGGCTACATCGCCTTCTGGGCGATCGGGTCCTACACATCGGCCTACTTCACCGGCGCGTGCTGCCCGTGCAACCGCCCTTCCTCCTCAATCCCTTCTGGATCATCCCCTTCGCCCTGGTGGCCGCGATGCTCACAGGGGTCCTCCTCGGGACTCCCACGCTTCGCCTCCGTGGGGACTACCTCGCCATCGTGACCTTGGGATTCGGGGAGATCATCGAGATCGTCGCGAACAATCTCGACGGGGTGACCGGCGGACCGGCAGGAACCCCGGGCGTTATCCCGCAGTTCTCGGTCCACCTCCTGGGGGTGAACTATGCCTGGACGGGGACGGTGCTGCCCTACTACTACCTGATCCTCGGTGTAGCGGTCGTGTTCATGGTGGGATTCAGCTTCCTCGAGCAGTCCCGGGTGGGGCGGTCCTGGACGGCGATCCGCGAGGACGAGGTCGCGGCCGACTCCGTGGGCATCAACGCCCTCAAGTACAAAGTCATGGCATTCGCCATCGGGGCCTCGACCTCCGGCTTTGCGGGGGTCTTCTTCGCCAGCCAGATTCAAAGTCTCGTGCCGAACGACTTCATCGTCCAGACCTCGATCCTGGTCCTCGTCTTCGTGATCTTCGGGGGCATGGGCTCTATCGTGGGCGCGGTGATCGGTGCCTCTCTGATCCAGTGGCTCCCCCAGTACCTCCAGGTCCGCTCCTTCCAGGACTACCAGTTCCAGGACGAGTTCATCTACCTCGGCGGCCTGCTCCTGCTCATGATGATCTTCCGGCCTCAGGGCATCATCCCCTCGCGGCGGCGGCGCAGGGAGATCCTGCTCACCGAGGAGGGCATCGGTCATGCCGAGAGTCCGGGAGGCCCCGTGCGCAGCACGTCGCTCGGAGACACGCTGCCGTCCTCCTACGGCAAGCTGTCGCTCGACGAGCCGGGCTACATAGGCCCGGAGACGAAATGACCGACGCCACGCCGGAGCCGGCCCCGCAGAACGCGACCGACATCGTGTTCTCGGTCAAGAACGTGACCCTCAGGTTCGGAGGCGTCACGAGCCTGAGCGACGTCTCGCTCGACCTGCACCGGGGCGAGCTCCTCTCGATCATCGGTCCCAACGGGGCCGGGAAGACATCTCTGTTCAACTGCCTGACCGGCGTCTACACGCCCCAGGAGGGGACGATCGTGTTCACCTCCGAGAGCGGCCACGCCGTTAGCGTGATCGGGCGCAAGCCCTACAAGGTGAACCGGCTCGGGGTGGCAAGGACCTTTCAGACCTCGCGCATGTTCAGTGCGCTGACGACCTTCGAGAACGTGAAGATCGGCGTCGAGTCCAAACAGCACACAGGGGCCATCGGTGCCATGCTCCGGCTGCCACGGACAAGGCGCGAGGAGCACGAGAGCGACCTCAAGACCCTGGAGCTCTTGAAGTTCGTCGGATTGACGCACCGGGCGAACGAGATCTCGAGCTCGCTCCCCTACGGGGACCGCCGTCGCCTCGAGATCGCGCGGGCCCTCGGCACCAGGCCCGAGGTGCTGCTCTTGGACGAGCCCGCCGCAGGGACAAACCCGGCCGAGAAGGTCGAGCTCGGGGAGCTCATCCGCAAGGTGCGCTCCCAGTTGGGCGTCACCGTGCTCCTTATCGAGCACGACATGAAGCTCGTGATGTCCGTGGCCGAGCGCATCATCGTTCTGAACTTCGGCCAGGTGATCGCGGAAGGTTCTCCGGCGGAGATCCAAAGGGACCCGGTCGTGATCGCCGCCTACCTGGGCACGCCCGACAGCGAAGCCGACACCGGGGCGGAGGTGCTCTGATGGCGCTCTTGGAGGTGACAGGCGCGGAGGTCCGCTACGGCACCGTCCCGGCTCTGCACGACTTCACGATCTCTGTCGACAAGGGTGAGATCGTCACGCTGCTCGGCGCGAACGGTGCCGGCAAGACGACGACGCTGCGGATGATCTCGGGACTGCACCACGCGTCTCGGGGCACGGTCCGCTTCGACGGTGCTGACATCTCGCGCCTCGCGGCACACAAGACCGTCGAGCTCGGGATCAGTCACGTGCCTGAAGGGCGGCGGATCTTCCCACAGATGACCGTGATCGAGAATCTTGAGATCGGCGCGTACAACAATCCCCACCACCAGGCCGCGAAGATGCAACAGGTCTTCGACCTGTTCCCGATCATCAAGGAAAGGCGCAAGCAGCAGGGCGGCAACCTCTCCGGCGGCGAGCAGCAGATGCTCGCCATCGGTCGCGCCCTCATGGCAGAACCCCGGCTCCTTCTCCTGGACGAACCCTCGATGGGACTAGGCCCGCTGTTCGTCCAGACGATCTTCGAGATCATCAGGACGATCCGGGACCAGGGCGTCACGGTGCTGTTGGTGGAGCAGAACGCGGCCAAGGCGCTCCAGTTGGCCGACCGCGGCTACGTGCTCGAGACGGGGAGGATCGTGCTGCAGGACACCTCTGCCGTTTTGTTGCGCGACGACCGTGTGCGCATGGCGTACCTGGGGGAGGACATCGGGGCTTGAGGCAACAGGGCGCGTCGGAGAATGCGCTCGCTCCGCGACCCGTCCGGGTCCGCGAGAAACCGTCTGACCCCTGGTCAGGCGGGAGCCGGTTGCCTAGAATCTCCGCGGGAGGGTTCCGGGGGGATTCCAGCTGGTCTTGACACTTCGTTCCCGGCCGGGGCGGGACGGGGACGTCGTTGTCGGGTTTGGGGCCGCGATGAAATCGACCCGGTGGAGCCGTCCGCCCATGTGGTGCGATGAGAGTGGGCCCCCCCGGCGTATCGGGGACCGGCAGGACCTCGCAGATCTTGGAGAGGAGCAAAGGTGAGCAGTGTGCGGGTGCTGGTTGGTACACGAAAGGGTGCTTTCGTCCTGACCTCGGACGTCAAACGCGAGGCCTGGGCCGTCAACGGTCCCTTCTTCGGGGGCTGGGAGATCTACCACGTCAAGGGCTCGCCGGCCGACCCGGACCGGCTCTATGCGTCGCAGTCCACGGGCTGGTTCGGGCAGTTGATCCAGCGCTCCGACGACGGTGGCAAGACATGGGAACCGGTCGGCAACCAGTTCCAGTACGAGGGTGTGCCCGGCACGCACCAGTGGTACGACGGAACGCCACACCCATGGGAGTTCGCCCGGGTGTGGCATCTTGAGCCGTCGTTGCGCGATCCCGACACGGTCCTTGCCGGTGTCGAGGACGCGGGGCTCTTTCGCTCGACCGACGGGGGCAAGAGCTGGCAGGAGCTCGCGGGGCTGCGCCGCCAGGACTCTGGGTCCTCGTGGCAACCCGGTGCCGGTGGGATGTGCCTGCACACGATCATCGTGGACCCGAGCGAGCCTGATCGGGTCTTCGTCGCGATATCGGCTGCCGGTGTGTTCCGTAGTGACGACGGTGGGGAGACCTGGCGCCCGAAGAACCGGGGGCTTCGTTCGGGGTCGATCCCGGACGAGGACGCGGAAGTCGGCCACTGCGTTCACCACCTCGCCATGCACCCGTCACGTCCGAGCGTGCTCTACATGCAAAAGCACTGGGACATCATGCGCACCGACAACAACGCCGAGTCCTGGCAAGAGGTCAGCGGGAATCTCCCGACCGACTTCGGTTTCGCCATCGATGTGCACGCCCACGAGCCCGAGACCATCTACGTCGTTCCCATCAAGAGCGACTCCGAGCATTTCCCTCCCGATGGGAAGCTGCGTGTCTACCGCAGCCGGACCGGCGGCAACGAATGGGAGCCGCTCACCGACGGTCTTCCCCAGAAGAACTGCTACGTGAATGTGCTCCGCGACGCGATGGCCGTGGACTCCCTGGACGAGTGCGGGGTGTACTTCGGCACGACTGGGGGCCAAGTTTACGCCTCGGCCAACGCCGGGGACAGCTGGGCGCCGATCGTGAGGGACCTGCCCGCAGTGCTGTCGGTCGAAGTCCAGACCTTGCCGTGATCCGGGTTGTGCTGCCGGCACACCTGCGGACCCTCGCCAACGTCGGCCGGGAGGTCGAGATCGAGATCACCGGTGTGCCCACGCAGCGTGCGCTGCTGGACGCGCTCGAGGCGCGATATCCGGTGCTCCTCGGGACAATCCGCGACCCCGTCACGCAGAACCGGCGGCCGTTCGTTCGTTTCTTTGCTTGCGAGGAAGACCTGTCCCACGAGGCGCCTGACAGGGCTCTTCCCGAGTCTGTCGTGACGGGAGCGGAGCCGTTTTTCGTCATCGGTGCCATGGCGGGCGGGTGACAACTCCGTCAGAGGTGGCCACCGAGCGGGAGTCATGTGATCGCCTGAGACCTGCCCGCACGTCGGCCGGAACGCTCCCGGGTTCGTCCGGCCGCTCTGGGCACGGCGCGACCGGGCCGCCTTGCTGTCGAAAGGTGGGCAACGGACGCGAGCTGTCGGCGCCGTTGGTGGCAATGTCCGCGAGCTTGTTGGATGGGCCTAGCAATGAAGGCGACGTCGAGTACCCGGGGCAGGCCAGCGGACCGCATCCAGCGCCGGCTGAAAAACGGGGAGCCGCTGACCGTCCCGTCCCGCACGAGGGTCCTCGGGCCGACTTTGGTCTGTGGAGGTCTGCCCGGACGCCCTCGCCCGCGATCGCCCCCTGACTCCGCAAGAAGTCAGCGCTTGGGTTGCCTGCTCCTTTTGTAATGGCGCCGACCAGGACGGGGCTCGCGGTTTCGTTGGAGTAGTCGGCCGTGAAGCCCTTACCGAGGTGGCCCAAACTGGCCTGGCAGGTCCGCCCGCCAACAAGAACAGCGGAGACTCGGTGTTGGGCGCCGGCAAGTGCCCGCCTACAAACGCCGGAAGCAGGCTGCCCGGTCCGGCGCCGGCGAGTTCGGGCGGTCCCCACCCGTCCCGACGCGAGTGCGTCACACGACTTCCGCAGCCCGGAGGTACGAACCCGACGCCGCACGGACAGGTACGGTGAGGCCATGACAGATCGTGCCGCTTTCACAAAGGGCCTCCCCAAAGTCGAGTTGCACCTGCACATCGAGGGCACGCTCGAGCCGGAACTGAGGTTCGCGCTCGCGCAGCGCAACGGGATCCAGCTTGCCCACGCGGATGTAACTGAGCTGCGGGCATCCTACCGCTTCAACGACCTGACTTCCTTTCTCGCGAGCTACTACGAGGGCATGGGGGTGCTCAAGACAGCCGACGACTTCCACGACCTCGCGTGGGCCTACCTTCGGCGTGCGCACGAGGAGAACGTCCGCTACGTGGAGATGTTCTTCGATCCCCAGGCACATACCTCGCGCGGCATTGCGTTCGACACCGTGATCGGTGGGCTGCGGCAGGCAATCGTGGCTGCCCGCCGGCAGCTAGGACTACGCGCCGAACTGATCATGTGCTTCCTGCGCGACTATTCGGCCGAGTACGCCATGGCGACCTTGGTGCAGTCCCTTCCTTACCGGGAGTGGATCACCGGAGTCGGTTTGGACTCCGACGAGCGGGACAACCCCCCGAGCAAGTTCGCCGGGGTATTCGCCCGCGCCCGGTCCGAGGGCTTCCAGATCACCATGCACTGCGACGTGGACCAGGCCAACACGATCGAGCACATTCGCCAGTGCCTCGAGGTGATCGGAGTGGACCGGATCGATCACGGTGTGAACATCCTCGAGAGCGAGGAGCTAACCGATGAGCTCGCGCGGCGCGGCCTTGGGCTCACGGTGTGCCCAATATCCAACCGGTGGGTGACCGGTGACATGAAGGCGACCGAGATAAGGCGGCTCTTGGAACGCGGCATCCGGGTGACGGTGAACTCGGACGATCCGGCCTACTTCGGGGGCTACGTCACCGACAATCTTCTCGCCTTGCAGGAGGCGGCAGGTCTCGGGCCGGACGAGCTCGTGCAGCTGCAACGCAACGCGATCGAGATCTCGTGGATGACCTCCGGTGCCAAGGACCATCTGCTCGCCGAGCTCGAAAGCTATGCCGAGACCGCATAACCGGTTCGTTCGTCCCGGCGCGCTCGTTCGGAGTTGACCTCCGTAGAGGACTCCCGGGCACTTCGAGCGCCGGCACGGTTCTCACCCACGGGCCGTCGACGAGGGCCGCGTCTCCGGACGACCTTTTGGCCTTGGCAAAGCCGGCCTCAAGACGACGGCGTCGGTGTCCGGGCCGGACCTGCTGTGGATCGCTCCTTTGTCCGGCTCAGCTGGTGGCAGGAGTACGCCACAGGTCGATACCGCTCTCGACGGCGTGCCTGTCGATCTCGGCAAGCTCGCCGGCGGAGAAATCGGTCTGGTCCAAGGCCGCGACGTTCTCCTCCAACTGGGTGACGCTGCTCGCCCCGATCAGGACCGACGAGACACGAGGGTCGCGCAGCACCCAGGCGATGGCCATCTGGGCCAGGCTCTGTCCCCGACGCTGCGCGATGACATTGAGGGCGCGCACGCGCGACAGGTTGTCTTCGTTGAGCATCTCGCGCGACAGCGAGCCTTGCCTTGAAGCACGCGAACCTTGAGGTACGCCGTCGAGGTAGCGGGCGGTGAGGAGGCCCTGGGCGAGCGGCGAGAAGGCGATGCACCCGACACCCTCGGTCCCGAGGACGTCGAGCAGGTCCTCTTCTATCCAGCGGTTGAGCAACGAGTACGACGGCTGGTGGATGAGAAGCGGTGTGCCCAGCCGGCCGAGGATGGCGATGGCTTCCCGGGTGCGCTTGGCGGAATAGGAGGAGATCCCTACGTAGAGGGCCTTGCCCTGCTGGACCGCCGTGTGGAGCGCGCCGATGCTCTCCTCGAGGGGCGTGCCGGGATCGAAATGGTGATGGTAGAAGATATCGACATAGTCGACCCCGATACGGCGAAGGCTCTGGTCCAAGCTGGCCAGGAGGTACTTGCGGGAGCCGAGATCACCGTACGGGCCCGGCCACATGTCCCACCCGGCCTTGGTGGATATGACCAGCTCATCGCGATGTTCGCGGAAATCGGAGTGGAGGATCCGGCCGAAGTTGGACTCGGCGCTGCCGTACGGGGGGCCATAGTTGTTGGCCAGGTCGAAATGCGTGATGCCCAGGTCGAAGGCCCGGTGCAGGATGGCGCGCTGGGTTTCGAGCGGTTGCTCGTCGCCGAAGTTCTGCCAGAGCCCGAGCGAAACGCCCGGCAACAGCAGGCCGCTGCGCCCGCAGCGGCGGTAGGTCATGGAGTCGTAGCGGTCGCGGTGGAAGGTAGCGGGTCACAATGAATCACGTTCCGTTTCTGTGTGGTGGCGACTGACGCACGCCACTCATCGGTTGGCTCGAAATCATGACAGCCTCGGCGCCCGGACGGCAAGGGTCTGTCGACGCGGCCTCAGTTTCGGTTACGGCTCAGCAAGCCGCTTCGCACCCAGAGTCGCCCCGACCACGACATGTGAAGTCCCCGGCGGCGGCAGCGCCACGACGTCGCCTGGGACCGGCATACCGTCCACCGTGAGGTAGACCGCGTTCCCCGGACCCTGCCGCGTCACTGTTACCTCGTACCAGGCGCCACGGAACAGGCGCCGCGCGGAGAACCCGGGCCACGAGGACGGGATTGACGGGGCTATGCGGAGCCCGGCATGGGTGGGCCTGATGCCCAGGATCCACTGGGTGATGGCGACGTACATCCATGCCGAGGCGCCTGTGAGCCAGGCATTGCGCCCCATGCCGTACTGGGGATGGGCCGGCCCGCAGATGTTCTGGCAATAGACGTAAGGCTCCACCGCCGCCCGCTCGACGTCAGGCCGGGACAAGGGGAGGAGCTGGCGGTAGTACTCATAGGCCCGGTCGCCGTCACCGAGCTTGGCGGCGGCCACGACCGACCACGCCGCGGCGTGGCAGAAGATCCCTCCATTCTCCTTGGCACCCGGCGGGAAGGTGCTCGTCCCGTTCACGCGCGGGTCGCCGCCGTCATAGGGCGGCCACAGCAGGCTGGGCCCGTAGGGCGTGCCCAGGATGTCGTGAGCCGAGGCCATCGCGAGCTCGGCCCGCTCGCGCGGGGCAACCTCGCCGATCACGCACCAGCTCTGCGGGATCAGGTTGATGCGGTGCCGGTCCTCCGAGGACACGCCGATCGGCCGGCCGTCGTCATCGAAGGCGCGCCCGTACCAGGAGCCGTCCCAGGCACAGGCGTTGACACAATCGGCCATCTCCCTGTGCATTCGCCGGAACCGCTCCGCCTCCGCTCCCCGCCCGAGATGGTCCGCCAGCTCCGCCAGGTCCAGCACCGCCCGGCAGAACTGCATTGCGCACCAGACGCTCTCGGCCAGGCCCGAGCCGTGGTCGACGTTCAAGGTGTCGTCCCAGTCCGAGAAGCCAGATCTCGGGAGACCGTGCGGGCCGCGGTTGGCGAGCGAGAAAGCCAACGCCGCCATCATGTGGCCCCAAACCGTGTCCTCTGTGCCCGCGCCGCCGGATCCACTGCGCCGCGGACCGGCCTCCTGTTCTTGCGCGTAAGGCACGCGGCGTTCCAGACACGCGTAGTCGCCCGTCTCCTCGAGGTAGGAGCAGGTGGCGATGACGAGCCACAGGTGGTCGTCGCAGAACCACTGGGGCCAAGTCGGCCGTTCCCCGGCCAGACCCGGGCCACCTTTCCCAGTGAGGGGGAAGAACTGGTGCCACGTGTGCCCGTCCGGGAATTGCACCCCCCACAGTCGCAACATGCCGGAGGAGACCTCGTCCGGTGCGGCGTGCACCACTCCCAAGGTGTCCTGGGCTGTGTCGCGAGTGCCGATCCCCCGGCCGAGGCCGGTCTCGTAACCCGACACGAAACGTGACCAGTGCAGGGCGGTGCGGCATTGCAACGGGCTCCAGCAATTGAGCATCGCCATCGTGTCAGCGTCCGGGGTCTGCACGCTGAAAGCCGCGAAGTAGCTCTGCCAGTCGGAACGGAGGGCCTTGAAGGCGAGCTCTACCGCGGCTGGGTCACGGTAGCGCGCCGTGACTGGGCCGATTTTTCCGGGAGAGTCGGTGATCCCGAGAACGTAGACGATCGTGGCCGCGGCCCCCGACTCGAGAGAGACCTCGTGGTGGAACGACCCGATGTTGTTGCCGCGAGGAGCCCTGCTCCCGTTCGCCCTGCCCGCGACCACCGCTGCCGGTTCTTCCAGGCCCCGGCACCGGCCGACGAAGACCTCCCGATCGCAGTCGTAGCCGAGCGGGGCACGGTCCGAAGCGAAGAACTGCGTGGTGGGAGAAAACCTGGTCCTCGCCAGGATTGCCTGGCAGGTTTCGTCGTAGCGGGAGCTCAGTATGTGCTGGCTCCAGTCAAGGTTGTGAAGGTCACTCCAGGCATCCGGGAAGCTCAGCTCCACGTAACTGAAGGCCTGGATCACCTGGCTAGCCCCTGAGTTGTTGGCCAGGCGGAGCACCCACAGCTCCGCTGGGCAGGGGTCATCAGGTGCCGTGGGCGGCACGAAGTACAACATCTCGGACCGCGTGCCGTTTCGCTCGGTGGTGATCTTGGTGTAACCCGCGCCGTGGCGGCACTCGTAGCTGTCGAGCGGTGCCCGCACCGGTTGCCAGGTCGCACCCCAGTACTCGCCGGTGTCCTTCCTGCGGAGGTAGACGTAGCGGCCTGGCTGATCCGCCGGGAGCGAGTTGTAGCGGTAACGGCTGACCCTGCGGTCACGAGGATCGCCGTCGAAAGAGAAACCTCCGCCGGTGTTGGAGACGATGCCGCCGTAACGGCCCTGTCCCAGGTAGTTGATCCAGGGGGTGGGCGTGTCGGGGCGGGTGATCACATACTCCCGGGCGGCGGGGTCGTAGTAACCGTAGGGGTTGGCGGCCAAGGCGGCGCCGGCGTCGTCGAGTCTCGGGGCGCGGGGATCCACGCCCACCGAACCTATAACCACGAGCACCGCCGCGCCGGGAAGGAAACCGATGTCTAAGGGCGCGACCCGGAGCGGCTTCCGGTCGGACAAACGGAGCGAACGCCCCCGCGCCGGCGCCGTCCGTCCCTTACCTCACGTCGCTGCAGCGCAGATGTGTGACGCCGTCGGATGCGACCGCGCGTGCACATCCAGGGTCGAACCGTGATCTTCGAGGTTGTCGAAGAAGCGGAGACCTCCGCCTAGGAGGCCGCTGAGCAATCCGGCAGGATTCGCGATTTCGGCTCAGGTCTAGAAGAATTGGGGGATGCAAGGATCCTCCAAGCCGGATCGCCAGCTCCTCGACGCCGCCGTCTTCTGCAAGCACCTTCTGAAGCCGGGTTCTGTGCACGCCTTCTTGGCCGAGCACCGCCAAAGAGTGTTCCCGGACGCGCTGTTCGAGGACCTGTTCCCAACCGGCCGCGGCCGGCCGTCAGTGCCAGCAGACGTGATCGCCACGGTGATGGTCTTGCAGGCTTTGGAAGGGCTCTCCGATCGGGAGGCCTGTGAGATGCTGCGGACTTCCATCGCCTGGAAGGTGGCCGCCGGCCTGGCTCTGGACGACGAGGGCTTCCACCCGACGGTGCTGGTTCTCTGGCGCAACAAGCTGCGCGCCTCGGATCGCCCGGAGCGGATATTCGAGGCCGTGCGGGAGGTGGTGAAGGAGTCCGGCGTCATCGCCAAGCGCAACCGCCGGGCGCTCGACTCGACAGTGCTCGACGACGCCGTGCAGCGCCAGGACACCATAAGCCTGCTGCAAAGCCAGATCCGTCGGGTGCGAAAGCTCGTGCCCGAGCTGGCCGACGGCGTCTATGTGCACGAGCACAACCTCGGCTCCGGGCGCCCGTCGTGCGACTTCGAGGACCAAGACGACATCGATCGCCTCGTCTCTGAGCTCGTGGACGACGCCTACGAGCTCGTCTTTGCCGCCGAGGACCTCGGCCTCGAGCTCGACCGGGCCCAGCAAGAGGCCGTGGCGCTGCTGGCTCTTTTGGCCGGCCAGGACGTGGAACAAGGAGAAAGGCCAGGCACCTGGCGCATCGCCGAACAGACGGCCCCGGACCGGGTCATCTCGAGCGTCGATCCCGAGTCCCGCCATGCCCACAAGACACAGCACTCCTACCGGGACGGCTACAAAGCCCACGTGGCCGCCGAGCCCGACACCGGCATCATCACCGCCACGGACCTGACCGCGGGCAACAGCGGCGACGCCGACGTCGCTCCCCGGCTCATCGAAGACGAGCCGGCCGGCACAGAGATCCTCGCCGACTCGGCCTACGGCTCGGGCGACCTCCGTCAGCACATAGGACAAAAAGAGATGAGCGCCGTCATAAAGCCGCTGCCGCTGCGCCCGGCGATCGAGGGCGGCTACAGCCTGGACGACTTCGACATCGACGAAGCAAGCAAAACGGTCACCTGCCCCGAGGGCGTGACTGTCAGCATCAACGCCCATGGCCGTGCCCGCTTCGCCAAGAGCTGCGCCACCTGCCCGTCCAAGAAGCGCTGCACGAAGTCCAAGGCGGGCCGCACGATCGTCGTCCACGACAACTCCGCCATCCTGGCGGCTGCCCGCCAGCTGGCCTCGACAGCAGAGTTCCAGGAGACCTATCGGCAAAAGCGCCCGATGATCGAGCGTACGATCGCCTGGCTCGTGCGCGGCCAGAACCGCCGCCTTCGCTACATAGGAATAGAGAAGAACAGGATCTGGCTCGCCCACCGGGCGGCCGCCGTCAACCTGATGCGGATGCTGAACCTCGGCCTCAGCCACGACGGCTCGACATGGCTGGTTGCCACGGCCGAGTAGCCAGAGGCGAGGAAACCCCGCTGAGAACAAAGGAGAACGGCCACAAGAGCGCCGAGAGAGCCTCTTCCCGGCCGCCCTCCGACCGAATCTCTCCCCCGACCTTCGCCCGACGGGCAGGCGGCGAGCGGAGCAGCTGACGCCTAAGCGGCGATCGAACAGCGGCCGAGCTTCGAAGACGCCTTGCTCAGCGGTCTCCTAGGGGCCTGTTGAACAAGGCCTTTCCCGCCACCCAGTACCGGCGTAGCGTTGGTCTTGGGTCCTCGGGGGTAAGCCCGCACCGAAGAGCCGGGGTAGAGGGTGTGAACCGGCCGCGCTGGTAGGTCTTTCGACCGCAGGTGTCGTTCCCTCCTTGGGACGCTCCCGAGGACCCGTCAGGTGCCGACGAGCAGCCAGGTGCCCTCGCGCCTCGTGAGGCCGAGCACGACGAGCCTGCGTAAGTTGAGCGCCGCGACGCGTCGGTTGAGCCAGGCCTCGTTGCGCTCGACGCCGCGATAGCGGAGCCGTCGGTTCCCCTTCGCGACGAGCCAGGCGATCGAGCGCTCGGCCATGGGGCGGTGCTGGCGATAGGTCGCGCGCAGTTCCTCGTCACGCCAGGCCGCTCTGGCGGCGACGAGCTCTAAGTCGTGCTCAGAAACGGACAAGCTGCGCGCCTTGGCCTTGGTGCAACCAGACCGCACCGCACAGGTCGCACAACGCGGGGCGAAGCTGGCGATGCCACTTGCAGAGAGCCGGGCGACATGCCCGCCGGGCAGGTGACACAGCGGGCAGCGCGTTCCACCGAGAAGTCGTCGCGGGCGAACCCGCCGGCGATGTGGGGACGTGAGGGAAGCGGCTTGATGACAAGGCGGTGGTTCCTCTCCCTAAGAGCGGTGCGCACGGCACCTGAGCCATAGGCCGAATCGGCCAGGACCTCGAGACCGTCGGGCTCGTCTTGCATGAGGGAGACGCCGACCGGCCCGTCGGCGTGGTTGGCTGGGGTGAGCTTTGCGGCGGTGACGATCCCGGTGTCGGGCTCGGTGGCGAGATGCGCCTTGAAGCCGTCTGTGCGCACGGCCGTCGACTTGTGACCGTGACGGGCCTCCACATCGACTGTCGAGATGACCCGGTCCTTGGCGACCTTGTTGGCGATACGCCAGGTGCCTTCTTTCGCACCGGGCTCGACGTCCTGGCCCGCAATGAGAGCCAGCAGGCCGACGTCGTCGTTCGCCTCTTGACCGATCCGAGTGCTCTCGGCCGCGGCGAGGACCGCGAAGGCGTCGTTCACAAGCCCGGTCGAAAAGGGCGTTCCGGGCGCTCTGGTCGGACCACTCGATGACCGGCTTGGCGCCTTCGTCGCTCGCCGTCGTGAGAGGGACGCGGGCGGCTTGGGGCACCGAGCGGCGGACCCTTCTCATCGCCGCGATGAGCTGGGTGACGGTGTCCTGGGTGGCGACGGCGTCGTCGAGGATGGACGAGTCGAGGGCTCGGCGGTGCTTTGTCTTGAGCACCCCGGTCGCCTCCACGACCGCCCGGACGGCGTCGAAGATTCGTTGGGGACGCTCAGATTGGCGAAGGCGCGTGCGCCAGTAGGTGAGCACGGTGAAGTCGAAGCCCGGGTCGTCGAGCGCCAGCCCACAGGCGACCTTCCCGTCGATGCGAGTTCGCAGCTATCTGATGGCGTCACGGTCGGACAGACCC